>JBJFHG010000038.1:0-127139 GCA_051893455.1 Bacillus sp. (in: firmicutes)
GCAACCTGGAGCCTACTTCTTCATAGGCAACAAAGTTTGCGAAAACAGCCAAATTAAAAGATGAAGATATGTAAAGTTGCGAAAGGATGTTTATACTTAGATGGACTTAAAACAATATAAAAAACAGGCAGTAACCCAGGAAGATTGGGCTCCAGGTTGGGATGCAATTGATGAGGCGTTTGATAAACTCTATCCGAATCAAAGCCCTGCACATTATGGAACTGATATCCATAAACGTGCTATTTTTGGCGGAGACCAATATCTAGATGGATATAGTATCTATAAATCCCCAAATGGTTATAAACACATACTGACATATGGGTTCAGTGAACTTTATGTGAATGAAGAATCATTTGGAAGTGAATGGAGTGGTTGGGGTTTCGAATTGACGATTAAATTAAAAGAACATTCTAATGATGATTGTTTATGGGTATTAAATCTTTTAGCGAATCTTGCCCGATATACATTTACACAGGAGAGGTTTTTTGAACCTATGCAATTTATTGCTGGAAATGGAAATTCACTACATTCCGGAGTTGAATCGTCAATAACTGCACTACTTATAATAAAAGATACCGAGGCCAAGAGTATTGAAACTGTACACGGAAAAGTGGACTTTTTGCAATTAGTTGGAATTACACAAAGAGAATTAGATGTGCTTAAAAAAGATAAAACTCAGGCTCTGAAACTTATTGAAAATATGAAAATAGATAATCCGCATCTTGTGACGGATATGTTGAGGAAAAATTCTTATTTATAAGGAAGTCACATCCTATCTTGCAGCATCAACTTTATCACTAAGCATTTTGCGAGTAATCCGCTAAAAATAAATACGTTTTTACATACAAAAAGCACTGTGAAAGCAGTGCTTTTGTTGTTATTATTTGTTCTACATTTAACAATACAAATTTAGATTTTGTGACAGGTATCTGAACCCGATACTATTTTAGTATGTTTTTTTTTTGTGTTCCTTTGCATATAGATCCATTAGCATAATTTTTGCGTATAAATTTGGAAGCAATTCCAACATCTTTTCTGTAGGTGAAAGATATTCCTTCGGGTAGGGGATGTATAATTAAATATATCTTAAAATTTTGTACTTTACAGAAGCAAGGAATCGGGGTGTCGAAATGAGTAAAATGATTGAGGCGCACGGTCTCACCAAAACCTTCGGAGAGATCGAAGCGGTCAAGGAAATCGACTTTTATGTGGAGAGCGGGACATTATTCGCGTTTCTTGGACCAAACGGTGCCGGCAAAAGCACGTCTATTGATATGATCTGCACGTTGTTGAAGCCAGATTCAGGCGAGGCAATTATTAACGGGTATCGTTTAGGGGAGGATGACCAACGCATACGGGAATCGATTGGCGTCGTGTTTCAAGAAAGTCTTCTGGATCCGCTGCTCACTGTCCGCGAAAATCTGATGACAAGAGCGCGGTTTTACAAGATACCGAAGTGGGAGTTGAAGGCACGGATTGAGAAGGCTGCTGTCTCTGCCGATGTTATGGACTTCATCGACCGGCCATACGGTCAATTATCCGGCGGCCAAAGGCGCAGGGCCGACATCGCGCGGGCTCTTGTGAACACACCGAAGATCTTGTTCCTGGATGAACCGACGACGGGACTCGATCCGCAGACAAGGAGAAGTGTCTGGGAAACCATTGCCCGCCTGCAAAAGGAAGAAGGTCTGACGGTATTCTTGACGACCCATTACATGGAAGAAGCCGCATCAGCCGACTATATCGTAATTATCGACAATGGACAGATTGTCGCAAAGGGAACACCTTATAAACTGCGTAATACATATAGTTCTGACACACTTAAAATCGATCCGGCAGACCGCTCGGCTCTGATCAACCTGCTTAAGGAAAATGGCATCCACTATACAGAACAAAATGGGCTCATCGCCATTAAACTCACAAGCACAAAAGAGGCCTTCTTCATCCTGAAGCTGACGGAGCCTTTGATTAATCGTTTTGAAGTGCAGCACGGCACCATGGATGATGTGTTCATTAACATTACAGGAAAGGAAATACGAGCCAATGTTTAATTTAGCCCAACGAAATTTAAAGCTATTTTTCCGGGATAAAAGTGCGGTCTTCTTCTCGCTCTTAGCTGTCTTCATCATCATCGGCCTTTATATCCTCTTTCTTGGGGATACAATCGCGAAAGATATGACAGATATCAAAGAAGCGAGATTCCTCATGGATAGCTGGATCATGGGCGGACTGCTCGCCGTCACCTCCGTCACAACAACGATGGGAGCTTTTGGCACCATGGTAGAGGACCGTGCGAAAGGCAATGCAAAGGATTTCTACGCCTCCCCATTGAAGAGGTATCAAATCGCCGGCGGGTATGTGATTAGTTCTGTCATCGTCGGCATCATTATGTGCATCATTACGTTTATTCTCGCAGAAATATATATAGTCGCCAATGGCGGGGAATTACTTCCGATTATTGACATATTTAAAGTCATCGCACTCATCTTTTTATCTGTCCTTTCATCAAGCGCAATGGTTTTCTTTTTGGTCAGCTTCTTTTCGAGCACCAATGCCTTTGCCACTGGCAGTACGGTCATCGGTACGTTAATTGGCTTTTTGACCGGTATCTATATCCCTATCGGTAATCTTCCAGATGCAGTCCAATTGGTGGTGAAGATCTTCCCGGTCACTCATGCCGGCGTCTTATTCAGACAAGTGTTCATGGCAGAACCGCTTCAAACATCTTTTGGCAACGCACCGGCAAATGTCACGGATGGGTTTAAAGAAGAATTGGGCGTCGTACTTACCCTTGGAGATCATACGCTCCAAGCAAGCAGCCATATCCTCGTCTTGATCGGAGTTACGGTTCTCTTCTTTGGGCTCGCTGTCTGGAATATATCCCGCAAGAAATCATGAGCATGCAGAAATATTATCCTGCATGCTTTTTTTGCTTTGCATGTAACTTTCATCTTACTGTTTCTGTCTACATGAATAGGGGGTAGATAATATGAAACGAATTATGTTAGCGTGCACTTTATTGCTCATTTTTGTCGTAAGCGGCTGTAACTACTTTTCAGAACCGAAAATTACCGAAGAGGAAGTAATGTCGATTGTGCTAAAAGAACATACAAAGCACATTGGGAAAGTCGAAGTACTATCTGTTAGTCACAAGGGAAATGAGTATATTGTTAAATGGGAAAATAAAGAAAACTGCGAGTATGGAACAGACTACGTGGATGACCGAAATGGTGAAATAACCAAAGGAGAAATAATGATCTGTTAATAGTTGGAAAAGGTCCCGTATATACGGGACCTTTTGTTTTAAGTCATGCTCCTGGAAAGTACTGTCCCGTTCAGAAAATCGGCAGGACAAAATACCGGTTCTTAGGAGAGAGTTCAATCATGTCCTCGTGTTTCCCTTTTTTATCTGACCAGTAGATTTTGATCTGCAGGTGATCATCCTTATTTTGAAACATGGACTCCCAGCTATGAAGATAATTAATTCTATTCTCTTTTTTAGTCAACTGTTCTGTGCGGTTTTCCAACTGATGAACAGGTTCTCCGTTCAAGGTGATCTCAGCACCTTCCAGAATTGCATCATTTTCATCAAGCCAATACAGATAACCAATCCAGTCTCCCTTAGGTGCATCTGTTTCTCTGTCATAGTCGGCTCGCCACAGTCCATCTTGGGAATTTCCGCTCCACTTGGGCGGTTGATTCATGGAATAGATGATCCAAATGGCTAAACCAATTGCGATACCCCCTATGACATATAGTAGTTTTTTCTGATACATAAGATCTCCTTATCGGCAGATTTATAGTTTCATACTCGTTTGGGTACCTAACTTCATTATAATGGAAAATGTAAAAAATAAACATTTTCTATGTGGAGAATTTGTCAGGGGGACGATTTCTTCCAGTTACGTTGTCTGCTGAGTGTGCTAAAATGTTGATAGCATTCTATAGAGGTGAAAAGATGAAAACACAAACAAAACCAAGCTTCATGCTTGTTGATGGTATGGCACTCTTGTTCCGGGCTTTTTATGCGACAGGGATGACCGGACAATTCATGTATAACTCAAAAGGGGTTCCGACAAACGGGGTACAGGGCTTCCTGAAGCATATGCTGATGGCTGTCGACCATTTCGAACCCGAGCATGTCGCCGTTTGCTGGGATATGGGAAGCAAAACATTCCGCACAGAAATGTTCGCCGACTACAAAAGCAACCGTTCCAAACCGCCTGAAGAACTGATTCCCCAGTTTGATCTCGTGAAGGAAGCGGTAGAGGCATTCGACATCCCGAATATCGGCATCGTTGGATACGAAGCCGATGACTGCATAGGCACAATGGCTAGAACCTTTAGCCAAACACATACCATGCAGATCCTGACAGGGGACCAGGACTTCCTGCAATTGATCGACGAAGATATTTCTGTCATCCTCCTGAAGAAAGGATACGGAAACTATGATGTCCATGATGAGCAGACGTTCTTTGACTGGAAAGGCATCAGGCCAAGTCAGATGATTGACTTGAAAGGGTTGATGGGAGATTCTGCCGACAACTATCCCGGCGTGAAGGGGATCGGCGAAAAGACTGCCATTAAGCTGCTGCAGCAATACAGCACAATCGACGGCATCCTCGAAAACCTCGAAGGGCTCACAAAAGGGCAACGAAAAAAAATCGAAGAATCGCTCGACATGCTGCACCTTTCCAGACAACTGGCAGCCATTAAGTGCGACATCCCGCTTGTCTGCAACATTGATGACACGCTATTCCACTATGACCAGGAGAAAGTACAGTCGATGGTCAGGGAACATGAACTGAAAGGGCTGTATACCCGGTTTGGCGCTTGATCCTTGTCTTGATAGGGATGGGGGCGAGGCGAATTCAGTCGGGATCCTCGTTTATTAAGAAGCCCCAATCCCTTTTGTTACAAGGGATCGGGGCTTTTTCTATAGCTTAGAGAATTACATAAAATCATGCTTGTATTCTTTTGTGGCAGATTGGCACAAAAGATTATTTAGCTGATCAATCGTCAATTTTGCCAGTGCTAGTCCATATCAATCATATCATAAATTTTGCTTATTTTTTCTTGCAAAACCTGCATGTGAACAAATCGGGCTTCCCTTATCATTTCTTTACCGTCTACAAACAAAAGCAGTGCTGGTACAGTGAAAATCGAAAAGTATCCTGCTATTTCTTCAAGATCATCTGCATTTATATAGCCCAACTGTATGGAGGGGAATTCTTCTAGTAATTTTTTTAATTGAGGCAGCAGAGCGTGGCATACCCCACAATTAGTTCTGGATATATATACAAAACTAAACGGATGATCCTTGATAAACTTTTCTACTAAGGTGAGCGATTTTAATTCAATCATGTTTTGTCTCCTTTTAATTTTTCATTCACTGTTTGTGTTCATTCAAACACTATTGTAGCTTTTGTGGTAATAGAGATCTCTTTTTCGTTATGCGAAGATCATATTTTGACAATGAACATGCGATAAGAAACAAGTATGCCTCCTGTTGTATTTGTAATCACAGCGGTGAGGTCACAAACTCTATAATCAGGTGCGTCAGCGAATCCATAAAAGAGTTGTACTGTTTCAATAAAAAAATTGAAGCATAAGATGCTCAAAACTAAGTGGTATCATACACAAAATATGTAACAGTACGCCGGAAAGAGCATATCGATAGCCATAAATCAAATCTTGAAAAGGGCGCAGATGGATTGCTTCCTAGTAAAATTCATACCCGGTTTCCTCCTTTTTTATGTTGCCTGTATTGGACTGACGAACGTGTATTGAATCCAGATATGTCCCTCAGCCGTACAAGCAATTTTCTCGACTAGTGAGTGAATTAGTAGAGGAGTGAGTTCTTTTAGGTTTAAAAAATTTCGCAATTTATCACTCCAATGGAGTAACCATCCTCAGTGCATTCCTCCAGGTTTTCTTGGGAGTGAATTAGCTTTGCTTTTGAATTCTCAATTTTATGTAATTAATATCCTCAATTCAATTAACTCATTTTTCGTAATCAATTCATCCGTATAAAGATTTACATATTCAAGTTTCTTGTTCCGGAACTGATCAATGCCATGTTACGTCTCTTCTTATAATTCTATGAAGCTTTGAAACAGAAAAGGTTGTTCTGGTGTAAAGGTGGTTTCTCGGCCAGCGGGATGTTAGGCTTTTCTTTCATACTGCTGATCCTCTTTCTTGCAGCTTCCTTTTTCAGCTTCAATGAAACTATCTTCCCCAGATAACGATACGTTCGATGTAGGTGAAATACAAAGTCACCCTAAATATCGTTTTTTCTGGCGATTGTACAAATATACCTATACTTTTATTTGTTTTTTAACTAATTAACGAATATTAAATGCTAACCATTAAAAAATATACGGATTTTGTTGACGATTAGAATTGCTGGTGTTACTATTGGTGAGTAAAAATTAAATATTATTTTAATATAATACAAGGAATATGACCTGAAAGTTTCTACCGAGCTATCATATATAGCTTGCTTATGAGTTTGTGTATATAAGTCAAGCACGGGTGCAAATAGATGCTTTTTTTAATTTTTACAAAGACAACAATTCATCATGATTAAACAGAGGAGAATAGTTTCAATGAAACAAAGTACTAAAAAAATAGTAATGGTATTATTCATTGCCTTAATGACTGCTGCTATGGCAGCGTGCGGAAATAGTGAAAACAATGCAAAGTCCGGATCAGATGAAGAAGGATTGAAAATTGCCATTGTAACGAGCCTTACTGGTGTAGATGATGGTAACTTTAATGAAAATAACTATAACGGCATTTTGAACTTTATCGAAAATAACCCAACAGCAACAGTAAAGGCTATTAAAGAAGAAACGGGCGATCCTGCTGCTGGTGTCCAAGCAGTTGCTGATATCGTGGCAGATTATGATGTTATTGTAACGCCAGGGTTCCAATTTGCCGGAATTTCTAGTATTGCTTTAGAAAACCCAGATAAATCATTTATTTTAATTGATTCTGAGCCTGCGCCTGTAGGTGACCAAACAGAATTTGATAATATCTATTCCATGAATTTCGCTGAACAAGAAAGTGGCTTTTTTGCAGGATTAGCAGCTGCACTTGAAACAAAATCAAATAAAGTAGCGGTTGTAAATGGTATCGCTTATCCATCAAATGTAAATTATCAATTTGGCTTTGAGTCAGGGGTAAATTATGCTAATAAGGTTTTCGGAAAAAATGTTGAAGTTGTTGAATTATCCGGTTATGCAGGGACTGATGTAACAGGTAAAGATGTTGGCGGGAACTACGCAGGATCATTTGCGGATGAAGCAACTGGAAAAGTGATCGGAAATGCGTTGATCAAAAAAGGAGTAGACCGAATCTTTGTTGCAGCAGGCGGTACCGGCAATGGCGTATTTACAGCGGTTAAGGAAGCGAAAGGCGACGTAAAAGTAATTGGCTGTGATGTTGACCAATTTGATGACGGTGTAAATGGTTCTGAAAACATCGTGTTAACATCTGCGGCTAAATTTATGGGCATGAATGTTGAAAAGGCGTTGAATGCCATTGTTGACGGAAGCTTTAAAGGTGGAAATGTAGTTCTTCATGCAGATACAGATTCTACTGGGTTTATAAAAGAAGAAGGCCGTCATCAATTATCGGAGGATACACTTACTAAAATGAATGAAGCATACGAGTTAGTGAAAGATGGCACAATCGTACCTGCATCTAACTTTAATGGCCATACGCCAGAAAAGTTTCCAGGGTTGTAACATGCAATAGAAACACAATAATGGAATGAACTAGTAGAAGTTTATAAATTGCTACTATAGAGTTAGGAATCTTGTTAATTTCAGGAAAGAATACTAAAAATAATACACCCTATCTCCATGTTAAGAAGGAGGTAGGGTGTATTATTTATTACTGCTAACCTAAACGGGGCGCTTGCGCTATTGTTCATCGTCCAGCGCCCAGCCCCTAGTGAACTTCGGCAACCTCCCTCCGATAAGTCAACATCGAATCACTGCGCGCTTCGTGTTTCCTTTATCTCAGTCAGAGGCCTCTAGTCCATACGGTGCTAAACGTGGCGCTTGTGCTATTGTTCATCGTTCAGCTCCAGCGCCCAGCCCCTAGTGAACTTCGGCAACCTCCCTACGATAAGTCAACATCGAATCACTGCGCGCTTCGTGTTTCCTTTATCTCAGTCAGAGGCCTCCAGTCCATACGGTGCTAAACGGGGCGCTTGCGCTATTGGTCTTTCGCGGCGCAGGAAGTATAGGGTGATGATGGCTGTAATTGAATCACTGATCGGCATAACAACCCAAATTCCCTTTAATCCCATAAAGCGAGGCAGTATGAATAGTAAAGGAATAAAGAGAAGGACTTGACGCAATAAGCTTAGGAATAATGATATTCTTGCTTTTCCGATTGATTGGAAGTAGTTTGGCCCGACTACTGAAATACCTAAAATGGGAAGGGCGAATAAGAATATTTTCATTCCTTCCACTGCCATTTGAGTAAGAGTAGGATCATTATTGAATATGCCGACAAGGGATGCCGGGTATAATTGAATCAGTGTTGAACCAATGACTAAGATGACCGTTGCGGCAGCGATTGAATAAATCAGTGCTTTTCGGCTTCGATGGTACTGCTTTGCACCGTAGTTGAACCCGATAATTGGCTGAGAACCTTGGTTAATACCGAAAATCGGCATTAAGAAAAACAGTGAGATCGAGTTAATAATAGTCATTGCTCCAATGGCCATGTCTCCGCCATAGGTCATTAACGTATTATTTGCAAATACTTGTACTAAGCTGGATGCAAGCTGCATCGCGAACGGCGCCATACCGATTGCAAAGATGGCTTTTACAATAGGTTTGTTTAACTTCATGTTTTCTAATGAAATTTTTAATACTGATGAGCCTTTTGTGAAATAATAGAATAACCATGATGCTGTAATCATTTGAGAAATAACGGTAGCTATGGCTGCACCTTGGATACCCAAATCAAATACGAAAATAAAAATCGGATCCAGGATTATATTGATTGCACAGCCCACTACCATAACGATTGCTGCTAACTTAGGATTTCCATCAGCACGAGTCATGTGTGTGAAGGCAAAGGCGAACAGGTTGAAAATAATTCCGATAATGATAATTTCGATATAGTCTTTAGCAAAGACTATGGTTTGGTCGGTTGCCCCGAATGAACGCAGCAATGGATTTAAAAACAATAGCCCTAGGACTGTTAATCCGATTCCTATCAGTATTAATAACTTTGTAGCATTACCGATTATCCGCTCTGCTTCTTTTTTATTACCTTGACCCAATTTAATGGACATACTTGCTGCAGAACCGATTCCCACTAACATACCAAATGCCAGTATAACGGTCATAATCGGCATTGTCACCCCGACACCTGTAATGGCCATCGGCCCGACATCAGGAATATGCCCGATAAAGATGCGATCGACGATATTGTATAGAGCATTCACGATCATACCGATTATGGCAGGAACGGAATACTTCAATAATAGTTTTGAGATTGATTCTGTGCCTAATACGTTTTGGTTATTCAATTGCTTTCTCCTCTCATTAAGTTATTTGTAACTTTTTTCAATAAGTAAATCATCTGTGCTTCTTCCTCTTTTGTTAAGCTCTGTTTGATGGTTTCATCCCAAGCGTGAACTTTATTAAATACTTCTTCCTTCATGTCCATTGCTTTTTCTGTAATGAAAACTTTGTAACAGCGTTTATCTTTTTGATCGCGAATCCGATAAACTAAGTTCGCCTCTTCTAATTTTTTCATCGCTCTGGCGACAGTCGCTTTGTCCACTAAAAGCTGCTTCGATAGCTCTTCTTGACTAATGCCGTCCTTGCGGTAAAGATGTAAAAGAAATGCATATTGTCCCGAGCCGATTCCGAATTTCTGAAGTTCTTTAGAAATAATCGCTGAACCTTTGCAATAGATTTTTGCTATATAACGTCCGATTTCCCCGGCGTGGTTGTTATTCATATTGACTGCCCACCTTTCATTAGAATAATAAAAACAGTTGATAGCGCAACTTTAGGCGGATGTTTTTTATTCGATCACTATTATTATATTAATATAATAATAAATAGTTGATAGCGCAACTATTGTTTTGGGTTGGGCGATAGGGGATAGAAGACCCAGCACTAGATCAACTCGTAACATGGTTCGGAAAATGGGGCAGGGGAGGTCATCAGCGGAAGGGCAAGGTGGAGAGTGTTTAGGCACCATCAAGGGCAATCGGTCGTTCCGGCGTTTTCGCTCCAGAGGCTCCCGAAGGTCCAAACGGAATTCGGGATTGTGGCGATGGCCCACAATCTCCTGAAAGTAGCTGGGCTACTTTCAGGAAGACGAGTGAATGAACGAAAAACAGGTGGAAAAAACGTTTTGTTTTTTCCACCTGTTTCTTTTTTTAGGGGGCTTATGGGACAGCCCCAATTTGAATTTATATAGTTATCGTTAACCCATCAGAAAAGAAACAACTAGACCATATAGCTGTTATTCGGTAAAATATACATTTCTGATTCACACATGTACATGCGTTTGATTATAAGTGATGAAGCATGATATAAGTGTATAAGAATTGGAATGTTTGGCTCCAGCGATATATTATATATATCCATAATGAGAGGATTGAAATATAAATGAGTGATAATTTTTGGCTTGATTTACCGCGGCCATTTTTTGTTCTGGCACCGATGGAGGATGTGACGGATGTTGTTTTTCGTCATGTCGTAAATGAAGCAGGCAGACCGGATGTGTTTTTTACAGAGTTTGCGAACACGGAGAGCTATTGCCATCCAGAGGGAGTGAATAGTGTGCGCGGCCGTTTGCTGTTTACAGAAGATGAACAGCCGATAGTGGCACATATTTGGGGAGATAAGCCTGAACAATTCCGCCAGATGAGCATCGGTATGGCAGAGCAAGGCTTTAAAGGTGTAGATATCAATATGGGCTGTCCTGTACCCAATGTCGCCACTAGAGGGAAGGGGAGCGGGCTGATCCTTCGCCCAGAAGTTGCGGCAGACATTATACAAGCAGCAAAAGCGGGAGGGCTGCCTGTAAGTGTGAAAACAAGACTCGGTTATACGGATGTAGACGAATGGGAGGCATGGCTAACCCATATTCTCAAACAGGATATTGCCAACCTGTCTATCCATTTGCGCACAAGGAAAGAAATGAGTGACGTCGATGCACACTGGGAGCTGATTCCAGAAATTAAGAAATTACGTGACCGAGTGGCACCCAATACGCTGTTGACGATCAATGGGGACATTCCTGATCGTAAAACGGGGCTGAAGCTCGTTGAACAATATGGTGTGGATGGGGTTATGATTGGGCGCGGCATCTTTAAAAACCCGTTTGCCTTTGAAAAAGAGCCGAAAGAGCATAGTAGCAGCGAATACCTTGACCTTCTAAGTTTACATCTGGATCTTCACGATTCCTACTATGAAGATTTGCCGCGTTCCATGACGGGACTTCATCGCTTTTTCAAAATCTATGTCAAAGGATTCCGCGGGGCAAGTGAACTGCGAAATCAATTGATGAACACGAAATCTACAGATGAAGTGCGTGCACTGCTTGATAACCTTGGGAATCAACTGGATTAAGGAAGTCCACCGCAAAACCTCACAATATTTGTGTGAGGTTTTTTTGTTATGCAGAAGATGTCCAGCATGTTTAATCGGAGTTTAGGTAGTTATACCTGTTTTCACCCTATAAAGAGGATTTTATTCGAAAATGTCGAAATCGATGAACAACGTTGAAAATATTTCATGAGTTATTGAAGCAACAAACCGAAATGGGGCAATGGAATTGCGCTGGAAACTACTTTATCTTTTTTTTAGGCTGTTTTCGCAAACTTTGTTGCCTATGAAAAAGTAGGCTCCAGGTTGCTCGCTTTCCGCGGGGCGGGCGGTGAGCCTCCTCAGGGCAAGCGCTTGCGGGGTCTCACCCGGTCCGCTAATCCCGCAAGAGTCTCGCACCTTCCGCTCCCAATCAACTGGTTTTCATTACCGAACTTCCCATATACAGGTTTAAACAGTAGAATCATTTTTTCATTGATTGCTGTATACTCGGTAAATTGTTCGGTGGTTAATGTCAGTCTATGTGCGAGATATTCGCACATCCCTTCCTCGAACCATATGCTGTCGTTCCGTTCTGAGTCGAAATCATCCACAAACCACTCAATATGATGGGTCAGTTCATGCGCCAAGACACAAAAAACATGGTCAATCGTTATGGAACTGAAATATTCCTTTAATAGGGAAATGTTATGGCCTTCGAGTTGAGATAGGAAGAACGTCCGCCATTCCTTAACGCTTGGTGTCATATAGATGATATCTTTATTCGTATAAGCGGGGACCGGGACAGTGGAGAAAACGGTGGTCGCGTTTTCTGTCGATGTCCAAACAATCGCCTTCGGCAGCTCCTGCAACTCAAACCGGTCCTTCAGCATTGATTCATAACGGTCCCATTTTATATTGAGCTGTTTAATATCTTCTTTATGGTTTTCATAGTCTTCTATGCGCTCGAAAGCGAGTATTTGCTTTATCATATATCCTCCTGTAGGCATCACGCGAAAGCATTAGCGATTTATACGTTCGCTTCTTTTGGGTGAGTTGCAGTGCAAATTGTATATAAAACAGTCGGTTCATTTTTACATAAAAAGATGATCAATCACAAAGTAACATAGGCAAACAAGCATAGTCCCTTGGAATAAGGTCACGATTCTCTTCATGTATGTACTGTGGATTGTTGTGACGAATTGCAAAGAAAGAATAAAAATAGCAATCGTGAAAGGGAAGATCGCCCAAACTTTGTTCGGTGAAAATAATAGGAGTAGAAACCCGATGGTGATACATATATTTGACTGGATATTTGCATTCAATATAGATACCCCGTGGTTTTATTTTCCATAAGTATACCATGGATGGTTTTGGCTGTTTTTATTAAGCTGTAAACTTTTATCGTATGATGCATGCTACACGATCGTTATAACCCCTCGGGGCTCCGTCTAGTTTGCCGTACAATTGGATGAAGATAGCTTCTTTAACAAACGGAGGTAGTAGTTGAAGAGGAGATTCAACATTTTTAATAGAATATTATAGAAAACAAATAGTTGTAGGGAGTATCGCTTAAATAACAACTTATGAAGGAAGGGTAAGTAAAATGAAGAAACTGGTTGGGTGGACACTTACTTTAGCTACGCTTTTGATATGTGGAGTCATTTATTATTTCATAACATATTTTTTATACGAACCATCAAAAGATTTATTTGGTTTTCCAGTTCCTAGAAATGCAGAGCTGATTGAGGAAAGTGAACTAGGGAAAAGTTATGAATGGTCAAAAGCATCGGAGGAAAATGGCATACCATTTGGATACGAATTAGTCCTTAAAGCGAATGGATGGAAGAAGGGGGAAAGAGAAGGGGCTTCCGTTATTTACACAAAAGGAAAACATAGAATAGATTTGATTTCTTCAACGAAGCAGTTATACATTCTTAAAGTGAATTAACACAAAGGTAATTACTTATTCAACGAACGGAGGACTTAGCTGAATAACAAGCCGAGCTACTTCGCAGCGGTATCTGTAACAAAAAGGTGAGCCGATTATTTGCCATCTTCTCCTCTTACACGGATTGTTCCTGCTTTTCTTGCCTCCTCCTCTTAAAATGCAACAACCTGGCAGAAAAATGTATGTGTTTTTCCAAAACAAAAAAAGAGCAGGGATTATCCTGCTCTTATTATCAGATGGATTGAATCATATTCTTCTTAGAACATTTTTCCCATATAGCGAGTAGATTCAAGTTTCTCAAAATCATACTCTTTCAATTCCTCTAATGTCAGGTTGGCATGGGCGCCTTCGTGAACCATAAGATTAGAGTCTTCTCCTACATGCACCACAATGTTCGGAATGTTACAAGCGTACGCCATCCCACATTCAAAAGCTGTTCCACTATCACTGTAGTTTCCATGGTAAACTGTTACCATCACATCTGCAGCTCGAACAAATTTCACGTCGTTATGGAAGATATCTAATGACCATGGGAGAGTACCAGCTTCGTGTCTGTCTAATTGATGTTCACGTGGCGACCAAACATTCAGTCCTTTATCTCGTAGAATTTGCTCCACTTGCTCCACATAGCTAATTTCCTTCTCATTGAAAAAAGGGGATGCCAAATAAATCCTCATACTACTTAACTCCTTTTGATCTAATCATGAAAATTAAAACCTTTCACCTTTAAAAAAGCAAGAGGTAAAATTTAATCATCGTGTCGCATGAATCAATTTCAAACCAGGTTTAACCCATCTGCTAATTTGTTTACTTTGCCTGCCGGCTGTCAATCTTTCTTTTGTCCCAGTCATGGCCAATATCCATTCTGTATTCTCTTTAATCAGTTTTAATTCTGTTAGCGATGACAGGACTTTACTGGTTTTCGAGAAGGGAAGAAACCTAGTTGCCTCACTCTTAAATTGGCGCACCAACATCCACAGCCGTATAGGCCTCCGCTACTTCTTTATAACGAGTAAGAGTTTCTTTTATTCTGTGATAAATTAATTTGTAATGTAGTATTCTTCCTGTGAAGGACATTTTTTACGTGGTGCCGACACCTATTGAACTAAGGAGAGGTGATCATTTGAAGATTGACCATTTAGTTGTAAATGTTGATAAATCCATACAAGAAGATCAAGAACAAATACATGCTATTCAGTCAATAGGGCTACCTTATAACCCTAAGTGGGGGAAAGGAACAAAGGGGTTTAAGGTAGCGAATATTTGGATTGGAAAAGAATATTTTGAGTTGGTACAAATTAAAACAAAAGATGGCGGGGGGTGGATTAAAGATTGGACAACAAAATATCTTAACGGGCATAGGGGGTTAATTGGTTTTGCATTAGAGGTTGAGGACATTGATTTGACTTACCAAAAGCTTCTTAGTCACAATGTGCATGCCTCATCGCCAGAGCCGTTGAGATTCCGTTGGCTCTTCAATCTTCTAACTAAGACAATGCCTTGGAGGAACTCATATTTACCCGAATTGAAAGGAGTCCCTTTTCAATTTTTTCTTCAGCAATTAAATGATGAGAAAGCCAAGAGCTATATGGAACAATATATGGTGCCAAATAGCAGAGATCATGACATTGAAGGCATTTCAGAAGTAGTAATCTACGGAGAATTAACGGAAGAAGATAAAAAGGTCCTATTTGCTTTATTCGATGACTATGAAGAAAGTAAAGATTTACTGATAATTAGATTAGGAGCACAAACTATTCGTTTTATAAATGCTCCTGCATATAAAGTGGAAGTTACTCTAACATGTAATAACAAAGATTATTCTAATAGCAATGTAAAAATTCACAATGTTCAAATACAAAATTCTTCAGGAACAATTAAGTGAAGCAAAATTTTATAGTATTACTAGTTGGAACGCGCCTTTTTCTCCCTAAGCCCAAGATCGGTCCTCGACGATCAGTTGCACGCCCAGTTTGGATAAGCTATAGGCTGCTTCGGGATTAGCTTGAACAAATAGCTTAATTGTTTACCTGTAAAACGACAAAAATTGATTCGTAAGCTTCTCTCGCATCCTCCATAAGGTCAAACTTATCCGGCTAGGTTATTCGATGACAGGGAATAGTGAATGATTGTCCGTCACAGTTTGTAAATTATCCTATTTATACGACTAGTTATTATTTTTGTATAATGATTGCGATATAATAGTAGTGTGATAATCGGAAAAGGGCATGAAGATGCCCGTTAAAATATGGAGTGGTGCGGGGAAGTGATTGTATGGATAGGTGGAAGACAAAAATAGAGAGGTTGCTGATTGGCCTTGTGTTATTGTCCGTCCTGTTTTTGCTGTTTTATCTGCTGATATCGGCTCTGATGCCTGATCTGTTTCCGTTGATTGCTTCGCAGGACAGAGATGCCATTGAAGAGGCGCTAAAGGGGGAAACCGGTGGATATGCCGCCCTTTTGACGATTGTCATGCAATTTCTGCAGACGTTTTCAATCGTCATCCCCGGGATGCCGATCAATGTGGCATCAGGTTTGGTTTTTGGGGGAGTGATCGGGACATTCATTTGCACAGCGGGATTTGTGGCAGCGAATATGGCGGTGTTTCTGTTTGCCGAAAAATTGGGTGTTTTGGTCAGCCGCATTTTACCCGGTGCCAAAGGTGAAAGCAGGCGTTGGCAATGGATCAGGGAGTCGGATAAACCGGTGCGGATGATTATGTTGGCTTATGCAATTCCGGGCCTGCCTAATGGATTCATCCCTTATATGGCTGCCAGGCTGCATGTCAGTATGAAACAGTTTGCGCTTGCTGTCCTTTGCGGGAGTCTGCCGGGCATCGCATTCAGCAATTTCATCGGTCATTTCCTTCTGGAGGGCAATTATCGGATGGTTATGATCTTGGCTTTGTGCTGGCTGTTATTTTTTGTTGGGTTATTGATGAATCAGCGGATCATCAGGATACTGACCCGCTGATTCTCTTGACCGAACCTTCATCCTCCGTTCTGTCGAAACAAGACATCCTAACGAGGCAGCCGATGTCGAATCAAGTGGAATAATGCAGATGAATAAGGTAATATGATTATAGAGAAGTATGAACGTTGTCAGGAAGGGTTGCCGGTGGATTATGACTGTAGAACAATATATCGTCCATTTAGAGAGCAAAGGGTTTGCATTTAATGATGCGCATAAGGGATTTATTTTTTTCGGGAAAGAAATGACGGCGGCAGCCGATCATATAGCGATTGTGGCCATCGAAATAACATTGAAGGCACAGAAAAGATTTGATGGAAGCTTCTACATATCATTACTGGAGGCTTTCAAAGAGAACAATGTGACGACAAGAAAGCGAGCTATTCAATTTGCCGAACGGAATCATCTGCTGAGATAAATCGGTGTCCGCTAAGACAAGGCTAAATTGACATAAGAATGGTCTGTTGCCTCCCGAAACAGTTAAGCCGTCTATGATACAACCATAGAGAAAGAGGCATGTATTATGAAAGAAATTATCATGATTTTGGGTTTGCAACTGGTCTATGTTCCTTTGCTGTCGCTCCGCACAGTTTTCATGGTAAAGGGGCAGACTGCCTTATCGGGCCTGTTCGGGATGATTGAGTCTCTGATTTATGTATTCGGTTTATCGCTTGTGTTCTCCGGCGATCAGAGCGGGTTGGCGATGGTCGTTTATGCGGTCGGTTTTGGCCTTGGTATCTTTGTCGGAGGTTATGTAGAGGCGAAGCTTGCCATCGGCTACACGACGCTGCAGGTGAACATTACCCGAAAGAATATGGAACTGATCACATGCTTGCGCGAGCAGGGATTCGGGGTCACTGTGTTTGAGGGGGAAGGACGCGACGGTCTCCGCTATAAGCTCGAAATCCTCACCCGCAGGGACCGGGAGGATGAAGCGATCTCTTACGTTGAAGAATATGAGCCGCGTGCCTTCATCATTTCCTACGAACCTCGCAGATTCAAGGGTGGCTTCCTATTGAAAGTTATGAAAAAATCCCAAAAAAATAGCTGAACCAGAAAGCTGATTTTTCCAACGGGTAGTGGATGGAGTCGCTCAGATGTGCTGGTGATAGATGAGGTAGAGTATTTTCCTTTCGACGAGATGACGGCAAATGTCTTTTTAAGTGGTATCCAAGCGATATAAACATGGATAGAGGCATGATCTTAACTTCTAATAAATCCCATATGGAGTGGGGCAAGGTTTTGAAGATGATGTCTTAGCGACGGCTATCTTAGATCTACTCCTTTATCATCAGGCAACCTTTAACATCAAGGAGATTCGTATCGGTTGAAGGAAAAGAATAAGGCTGGAATTTATCCAGTATTATTATCGAAGTAACGGCACCATTGGGGAATTTTATTCCGGTGATAGTGGGGAAAAATAAAACGGTATTGACACAAGGATTCATTTTCATTACTTAACTCAACAAAGAATGGGAATATCCAAATAAATGGCATACTAAAAGATGTGACGAAAAGTTTCTAGTTTTATATATTGTATCCTATTGCAATATACACAAGCTTTTCCATCAAGAGGTCTATTAATAAGAGCCCGAACATTTTTAATTTCCACTTTGTATTGCAATTGGCGCATCGTGTCATTGGATCACTTCTTTTGTTTGAAATATGAGAATTCAAAAAGGAAGTTTCAAAATTTGTAAAATAAATCATCATTTAACGACAGGGTTTATACTAATTGAACAAACGGTGCAGATTAATAACAAGAAGAAACTACGACAATAATTTCTTTTTTGTGGTAAAATCATCTAAAATGAATTGGAATTTTAATTGTGGATTGAGTGGTGATGTATGATTAAAAAGGTAGCAAATGTATTTTTTGTAATAGGATTGTTAATGTCCTTAGCAGGTATGCCTTATTTGTTGGGATATTCAACTAATAAGGTTTTAAAGTATTTTTTATATTTAGGATTAATAGTGACGGTTATTTCTGTTCCTAAATTTAAATTACCAAAAAGAAAATAAGTTGGATTTTTTGTGAAAGTATGGACTTAAACTAACCAGCTAATAGTTTATCAAACATTTCACTCAATCATATAATTCAGGCAGTTATACTTTAAAAATAGGGCATGACAAATAAACTTCCTTTAGTGATATGGGAGTTCCTTGAAGATATGAGAAAAATCTATTTTAAGCAACATCTTGGAAGGTTGTTTTAGTTTTCAAAAGAGCGTAAATCTAATGTAAAAGCTTGTTCGCACAGGCAATGATGGATACTCGATAAGGTTTTCCTTCTTCTCGCTTCTTGTCATAAAACTCTCGTAACCTCTTATTTCGAGATTTCTCCAAATACTTTTTGCTAAGGCATCTATTTCTTCTTCACAAGTTTGGATAGATGTTTTTTGTATTTTAAGAAGAATGGTAATAAGCATCTCTAACTAATCAGATGACTATGGTACAGGGTCTGCTGAAATGGATTTTGATTAGCTGCTCTAATGAGTTTATTCAAGGCACTTCACGCTTATTATACGCAGCGACCTTAAACCCTTTAAAAAAGATGCAACTCTGTGAGACATGGGAGGTTTGACTTCCGTGAGATATGTGGACATCTATTAGTGTGATCATAAAACAAATTTTCGTGATTTTTGTGTAGGATTGGCTAGTGGGTTTTGAGTCTTTTTTCTTTAAATGCCCAGAACTCCCCCAAATTCCCCTTGTGAGATAGTTTCAATCATTAAGATGATAGCAAATGATATCAAGCGATAATGAAAATCTATGAAAACAGGAGAAATCGAGAGATTTCGCTTTGTTTATTGAGGGAGGTTAGCGGAAGAAGTTGATATGGTAAAATTAATTTACAAAATATTCTGCAAAGGGGATGTGTGATGGATACTTTAACAATTAAAGAACTTCAATCAAAAAATGAAATACTTGAGGCATTCCCAGTAATGAAGCAGTTACGGACTCACCTTGATAAAAATACATATCTTGATTTAGTGATGGATGCACAAGAAAAAGATAGATACAAAATGTGTGCTTTATTTGATGCTGATGAAATAGTTGCAGTCATTGGTTTTAAACCGATGATAACACTTTATTATGGAAGATTTGTTTGGGTTTGTGATTTAGTAACGGATACTAATAAACGTTCAAAAGGCTATGGTGAAAAGCTACTTACATATGTTCATAAATGGGCCAAGGAAAACGATTATGAAGATGTAGCTTTATCATCAGGATTACAGCGTAAAGATGCACATCGTTTTTATGAAGAAAGGATGAATTATGACAAAGTAAGTTATGTATTTAAAACGTCTTTAAAATGAGTGTTATTGAACTAACCAGCTAAAAGTTTGTCAAACATTTCACTTAATCATATAACTTTAAGATCTATACTAAAAATAAGACATGACAAATAAACTTCCTTCAACAAGTATGGTGGTTTATTGAAGACATGTGAGAATTTATTAGAAGCAACATCTTGGAAGGTTGTTTTAGTTTTCAAAGGCTGTTTTCTAAAAGATTGTTGTTTTTATATAAGTTCGGTAATGAAAACCAGTTGATTGGGAGTGGAAGGTGCGAGACTCCTGCGGGATTAGCGGACCGGGTGAGACCCCGCAAGCGCTTGGCGCTGAGGAGGCTCACCGCCCGCCCCGCGGAAAGCGAGCAACCTGGAGCCTACTTTTTCATAGGCAACAAAGTCGAAAACAGCCTTTTCAAAAGAGCGTAAATCCAATGTAAAAGCTTATGCGCACAGGCAATAATGGATACTCGATAAGGCTTTCCTTCTTCTCACTTTTTGTCGTAAAACTCACGTAATCGCTTATTTAGAGGGATGAGTTCTTTGGTCGTTCGGGTTTTACGTGTATCTCAAATGGCACAAAGGACAGCTGTGAATAAGGCATGCCTTAGCCTGCTGGCTAATCTTAGGGACAAACGATGAAACCGTGATGATTAATGCAGCTCCCTTTCAATTTATGATTAAACCGGTAACTGAATACCGGGTGGGAGGTTACTCAAAATCAAATATTACTTTTTCTTTCAAGAACCATCCGGACTGGTCGAAGTCTTACGGGTGGTTTTTTTGATTTGATTTGCTACAAACTTTTGCTAAAGCGCTTATAAACCAATCGGCAAGCTTCTTATTCAGCAGATTCCTAGTAAAGAAGAGGTTGTCGTAAAAACAATCGAAATCATAGAAAAAGCAAAGAAGGAGGGGACTTAAAAAGGCAGCCTTGATTTTAACAAGGCAAAAGAAAAACGGAAGAGGCTGACACCCATGATAGATAAAGAACAAAAGCACTTTGTATAAATGTCTAGTGCTTTTGTATTAGACTTCGTAAGCTCAATCTATTTATGTTAGGTTTTATGACAAAAATCATGTTAATTCTACAAATTCCACAAATGAAGGAATCACACCTCATTTGTGGAATTAGTTATGGCAGGCATCTTTTTTAACTGTGTGTCTGACAATGTGCCTCATTTTTTTACGTTTTGTCTAGTGATACAGCCGTTTATGGGCTTTAAAATAGATTATAAGTTTACATATGCGTCTTGCGCGTAAATAACATCCATAAATTGTATGTTATTTAACCTTACACATTTTCTTCTTAACTCCGCATTTCACACTGACACTCTTTCAATTCTCTTCTTCGAAGATTGAAACAAAATGGATTCCGTAGACATTAGTCTATATGTAATGTTACCGGGCACCGTCAATGATACGTGCCATTCAAAAAGGGGGGTACCAAATGAGAAAAGTTTTTGAAACGGAAGCAGAACGGTTAAAGGCTAATTTTGAAGAAGCGGCTCCGGGATTAACGAAACAGGAAGCATTCGAGGAATCAAATCGCTGCCTCTACTGTTATGATGCTCCTTGCATCAAAGCTTGCCCGACAGGAATCGATATCCCGTCTTTCATTAAGAAAATATCAACAGGGAATCTGAAAGGGTCGGCTAGAACGATCATGTCAGCCAATCCGGTCGGAGCAAGTTGCTCCCGTGTATGCCCGACTGAAGAGCTCTGTGAAGGGGCTTGTGTGCTGAACGATTCCACGAAGCCGATCATGATTGGCGATTTGCAGCGTTATTCGACTGACTGGGCAATCCGCAATGAACAAGTGCTGTTCCAAAAAGGAGCGGATAACGGAATTTCAGTGGCAATTGTCGGAGGAGGGCCTGCAGGTCTTTCTGCTGCTAGGGAACTGGCCCTATTCGGATATAAGGTGACAATTTTTGAAGCGGAAGAGAAGGCAGGTGGACTGAACACATACGGGATTGTTTCATTTAGGCTTCCACAGGCCATCTCCTACTGGGAAGTGGATCAAGTAGAACAACTGGATGTAGAAATTAAGACGAATACCAGGGTAGGGAAGGAAATAACCGTTTCTGAAATTACAGAAAATTTTGATTTCGTAGTTTTGGCAGCCGGAATGGCAGACGTGCCTTCTCTCGGCATAGAAGGAGAAGGCCTGCAAGGAGTGCATGATGCAATTGAATTCGTCAAGCATACCAAGACCGAAACGATTACCGATGCATTTTTTGGTAAGAAAGCAGTCGTCATCGGAGCCGGCAATACGGCAATTGATGCGGCAACATGTTCCGTGCGCCTTGGGGCCCAAAATGTAAAAATTCTGTACAGAAGGACAGCCGAAGAAATGACTGCCTATGATTTTGAATATGAATTCGCCAAGCAAGAAGGCGTGGAGTTCAGGTGGCTGACTGCGCCGAAACGGGTTATTGGAAACGAAGAAGGTAAGGTAACCGGTATTGAATGCGTCAAGATGAAGCTGGGAGAGCCAGGCCCTGATGGACGTTGTCGCCCAGAAGCGGTCGAAGGCTCAGAATTCATCATAGATACCGATGCTGTCATCAAAGCCATCGGTCAATCCCGTCATACCTCTCTGATAGAACAGTTCGGGCTAGAGCATGATGGCGGTGTCGTCAAGGTCGATCCTCTAACTTACCGGACATCTGACAGGAAGATTTTCGCTTGCGGGGATGTCATCTTCGGCAAGGGGCAGGGAGAGGCGATGGTCGTTTCGGCCGCCCAGCAAGGGAAAGACGTGGCGTATGCCATTCATCAATCACTGACGAAAGCTGAAACGGTCACGGCGTAATCATCCAAAAAAGGAAATGAAACAGGGAGGTCATTAAATGGCAGATCTACGTATCAATTTAGCGGGAATCGAGTCGCCGAATCCGTTCTGGCTGGCATCTGCTCCGCCGACGAATTCGGGTTACCAAGTGCAGCGTGCCTTCGAAGCTGGCTGGGGAGGAGCAGTGTGGAAAACACTCGGAGATCCAATCTTGAATGTTTCCTCGCGGTTTGCGGCAGTCAGTTTCAATGGACAAAAAGTGGCGGGCTTCAACAATATCGAATTGATTACTGACCGTCCGCTGGAAGTGAATCTGAAGGAAATCTATGAGACGAAGAAACGATTTCCTGACCATGCCATTATCGCTTCACTGATGGTGGAGCCTAAGCAGGAGAAATGGCATGAAATTGTCAAAAAAGTAGAGGCGGTAGGGGTTGATGGGCTTGAGCTTAACTTTGGATGTCCCCACGGGATGGCCGAGCGCGGCATGGGTGCGGCTTCTGGCCAGGTGCCTGCCTTAGTCGAAAAGCAGACGTATTGGGCAAAGGAAGTCGCGAAAACGCCAGTGATCGTCAAGCTGACACCCAATATTACGGATATTACGGCCACGGCGGAAGCAGCTGTTGCCGGAGGAGCTGATGCCATCAGCATGATTAACACAATCAACAGCCTTGCCGGTATCGATATCGATACGTGGGATACCATTCCCCATGTTGGCGGCAAGGGGGCTCACGGGGGATATTGCGGCCCGGCCGTAAAACCGATTGCTTTGCATATGGTCGGTGAATGCGCCAGAAATGAGCGGATTCCTGTCCCTATTTCGGGAATTGGTGGCATATCAGATTGGAGGAGCGCTGTCGAATTCATGTTAATGGGTGCTACAGGGGTGCAGGTGTGCACAGCCGCCATGCATCATGGCTTCCGCATAGTAGAGGATATGATTGAGGGATTGAACCATTACCTGGATGAAAAAGGAATCGCTTCGGTGATGGATATTGTAGGAAAGTCGGTACACAAGTATTCGGAATGGGGCGATCTCGATTTGAACTATAAAGTCGTCGCCCAGATCAACAATGAAGTCTGTATCAATTGCAATAAGTGCCATATCGCCTGTGAAGATACGTCTCATCAGTGTATTGATATGCTGAGAGGGGAAGATGGCAATGGGTATCTGCAAGTACGTGAGGAAGATTGCGTTGGCTGCAACCTTTGCTCAATCGTCTGTCCAGTCGATGGGGCGATCGAGATGGTTGAAATCAAACAAGGACTGCCGCCGATGACATGGAACCAACGGCAGAAAGCCATCGGTTCGGCGGCGCTGCAGGCTGATGCGATTGCCGAATGATCTGTTTAAGGAGGAGAGAATATATTAATGAAGAAAATAATCAAAAACGGAACGATTGTTACAGCAACAGACACATATGAAGCGGATATTTTGGTTGAAGACGGTGTCATTAGCCACATTGGGGTGGACCTGTCGGCTGCGGATGCGGAATTGATCGATGCAAAAGGGCATTATGTGTTTCCAGGCGGAATCGATCCGCATACACATCTTGATATGCCTTTCGGGGGACGGTCACGAAGGATGATTTCGAGACAGGTACGAGGGCAGCCGCTTTCGGCGGTACGACCACCATCATCGATTTCTGTCTGACGCAAAAAGGAAAAACGTTGCGCAGTGCTTTGGATACCTGGCACGAGAAGGCAAAAGAGAAAGCAGTCATTGATTATAGCTTCCATCTGCAGGTCATGGAGATGAATGAACAAGTGTTGGAGGAGCTGGCCGACGTTACCAAAGAGGAGGGTATCTCATCCTTCAAGGTGTTTATGGCATACAAAAATCAGTTCCAGGCTGATGATGAAACACTTTTTAAGACATTGATGGCGGCAAAGGAATTGGGCGCACTCGTCATGGTACATGCGGAAAACGGTGATGTGATTGATTTCCTTGTCAAGAAGGCCCTGGCTGAAGGAAAGACAGAACCAATCAATCATGCCCTCACAAGGCCGCCGGAAGCTGAAGCGGAAGCAACAGGAAGAGCTGCCACATTGACGGGATTGGCTGCTTCCCAGCTGTATGTCGTCCATGTTTCTTGTGCCGAGGCTGCCCGAAAAATTGCGGAAGCGAGAAATAACGGCATCGACATTTGGGGAGAGACATGTCCGCAATATTTGGTGCTGGATCAGTCTTATTTGGAGAAACCGGATTTTGAAGGGGCCAAGTACGTCTGGTCGCCGCCGTTGCGGGAAAAATGGAATCAGGATGCGTTATGGAATGCATTGAAAAGCGGGCAATTGCAGACACTCGGATCAGATCAGTGCTCGTTTGATTTTAACGGGCAAAAAGACCTAGGCAAGGAAGACTTCTCGAAAATCCCGAATGGAGGACCAATCATCGAGGACCGCGTGAGCATCCTCTATTCGGAAGGTGTGGATAAAGGTCGTATCACATTGAACCAGTTCGTGGATATTATGTCGACGAAAGCGGCTAAACTTTTTGGCTTATACCCGAAAAAAGGAACCATTGCAGTTGGCTCCGATGCTGATTTGGTGTTGTTTGACCCGGATGCTGAGAGGGTGATATCGGCGGATAGCCATCACATGGCGGTCGATTATAACGCTTTTGAAGGAATCTATGTAAAGGGGGAGCCTGTCTCCGTTTTATCCAGGGGAGAATATGTCATTAAGGAAAAAATATTCGTCGGCAAGGCCGGTAGCGGACAATACATCAAGCGGGCCAAATATGGCGAAGCATTGAGCGTGCAAAAGAAGACTGTCCCACAGTCATAAAAAGGAGCTGAATAGATAAAAAGCCGGAGAAGCAAACGTCATTCTCCGGTTTGTCCTATATGAATCTATTAAAAATTGAATAGAAAGGGTGTTCTTATGGAGAAGAAGACAAGTTATTTAAAATCAGCGGACCTGTTACCGATCGGGCACGGCGACAGGAAAATCGGGATCTTCGGATTTGCGGTCATTTGGGTGGGGATGGCCATCGTATTGGCCGCATTTGCAATCGGCGGAGGCGGAATCATCCATCTGTCGTTACCTATGGTGATCTTGGCGACTGTCATCGGTTCGGTTGCAATCGGGATCCTCATGACGATCATTGGGGATATCGGTGTGGAGCAT
Source organism: Bacillus sp. (in: firmicutes) (assembly GCA_051893455.1). Classification (GTDB taxonomy): domain Bacteria; phylum Bacillota; class Bacilli; order Bacillales; family DSM-1321; genus Bacillus_AD. Next base: position 25,719 of record JBJFHG010000038.1, read on the forward strand.
GGCTTATCTTTTCCAGTTTATATGAGGGCACCCTTCGGAACGATCGGCACCCATATCCCGTCCGTTGTCCGTGGAATTACGGCTTCCTGCTGGTTCGGGATTAACACCTATTTTGGGGCCACAGCCATCAATGCCGTCCTGAATATGCTGCTCGACTTCAATAACTGGATTGCCTGCTTCCTGATCTTCACCGCATTGCAGCTGCTAAATACAGTACTCGGCATCAAGTCGGTCGAACGGTTCGCCGATTTGGCGGCGCCCATCATCATTCTCATTTCATGCTGGATGTATATAACGTTGGCAGACAAGGCGGCTGTCCAAGGCAAAGATATTTGGAGTTGGGTGGAAGCGCCTGCTGCAGGCGGAGCTGCATTCACAGCCTTTATGGTTGTCGTTATGGCAAATATGGGATTCTGGGGTACGCTGGCTGCCGATATGCCATCGCTTTCTCGTTTTTTCAAGGCTCCGCAAAATGAGCGGAACTGGTTCAGACGCAATAAAGCCCAGCTGGTCGGAAGCTTGGTAGTGATGCCGATCGTTAATACATTTATGATCACAATCGGGGCGGTCTGCTATATCGCTGTCAGAACAGCAGATCCGATTATCGCATTACAGGAATCGGCAGGTGGAATCGTGCTCGGTATCCTGCTGTTAATGATTGTACTTGCCCAATGGTCCACGAATACTTCAGCGAATGTCATACCGGCAGCTACGATATTCTCGAATGTGGGAGGTCCGAAAGTTCCTTTCTGGGTGGGTGTCCTGATTGCCGGCATTATCGGAATTGTCGCTCAACCTTGGAGCTTGTTTGATGTGCTGAATTCGGTCCTGCTCATCATAGGCGGTATATTGAGCTCAATCGTAGGAATTCTCTTCGCCGATTACTATCTATTGCGTAAGCGCCGGGTTCATGTTGTCGATCTATATGAAATGAACGGCCAATTCAAATATTGGAAAGGAATCAATCTCGCTGGTTTCCTGGCCTGGATGATCGGCGGGACGGCGGCCAATCTGTTGCCGGCCTATTCTTCGCTTGTCGGGTTTGTCGTCGGGGCGGCCGTTTATTATATATTGGCGAACTATTGGTGGTTCAAGAAATATCCGCAGGCTGAGATCGAGGATCCGAGTGATGAGAAGTATCTGGGTATCACCGCCGGCCGTGATTGGCAGATAGACGTGGGGGAACCCATGCATGCAGCCGAGCCAGTGGCTGTACCGAAATAATTCATTCAAAGGGGGATTGGCATGTCAGATTACCAACAATTTATCAAGGAGAAGGAACAAATTGACCATTTGCTGTCGGAAGGGTTTACGATCCGTTATATCACCGAGAATCTGAGCGGCGCTTACTTGGAATTCAGGAGGGATGCCGCCGGTGGGATGCAGGAGATGGAAACCCTGCATATCACGACAGCGGATGCAAGGAAGTATTTCTCCGTCAAATATATCGAGCAGCAGGCCCGCACCTTGTAAAAGAAGGAGAGCAAATAGATTCATAGGGGAGGATATAGGATGGAAGGTCAAAAACTAGTGATCAATGGCGAGCGTCTGAAAGAGACGCTTGAACGCTTTGCTGATTTCGGCCGGACTCCGAATAACGGGGTGACCCGGCTTGCTTTATCGGAGGAAGACCGCCAAGCGCGTGATTATTTCTGTGAATGTTGCCGGGAATTGGGGATGGACGTCAATATTGACGACATCGGGAATATATATGCTACTTTACGTGGGCAAGAAGAAAAACCGCCCATCTTGCTGGGCTCACATTTGGATTCCGTCAAGAAAGGCGGCCGGTTTGATGGTGTGCTTGGGGTCGCAGCCGGCCTCGAAGTGGTGCGGACACTGTCTGAGAATAAAGTCGTTCCGCGTCTGCCGGTGACCATCGTGAATTTTACGAATGAAGAGGGAGCCCGTTTCGAACCTTCGATGATGGCTTCTGGAATTCTCTCTGGCAAATTCGCTAAAGAGGATATGTTCAGCAAAAAGGACTCGGATGGAATCACATTCCAAGAAGCACTGCAGTCAGTAGGGTACGAAGGGAAGAAGGAAGACAGATTGAAGGAAGCAGGTGCATTTCTGGAGCTTCATATTGAACAAGGGCCTATCCTTGAGCAGGAGTCGCTTTCGATTGGTGTCGTGGAGTGCGTCGTCGGGATGGTTTGTTATGAGTGGGAAGTGACGGGTGCATCGGATCATGCCGGGACAACTCCGATGACAATGAGGAAGGACGCCTTATTTACGGCGACGGATATTATGATGGAGCTCAGGGACAGACTGGCGGGGCTGGATAAGGACTTAGTTTATACAATAGGCAGGATGAATATCGAACCGAATATCCATACAGTCATACCAAATAGGGTCGTTTTCTCACTGGAAGCGCGCCATAAGGATCCGACGGTAATTAAAGAGGTTGAAGACATGATCGCTACCGTTAAAGCATCTTTTTCCGGGAAGGAATGTGAGGTCAGCAACCGTAAACTATGGGGGCGCGATACCGTCCTGTTCGATGGTCAACTCTGCAAGGTGTTAGAGAAATCTGCTGAATCATTGGGCTATTCCTATAAAAGGATGGTGAGCGGCGCCGGACATGATGCTCAATTCATCGCTTCCTTTGTTCCGGCCGCTATGGTTTTCGTGCCGAGTATCAACGGCAAGAGCCATACAGAAGCAGAACGCACTGAATGGGAGGATTGCGAGAAAGGCGTGAACATCATACTGGAGACGGTCATGGAATTACAATCGTCGTGATGAGACGAAAACGGGCTTTTGCCGAATTGGCAGAGCCCATTTTGTCTTCGGTTTGGAAAACAAACAAGATTATGCGCAAAGGAGATGAGAACAATGGATACCTATAGCAGCGTTTCGGATATTCTCAAAAGAAGGTTATTCCATGATATCGAGGTCATTGCCGGTGAAGAGGGACTGTATAGGCCGGTCAAATGGGTACATATTGTGGAAGTGACCAATATTCGCAATCTCCTGAAAGGGGACGAGTTGATTTTGTCCACCTGTGTTGCCTGGGCAAAGAATGAAGATATTTTCATATCGATGATTCGGCAGTTCATAGAAGCAAATGCCGCCGGCTTGTGTATAGAAATCGGCACCTATACGTCCACGATACCTTATGAGGCCATACGGATTGCCGAGGAGAATCATTTCCCAATCATTATCTTTCGGCAAGAGGTTTCATTCGTCGAAATCACTCAGGATATCCATACATTTATAATCAATCGACAACACGAGATGATTTCCAGTTTAGAGCATTACTCCCAGACTTTGAACAAGAAGCTTTTGACGATTGAATATCCAGATGAAATATTGTCATTCATGCAACAATCGTTAAAAGTGCAGGTGATGATGATTATCCAGGGCGATAATGTGCTGATGGAGCCGGAATTGGCGAAAGCAGAGAAGGACTCATTACTCGAGAGGTGGCAGAGGTGCCGGCAATTGGGAACGCTTGAAAATGGGCACATGATGGCGTTGATACCGATTGATCTGTTGGGAAAAACGTATGCAGAATTGGTCGTAAGCTCCGATGACAGGGTTCTGACCGACTACGATCACCTGATATTGGACCGTACAGCAACAGCTCTGGCCCAATTTTTTATGAGGGAAATGTACGTCGCGGAAAAGAGGAGAACAGAAGAGGCAGAATCAATTAAACGCTGGCTTGAGGGCAACCAGAAGGAAGGGACAGTCAGGGAATATCTATCCTTCTATTTGTCCTCAGTTAAACCGAAGGGCGCCGTTGTCTGCTTGCTGAAATTTCCGGGCGACATCCCTGATCTCACCTATTTTAAACTTTACTTCCGTTCGATATTTGAACAAAGAGGAATCAGTTTTTTGGCCATGGAGAATCAAAATATGATGACGCTGCTCCTGTTCGATGAAAGAAACAAAGAAACTTGGAAAAAGAGGATGGAGGAGGGCTTTGAAAAGCTGTTTTCTTCCGGTTGGAAACGGAAACAGAAAGACATCCCGCTCATCGGGATAGGAAAATATCTCGAAGATTTGGATTATATTCATGTCAGCTACCAGACTGCCTTGGAGACGTTGCGAATCCGTGAGCGTTTTTCAGAGAAGAGGCCTATTTGCTTTTATGAAAATCTCCATGTCTATCGCATCATCTCCTCCATGCATAGACAGATGGACCTTCGTGAGTTGGTTGGAGAGTATTTTGGGGAGGTGATCGACCATGACCGCAAGTATAACGGAAAACTGCTTGAGACGCTGAAGGTTTACCTGTCCTGCAACGGTTCCAAAAAGTATACAGCCAAAAGTCTGTATATCGTCCGGCAGACATTGTACCATCGCCTCGAAAAGATTGAGGCCTTATTAGGGACCGATTTTATGGAACAGGAGAAACGTCTTGCCATCGAGTTTCTCCTGAAAGCATATGAGTTTCTGGGGATGGGAACTTTGAATAATCATAATGTAGAGAAATAATACAGAGGGATTTTACATATTGTCTAATGATGGACAGAGGGAAGTACGCGATAATGTAGTAAATGCCAACTATTCTGAAAGCAAAGGGGATTGATCGAATGTCCATGATAAAAGCAGAGACAAAAATCTTACAAAACTATATCAATGGGGAATGGGTGAATGCAAAAGGGTCTGATGTTTTGGATGTTCCTAATCCAGCCACTGGAGAAATCCTTGCGAAGGTGCCTATTTCATCACTAGAAGATGTGGATCACGCTGTAGCCGCAGCCAAAGAGGCATTCAAGACGTGGAAGAATACACCGGTTCCGAAGAGGGCGAGAATCCTGTACAAATATCATCATCTCCTGACTGAAAATCATGAAAAACTGGCAAAGCTGGTCGTAATGGAAAACGGAAAAGCATACAAGGAAGCTTATGGGGAAGTACAGCGTGGGATTGAATGTGTTGAATTCGCGGCCGGTGCGCCAACCTTAATGATGGGTGAAACGCTTTCGAACATTGCAGAGGATATCGACTCGGAAATGTTTCGTTATCCTCATGGGGTTGTGGGTGGGATTGCGCCTTTCAACTTCCCGATGATGGTGCCCTTATGGATGTTCCCGTTGGCCATCGCGTGCGGAAATACTTTTATCCTGAAACCATCCGAGAGGACCCCTATTCTGGCCAATGAATTGGCAGAGCTATTCACAGAAGCGGGCGCTCCGCAAGGCGTTTTGAATGTTGTGCACGGAGCTCATGACGTCGTGAATGGCTTATTGGACCATGAAGATGTCAAAGCAATCTCATTTGTCGGTTCACAGCCGGTTGCAAAATATGTGTATGGCAGGGCAGCTGCAAATGGCAAACGCGTTCAGGCCTTGTCGGGAGCGAAAAACCATCATGTCGTCATGCCGGATGCGGATGTTGAGAAAGCAGTATCGAATATCATCAGCTCTTCTTTCGGCAGTGCCGGCCAGCGTTGTATGGCCTGCAGTGCGGTTGTTCTCGTAGGGGAAGCTGATCCTTTTGTAAAAGAGCTGAAAAAAAAGGCCGACGAACTGGTCATCGGCAATGGAATGGATGAAGACGTGCTGCTCACCCCGGTCATTAGGGATTCACAACGTGAGAAAGTGGGCGGTTACATCGAAGCAGGGCTACAGGAAGGCGCTGAGCTGATCAGGGACGGCAGGCTGGATACGGTCGATGATTCAGATGGCTATTTCATGGGGCCAACGATATTTGATCATGTCAACCCTGATATGACAATCGCGAAAACAGAAATGTTTGCGCCGGTGTTGAGCTTGTTGCGGGCCGAAGATTTGGATGAGGGGTTGGAATACATCCGTAAATCCAGGTACGGCAACGGGGCAACCATCTATACGAAGGATGCCAAAGCAGTCCGTCAATTCCGGGAGGAAGCGGATGCAGGCATGCTCGGAATTAACGTCGGCGTCCCGGCAACCATGGCCTTTTTCCCGTTTTCCGGATGGAAGGATTCCTTCTATGGCGATCTTCACGTGAACGGAAAGGACGGCGTCAATTTTTACACGCGCAAAAAAATGATTACTTCCAGATTCGATTATTAATAAACGGGGAGGAATGGGAATGGCAGAAATCAAGGATGGTATTGATTTACTGACGAATGATAAGGAGCAGGTTTGGCATTCCATGAAGCCGTACAGCCCTGATTCAACAATGATTGCAGATCAAGCGAAAGACGGCTGCTGGATCACAGACCAGTCCGGGAAACGCTATATAGATGCCATGTCTGGCCTTTGGTGTGTGAATGTCGGATACGGCCGAACGGAATTGGCGGAAGCAGCTTATGAACAGTTGAAAAAAATGGCTTATTTCCCGCTAACCCAAAGCCATGAGCCAGCAATTGAACTGGCGGGCAAATTGAACAAGATGCTCGGCGGCGATTACGTCATTTTCTTCTCGAACAGCGGATCCGAGGCAAACGAGACAGCCTTCAAGATCGCAAGACAGTATCATCAGCAAAAAGGCGCTCATAACCGTTATAAATTCATTTCCCGATACCGGTCTTATCATGGGAATACAATGGGGACGCTTGCCGCCACCGGACAGGCGCAAAGGAAATTCAAATATGAGCCGCTTGCGCCCGGATTCATCCATGTGCCGCCGCCGGATTCCTACAGGGCGCCTGAAAGCGAAGGCTGCCCCCCTGCCAACCTGAAATCGGTTCAGGATATTGACCGTGTCATGACATGGGAGCTGAGTGAAACAGTTGCGGCGCTCATTATGGAGCCGATCATTACTGGCGGAGGCATCCTGATGCCGCCTGACGGGTACATGGCAGGTGTCAAGGAAGTATGTGAAAAGCATGGGGCGCTTCTGATTATCGATGAGGTCATCTGCGGGTTTGGGAGGACCGGGGAACCGTTCGGGTTCATGAATTATGGAGTAAAGCCGGATATCATCACAATGGCAAAAGGCATCACAAGCGCCTATCTCCCGCTCTCGGCAACTGCAGTCAAAAAAGAAATATATGAAGCATTTCAGGGCACAGAGGAGTATGATTACTTCCGCCACGTCAATACATTCGGGGGGAATCCGGCAGCTTGCGCCCTTGCCCTGAAGAATATCGAAATCATGGAACAGGAGCAATTGTTCGCCCGCTCCAAGCAGCTCGGCAAGGAAATGAAAGAAACGCTTCAGCAGAATCTCAGCAGCCATCCGAATGTCGGGGATATCCGCGGGAAAGGCCTATTGATCGGTATTGAGCTGGTGAACGATCGCGAAACGAAAGAACCAATTGAAGTGAGCAAGATCAACGAAGTCATTGCCGGATGCAAGCAAAAAGGCGTCATCCTCGGGAAAAACGGAGCGACCGTGGCAGGCTACAACAATGTTCTGACTTTGGCACCGCCTCTTAGCATCGCTGAGGAAGACCTCCAATTCGTCATAAGCACGGTGACGGAAAAAATCCAGAAGCTATGATAATAACCCGCGATCCCGAAAAGGATCGCGGGTTTAATGTCAGTATGGATTAAGATATTACAGCTTATTTTCATTCTGTTCATCGGAGACTATATATGAGTTATGGAACTACTTCCGCAATAAGCGATCTTCTGGAAAAATCTTACTACACCGATTGAGTCAATACTGTGTCGCAGCTCAAGAAGTACTCACTTTTTCTTGAATGTATCTTAAAAAGATATTCGATTTTATTGTAAAAGCTATCTTTTTCTTCACGCGTGATTTTTTCATTTTCAGACAACTCATATAAAATATCATATAAGCCACTCTCACTGGTCAACTCATAAATCATACTATCAGGAATCACTTTAAACCCTTTTAATAAGTGCTGTTCATTAATTCCATAGATGGCAGCGATTTTTTCAATCAATTCATTGCTAGGAACTTTGTGATTTCTTTCAATTTCTGAAATATAGGTAGAAGAAACCCCGATAACTTCTGCAACCTCTTTCAGTTGCAGATTTTTCGAAGTTCGTATACCTCTTAATTCAGTGCCTATCGTTTTTATTAAATGAATATTTCGTCTCATTTATCCACCTTATTCTTTCTCGTTGCTAGTAGTATCCTCAATAACAGAACTAATATAACCTCGCTGAATAATATTTAATTTTAAAAATATTATTATATTTACGATTTATTTTAATTAACAAAATTGGAGGGGATTTAGTAATTACGTGATATATTTCACAATGGATAAACTAATAAACGGATTAGTTTATTGGTTATTTGATTGATCCTGCTTAGGAACACGTATGGCTAATAAAGTATGTTGTCGACACTATAATTGTGAGAAAGATCACAATTATATCGGAGGTCCAAGGTACAGGAGATGATTTTCCTATATCACGAATACATGGTTAAAACGATTGAACGTGGAGCTGGATGGATGATTCGTGTCGAGCCGGCTGTTCATTGCAATATATAGATAAACCGATAAAGCTAAAAATGAAAATGATTAGTATCTTCACATGCACCATTGGCAGGTGTAGTTCTAAATAACAAGAAGGAAAAGAAGAAGCTCTCTAAATAAAAAGAATAATTTAGAAAGCTAACGGAGAGGCTTCCTGTCCGTTATCAACGGAGGCACTCGATTGTACTGTGGGATTTTCGCAGATTGGAATTCCTTAGACACTTTCGTTGTCGGGGGTACGATGTGAGGGTGGGTTAGATGCCCTGAACTTTTAAAGTATTCTATGTAAATAGTTAATGGAAAGTATGTAGTAAAACATATTTTTCATTAACTATTTACATATTAAGACGATTGTAACTATTTCGAGGAGTACAAGGAAAAGAAGGTATTCATTTTTTGCCGTTATGGGAGAAAGGCCTTGTTTGATTAGTAAGGAGGAATATGAGTTGAAAAAAGTTAGAAAAGCGATTATACCAGCTGCAGGATTAGGTACTCGTTTTTTACCTGCTACAAAAGCTATGCCTAAGGAAATGTTACCAATTGTGGATAAACCAACGATCCAATACATTGTAGAGGAAGCGATTGAATCAGGTATTGAGGATATCATCATTGTTACTGGTAAGGGCAAACGGGCTATAGAGGATCATTTTGATTATTCCTTTGAGCTTGAACATAATTTATTAGAGAAACAAAAATTTGACTTGTTAGAAAAAGTACAAGCCTCTTCTAAAGTAGATATTTATTATATTCGCCAAAAAGAACCAAAAGGATTAGGGCATGCTGTATGGTGTGCGCGTAACTTTATTGGGAACGAACCTTTTGCAGTACTACTTGGTGATGACATTATGCAAGGAGAAAAACCTGGGTTACGTCAATTGATGGATGAATATGAAAAAACGTCGTCTTCGGTGATTGGTGTTCAAACTGTTCCGGAAGATGAAACGCATCGTTACGGAATTGTTGACCCAGGAACAAAAGAAGGTCGACGTTACCAAGTCAATCACTTTGTTGAGAAGCCAGCACCTGGGACAGCTCCTTCCAACTTGGCTATTATGGGCCGTTATGTATTCACACCAGAAATCTTTAAGTTTTTAGAAGAACAAGAGATCGGTGCGGGTGGAGAAATCCAATTAACAGATGCTATCCAAAAGTTAAATACAATACAAGATGTATTTGCCTATGACTTTGAAGGTAAGCGATATGATGTTGGTGAAAAATTTGGGTTTATTCAAACGACACTTGAATTTGCTTTACAACAAGAGGACCTAAGAGAACAATTAGTAGAGTTTATGAAAGCAACTTTAGAAAAAGAGAGTGTTACAGTATAAATGGATGAAGCGACTTTAAGAAAAGAATCACATGTTTCTAGTGAAGCTTCTATCAGGAGAATACATAGTACTCAAAAAAAAATCGTAAACATTATTATGTCTCTAAAAGGGTAATTGATATTTGTGGAGCTTTTATAGGGTTAATATTATCTTCTCCTATTTTTGTTTTAATTAGTGTTTTATATCTATTCGGAGAAAATAAAGGCCCTATCCTGTTTGGGCATTTTTTAATAGGCACCTTTTCTTAAAATAACTAACAAAGCTGTTTTTAGTAAAATTTCTATATCTAGTTTAAATCCCTGATGATCAATATAATAAAATTCTAATTCGGCTCGTTCAGGATACCCTACGTCACTCCGTCCGCATATTTGCCAATACCCAGTTAAACCAGGCTTTACTGATAAAAATTCTGTTAATCTTTTCTCATACTCTTTTAACTCATCTGAGATGACCGGCCTTGGACCTACCAAGGACATATCCCCTTTTAAAACATTAATCAGCTGAGGGAGTTCATCTAAACTCGTTTTACGTAAAAATTGTCCAACCCTTGTAATACACGGATCTTCTTCCGGCTCTAATTGTAGCTATTTTCTATATACTTTTTATAAAGAGCACTATCATTTCTTAAAACTTCTTCTGCGTTTACAATCATAGAACGAAATTTATATATCTTGATTTCCTTTCCGTTCATCCCTACTCTAGTTTCTACAGCAGCAACGTATGGGGAGCCTAAACATATTCCGATTACGGAGGAAGAACAGACGAATCCTACAAACCCATACGGCGAATCAAAGCTGATGATGGAAAAAATGATGAAGTGGGCAAACGAAGCATATGGCATTCGCTTTGTGTCACTTCGTTACTTTAACGTGGCTGGCGCTAGCTTGGATGGGACAATCGGTGAGGATCACCGCATTGAAACACATCTGATTCCGTTAGTCTTGCAAACAGCTCAAGGAAAGAGAGAGAGCATCACGATATTTGGAGATGATTACGATACAAAGGATGGCACATGTATCCGTGATTATATCCATGTAGTGGACTTAATCGATGCACATATTTTAGCGCTTGAATACCTGAAAGAAGGCAATGAAAGTAATATCTTCAATTTGGGGAGTGCAACTGGTTATTCAGTCAAAGAGATTATTGATGTCGCAAAAGAAGTAACCGGATTGCCGATCAACGTTGTACAAGGTGATAGAAGAGCTGGAGACCCAAGTGTATTGATTGCCTCCAGTGAAAAAGCAAAGGATATCCTAAAGTGGAATCCAAAGCATACGGATATTTCTCAAATCATCCAAAATGCCTGGGTGTGGCATAAAAACCATCCGAATGGATATTTGGATAAATAAATCGAATCTTATAGCCCGTCTCTTTATGAGGCGGGCTTTTTAATCATGGACAATTTTAATAGGAGTGCAAGTATGATGGCATGGAAAGTGAAAGCAAGCAACTGGCAGCAATCGGCTGTTTTAGAAAAAGAATTAAAAGTGCAATTGGAGCAATATGCAACAGATGAAAAAGCGTTAGAGGATATGTTCTATCGCAATCTTGAGTTTGGCACAGCGGGAATGCGCGGTGAAATTGGACCGGGTACGAACCGAATGAACGTCTATACGGTCCGTAAAGCGGCAAAAGGGCTGGCCCATTATATGAATGAGCAAGGTCAAGAAGCAAAAGAACGTGGTGTCGCAATTGCTTACGATAGCCGTCATAAGTCGGCTGAATTTGCTTTGGAAGTAGCAAAAACAATCGGATGTCATGGTATTAGAGCTTATTTATTTGATGCTTTACGTCCAACTCCAGAGTTATCATTCGCCGTTCGTTATTTAGAAGCATATGCAGGTGTCATGATTACGGCTAGTCATAATCCTTCTATTTATAATGGTTTTAAATTATACGGTGAAGATGGGAGTCAAATAACTCCGAATGCAGCGGAACAAATCATCCATCACATTGATCAGATTGAAGACGAACTACAAATTCAAGTGTTGGATGAAGAAGCTTTAATTCAACAAGGTCTGTTGGTTTATGTTGGTGAAACCATCGATGAAGCTTACTTGGCTCAATTAGAAAACATTTCACTACGTAACAAGAAGATGGATGAAATCAAAATCGTTTATTCACCGCTTCATGGTACTGGTAACAAGCTAGTGCAAGAAGGTTTAAAAAGACTTGGTTTTCAGTATGTTACGGTTGTCAAAGAACAAGAACAGCCAGATCCTGATTTCTCGACAGTGAAATCGCCGAATCCTGAAGAACATGATGCGTTTAAGCTGGCCATTTCATATGGGGAGAAAATAGATGCGGATTTATTATTGGCTACGGATCCGGATGCCGATCGTTTAGGAGTAGCGGTGAAAAATGAGGAAGGTGAATACACCATTCTAACTGGTAACCAGATTGGAGCTATCCTTATTCATTATTTACTTACCCAGAAGAGAAACCAAGGAACATTAGCTGAAAATAGCGTGGTGTTAAAATCAATCGTTACATCTGAAATGGGTGTTGAGATAGCGAAAAAGTATGGCGTACGTACAATTAATACGTTAACAGGCTTTAAATATATTGCAGAAAAAATCGAAGAAAGCAATCAAAACGGAGAAAATGAATTTTTATTTGGATATGAAGAAAGCTACGGTTTTTTAATTCGTGATTTCGTGAGAGACAAGGATGCTATCCAAGCAGCTGTTCTGATGGCTGAAGTAACAGCTTATTACAAAGAACAAGGCATGTCTTTATATGAAGGGCTCCTTCATTTATATAATGAGTTTGGATACTATAAGGAATCCATCCAATCTTTGACACTGAAAGGTAAGGATGGTGCAGCCTTAATTCAACATATCATGGATGAATTCCGATTACAGTTCCCGAAAGAAATAGCCGATGTTAATGTGATCGCCGTTGAAGACTATTTATCAAGTGAACGGTTTGATGTAGAGAATAGTGAAGCAAGCAGCATCCTCCTGCCAAAGTCGAATGTTCTAAAGTTCTATTGCCAAGATGGCTCTTGGTTCTGCTTAAGGCCATCAGGAACTGAACCAAAAATCAAGTTCTACTTTGGTGTAAGGGGAGAAAATCAGTATCATAGTGAAAAGATGTTAGCTGCCATACAGTCAGGGGTTATGCAGATGGTTGAAGAAGTTGTTAATTCGTTCGTATAATACTAAACATTGAGGAAGATCCCTAATTCGTTATTAGCACGGTGACAGAGGAAATCCAAAAAGACAGAAGCCCGCAATCCGATCTCCGGATTGCGGGCTATTATTATTGCTTACCTTTCCGGCCTTGCGTTGAGTTCCGGTTGAACCCTTTGGCCGGATTTTCATCTTCACCGCCGGCAAATTCGGTTGAAAACTCGGTTTCCTTCAAATTCTTTTTAGGGGTTTTGCTCGTTTTTACAGCCGTGTCATATTCTGCTTTTCGTTTCATTACAAACCCTCCTTTACGTGCTAGTATTCGACGGAATATCATTTTCATCCTGAATGATTCTATTCTTTTTTGCATTATGGCATTCTATGTCTGCAGCAATGATGGCGAAAAGCCCGTGACTTTGTTTGCGAATCACGGGCTTTTTGTGTATGTAGTTTTCTTTTCATCTTTGATAAAAAAACAGGGGAATATTGGAGGAATTATATCGAATCAGCTGAAGGGCTAACAGAATGGGAAAAACCCAGTCTCCAGTTCCAACAGAATAATATTTCTTTTTAAACACTAAAAGAATAGGAGGACTGCCATAGGGTGGTCCCTTTTTTATGTCCGTTCCATATTTAACACACGTAAGCAGTGTTCGTCCTCTTTTTAGCGTAAATCCACTCTATTTCTAACCACTAAATCATAGAGAGTATCTTTTTGTTTGCTTTAATAAACATTTTTTACCATATGAACTAGAGGTAGTGAGTACGAAAGGCAGATGGTAAATAAAGGTTATTAAAGGTATCCTAACAGTACAGACAATTCAGCAGTTTTACATCTATTAGAGGCATACTAAAAACACTGGACGGAGGGGAGTTATGAAAAGGAAAGGATCGTTTTTCTTCTTGAGTGTTTTGATGGCAGTGTCGCTTATCATTCCATCGGCGCTGCCGGAGAGCACCTCAGCGGAAACAGGCCTAGAGGAGCGGCATACAGGCTGGCATTATTGGGACAAGCCGGAGAAATCTGCTCAGGTCCTGAGCCGAAGTTCTGCTGACAGGGCTGGTATGGTGCAGCAGCCGCTGGATTCAATGGATGATGTCATTAAGGAACGGATTATGGACGGGCTTATGCCGGGGGCGGTCGTCTTGGCGGCAAGAAGCGGCCATATCGTGAAGGAGAAGGCATATGGACATGCGGCTTTGTACACAGATGACCAGTTCACAGAAATGGATGAGCCGGTTTTGATGAAAGAAGATACGATTTTTGATGTAGCCTCCATTAGCAAGTTGTTTACGACCACCGCTGTAATGATGCTTTATGAACAGGGGGAATTCGGATTGGACGACCCTGTGGCGGAACATATCCCCGAATTTGCCGAAAACGGGAAGAGTGAGGTGACGATCAAACAATTGCTTACTCACACATCAGGTTTCACCTCCGGGATCCCGATTCATCTGCAGCCGGGGGACAGGGATGATCGGGTCCGGATGGTACTGACTCATAGGCTGTTGCATGAGCCGGGGACAACGTATTTGTACAGTGACCTGAACATGATTACCCTAGGTGTATTAATCGAACGCTTGAGTGGAATGAGGCAGGATAAATTCGTTTCCCGCTATATTACGGGGCCTTTGGGGATGACGGACACCATGTATAACCCGCCTGTGCGTCTTAAGGACAGGATCGCCGCGACGGAATTTCAGGCCAATGTCGGCCGTGGTCTTGTATGGGGAGAAGTCCACGATGAAAAGGCATGGAGTATGGATGGAGTCGCCGGACATGCAGGCGTCTTTTCCACTGCAAACGATTTGGCTATTTTGGGCCATGCCTATCTGAATGAAGGCGAATTTGGAAATGTCAAAATACTTAAGCCGCGAACAGTCAGGCTGATCATGGAAAATTATAATACTGATTTCCCGGAAGATGATCATGGACTCGGGTGGGAACTGAACCAAGGCTGGTATATGGATGCTTTGGCTGCTGATGATTCGGCAGGCCACACTGGATACACGGGAACGACAATGGTCATTAGCCCAACCAATCAGACGATCGCTATATTGCTGACGAACAGAGTGCACCCATCGAGAAATACGCCATCAATTAATCCGTTAAGAAGAAGCGTTGCCCGAATGATCGCTGACAGCATCCCAGTGGAAATCAAAAAGGGAAAAACAGCATGGTTCGCCGGTTATGGAGACGAATTGGCCATTACATTGACGGCAAAGGTGGATGTGCGAAAGAAAGCTGTCCTGACATTTGATACGTGGTATGAGATGGAAGACAACAGTGACTTCGGTATCGTTGGGACATCGGAAGACGGCCGAGAATGGATGGTCCAAAAAATCTGGACAGGAAAAGGAAAATGGAAAAAGCAGAAGGTGGACATACCAGCAGGCACACAATATATCCGCTTTCTCTATGACACCGATGCGACAGTCAATGGACGAGGGTGGTATGTGAATAATCCGCAACTAAAACAACAAGGTGGCAAACACCTGAAATTGGACTTGAAGACGGAAACTTGGCAAAAACGGGATTACTAAAATAGGAGAGGTGAGGATTTTTGAAACGAAGTAAAAAGCTTTTCGTATTTCTGTTGATCATAAGCGTTATGGCGACTTCTGGGTTCAGCGGCCCTCGTACCGAACACAAACAACCGAAGAAATCCAAACAGGAGATCCTTATCTATCAGAATCTTCCTGAAGCTGAAACAGCCATAGAAGATGTAACGCTAAAAATGGAAGCGGTTTCTGTTAAAGCGGATGGCCAGTTCATGAAAGCCGGGAACGTGAAATGGAAAGTCTCAAATAAAAAGGTGGCCACCATCACGAATGACGGCATGTTAAAGCTGACAGGGAAACAAGGAAGTGTCATTATCACAGCGACTAAGGGCAAACAAAAGGATACTGCCCATTTAATCATTGACAGCAAGGGAAAAACAAAAATCAGAAAGCCGAAAGGGAAAAAGTATGACCTAGTTTCAAAAGCCGTGAGGAATATGACTTTAGAAGAGAAAATCGGCCAGATGCTTATGCCTGATTACCGTAAATGGAAAGGCGAGAATGTCACGGAGATGCTGCCCGAAATCGAACAGCAAGTGAAGGATCTTCATTTAGGGGGGGTCATTCTATTTCGGGAGAACGTGGTGGAAACGGAACAGACGGCCAGACTTGTCGATGCCTACCAAAAAGCATCGGATAAATTCGGGATGTTCATCTCCATCGATCAGGAAGGCGGGATTGTGACAAGGCTACAATCTGGCACGGACATGCCCGGGAACATGGCTTTAGGAGCTGGGCGTTCGACACAGCTGGCATCGGATGTCGGCCGGGCAATCGGCGAAGAGCTTCATTCGCTTGGCATCAACGTCAATTTTGCCCCGACTCTGGATGTGAACAATAATAGTGATAATCCGGTCATCGGTGTACGGTCATTCAGTGAAGATCCGCAGTTGACGGCTGAAATGGGTGTTGCCTATATCAAGGGCATGCAAGAGACCGGTGTTGTCACGACAGCCAAACATTTCCCTGGGCATGGGGACACAAACGTCGATTCCCACGTCGGGTTGCCTGAAGTGCCTCATGATATGGAACGCTTAAAGCAAATCGAATTGTATCCTTTCCAGAAAGCGATGGATGCCGGGGTGGATGCGATTATGTCCGCACATATCACCTTCCCAAAGGTTGATCCCACTAAGGTGATTTCCAAGAAGACCGGGGAAGAAGTGGCTGTCCCCGCCACATTGTCCAACCGGATTCTGACCGGACTAATGAGGAAGGAAATGAACTACAAAGGGCTCATCGTCACGGATGCAATGGAGATGGCCGCCATCACCGAGCATTTTGGCACGGTTGATGCGGCAATCATGTCGGTAAAAGCCGGCACTGATATCGTGCTGATGCCAGTCGGCCTGCAACAGGTTCGTGACGGGCTGGTCGAAGCAGTGGAAAACGGTGAAATCAGCAAAAAACGCATAGATGAGTCCGTTAAAAGGATCCTGTCGCTGAAGTTGAAACGGGGGATTATGAAAGAAGAGAAGCCTCTTCCGGTTGAGGAAAGGATTGAAGAGGCATTACAAGTCGTCGGATCGGATGGCCATAAGCAGATTGAACAGGCTGCTGCCGAACGCTCGATTACACTTGTGAAAAACAGTGAACAGGTCCTGCCGCTTGCCGGACTGGATCCAACGGCCAAAATAGCCGTCATCGGTTCCTCCTATATCCAGGATCTCGGCAAGGAGATAAAAAAATGGCATGATAACACTGACATTATCGTATTGCCTGCCACATATGTATTGACACCAGAGCAAGAATCGAAATTGAGAGAGGCAGACTATATCATCGTCGGCAGCCATACAGCTAATGTGGCGAGCAGATTACCGGATCATCCGCAGATGGCCAGGATTAATGACATCATTAAGCGTCATGAAGCTCCGGTTATAACCGTTGCCATCCGGAATCCATACGATGTGATGGCTTTTCCGGATACGGATGCTTATTTGACGCAATACGGGTTTAGGACAGCCAGTTTTCGGGCAACCGCCGCTGTCATTTTCGGGCAGATTAACCCGGCAGGAAAGCTTCCTGTGACAATCCCAGACGGCAATGGCAGTATCCTGTATCCATTCAGCCACGGATTATCGTATCAGTAATAAGGTAGGGGGAATAGAAACATGGGGAAGAAATCATTGGTAGTGTTATTAATGTCTGTTTTATTGCTGTCGACATTCTCGTATGCGACCGCCGGGCATAAACATGACAAAGGGAAAAAGAAGGACAGGCAGCTACAGCTTGGAGTCGAGGTTTTGCTGAATGAACAGAAACAGCTTCTTGAAGGAAAACGGGTAGGGCTGATTACGAACCCTACCGGTGTGGATAAGAACCTCAATAGTATAGTCGACCGCTTCCATCAGGATCCGGACATCGAATTGACGGCTCTATACGGGCCTGAACACGGGGTCAGAGGGGATGCTCAAGCGGGCAGCTATGTCGATTTTTACATTGATGAAGAAACCGGTCTGCCCGTCTACAGTCTATACGGGCAGACGAAAAAGCCTACTCCGGAGATGTTGGAAGACATTGATGTCCTTGTGTTCGACATTCAGGATGTCGGAGCAAGGTTCTATACGTATATCTATACGATGGCTTTGGCGATGGAAGCAGCTGCCGAAAAAGGAATCCCTTTTCTAGTGCTGGACCGGCCTAATCCAATTGGCGGGCTGAAAGTCGAAGGACCGGTTCTAGAAGCGCCTAAGTACTCATCTTTCGTCGGGCAGTATGCTATACCGCTCAGACATGGTATGACTGTTGGGGAGCTAGCGAAGCTCTTTAATAATGAATTCGGTATTCATGCCGATTTGACGGTCATCAAGATGAAGAACTGGGAACGCAGCATGGATTTTGGTGACACCGGATTGGAATGGGTGCTTCCTTCCCCCAACATGCCGACACTCGCGACAGCATATGCTTATCCGGGAACGGCTTTGATCGAGGGAACGAATCTATCGGAAGGCAGGGGAACGACCAAACCATTTGAATTATTAGGCGCTCCTTTTATAAACAGCACGGAGCTGGCAAGGGAACTGAACAGGCTGAATATCCGCGGAGTCCAATTCCGTGCTGCATCCTTCACGCCTTCCTTCTCTAAACATAATGCTACATTGAGTCACGGTGTCCAGGTGCATATCACAGATTACGAGATGTTCTCGCCGATTGAAACTGGTTTGCATATCGTCAAAACCATTCGTGATCTCTATCCGGAAGACTTTCAATTCCGTGCTGAAGACAGCAGAGGCATCTCCTTCTTCGATCAATTAATCGGAAACGGTTGGGTCAGGGAAGACATCGAGGCAGGAAGATCAGTCAGTTCCATCCAAGCAAAATGGAAAAAGGACTTGAAGGATTTCGAAAAGATCCGCAAACAGTATTTGATGTATAAATAAAATGGAAATCGAATGGATAGACAAAAATAACCGCAGAACGGTACAAATCAGAATCAAGAAAAAGAGCATTGAGTCCAATTCAATGCTCTTTTTTTCTCTATTAGAATGTAGCTACATTTGTTGAAAGGTATCTTAGAACTATTAAGGCACCATCCATGCCAAAACATTTGTCTGCAGGAATGTAATAATCATAACCAGCAATAACAGGAAGATACTGTGTTTGACTGTGAACCGGAATAACTCGGATTCTTTTCCGGCTAGTCCGACAGCTGCACAGGCAACTGCGATGGATTGCGGTGAAATCATTTTTCCGGTCACACCGCCTGATGAGTTGGCGGCAAGTGCCAAAACAGGATCCATGCCGATGCTTTGGGCAGTGATCTTTTGCAGGTTCCCGAACAAAACATTGGCTGAGGTGTCGGAGCCTGTGATGAATACGCCCAGCCATCCGAGAATCGGCGAGAAGAAGGAGAACAATGTCCCTGTCTTTGCCAAAGCCATGCCTAGTGTGGTGCTCATTCCTGAAGCATTTGTGACATAAGCGAAACCAACAACGGCTAAGATTGTGATGATTGGGAAACGAAGCTCATGGAATGTCTCTCCAAGTGTTTGGAACCATCCTTTAAAGGAGATTTTCACAATGAATTTCGTAATTAATGCAGCAATCAGGATAGCCGTCCCTGCCATTGCGAGCAATTCCAGCTTATAAACCGCCGCAATCGCTTGGCCATTGCTGTCTATAATAACATTATTCAAAAGCGGGACTTCCGGTTTGAAAGTCAGACTGTGTCCGATTGAGTTGACAGCATTCAGAACGGCACTGCCGCCCTCATAGCTTCCTTGGAGCGCCGATTTGATGGCAGGTGTGCCCCAGAAAGAGATAATGATTGTCAGCAGCAGGAAAGGAGACCAAGCCTTAAAGACTTGTCCGCCTGTATAGGACTGGTTGTCCTCTTCTGTGGCATCATTATCAGATTTGAGTCGGTAAATGCTTTTGGGTTTCCAGAATTTCAAGAAAATTGCTAACGCAAATAATGAAACGAGTGCCGACAGAATGTCTGGCAGTTCTGGTCCCAAGAAGTTTGAACTCAAATATTGAGTGACGGCAAAAGAGATGCCTGATACAAGGATAGCTGGCAAAACTTCAATGGTTTTCTTCCAGCCTGCCATAATTATGACCAGATAAAATGGGATGAAGACGGATAAAAACGGCAGCTGCCGGCCGACCATCTTACTGATTTCGACAGCAGGAATTCCTGTAGGGCCTTCTAATGCAATAATCGGTGCTCCAATTGCGCCAAAAGCAACAGGGGCCGTGTTGGCAATCAGACAGATTCCGGCCGCGTATAAAGGCTTGAAGCCAAGACCGACAAGCAAGGCAGCTGTAATGGCCACAGGCGCTCCGAATCCGGCTGCCCCTTCAAGAAAAGCACCGAAGGAAAAAGCAATCAATAATGCCTGAAGGCGGCGGTCTTCCGTGATGGAAAGCACAGAAGAGCGAATAACCGTGAACTGTCCTGTTTTTACTGTTAGCTTATAAAGAAAAACAGAAGTGACGATAATCCATCCAATCGGGAAAAATCCATAAACAGCTCCCTGGGATGCCGACATGAGGGCAGTACCCACTGGCATTCCATATACCGCGATGGCGATGATCAATGCTACACCTAGCGTTGACAAGCCAGCTATATGGCCTTTCATCTTTTGTATCGCTAGAGCCCAAAAGAAATACAGAATTGGAATTAATGCCACCAAAGCCGACAGAAATATATTATCCATCACAGGTGTAAAAACTTGATTCCATGTCATAGCAAAAAACCCCCTTATGTAGTAGACCTCAAATGATGCGAGTACATGCCAGTTTCGAAACCCCTTACATTACTAGGCGTAATATCATATGTTCATCAGATGACTCGATAACTCGCTCCAGAGACATTATAAATTAGCGATTTATGGAAAATCAATAAATTTTTTAATTATTTAACATATATTGAAAACTTTGCAAAAATATAGTATATCCTGTATGTTAAATGAAAGGATGTCATAGATTGTATGGGGTGTATGAAAAATGTCTGTTGAATATAAAAAGATTAAGCCAAAAAAACTATACGAAGAGGTAGCCGATCACCTGAAGAAGATGATTGAACAGGGTAATCTGAAGCCGGGGGAAAAATTGGAATCGGTTCCAAAACTGGCTGATCATTTTCAGGTCGGGCGATCTGTCATCCGAGAGGCTTTGAGCGCCTTAAGGGCGATGGGATTGTTGGAAATGAAACAAGGTGAAGGCACTTATATCAAAATGTACAGTGCCGACCATATTGATCTGTCTTCCCATCCGATTCTTATGGAAAAGTCCGATATTGTCCATCTGATTGAGGTGCGGAAAGTAATCGAATCCGGAGCAGTCGTCTATGCGGCCAAAAATAGGACAGATGAGGATATTAAGCGTCTCGAAGCAGTTGTGAAAGAGATGAGGGCCGCTTTAGACGAGGAGAATGGCGAGGAGAAAAGTGATACCGCTTTCCATATTGCTTTGATAGAGGCCACCCATAATCCGATGTTCATCAGTCTCATGAAGCAAATATCAGGCACAATGAAGATTAGAATGAAGGAAATCAGGGATATCTGGCTTTTCCGGGGCGGCATAACGAAAGAGGATCTATATAGGGATCATGTACGCATCCTGAAAGCCATCATTGACAGAGATGAACAAAGGGCGCAAAAGCTGATGTGGAACCACTTGACGATTGTTGAGGAAAACCTGTCTGCCTATTATCAAGAAAATAATTTGTAAAAATTAGTTTTTTTAAAATAATTGTTAGATTATAATAGTTCTTTATGGAGGGTCATCTGATGACCTGTTTAATTTAAATTAAAGGAGGCTGTTAGCGTGAAAGTGTCACTTTTTGCCACTTGTTTGGTCGACATGTTCCATACCGAAGCGGGTAAAGCGACTGTTGAGTTGCTTGAACGTTTGGGATGTGAGGTGGAGTTTCCCGAGTCACAGGTATGCTGCGGCCAACCCGCCTATAACAGCGGGTATGTGAAGGAATCCAGAGATGCCATGAAACGAATGATCGATACATTCCGGGACGCGGAGTATGTGGTTACGCCATCAGGGTCCTGTGCTACGATGTTTAAAGAATACCCGCATCTGTTCAATGATGATCCTGTATGGAAAGAAAGAGCTGACCGGCTTGCCGGCAAGACATATGAATTGACGGAGTTCATCGTGGATGTCTTGAAAGTTGAAAATGTCGGGGCGAAACTGAAAGCAAAAGCGACTTACCATACTTCCTGTCATATGACGCGCTTATTGGGAGTTAAGGAAGCGCCTATGAAACTATTAAAAAATGTCGAGGGCCTAGAGTTCACCCCTCTTCCGAATGCCCATAATTGTTGTGGGTTCGGAGGGACCTTCTCAGTCAAAATGGGTCAGATCTCCGAGCAGATGGTGGATGAAAAAGTCGAACATATTGAGGAAACAGGAGCGGAAATCCTGATAGGATCCGACGCCGGATGCCTGATGAACATCGGCGGCCGTGTGGAAAGAAGAGGAAGGCCAGTTCGGGTGATGCATATTGCCGAAGTATTGAACAGCCGTTAAATCAAAAGATTGATAGATTAGAACAAACAGGAATTAAAAAGGAAGGAGCTGTTTGGTAAGATGGCAATGAAAATTGGCACAGAAGACTTTGGATCCCGACTTGATAAGGGTTTGGGAGACCCGTTTATGCGTTCAGCTGTCTCAAGCGCTCAGGAACGGCTGCATGGCCGGCGAATTGATGCGGCGGAGGAGTTGGGGAATTGGGAAGAATGGCGCTCCCATTCGGAAGAAATCAGGCAGCATGTACTTGAGCATCTCGATTACTATTTGTATCAGCTGAGCGAAAATGTGGCCGCCAAAGGAGGTCATGTTTTCTTTGCGGAAACGGCTGAAGAAGCGACTGCCTATATCAAAGAGATTGCGGTGAAGAAACAAGCAAAAAAAATCGTTAAATCAAAGTCGATGGTCACAGAGGAGATCAATATGAATGCCGTATTGGAAGAGGTCGGCTGCGAGGTCATCGAAACGGACCTCGGGGAATACATTCTTCAGGTCGATGACCATGATCCCCCGTCTCATATTGTGGCACCAGCCCTACATAAGAATAAAGAGCAGATCAAAGACGTCTTCAAAGAAAAACTGGCTTATGATAAAACTTCAAAACCGGAAGAGCTCACGGCTCATGTCCGGAAAATCTTAAGGAAAGACTTTCTGTCGGCCGATATCGGCATTACCGGATGTAATTTTGCCATCGCTGAGACCGGTTCGGTCAGCCTGGTGACCAATGAAGGGAATGGCCGGATGGTTACAACCGTACCGAAGACACAAATAACAGTGATGGGGATGGAACGAATCGTGCCTACCCATGAAGAATTTGAAGTTTTGGTGGGGATGCTGACGAGAAGCGCGGTAGGACAGCGCCTAACTAGTTACATTACCTCCACGACAGGCCCTCGTACAGAAGGGGAAGCGGACGGTCCGGAGGAATTCCATTTGGTTATCGTGGATAATGGTCGATCCAAAATTCTGGGCGGTGAATTCCAATCGGTTCTTCAGTGTATCCGTTGCGCAGCTTGTGTCAATGTTTGTCCGGTCTATCGCCATATCGGCGGCCATTCATACGGTTCCATCTACTCTGGGCCGATCGGGGCGGTTTTATCACCGTTGCTTGGAGGCTACGATGATTATAAAGAATTACCGTATGCATCGACGCTATGCGCCGCATGCACAGATGCCTGTCCGGTTAAAATCCCTCTGCATGAATTGTTGCATAAGCATAGACAGGTGATTGTGGAACGGGAAGGCAGAGCACCGATTTCCGAAAAGCTGACGATGAAAGCATTCGGATTGGGGGCGGCTTCGCCGATGCTTTATAAGTTCGGTTCGAAGATTGCCCCGTCTGCGATGAGCCCGTTCACTGCAGGGGACAAGATTTCAAAAGGACCGGGCCCGCTGAAGGCCTGGACAGAAATCAGGGAATTCCCGGCTCCTAATAAAGAGCGGTTCCGTGATTGGTTCAAAAACCGTGAAAAAGGAAGTGAACAGTAAATGGCAGGGAACATCCAGAATAGGGAAGCCTTTTTAAAAAAAGTGGCTGGGCGGTTAGGCCGTGAAACAGTGCCCGATCACGTCGATCGTCCATCCTATAAGTATCAACCTCAGCATAAGATGTATCAGGATGCCGCAATTGATGATTTGTTGCTCATGCTGAAAGAACATTGTGTCAGGATCCATACGGATTACCATCAGGTAACGCTGAGTCAGCTGCCGGATACATTAGGACAAGTCATCGAGTCATTCGGTGGCGGTCCGGTCATGATTCCGAAAGATGAACGCTTTAGTGAGTATGGACTTGAGCATCTACTGAAAAGCCAATTGCCTTCACAAGGACATTCATTATATGAATGGGATTCTGCAAAAGGCGATGAAAATATTACTCTTGCAGAAAAATCAAATGTCGGCATAACATTCAGTGAAATGACACTTGCCGAATCAGCAACAGTTGTACTGTTTTCTTCACCTGATAAAGGCAGATCCGTGAGCCTTTTGCCGACCACCTATATTGCCATTATCCCCAAAAGCACGATTGTGCCAAGGATGACCCAGGCTGCCCAATATATCAGGGAACAAGTGCAGAAGGGGGAAGTACTGCCTTCGAGCATAAACTTTGTGACCGGGCCGAGCAATTCAGCCGACATAGAGATGAACCTTGTAGTCGGTGTCCATGGGCCGGTGAAGGCCGCCTATATTGTGGTGGATGACAAATAAAGATCCGGATACCCATCAGTTTCAGGTGCAGTCATTGTTTTTCCCGTACTGATGAGTTTGTCAGCTGGGGACGAAGCGATTCAAGGGATGATGGGACCGCTAAGCATAAGATGAATGCAAAGGTCCTCACCATGAGTGGGGATCTTCCTGTATGGAAACCGAAAAACACTATCGACGGAAACAATGTGGTCTGTATAGGTGATTGAGATATCAATCGAAGGCAATTTGATTGCCCTTTTATAAGGAAGAATGGGGAGTGGAGAAATGATACCGGTTGCTGCAAAAGATAAACTAATAAACATTGTGGGAAAAGATAATTATGATGATTCCAAGGTGGGATGCTTTACATACTCGTATGATGCAACACCGCAATTCCAATCGATTCCGGATGCTGTCATAGCGCCGAAAAATACATATGAAGTTTCCGGAATTGTAAGGGTTTGCAATGAATACCAGATTCCGATCGTGCCTCGCGGTTCAGGGACTAACCTGTGTGCAGGCACCTGTCCGACGGAAGGCGGGCTCGTGTTGCTGTTCAAGCATATGAACAATATCCTGGAAATAGATGAAGAAAACCTTACTGTAACCGTTCAGCCTGGTGTAGTCACCCTGGATATGATCAACGAGGTGGAAGCAAAAGGATTCTTTTATCCTCCGGACCCTAGTTCTATGAAAATATCAACAATCGGTGGTAACATTAATGAAAACTCCGGGGGACTGAGGGGCCTGAAATACGGAGTGACCCGCGATTATGTCCTCGGACTGGAAGTGGTACTGGCAAACGGGGATATTATCCGGACAGGTGGAAAATTGGCGAAGGATGTAGCAGGTTATGATCTTACGAGATTATTTGTCGGTTCAGAGGGGACTTTAGGCATTGTGACGGAAGCAATCCTTAAGCTTGTTCCACAGCCGGCAACGAAAAAGACATCTTTAGCATTGTATCAGGACTTGGAAGCGGCTGCTCGTTCCGTCTCGAAAATCATCGCCAATCAGATCATTCCAACTACTCTTGAGTTCTTAGACCGATCGACGCTTCTGGTCGTGGAGGATTTTGTGAAGATTGGTTTGCCTACAGATGTGGAAGCGGTTCTATTAATCGAGCAGGATGGAGAACCGGAAGTGGTGACGAGGGACATGGGAAAAATCGCTGCCATTTGCATCGAAGAAGGAGCAACCTCGGTTGAAGTTGCCGAGACAGAGGAACAGGCGCTTGCGTTGACGACAGCCAGACGGTATGCATTATCGGCGCTGGCCAGGCTGAAGCCGACAACAATCCTAGAAGATGCGACTGTACCGCGTTCTAAAATTGCCAAGATGGTGACGGCCATTAACCAGATTGCTGCCAAACATAATGTAAATATATGTACATTCGGCCATGCCGGAGACGGCAATCTGCATCCGACCTGCCTGACGGATTCAAGGGACAAGGAGGAAATCGAGCGTGTTGAACAGGCGTTCGAAGAGATTTTCTATAAGGCAGTCGAACTCGGGGGCACAATCACAGGTGAACATGGCGTCGGTGTTATGAAAGCCCCTTATTTGGAACTGAAGATGGGTGCTGCTGGCATTGAGGCGATGAAAGGTATTAAACAATCGTTTGATCCAAACAACATCATGAATCCTGGCAAAGTATTCGCTAAGGAGTCCAGAAAGCGTGTGGTGGTAACGGTATGACGACAATAAAGGAAAAGGAATTAATCCAGGCGGAATTCCAGAAACGCATGGATGAAGACGAACTGCTGAACTGTATGCGATGCGGATTCTGCCTGCCTACATGCCCGACATATATCGAATCGGGATATAAAGAATCGCACTCTCCTAGAGGGAGGATCGCCCTTATGAAAGGTGTGGTCGATGGGCTGATTGAACCGGACGAAGATGTCGAAAGGACATTGGATTTGTGCCTCGGCTGTCGCGCCTGTGAGCCTGTTTGTCCATCCGGGGTCAAATATGGCCACCTATTGGAGGAAGCAAGAGATATTATCAATCAGAACAAAAAGCATTCATTGCCTGTCCGGGCAGTGAGGAAAGCCGTCTTCAAAGGCTTGTTCCCGAATCAGAAGGCTATACGGAATATGATGGGTATGCTCAGCATCTATCAACGATCAGGTGTCCAAAAAGCAGTACGCAAGATGAGACTGTTGAAAGTCTTACCTGACAATCTTGCAACGATGGAGAAGGTTCTACCTCCTGTCCCGCCTCTAAGGGAGATGAAAAACAGGCCAAACCTGCTGGAGGCAGATACAACGAGAAGAAAACGTGTCGCGTTCTTTTCAGGTTGTCTAATGGATACGATGTTCATGCCGACAAATGATGCTACAGCCAGATTATTGCAGAAAGCCGGTTGTCAAATCGTCATTCCCAAAACGCAGGCTTGCTGCGGGGCACTCCATGGACACAGCGGCGAAAAGCTTGGCGCAAAAGAGTTGGCCAAACGGAACATTCAAGCATTCGAGGATTTGGAAGTTGAATATATCATTACCAATGCCGGAGGGTGCGGGGCATTTCTTATTGAATATGATCACCTTTTAAAAGATGATCGGGAATGGCATGCGAGAGCAGTCGAATTTGTCGGAAAGATTAAGGATATAACCGAAGTCTTGGTTGAACTTGATTTCGATAAATTGCCGCTTCAGTTGCCGTCGCAAGTCATCACATACCAGGATTCCTGCCATTTGCGCAATGTCATGAAGACCTCAAACCAACCGAGAAGGCTGTTGAAAGCCATTAAAGGAATCGAGTACCGGGAAATGAAAAACAGCGACAGCTGCTGCGGTTCTGCTGGGATCTATAATATTACCGAGTCTGAAATGTCCATGCAGATTTTGGACAGCAAAATGACGAATGTCAAAGCAACCAAGGCGACTACCATTGTCACCGGCAATCCAGGATGCTTGCTGCAGATGAAACTGGGCATCGAAAGGGAAGGGTTATCAGAAACCGTTCGTGCTGTCCACATGGTCGATTTGCTTATGGAAGCATCACAGCATATTTAATGAATGTAATGAAAGAAAGCCTTTATCGAAGCATAATTGAAGACCTCACGCATTCCTCGGAAATAAGGAATACGAGAGGTCTTCTTCTGTTACGCAGTATAAGTGGCTGAGGAGATCGCAGCTTAGTCAATCCTCTTCCGTCTGCCTCTTTTGAAAGCGAGTACTGCCCTGGGCGACAGTTCAGCCAATATGATGCCGGATAGGATGAAAAAACAGCCAACAATCATGCTGAACGTGAATGATTCGCCGGTGACAAAATATGATGTCAATGCGGCAAATACAGGCTCCATGGCGAAAATCAATGCGACCCTCGTGGCGGTCGTGTATGTCTGGAAATGTGTTTGGCCGAGAAATGCCAATGCTGTTGCCAGCAATGAAGTAATCAGCAAGGCGTACAGCACTTCCTGCTGTATCAAGACACTTATCCGATACATTCTTCCTGTGTCCTCGAATAGGAAACTAGCGAATAAGGATAAGAAAGATACAGTTCCAATCTGGATAATCGTCAGCGGTACCGGATGATGCAGCCGGGCATACTTTCCTGTCACGATGATATGCAGCCCGAAACTGACTGCGCAAAGCAGCACATAAAAATCGCCGATACCGAACGATGAAGGCTGAAGCAATGTGATCATATATAAACCGGCTGTCGCCAGACCGACCCCGATGACTGTGTTTCTTTCGAGCCTGTTGCGGTACAGAAAGTAAGAAAAGACCGGAACAAGCACAACGCTCAACCCGGTAATGAATCCTGCTTTTGCGGGTGTCGTATATAGCAGGCCGACTGTCTGGAAAGCATAACCGAGGAAAAGCCAAATGCCCAAAGCAAAACCGGATGGCCAGATGGAACTTGTGAATATTGGCGGTTTTTTCCGGAACACTACCGTATAATAAGCGAGCAAAGCAAGCAGGGCAATAAAGAAGCGGATGGCGTTGAAGCTAAAGGGAGCAAGGAAGGCAATGGCATCCTGAACTACGACAAATGTGGCCCCCCATACGAATACGATCAGCAACAGAGAGAGAGTTGCCGTTGTCGTTTTATTCACTAGTATGCTCTTCCTTACTGATCAACACAGCTCTTCTTGCGAGTTCATCGGCCGCCTTATTTTGAGAACTGGGAATCCATTTTATAAAGAAAAGCGGAAGCTCTTTTGATAGGGTAAGAGCTTTCTCCAATAATGGAAGATACTTTTTGTTTCGGGCATATTCCTTTTCCATTGCCGACCAAATTGCCTGCGAATCGGTGCGGAAGGAGACGGCCTCTTCTTTGAAGGAGCGGCAGATTTCAAGTGCCTTAATAAGTGCCCAGTACTCGGCTTCATGATTCTCCATCATGCCGAGCGGAATGGAATGCCTCTCCACACGTCCATCTTTTTTTATGAAGATGCCGGCGCCGCTGGGACCGGGATTGCCGGCGCTGGCGCCATCAATGTAAACCTCTATCAAATGCATGTCCCCCTTAGCATATAGCTATATGTATATCGTTTATTGTACCTATTCGTAGACATCTGCGCAAAGGCTATTCCTTTTGTGGGGCCTGGGCACCCACCGTTCGCATCCATGTCAGTAGTCGCTTTTCTTGATACTGCAGCGTTCCTCATAGCATCCCGATATTCTTCCAATCATATAAATGACAGCACCGCTCCTATCGTAGAGGCTGTAGCTTTTTTCTTATCTGCACCCATCGTTCATTACTGCTGTCAGATATTGTGCTGATTTTGTGTTGATATTGAAAAGGCATAAATATTGATATATCAACATTTATGCCTCTTTAAATCTATTTATTCGCGGGATTTTCCCTTTTCTAACAGTCCCTTTTTATATATAGCCCTTCTAGGCTCTGCTTGCTTCTTCTTCATCGAAACGGAATCGTTTCGCAATATAGCCGAACGGCGTATCTAAAATCGAGACAATCGATTTCAATAAATAAGTGGTAATGAATATTTCAAACCAGACTTCCAATGGATAAACACCAAGGAATGCGATGCTGGTGAAAACGAGTGTATCAAGCAATTGACTGATCAATGTGCTTCCGTTATTGCGGATCCAGAATTGCCCGTCTGTAGGAAACTTTTTGCGGATCCAAGAAAATAGAAGAACGTCGATGAATTGGCTGACCAGAAATGCCGCCAGGCTCCCCAATGCCACACGCGGAAGCAAACCGAAAATCCCTTCTATATGTTGTCTTGCCATGTCAACTTCATGAGGTTCGAACAATAAAACAAGCTGCATGATGAGTGTCATCGCCAACAGCATGAAAAAGCCGATCCATACTGCTTTTCTTGCTTCCTTTTGCCCATAGCGTTCGTTAATGATATCAGTCACTAAAAACGCACTCGCATACATGGTATTGCCGAGTGTCGCAGTCAAACCGAAAATCTCGATTGTTTCGACAACCTGGATGTTCGCCAACACTGTGGAAAAGCCGATCCAGACGAACAGTCCCGTCTTACCGAACAGTCGGTATACGAGCAGTACGAGAGAGAAGTTAATGATGATAAATAGTAAACCATATAGTTCATTAAACATGTATTTCACTCCCAAAATAGTTTTGATGACGGGGGAGGTTCCGAACCCCGATAGCTGCCGATACTTAAGCGAAAGCGTTAGGAGGCAACTATAATCACATACTTGCTAATAGTAATAAAGAATGGTTTTTTATGCAATAGAAAAATGATAAGTATATGATTCGTATTACTCGGAGTACGACAAGAAGTTGGACTAACTGGCATTTTTTTCATAGGAACGGGTAACTTAAATTATATATGTACACGAGGAGGAGTCTTACTTTATGACATCGAAACATCCCTTACCGCGTTATCCTGAATCTTATTGGATCGCATCTTCTCAAAAAGAAATCCAAGGTCGCGGGGAAAACCCTGATACAGCCGATACAGTCATCGTTGGAGCGGGCATCACAGGCATTACCCTTGCTTATTTGTTGACCCAGAGAGGGCAAAAAGTGATCTTGTTGGATGCAGGTGCCATCTATAATGGGACAACAGGCCATACAACGGCAAAATTGACTGCTCAGCATGGTTTGAAATATGCCCAGTTAATTAAGGAGTCCGGCGAGGAAAAAGCTAGGCAGTATTACCGGGCAAATCAAGAAGCCATGGATTTTGTCATTCATCTGATCGGCGAGCATAAAATTGATTGTGACTTTAGCCGGCAAGATGCCTATGTATATACGAACGAGGAATCTTACATCGAAAAGCTGGACAGTGAAAGGAAGGCTTACGAAACACTGGGGATTCGAGGGGAAGTGGTAAAGGAAATCCCGGTGCCGATTCCATGCAAGGCAGCCATCAAAATGAAAAATCAAGCCCAGTTTCATCCGGTCAAATATTTGAATCGGCTGGTTGATATCATCTTGGCCAAAGGAGGGGTGATTCTGGAGAATACAGTCGCCATCGGCATCGAAAACGAACCGGCCCCGACAGTCATACTGAAGGATGGCCGGTCTATCAAGGCAAAAGACATTGTAGTTGCCAGTCACTTCCCTTTCACGAATTTTAAAGGGGGATATTTCTCCAGGCTGCACCCCGAACGATCCTATGTCGTAGCCGCCACCAGTCCAATCCCGTATCCGGGCGGCATGTACATTAACGCAGAATCGCCTTCACGCTCTCTCCGCTCGGCTAAAAATGAGGATGGTTCGGAGCTTTGGCTGATTGGCGGGGCCAATCACCAGACAGGTGAAGTAAAGGAAACGTTCGAGTGTTATGAAGAACTGAAGGCGTACGGCGAACAGCATTTTGATATTACCTCCATCCCTTACCGGTGGTCGGCGCAGGACTTAAGCACATTAGATAGTATTCCATACGTCGGCAGGCAAACGAAGCATGAAAAGCATATTTTCGTTGCGACCGGTTACGCCAAATGGGGGATGACAAACGGAACAGCCGCTGCCTTATTATTAA
The DNA here is from genome assembly GCA_051893455.1 of Bacillus sp. (in: firmicutes). Taxonomy (GTDB): domain Bacteria; phylum Bacillota; class Bacilli; order Bacillales; family DSM-1321; genus Bacillus_AD. The sequence continues at coordinate 57,198 of JBJFHG010000038.1, forward strand.
AAGACCTGATCACAGGTAAGCCGAATGGCTACACTGATCTGTATTCACCTTCCCGAATCAACGCCAATCCTGCTGTCCTCAATTTCGCCAAACAGAATATCGACGTCGCCAAGCATTTCATAAAAGGGAAATTGGAAGCAGTCCAGGCCAATATCCATGACATCCCGGCAGGTGAAGCCGCAGTAGTGTCCGTGAACGGGAACAAAACAGGATGTTATCGGGATAAAGGCGGTAAAATCCATGCGGTGGATACGACCTGTACACATATGGGCTGTGAGGTTGAATGGAATAACGGAGAAAAGACATGGGATTGCCCTTGTCATGGTTCGAGATTCTCCTATGAAGGAGACGTAGTGGAGGGTCCGGCCACAGAAGCTTTGAAAAAAGTCGATCTTACGTAATGTTTCGTCTGGCACGAGTGTATAATGGATAGATGAACTATGATTTATGAAGAAGGAGGGCCCACTTTGAAGGTATTACTGAGATGGACATACAGGCAAGTGAAAAAACCTTCCTGTACGTTTCAATCTGATTTCATGTCTGCGCAAGCGGCCCTGTTGATTGCTGAAGACCTTGAACGGACGGGAAGAGCGACGAATATTGAATTTCTGGATGATATGGAAAATCAGTGGACGAAAAAAGAAATGAACAAATTATTAATGGAGATCGAAGATGAACCGCAGGATGTAGAGCTGTTTTTTGATGGCGGGTACTTAAAGGAAGAAAAATTGGCGGGAATCGGGATCGCTATATATTACACGAAAAATAATAAGAGGCTCAGAAAACGGGTCAACAAATTGCTTGAAGAGCTGGAGTCGAATAATGAGGCGGAATACGCGGCCCTTTATGAAGGCATTTGCCTTTTGGAGGAGATGGGGGTTCATCATCAATTATGCAAGCTGTCAGGTGACTCCCAAGTGGTCTTAAACCAATTGTCCGGGGAGTGGCCATGCTTCGATGAGGAACTGAACAGATGGTTGGATAGGATCGAGCATAAAATGGCTCAGCTCGGCATCAAACCCGAAATAAACCTGATTACACGTAAAGAAAACAGGGAAGCTGATACGTTGGCAAGCCAAGCCTTGCAGAGGACTATCATCCTGAGCGAGATCACAGTGGGGGAAAGCGGCGATAATGAATGAGCAGTTGGTCAGGAAGCAGCTTCTGAAAGAGCTGGATGACACATTAAAAGATTGTGAAGGCTGTTTCCTGTATGCGGTTCATAAAAAGGATTCCGGCAGAGCCAAAGCTCATAAGTTTTGTCTCTTATCCTGTACGGTAGGCGCTAAATTGCAGGAGCTCGGAAAGGAACTAAATAAGTAAAAAGAAGGGAAGACGCTTTTTATATTCAGTCTCAAATAGCAAAGACCGCACTCTCATTGCTGGTTCGATTGACAAGCGATGTTGCCTGCAGAAAGACCGCTCATAAGCGGTCTTTCTTTTTTGGCAGGACCATCATCCGGTCATTATTCTTTCGTTTTCTTGGATTCATTCAATGCTTTAATTTCGGCAATGATGCTCTTCACTTCTTCTTTCGCATCCGGAAACTGTGTATTCCAGTGGCTTGCAAGCGAAGGCATCGTCTTGGCGATATGGTTATAGATGATCCATGTTTCCACTTTTTTAATGAGCATAGGGTTGGCTTCTCCGACCAACAGCTCAGTATATTTGCTGACCAGGCTTTCGAATTGGGCATCGAATTCATTTAACATTCGGAAAAACCGCCTTTCTGAGATAATGAAACCAGTGTACCATATTTTTGGGGACGTTTTTTAGTGATGACTTAGGATGAGGCAAAGATTCATTGAAACTCAGTATAATAGTAGAATAGAAAACTAGTTATGGCAAAGGAGGAAGACAATCATGATACAAAAACAGCAAACCCCGAATACAATCCCTTCACTAACGGATGATTTCCGGAATATTGGAATCCGTGAAGGGATGACCATCATTGTCCATTCTTCCATGAAAGCGATGGGGTGGGTCTGCGGAGGGCCGGTTTCTGTCGTGAAGGCACTTATGGCGGCCGTTGGGGAGGAAGGGACGATTGTCATGCCTACACATTCCGCGGATTTGAGCGAGCCGTCCTATTGGGATAGTCCTCCCGTCCCTCCAGAATGGTGGGATACCATTCGTAAGGAGATGCCGCCATTCGATCCCCAGACAACACCCACCTATGAAATGGGCAAGATTGTCGAATGCTTCCGAACGTTCGATGGGGTCAAACGTTCTAATCATCCGGTAGCAAGTTTTGCAGCTTGGGGGAAATACAGTGATTATATTACGGATAAGCATTCTTTGGAATATTGTTTCGGTGAACATTCTCCTCTTCAGAGACTGTATGATGTGGGGGCTTTTATCTTATTGATTGGTGTCGACTATGAAAACAATACATCCCTCCATTTGGCGGAATGTTACGCTGAATCGTGCTTCACCTGTGAGCACGGATCGCCAATCATGGAAAACGGCAAGCGCATCTGGAAAACATACACAGATTTCATTTACGACATTGAACAGTTCAATGATATCGGAAGAGAGTTTGAGAAACGGCATGACGTATCCGTCGGGTACATAGGCAATGCCATATCGAGATTGATTCCGCAGGCCCCTTTAGTCGATTTTGCCGCTTCTTGGCTGTCAGCCCAAAAGCAGGAAAAGTAAAAAAGGTTGTGACGGGCTAACGGATTTCGATACGGGGTGCAAAAAAGCAAATTACAATATATCTATGAAAGATATTATATATTTCAGACAGAAGGGAAGTTCGTATAATGGACAAGGAGGACAAGCTTTATGCGGAAAAAGTATTAAAATATCTCTTCTTAGGGGCGCAAGTTGACGGAATGCAGTTTGGAATCTCTCCAGCCATAATAAAAATCCATTTTACAAATTTTGAAGGTTCGGATGGCTATGGCGGGCAATTATACCTCAACATCGAATCAAAATGGTGTTTATTTGATAATCCACCTGAAAAATACCCATCAAAAGAGGATGAAATGGAAGATTACTCCGAAGACGAGGAGTACAATAGAATTTATAAAATCAGGAGACAAAAAGTTGTAAATATACAATTAGGAGAAAAGACCCCGCACTTATATATAACATTGGAAAATGGTTATATAATTTTTGTGAATGGTTTTCACGACAAGTATGAATGTTGGCAAGCAGGAGTTCAATATGATGATGTAGATTGGCTTGTAGTTTCAGTTCCTGGAGATGAAATTGCAACCTGGGCACCTAAGAGGTTTAATTAAAAGGCTGTTTTCTAAAAGATTGTTGTTTTACATAAGTTCAGTAATGAAAACCAGTTGATTGGGAGCGGAAGGTGCGAGACTCCTGCGGGATTAGCGGACCGGGTGAGACCCCGCAAGCGCTTGGCGCTGAGGAGGCTCACCGCCCGCCCCGCGGAAAGCGAGCAACCTGGAGCCTACTTCTTCATAGGCAACAAAGTTTGCGAAAACAGCCAATTAAAAATTGCTGATGGATTGTTATCCATCAGCAATTTTTTCATATTTAATGTATCCTTTGGGGCGGGTATGGTAAGGAATTCAATGTGATTTTACAAAAGATTTGATCTTAGATTGATGTTGCTTGCAACTGAAAGCGGAATCTGTTAGTGACCGGCACAACCCTTTTTTTATCATTTGCCCTTTTTAGGTTGTGCCACAGGAAGCGTCACATAGCTGTCACCCAAAGACAATTCGAATGTGGCACCGGTGGTGGAGGCAACGGTACGGCGATAGTCGCTTCCGGCGATAATCACTCCGATTCTATGCCCTTTTTTGAAAACATAATCTTCAGCCAGCATGTCCCATTCAAATGTGTATGTTTTCCCGGGGAGCAAAGGTTCTTCACGTTTGATGCTCTTCCAGTTGTTCGGGTCGAACCAGCTTCTTGTTACAACCTCGTATGGGGCGGTATGGGTCTTCTTCTTTGTTTCTTTGTAGCAGGCATCATCCGCTTCTGTGCTTTCTCCCCAACAGCTCTCCGTAGTCAGTGTTTCAATTCCTTCCCCGGAACCCTCGTGGTGAATTCTCGTGTCTGTTCCGTAATCGACCAGTAGGGCCGTCAAGTTGGAGTCTGACTTATCCAATGAAGCTTTGATTTTTATTTCCGGCACACCGCTTATACGGATATCTTCTGTCAAAGGTTCAGTCAGGAATACTAATCTGTCCGATTTGGACTTTGTTTCATTGGTCACCATCTGCTGTTCGGTCTGTCTCGGGTTGTCTGTGAAGCTGAGGATTTCTTTTGTTTTTAGTTTTTCCGGCTGCAGCAGTCCATTTGTGGCGGAGCTTTCCCCTGGAGCAAACCTCAGCTTCATGTCTTTTGCTTTTGAGTCAGGCCACTTTGCGTGCGTTTCCCAACGATCTGCGCCCCTTTCTATATCGACTGCCGGCTCATCCATGATGCCGTTGTCGATCCCCATCAGCCAATAATCGAACCAGTCATGTAATGTATCCACCCATTCAGCTCGCCGGAAATCAAAAGGATCGACATGTCCGGTTTCCGTCAGCCAAAGTTTGCGTGGGACATGATGCTTAGAAAGGGCTTCCCACCAATTCGAGAAATGGTTCATCTTCACATTGAAATCATTCAGGCCATGTACGGCGAACACGCTGGCCTTCACTTTTTTGGCATCCTTCACATAGTTTCTTTCATTCCAGAAGCTGTTGTAATCCCCGGTAGCATCATCTGCGTCCACATTCATCTGCTGGAAGACTTCCCGGCAGTTTTCTTTATGAAGGCTAGAAGCGACCCGGTTTGCTAAGCCACCGGGACCATTATTGTAATAAGTCAATCCTTGGGAACGGTAGTAATTATACCAGTCGCTGATTGCGCCGATCGGGACAATGGTTTTCAATCCTTTCACACCGGTTGCTGCCACTCCGTTTGCCAAAGTGCCGTCATACGATTTTCCGATCATGCCGACTTTTCCGTTCGACCATGCGGCCTTCACTTTTTTGCCGTCTTTATCGCGTGCTGTCCCTTTCCCATTCAGCCAGTCTATGACAACACGTATACTTTCAATTTCCTCAGGGCCTCCTGTTTTCGGGCAGCCGTCGGAATGATTCGTCCCGACCATGTCAGGCAGTGCGACTGCATAACCTCTAGGGACGAAGTAATTATCATAGTACAGAGGGAACTTCTCGTTGATGCCATCGTTGTCTGGGTCCTTTATTTCACTTTCATTCCCCCTGCCCATGCTCTCGTAATAAGGGCTGGCATCCATGATAATCGGCACTTTTGATTTCGAGTCGGTTTCTTTGGGGCGAATGATATCGACTGCAATCCGGTCGTATTCCCCGTTTTGGTCTGTATCCAGCTTGGATTCTACGTAGATGGTTTCCCTGATGGCTTCTTCATAGGAATAGATAGGCTTTGTTTCTTCATGAGGGAAAGAGGGGGCTTTTCCTTTAGCAGAGGCAGGCGAAGATATGCCTAATGATGAAAGCAGGAAAAATCCGCTCAGTATCGTGAGACCGATTCTACTTTTCGTTCGTTTCCTCATACAATCACACTCCTTTTCTATTATTATTCAAGATTAGGTTAGGGATTAATAGGATAAATTTTCCTATTCCCTATATCTTTTATATCTTTTATCTCTTCCTACTAGTAGCAAAGTCCACATCAGTGCAGCGGAATTCGATAGAAAAGAATGTTTTAAATTTCGGGCTTTCGGAGATTGGGCCCTTAAGCATTACTCTGATAAGGAAATAGTAATGGGGGCAGAAGAAGAAATACTATAAAATAGTTAATATTATCTGAATTTTCAAAAATAAGAGATAGAAATATTCATAGAAAAGATTGGGTGGTACTATGATAGAAACTAGATGGAAGGAGTTGGCAAATTGCGAATCCCTCAAAAAGCAGTGGCACTATTAGTCGGTCTGTCCCTTATTGTGGCCCCTTTATCCGTCGATGCCAAAAAAGTGAAAGGATTGGAATCGTTTCCTGAACCAGTCGATCAACAATCATGGAAGTTGAACCGGGATATGACATGGCAAGATTATAAGCCCGTCCCGGGAATCGATTGGAGAGATGCAGATGTAGAACCGGAGAGGGTCATCAAAGGAGCATTGGTGATTGTCGATTTTCCGGATCGTGAATTCATCCTCAGTCAGGATGAAGGAAGCGAACTCGCTGGGAATCCGATTGCTGTCGGAAATGTACCGCGGGATGAGATTGGGCAATTTTGGCTTGATTTTTTGAATACACCGCAAAAGCTGAACAACTATAGGACGATTGATGAATATTGGCGGGAGAATTCCTATGGGAAATGGTCAGTTGAACTGGATTCCTTCGGGACATATCGGATGGACTTCAATGAGTTTCAATATGGCCTAAATGAGTTCGGGCAGCAGGTGAATATGCCTCCCGGATTCGAAGGGAAAAACCTTCGACCGGAAGCTGTCAATAAAGCCAAAGCTGATATCGAAGCATCCGGTGAGGAGTATGACTTTACGTTCATCGTTCATGCCGGTTATGACGAATCCGGTGTGTGGCAGGAACTGGGGGAAATGATGTTTCACAACCCGGAATCTGTTCCGGATGCCTTTGGGCCGCCTTTTGATGGAATGCCTAATTCAGCAGTTACACGCTACGTTCCATGGACGTCCTGGTATGCAGCTAGCAGCATATGGTCAAGCGCCAGTGGAGGCGTCTCCATTCAAGGGGAAAACGATGGGATGGGGACATTTGCACATGAGTTCGGCCATATTATGCGACTAGCCGACAATTACAATAACCCTTATGCCAATCCGGTGTCACGTTCTTATTCTGGTCCATGGGAACTGATGAGTCGTGGGAGCTTCAATGGGCCAGGCGGACCGCACACCCGCTGGATGGTGCCGTCCACTTTAGGCGCATCTGCTCCTTCCCATCATATGCTCCGAAATAAAATCAAACAGGGCTTCCTCTCAGAAGACAACTACTTACAATTGAACCGCGATGAATTGGCTGAGACAGGCCCGGTGTTTGCTGATGTGCTTGCACGTGAAATACCGGTCGGGGAAGAATTCGGAAGAGAAGGATTGCAAGGGATCAATATCAGTATGGTGGATATGACGCCGAGGAATTCATTGGCAGACGACTGGCGCGCTGATATGCAGCGGGGTGAGAAATGGTACGATAACTATACGCTAGAAGTAGTGGATCGTGTCGGGTATGATTCCTTCCTGCCGGATGCTGGTGTCTTGCTTGCCAAAACAAAAAATGCTGAATCTGCGCCGAATATTTGGGTGATTGATTCACACGAAGAGGACATTGAATTGGTTGATTTTACACGTCCGGATGGTGCTGCTGCCAAACTTTCTAAGGGAGACTTCCAGCAATTGGCTGACTCATTGTTTAAGGCCGGCACCGGGGAAGGAGTCGTAAGTGAATACCGGGATGAACATAACCGGCTTCATTTCTATGTTCTCGGTAAACAATACGATCAACAAAAAGCCTTAGCCTATCGGGTTGCTGTCCGCCATATGGATGGCCCGGGACCACACAAAAGGGGAGTATCCATATCCGGAGGAAAGGTCAGTCCCGCTGAAAAGGGCCGGGTAGCCGTATACAGCCATAAAGTGAAAAATACAGGGAAAGCCACTGATTTGATCAGGTTAAATGCTTCTACAAATGATGATTGGGAAACAAAGGTTCAGCACGAGGTCATTGAAGTGAAGGCGGGACAAACCGTTGCAGTTCCAGTTTACGTGAAAATACCGGAGGCAAAGAAAGGGAAAAAAGCATCGACCAGGCTGACAGTCACGACCGTGTCTGAAACGGACCCGCAAAAACGGGACCAATTCTCCAGAACGATCTCAGGAGCGAAGTAGAATGAGAAAAGGGGGAGGATTACGTATCCTTCCCCTTTTCTCAGCTCTAATTACTCTTCAGCTTTTTTTAGAATGACTGCATAGTTCGATATGTCGGGAGACAGAAGGGAGTGTCAATTCGGAAACAATCGTTTTTTTTGCTCTTTCATTTTGTTTTTGTACACTTCCATTTTGGAATGTCTCGCTTGTGAACGGACTTCCCTCATTTTTTCCCGGGCTTCTTTATGCAAATGTTTTTGCACCTCAAAGGCGTGATTGACCTCCTTCCTGATATATTGGGCATCATATCGGATTGTTACAGAATCAAACTGGTCCATGACGCGGTCATATGCCTCCTCTGTTTTTTCTTCAATGACTGCGATGATGGCCTCATCCCCATCAATCAGCCTGGAGGTAATGGACAAGAGAAGATTATCTTCCACTTCTAAGTCCCGTGCATCCTTCAATGATCCGACGGAAGCGCCTGCCCACATGCCGAGCAAAATGCCGACAGGTCCCGCGAGGATACCGATCAAGCCTCCGATCAGGCCGCCCTTCAGCAGATCATCATTCGTCCTTTTGCCGGTATCGAATGATTCCTTGACATAAATTTGTCCATCTTCCTTTTTGATCAAAGCCACTTGTGACAAGGTAAAGCGATCCTCGAATGTAGCGACTTTCTTCAATTCGGAAATGGCCTGATATCCTTCACTTTCAACATCGAAATACGTCAAAACTACATTTTCCATACTAACACCACCTATTAAAACTCGGTTCATAACTATTATAGCTGTCATATACAGACTGTTTATTCCGGTGTCTGTAATGTTAACTGAATCGTCCGGTGAATGTCACAAAGCGAACAAATTTCCTGCTTTAGAGGCCGCGTTTCTGAGCCGGGTTTTCTTCCATCAGTTGAAAGAGGTATAATAAGAGATAAGATTGAAGTGATACATTGCTCTCAGCCAGAGGCATAACAGAAACCAGGAAAAAGGCAGGCTCAAAAATGGGGAAAGCGGTAATTTTAGCTGAGAAGCCATCCGTGGCAAGGAATATAGCGGATGCTTTACAAATAAAAACAAAGAACGACGGATATATGGAGGGAGAGGAATACATTGTTACCTGGGCTTTCGGTCATTTGCTGCAATTATACGATGCCAAAGATTATGACGAAGCGATGGCCAGGTGGAAAATGGACAACTTCCCTTTCATTCCTTCTCGGTTCCAGTATAAAGTGAAAAGCAGCCCGAAAAACAGGGATAAACCGGACAGTGGCGCCAAGAAGCAATTCACGACCATTAAAAAGCTGCTGATGCGCAAGGATGTGGATTGCATCATATCCGCGTGCGACTACGATCGCGAAGGGCAGGTGATTGGTGATAGCATCATCTACAATATCAAAGCACCAAAGGAAGTATATCGTCTGCTTCTGAATGAATGGACGCCGGATGAAGTCAGGGAAGGGATCAAGAACATAAAGCCAAACACAGAATTGCGTCCGCTCCAGGATGCGGGCGTAAGCAGGCAGTGGGCAGACTGGCTGATCGGCATCAACCTCACTTCCGTTGCCACACTCAAATATCAGAAGGGCAGGGGCAAGGTGCTGAATATTGGTCGTGTCATCATGCCAACGCTGAAGATTATTTATGATCGCGACCGGGAAATAGCAGAATTCAAGCCGGAACCATATTTTAAGTTGTCCGCTACTTTTCTGACCTTGGCAAACGAAGAATTTGAGGCTGTCTATACAGTCGGGAAAGAAGACAAGTTCAAGGATAAGGAGCAGTTGGAGCAACTATTGCCTATTCTCGACCAAGCGGATGCCTTTATCAGTGAAAAGGACGTAGATAGGAAAAAGGAATTCCCTCCTTTCCTTTTTAATCTGTCAAATCTGCAAGGGTACATCACCAGCAAATTCAAAGGATGGACATCCGACAAAGTATTGAAGGTGGCCCAATCACTCTATGAAAAGAAATACATCACCTATCCGCGTACAGGCAGTACTGCATTGGAGGAAAGCCTGAAAGGGCGGGCGTCGAAAGTGTTGTCGGCGGTCAAAAAAGGGCTTCCGTATGAAGATGAAATCCAGTTTGCGACCACTAAACGGATTTTTAATAATGCGAAGGTCGAAAGCCATAGCGCCATCATACCGACGTATGTGATCCCTCGCAGCCTGTCCGCTGATGAACAGATAGTGTATACGGCCATCAGAAACCGGTTTGTCATGCAATTCATGCCGGTAGCTGAACATGAAGAAACGAAAATAGCTGTAAAGATGAACCATGAGGATATACAAGGAGTTTTTCGGGCTAAAGGCCGTGTGCAGCTTGTGGAAGGCTGGAGGAAAGTCGAGAAAATCGAATCGAAAGACCGGACGCTTCCATTTATGGAGAAACAGGATCCTGTCACAATGAAAGGCATGGATGTCTCTTCCCATGAAACCAAGCCGCCAAAACCGCATACGGAAAAGACATTGCTAAGGGTAATGGAAACTTGCGGCAAACAATATGAGGAAGATGAAGCGGTATTGAATGGTTTTAGTATTGGGACTCCTGCGACAAGGGCAGAAACAATCAAAAAATTGAAAGACATCGGCTATATAGCCACCAAGGATAAGCATCTTCACTGCACCGACTTAGGGAAACGGATGGTGGAAACATTCCCAATCAGGGAGTTGTTCGACCTGGAATTCACCGGCAAGCTGGAAAAGGCATTGGCCGACATGGAGAAGAAGCAGGTGAGCAGAGGGGCGTTCCTGAATTTCATTGCTGACTTCACGAAAAAATCGGTCGAGACAATCAAAAATGACGATGATATCATCCTGCAGGAAGTGAAAGCCAAAGATCCGGACAAAAAGGAATTCCTCGGCAAATGCCCTATTTGCGGAGGGGCTGTCATGGAGAGCAGCAAAGGCTTCGGATGCACCAATTGGAAGCAGGGATGCAAATTTGTAATCTGGAAAAACGATAAGTTCCTGGGGGCTATGAAAAAGAAACCGACGAAAACGATGGTCAAGAACCTGCTCAAAAATGGCGAGGTGCTTGTCAAAGGGCTGACAAGTAAATCGGGGAATAAATTTGAAGCCATGATGAGATACGAGAAAAATCCGGATAATGACTATTTCGGCTGGAAGATGCAAATGAATGGAACCGGTGACAAATGATAGAACAAGTAAACCTCCGAACTGCCGTGTCGGAGGTTTTTGTTTTATCCGTTCAATTTATTCTGCAATGTGACGACTTCATCCGCCAAAGACACAATCCTTCTCTGTACATCTTCATCCACAATCTCGTTTTGCTCATTAAAACAGCTCGTATGCAAAAATACGTTGTTGGTTGCGATATGCGTTTTGAAGAATGAAAGGATCGGTTTCAACTGATATTCGGTCACAAGCAAATGGCTTTTGGACCCTGCTGTTGTGACCATTCCTGCCACTTTTCCCTTAAGGGCAGTAGTTGGAAGATGGTCGAACAGATTTTTCAGTACGCCTGTGATGGAAGCCTGGTAGACTGGGGTGCCGAAAATAACAACGTCAGCTTCTATGATTTTTGCCACGATGGCTTGCGTGTCTTCATTATACGAGGCCAAGGGCTTGCCGACAACGATTTCGACATCGTATTCCCTCATATCCAATAACTCGGTTTCAACTTCATTGTTTTGTTTTCTTACTTCCTGAAGCACTGCCTCGACAGCCTTGGCTGTTTTTTCGCCAATGACAGCACCTGATACACCCACGATTTTCATGATTACGTTCCTCCTGTTTCATTTGTATATATGTAATGTAAAGCTCTTATGTCAAAACTTGGTTTGATGGCGCTTATAATTGCCATTATACATGCAAGCATGCAATTTGTCAGGTGAAGAAATCCGGGTCTTTTATTTCAAAAACTTGCAATAGTGGCAATAAACCTATACTATTTTACTGTTAACAATATACTAATATCGCAATACCGAACAAAGGGGTAAATAAAAGAATGTCTGAAACGAAACCATATAGAGTGTTACTTTATTATTTATACGTACCGATTGAAAATCCAATAGAATTGGCGCAGGAGCATCTGCAATTTTGCAAATCATTGGAGCTGAAGGGCAGAATTCATATCGGATCAGAAGGGATCAATGGGACAGTCTCGGGCACTGTCGAACAGACAGATAAGTATATGAAAGCAATGAAGGAACATCCGTTATTCAGTGAAATCATCTTCAAGGTCGATGAAGCGAATGGCCATGCATTCAAAAAAATGCATGTCCGGCCTAAAAAAGAAATCGTTAGCCTTCGTCTTGAAGATGACGTAAATCCGAATGAACTGACAGGCAAGTACTTAAGCCCGAAAGAATTCTATGCATCGATGCAAGACAAAGAGACGGTCGTCATCGATGCAAGGAATGACTATGAATATAATGTAGGGCATTTTCGAGGAGCTATTAAACCTGATATCGAGAACTTCCGTGATCTGCCGGATTGGATCCGCGAAAACAAGGAACAATTCGAGGGCAAGAAAATCCTTACTTACTGTACGGGCGGTATCCGTTGCGAAAAATTCTCCGGCTGGTTAATCCGCGAAGGGTTTGAAGATGTCAGCCAGCTTCATGGCGGAATCGTTATGTACGGAAAAGACCCTGAGGTACAAGGGGAAAACTACGATGGGCAATGCTATGTGTTCGATTCCCGCCTGACTGTCCCGGTCAATCAAAAGGAGCATGTCATTGTAGGGCGTGACTATTTCACAGGAGAACCATGTGAACGCTACGTGAATTGCGCAAATCCGGAATGCAATAAAAAGCTTCTCTGTTCCGAGGAGAATGAACACAAATATATGCGCAGCTGTTCCGAAGAATGCCGCACGCATCCGAGAAATCTGTATGTAAAACAGCATGAGATGACAGAAGAGCAAATTACGGAAAGAATGGCTGTGTTGAAATAAGGACAGAAAGAAACAGGTGATTGCTGCCTGTTTCTTTTTTTGCTCTCATGTTTAACTTACCCATAGAACAGGGGGCCATTAAATACAGGGGGAGTGTGGTCATTGTGTTGCCCCATCGGGCGATCAATATATCTGGTCGGGCCGATGAATAACGAGTGCTGTATTGGTGCTGTGGCTTTTATCCACTGCTCCTCATCCATGCCATACGTGTGAGCCATGATGCCGGGCGGTGTCAGTTTCAGGATATCTGAGCCAAGGATCACTTCAGGAGTGGAAGCATTAAATATTGCCAGTAGATGTGTGTTGTCTACTGTGGCCACTTCATAATGCCACCATCCTTGCGGGACATTGGCGACTTGCCCGGGAGTAATCGGGTATGTCTGTATCTCCTTTGTGAAAGGGTTCAGGAGGGAAACATCCGCAGAACCTGATATGCAGTATACCAGCTCTGCGGCATTCTGGTGGTAATGCGGCTCTATGACATTCCCTTTACTGAGGAAAATATCCAGAAGTGAGGTGTTTTCAAGTGTATTGAGCTGTTGTACGCCGAGTACATTAATATAGTTCTGCGGATCTTTTTTCACGAGTGTACTATTATTCACATCATACGAGAACTGTGCGGCCGATGATGCATAATTGATATTTTTCCCCATAAGTTGTCCCTGCTTTCGTGATATTTGAGTATCTTATGTAACGCTCAGATGAATGGTGATAAGGTTGGGTTTTAATTTGTTTCTAAGTTGATATAACCAATGGGGGAAAGAGTGAAAAATGTCAAGAATTCAAAAAAGCTTTTAGCTGCGGGGTTCTTTCTTGTTTGATTGGCGGGTATAATCTGTATAAACTTCTTGACTAAGCCAGCGGGAGCCATTTCTCTATATCATAAGATGAAAAACAGTGATTATGAGGATTTAAAGCATTTATTGGATACCGATTTTTAAACAGATTTTACAGAGAATGATTACGAAGACGATGGCGCATAGCGCAGACCGTTTATATGAATATACACTCGTGAAAAAACCAACCAATTGGGACTTGTGAAAAACAGCTGACGAATCGAATCATTGATATGAGAGTGGTAAAAGATGATGAGGCAGAACGGTTGGAAAAACTATTGGATTAACGGTATGTTTATTTCCCTTCTTCCAATTTTGAGTCGGCATAACATCACCAAAACCGATGAAAAGACAACATCTGGCTGGATTTTTTTGAGACTTTTAGCTTTTGGGTGTTTCCTTGAGATTCAACCTGATGTATAGTAAACTTTTTAGTAGATGTAGGAATGGGAGGATGCAGAATGGCAACACCGAGTATGGAAGACTATATTGAACAAATTTATTTATTGATAGATGAAAAGGGATATGCCCGTGTATCCGATATTGCGGAAAACTTGAAAGTCCACCCATCCTCCGTGACAAAAATGGTGCAGAAACTTGATCACGAAGAATACTTAATCTATGAAAAATACAGAGGGCTTATCCTCACGCCGAAAGGAAAGAAAATCGGGAGCCGGCTTGTGTTCAGACATGAGCTTCTGGAAAAACTGCTGCGGATTATCGGCGTGAAAGAAGAGCATATATACGATGATGTGGAAGGAATTGAACATCATATGAGTTGGGATGCCATCGACCGGGTGGGGGACCTGGTCCGTTATTTCGAGGAAGACCAGACTCGTGTCGAAACGTTGAAGCAACTCCGCAGAAAAAGCGAAGAGGAAATCGAATAATAGCGAATGAAAGAAGCTTGGGCAGCCGTTCAGGCTTCTTTTTTAATGGGGAAGAGGATATCGGTAAGCAGCAATCGAATATTATACAGAATACAAACAAAGAGGTGGAGCTATTGGAATGGCATAATCAAGCTAAGGAACAATGGGATTCATACGCCCGCGGCTGGTCGGATAACGCCAGAGCAATGTGGGATAAGGGAAGCAGGAAGGACATTGTTCCGTTCTTCAGTGAATATGTACCCTGCAGCGCGAAGGTCATTGACATTGGCTGTGGAGACGGTTATGGCACGATGAAGCTGCATAGAGCCGGCTACAAGGTGACGGGCCTTGATCTATCAACTGAAATGATTGACTTAGCTAAACAACGGACAGCGGAATCCTCTCTCCCTTTTGCGGAAGGTGATATGTGCGACATACCGTTCGCTGACGGGGTATTCGATGCAGTGATGGCGATCAATTCCATAGAATGGACAGAAAATCCATTCCAGGCCCTCATGGAAGTTTCACGGATAACCAAACGGGGAGGAAAGGCTTGCTTTGGCATCCTCGGACCAACAGCGGGGCCAAGAAAAGCCCATAGTTATCGAAGCTGTTACGGTGAAAAAGTCATCATGAATAGTATGCTTCCATGGGATTTTGAACAGATGGCACTTGAAAATGGCTGGCGTTTGATCGGGGAGCATTGGGTGGAGAAAAAGGGGGCAAAAAAGGCAAATTTGCCTGAAATGCCAAGAGAGCTCGCGCAGGCTCTTTCCTTTATGTGGCTGTTCATGATCGAGAAGCAATAAGTGGCAGCCTAGAAAAAACACATGGCAACGGACAGGGCCGCCATGTGTTTTTTTGAATTATTGCTGGAAACTTGTAGGGAAGTTCGGGTATCCTGGACCTGCCATCCCCATTCCCATTCCCATATTGGATCCTGCCATGTTGCCTGTCATTCCGCTGGATTCATTGGAAGTCCAAGGGCTGGATGGCATAGGCATTCCCATCCCCATGTGCGTCATGCCGCCAGGGGATTGGGGAGCGGTGCCACCTGGCATGCCGGGATACATTCCGCCTGAGTAGCCATTCGCCCCTACTTGGTATCCATATTGATGGGGACCAGGGTGCCAATACCCCCCATATTGATTGCCTTGAGGGTGGACGTTTGGACCGAGCCAATTTCCGTATGGACCGACTGTTCCCGGTTTAAAGGCGGCAAATTGTGTACCAGGGAGCTGCATATATGGATTCGCATTTTCTCTGTCAAACGGAGACATGTTCACAGCTCCGTATGGATGTGCAGTTGATACCGGCAGTATTGAGTTTGAGTAGCTATTGATCTGTGGAGTAAACAATAACATCACAACCTATTCTTTTATTTACTACCACCTTATGATAAACACACAGAATTAGCAGCTAGTTCAACTGAATATGGGCTTCTTGCTCAATCCCATTTGAACGGGGTTTCTTGATATACATAATAGTTGAGCCAGTTTGAAAATAATAGGTTGGCATGACTGCGCCACTTATGGGCGGGCTTTTTCGTCGTTTGATTTCCTGGAAAATAATTCTTGGGAAGTTCGGTGTTTAGCCCGTTCTGTATATCTCTGCTATATTCGAGGGCAAGTGTATCAAACTCATATTCAGGATGACCTGTGACCATGATTTTTCTGCCGTCATCGGAAGCCAGCAAATACACGCCAGCCTGATCGGAAGCCGCCAATATGTTTAGGCTGGGGTTGTTTTCGATGGCTTCAACCTCTACATCTGTGTAACGGGAATGCGGAGCAAAAAAGACATCATCAAAGCCGCGGGTCAGTTTTTCCTCCCTTTCTAGCAATTCATGTATATAAATGCCGAAACATTTCTTGGACAATACAAACTTGTCTATCCCAAAATGGTGGTATAAGGCAGCCTGCGCACCCCAACAGATGTGCAGGGAGGACGTTACGTGATCGTTTGACCAATCCATGATTTCCGTCAATTCTGCCCAATAGTTGACCGATGTGAAATCCATTTTTTCCACAGGTGCCCCGGTAATGATCATCCCGTCAAATTTCCTGTTTTTGACTTCATCGAAAAAATGATAGAATTGATTAAGATGGTATTTGCTTGTATTCTTTGAATCATGTGTTTTCATTTTCAGAAACGTGATATTGACCTGAAGGGGAGTGTTGCCGAGTAAACGCAACAACTGTGCCTCGGTTTTTTCCTTTTCCGGCATCAGGTTGACAATGAGTATATTCAATGGTCTGATGTCCTGCGACTGTGCCCTGTCATCATCCATCACAAATATGTTTTCTTTCGCTAGAATCTCCTTTGCCGGAAGCAAGCTGGGTATTTTAATCGGCATTGTCTGCCCTCCTCATCCTTCTTTATCGATTTACTGTGAAAAAATGGCATGTAAACACATTATAATGAAAATATAGCAAAAGAGAAATAAAAATCTGAATTTTTAAAAAGTAAAACTGGCACAATTTTATCATAATAATAGATGCATTCATCATGTTACAATTTACATAAAAATTGACTAGCTGGGGGAAAAGACATGCAAACTATTACAAAAAGAACCTATAAGAGTGACTTGGAAATCGCCAATGCAGCGGAAATGAAGCATATCAGTGAAATAGCTGGAAACCTCGGCCTTTCTCCGGAAGAGTATGACGCATACGGCAAATACAAAGCAAAAATTTCACTGGATGTCTTGGATAAAAAGACAGATAAAGCCGAGGGGAAATTGATTCTCGTAACCGCCATCAATCCGACTCCGGCGGGAGAGGGCAAATCGACAGTAACAGTCGGACTGGGGGATGCCCTAAAGCAGCTTGGACATAAGTCCATCATTGCGATGAGGGAGCCTTCACTCGGTCCTGTGATGGGAGTAAAAGGCGGCGCATGCGGCGGCGGATATGCCCAAGTCTTGCCGATGGACGACATCAATCTTCATTTCACCGGCGATATCCACGCCATTACTGCCGCCAATAATGCATTGTCAGCAATGATTGATAATCATATCCACCAGGGAAACCAATTAAATATTGACCAGAGAAGGATTACGTGGAAGCGTGTGGTTGATCTGAATGACCGGGCATTACGGAAAGTAATCATCGGATTGGGAGGCCCGGTTCAAGGTGTGCCGAGGGAGGATGGATTCGATATTACTGTTGCTTCGGAAATTATGGCGGTGCTATGCTTGGCAAAAGACCGGACGGACCTGAAAGACCGGCTTTCTCGTATTGTCATCGGCTATACGTATGATAGACAGCCAGTGACAGTTAAAGATCTGCAAGCAGAGGGAGCGCTTGCGTTGTTATTGAAGGATGCTATTCTCCCGAATCTTGTCCAAACAATCGAACACACACCTGCATTTGTGCACGGCGGACCATTTGCCAATATCGCACACGGGTGCAATAGCGTCCTGGCGACCAAAATGGCTATGAAACTGGGCGACTATGTAGTGACGGAAGCCGGGTTCGGAGCGGACCTGGGAGCAGAGAAATTCTTGAACATTAAAGCGCGGGCTGCCGGCATTAAACCCGAAGCGGTGGTCATAGTGGCGACCATCCGGGCACTGAAGATGCACGGCGGCATGAAGAAAAACCAGCTGACCGAGGAAAATAGCGAAGCGGTCAAGGCTGGTTTTGAGAACCTGAAAAAACATTGCGAAAACATTTCTTTATTCGGCGTACCGGCAGTCGTCGCCCTAAACCGCTTTGTGACCGATACAGAGGAGGAATTGCGGACATTTGCCGAATTATGCCGACAGCACTGTATCCCATTTGAGTTGACGGAAGTATGGGAAAAAGGAGGAGCAGGCGGCCTTGATTTAGCGAGGGCTGTTGTTGCGATGATCGAACGGAAGGAAAGCGACTACAGGCCGCTGTATGATATCCATATATCAGTGGAGGAGAAAATTGCGGCTGTCGCACAAAATATATATGGTGCCGACCATGTGGAATATTCAGCAAAAGCCAAAAAGCAAATGGCGGATATCGAAAAATTTGGGTGGGGGAATATGCCCATCTGTATGGCCAAGACTCAATATTCCCTTTCAGATAACCCCGACATGCTTGGTAAACCAACTGGTTTCACCATTACGGTCCGCGAGTTGAAGCCTTCCGTAGGGGCAGGGTTCATTGTTGCTTTGACCGGGGAAGTCATGACGATGCCAGGGCTTCCAAAACAACCGGCAGCGTTGAATATGGATGTGGATCCTGCAGGGAATGCGGTAGGACTGTTTTAATGATAAAATGTATATATTAACGGATAAGGAGCACCCGACATGTTTGATCCGACAGCTTATGAGAATTTTAAAATTATTATTGAGGGTTCCGTGTATGAGATGGACTTCTCAGAGGAAATTCTCGTCATTGACCGTTCAGAGACTGTCGATCTCGCTAAGCTTTGCCGTACATTCACGATTGATTACAGGCTTAAGGAACAGGACGGGACGACCGGAAGGATAACGGTACGGGCCCCGATCCGGCAATTGGCTGCCGAACTGCTCGTACATGATGAACCGCAGATTGGCGCCTTCATAGAGGTTCACTTCCTGACCAAAGCAGGGAAGTTACCTACAGATCAATATATTGGGAGACTCACGGACAGTCTTCGTTCGATTTGGGGGCCAGACCGCGATTACTATACAGCGGTCCAGTCCTACTATCTGAATGGCGAGAAAACAGGGTACAAGATAAAAAGCACAGTTTCCTTCAAAAGGCTGATCACAGAGAAGCAGGCAGATGATCTTTATGAGATCATCCGCTTCGGTTCGAGGACACTAGAAGAATTGAACAAGATGGAGTGAAGCAATACAGCTATATAGAGAGGTGAAATTATGTCCGTCTATGATTTTAGGGCAAAGTTAATCAGCGGTAAAGAAATTTCATTGAGTGAATTTGAAGGAAAGGTACTATTGATCGTCAATACAGCCAGCAAATGTGGATTCACCCCCCAATATAAGGATCTGCAAAATCTATATGACCGATATCGGAATGATGGCGTGGAGGTTCTTGGCTTCCCGTGCAACCAATTCCTTGCCCAGGAACCAGGAGATGATATGGAAATAGCCGGATTTTGCAAACTCAATTATGGTGTGACATTCCCGATGTTCGCTAAAATAGACGTAAAGGGAGAACATGCTCATCCGTTGTTCGGTTATTTGGCTGCAGAAGCACCCGGCATTCTGGGATCCAAAGGCATCAAGTGGAACTTCACCAAGTTCCTGGTAGACCGTAACGGCCATGTTATCAAACGGTTTGCCCCAAGCACAAAGATGTCTGAGGTCGAGCAGGAAATAAAAAAATTATGTAATCTATGAGAACGATCAAAACCGGTGAAATTTTACTTCTCGTAAAACTTCACCGGCTTTTTCATTTCAGAGGTGGGTTTTGTCCCAGCCTTTTTAATTCCCTTTTAATCTATTAATAGTTAGTTTATTATCTGCAACTTTTCTATTCACAAACACAATGTCATTTTTGAGCGATCGAACTTCACTTAATAAAATCTCATCTGCTTTAATATCTTGGTGGGAAGATTGAACGACTTTAGATAAGTTAGTCACTTTATTTTTAACATCTTTTAGTTCACTTTCTACATTGTCAAACCGCTTATCCATTTCATCAAATCGTTAATCAATTTTACAATCATAATACGGTGCAGTCAATTTGCAACCAAAACACGAATTTATACTAGGTACTAAATTTTATTTGTTGTTTTATATCTCTTAAAAGCATAAAATTTAATAGTAAATTTAAAGGGCTTTATAATACACACAAAATATACAAAAAGCCCTTTAAACCTTGATAAATCAACATGTTTGTTGTCCTATCCGATGACATATATAATGAAGAAAGCAATGAAATGATGTCGTGAAGGGTATTCGACTTCCGATATTTTACATAAAGCCGCCTGTCTCCGGGACAATAATGAAATATTCGTGTTGATTGGGAACCTGGATCATTTACATCGGAGCGGAAGATTAAGTTATGTCAAATACTACCTTGGCAGCCTGTTGAAAATCAAGCCCATTGTATCGATTGTGAGTGGGTAGTTGGAGATCCAGGATATCGGCCGAAATGAAAAACAGGCAGAGAAGATAATATTCGACAAACTGCGGACAGCAGTCGAGAAGTATAGCATCACTGATTGCCTGATCCTGAATGGACAATTCCGTAAACAGGCAGATGATTGGAATCAGAGAATCTCGGAATTATATCCGCATCTGCATGTTTACCCGTTGGGACCTGCAATAGCTGTCCATACAGGAGGGAACCCGCTGGGCATCAGTTGGTTTAAGGAGAAGAGATAAAAGAATGAAAATATTGACAGCAGAACAATTGACGAAACAGATGGCTGAGAAAACACTTTGGGAAAAAATCGGTTTCTCCATTGCAGAAGGTGAACGAATCGGGATTATCGGGGTGAACGGGTGCGGAAAATCGACACTCATGAAGATGATAGCCGGGATTGAAGAGGGAGATGAGGGGGAAATCACCAAGCCTAAGGATTATACGATTTCATACCTGTCACAAGACCCTGTCTATCAGGAAGACTTGACGGTGATGGAATACCTCTATGCCAGCGATACCCCGCTGTTCAAGTTGATTCGGGAATATGAGCAGGCGCTGAATGAATTGCAGCTAGACCCTGAAAACGGAGAATGTCAGGACAAGGTGATGCGGCTGCAACAACGCATGGATAGCGAAAATGGCTGGGACCGCAGTTCTGAGGGGAAAATCATCCTTAATAAACTTGGGTTGCCTGATTCAACTATGAGGATCGGGTCTTTATCTGGCGGCCAGAAAAAACGGGCTGCATTGGCGAAGGCACTTATCGAACAGCCTGATCTTCTCATTTTGGATGAGCCGACGAACCACCTCGATACTGCGAGCATTCAATGGCTGGAAGAGTACTTGCGCAAATATCCGTACGCAGTGCTGTTTGTGACGCATGACAGATACTTCCTTGATGGTGTAGCTACAAAGATATGGGAGCTGGATCAGGGTTCTTTATATGAGTATCTCGGAAACTATGAGAGCTTCCTGGAGGGAAAAGCGATCAGGGAAGAAAACATGCTGACAGAAATGCACAAAAAAGAGAGTCTGTTCAAACAAGAGCTGGCTTGGATGAGAAGAGGGGCAAAAGCCCGTACAACGAAACAAAAAGCCCGTATCCAGCGGTTCGAGAAACTGGATACAGAGGTCTCTTCGTATGCGCAAAAGGATCATATGGAAATTGAATTGGCCGGCTCAAGGCTTGGCCGTAAAGTTATTGAGCTGAAAGACATTTCCAAAGCATATGGAAACAAGCATGTGATTGTTGATTATTCCCGTTTGTTCAAGCGGGGGGATCGCATAGGGATCGTCGGTGAGAATGGCTCCGGCAAGTCAACACTCCTTCGCATCATCGCTGGAAGGGAACTGCCTGATTCAGGATTGGTGGATAAGGGGGAAACGGTTAAGATAGGATTCTATACACAGGAAAATGAGGATATGAACCCGAAACTGAGAATGATCGAATATATCCGGGAAGAGGCGGAATCGATCCAATTGAAAGACGGCAGCTCCATATCAGCATCTTCCATGCTGGAGAAATTCCTGTTCCCGATGCATACGCATGGGACTCCAATCTATAAATTATCAGGCGGTGAGAAAAGGCGCCTGTATTTATTGCGGATCTTAATGTCTTCACCGAATGTATTGCTTCTTGATGAGCCGACGAATGATCTGGATACGCAAACACTGACGGTCCTCGAAGATTTCCTGGAGAATTTTGCAGGAGTGGTCATTACTGTATCGCATGACCGTTATTTCTTGGATAAAGTCGCCGAAGAGTTATTGATCTTTGAGGGCAATGCCGTAATCTCAGGATATTATGGTTCTTACAGTGATTTCCTTGAGGAAAATAACAAGGTGGAAGCAGCTGCACCAATTGAAAAAGCGCAAACTGCAGAAAAACCGAAGGAAAAGAAAAAGCGCCTGTCTTATTTGGAAAAGAGAGAGTGGGAAACCATTGAATCTGACATAGAGGAAGCAGAAGGAAAATTGGCCGCTATTGAAGAAGAGTTAGCGAATATCGGCAGTGACTTCACGAAAGGACAACATCTGCTGGAGGAGCAAAGCAAGCTGAATGCCGAATTGGAACGGCTGATGGACCGCTGGGAATATCTATCCGAGTTAGCTGAGCAATCATAGCATTAAGATAAGGAGCGGGGCTGAAAAACAATCAGTCCTGCTTTTTGTATGGGAACGTAGTGTTTACTGTTGGCCAATTTGATCAGGAAACCTTGTGGGACCACTAAGCGGGTACTCCAAGCTTTGAACTATTACCAACTGCAAGAAGTTTCCTTATCGAGGTTTTTTATAGGGACAGAGAGAAATCTCTAAAAAATCATTTAAATATTCTGAAAATTATTGAAATTATGCTCGAAAAGTATTATATTGGACTATAAATTCATTGCAATACAGCGATAAGACTGATCAACAATAGGGGGTAGTTTTTTGTGGGGAAAGATTTAAGGATCCGAAGCAAGGTAATCAGCGAAGGGGGATCAACAAGAGTGCCGAACCGGGCAATGCTGCGGGCGGTGGGGTTTACGGATGAAGACTTCAAGAAGCCGATGATCGGCATTGCCAGTACATGGAGTGAAGTGACTCCCTGCAATATACATATAGATGAACTCGCCAGAAGCGCCAAACGAGGAGCGAAAGATTCCGGGAGCGCCCCGATGATATTCAATACGATCACCGTTTCCGATGGGATTTCCATGGGGACAGAGGGGATGCGTTATTCCCTCCCCAGCCGTGATCTGATAGCAGATTCCATTGAAACGGTGGTAGGGGCGCAAAGCCTTGATGGCTTCGTTGCAATCGGAGGCTGCGACAAGAACATGCCGGGATGCATGATGGCGATTGCCAGAATGAATTTGCCTGCCATTTTTGTGTATGGAGGTACGATTAAACCAGGTAAATTGCACGGCGGTGATATTGATATCGTCTCAGCATTCGAAGGGGTTGGACAATTCAATAAAGGAGATATCGATGCAAGCGGTCTGCATAAAATCGAATGTCATGCCTGTCCGGGTTCAGGGTCTTGCGGCGGGATGTACACAGCCAATACGATGGCCAGCGCAATTGAAGCACTCGGCATGAGCTTGCCGGGCAGCTCATCCCATATTGCGGAGTCCTCGGAAAAGCTGGATGATTGCTATCGTTCGGGAGCCGCTGTGTATACTTTGCTTGAGAAAGAGGTTTATCCGAGGGACATTTTGACCAAGAAGGCTTTTGAAAATGCCATTACAGTCGTTATGGCGCTTGGCGGATCGACAAACGCAATCCTGCATTTGATGGCCATCGCCCATGCGGCGGAAGTGGATCTGACATTGGAAGACTTCAATCGCCTGCAGAAGAAAGTGCCTCATATTGCCGACCTTAAGCCAAGCGGTAAATATGTTATGAATGATTTGTGTGAAGTGGGAGGCGTTCCTGCTGTCATGAAATTATTGTTGCGAGAAGGGTTATTGCATGGTGATTGCTTGACTGTTACCGGCAAGACGATGGCAGAAAACCTAGCTGGGTTCCCGGATTTGACTGCGGGGCAACAGGTTATCTATCCGGTCGATGCGCCTCTTAAGCCACACGGCCCGTTGGTGGTATTGAAGGGCAACTTAGCGCCTGAAGGGGCTGTAATGAAAATATCCGGGCTGAAATCAAGCAGAATGACTGGACCGGCAAAGGTGTTCGATGATGAACCATCCGCAACTAAGGCTATTTTAGAGAATGAAATCGTCGCCGGCGATATTTTGATCATTCGTTACGAAGGGCCGAAAGGAGGTCCAGGAATGCCGGAAATGCTATCTATTTCGGGTATTCTGATGGGAAAAGGACTGGGAGAAAGCGTAGCGTTATTGACGGATGGCCGCTTTTCAGGAGGGACGCATGGCTTTGTGATCGGTCATATCGCCCCTGAAGCCCAGGTAGGGGGACCAATCGGCCTTATCCAAAACGGGGATATCGTAACAATCGACAGCGAAACGCAGGAGTTGATGGTTGCTCTCTCGGATGAAGAAATGACGGAACGTAAAAAGGCCTGGACCCCACGGCCGCTGACAGCAAGAGGCCAACTCGCCAAATATGCCCGTCTTGTTTCAAGTGCTTCAAAAGGGGCCGTTACGGATGATTTTAGTGAAGAGATGGTCCGTGAAGAGGCAAATATAAAATAAACAACAGGAACACTGCTTTAGGGAACCTCCCTAAAGCAGTTTTTTATGGAATCAGCAAGCAACGATCCTTTATTTCTTTTCCGTGATACCAATTCATGTTCTGCCTTCAAGAATAGAGCGATCACTTTTTGAAATACTACATAATTATAGGGCTTCACACAGCTGTTCTTCTTCGAACCAAAGAACCATTACAAATAAGTACGTAAAAAAAATATGAAATGAATGTTAAAGAACTTTTACTAACTATTTAAATAATCATCCTTGTATTCACATATCACGGTATGTAGATAATAATGAAACTGTAAGATGACAACTGAACCTCTTTTGAATGGAGTTGGCAACTTTGGAATTAAACATCCAAGAAATGCTTTTTGGATTCCTTGGCGGACTCGGGATATTTCTATACGGAATAAAATCCATGGGTGATGGGCTGCAAAAGTCCGCAGGGAATAGACTGAAGGAAATCTTAGATAAATATACAACAAATCCTCTGATGGGGATTCTTGCCGGGATTATCGTGACCGTGTTGATCCAAAGCAGTTCGGGAACAACCGTCATTGCTGTAGGGTTGGTCAGTGCCGGTTTCATGACACTTAGACAAGCGATTGGTGTCATCATGGGTGCCAACATCGGAACAACTGTTACCGCTTTCATCATTGGGATCGATCTGGGCAAATATGCATTGCCGATTGTTTTTGCCGGGGCAATCTTGCTATTCTTCTTCAAGAATAAGAAAATCAATAATGTTGGCCAAATCCTATTCGGCTTCGGTCTTCTGTTTTATGGGTTGGAACTGATGAGCGGCAGCATGAAGCCTCTGCGATCGTTTGAATGGTTCGTCGATCTCACTGTGAACCTCAGTGAGATGCCAATTCTCGGTGTGGCGGTAGGTACACTGTTCACGATGGTTGTTCAAAGCTCCAGCGCGACGATCGGTATCCTGCAGGGGCTGTACTCAGAAGGGCTTATCGATCTGCACGGCACGCTGCCTGTTTTGTTCGGGGATAATATCGGTACGACAATCACGGCCATCCTGGCGTCCATAGGGGCTTCTGTTACGGCAAGAAGAGCGGCAGGGGTCCACGTATTATTCAATGTAATCGGATCGGTGCTATTTTTGATCCTGTTAGGGCCTTTCACCGCTTTGATATCCTGGTTCCAAGCACGGTTAGGGCTGAATCCGGAAATGACGATCGCTTTCGCCCATGGTACATTCAATGTGACGAATACGTTAATCATGATCCCATTCATCGGTACATATGCTTGGGTTGTGACGAAAATCATTCCGGGACGGGATTCGGTTATTGATATGAAAGCAAAGCATCTTGATCCGCTTCTGCTGGCAAAATCTCCGGTCATCGCCCTGGGGCAAGTCAAACAGGAAATTCTGCGTATGGGAGAACTCTCGCTTCAAGGGTTGGAAGAGGCAAAGAAATTCCTTCTGACGAAAAAAGAATCATCTTTACAGACGGTCAATCAAGTGGAGGAGGCAATCAATAATCTCGATAATCAGATCACAGATTATTTGGTCAAGCTTTCAGCCACTGAGCTATCCGCAGCAGAATCGAATGAACATAGCCGATTAATGTACATCACAAAAGATATTGAACGGATCGGCGACCACTTTGAAAATATTGTGGAATTAGTCGAGTATCAAATCTCTCACAAAGCACAAATGACGGATGAAGCAATGGAAGACCTGACGGAAATGTTCGCTACAACTATCCTGGCCCTTAAGGAAGCAATGTCGGCTTTGGATGGGGATGATGAATCAATGGCCTATAAGGTTAAAGAGAACGAACATAAGATTGACAAAATGGAGCGTCAATTCCGTAAGAAACATGTTTTGCGGATGAGCAATGGCACCTGTTCTTCACAAGCGGGCCTTGTCTATGTAGATATCCTGAGCAACCTTGAGAGAATCGGGGATCATGCGAAGAATATCGCTGAGACCATTATCGGGGAAGACGAGTCCGAGAAATTGTCTTAATTAAGAAAGAGAAGCTAACCCAATAAGGGTGGCTTCTTCTTTTTTTTTGCAGAGGGCAAAATAGCTCTATTGCCAATGGATTAACTTTTTCGCTCAAATGCGGTATAGTGTTTGTAGAAAAATTTGAGTAGAAATACTGGAAAAAGGTGGTATCACTATGTCTAATGCATATGAAGAATATATGAAGCAAGTAGCCCAACCGATGAGGAAGGAATTGACGGAAGCAGGGTTCCGTGAGCTGACGACAGCGGGATCCGTAGAGGACTATATGCAGCAGGCCGAAGGATATACGTTCGTTGTCATCAATTCTGTCTGCGGCTGTGCAGCCGGGTTGGCAAGACCAGCCGCGACAAGGGCAATCAATGATATGGGGAATGAAGTCTCTGCCGTCACTGTGTTTGCCGGACAAGATAAGGAAGCTACTGCCAAAATGAGGGAGTACTTATCTGCATATCCGCCATCATCACCATCTATGGCCCTGTTTAAAGGGGATGAGTGTGTACATTTCATTCCGAGAGAAAGTATAGAAGATCACACGGTAGAAGCAATACATGAAAACATCATGACAAATTTCCGGGAAATCAGAGGCTGAATGATAGTGACCACAGCGGGCCGTCCAGATGAGATGATCATCCGGACAGCCCAAGAAACAGCTGAAAGGCTTAAGCTGCCGTTTGTTTTCCGGCAAAAAAAATCATTATCCCATTTCCTATCACAGCATAAACAAGTATTGGTTGTCGGCAAAGAAGGCATCCTTGCCTATGACCAGCACGCCAAAAACCCATACTTTTTTCATCCCAACCTGGCCATGGTGCGCGTCAAACGCTTAAAGGCCGGATTGAATGATGCCTTCATTGATACAGCAGGGCTGCGGCCAGGTGATTCTTTGTTGGACTGTACTTTAGGATATGCTTCAGACAGTATTGTCGCAAGCTTTGTTGTCGGTCAATCCGGGAGGGTGACAGGAATAGAGGCGAGTCCCTTGCTGGCCTATATGACAGAGCTGGGACTCCAATCCTGGTACGGAACAGACGAAGAGATGCGCCAGGCGATGAAAAGGGTAAAAGTGAGGGCAACCGATCATCTCTCCTATCTTAGATCATTGGCTGATGACAGTTACGATGTGGTGTATTTTGACCCGATGTTTGAAGAGAGCATCACTGAATCAGACGCTATGCAGGCGCTTGCCTCATTCACTGTATATTCAGGCCTTAGCCAGGAAGTGATCGAGGAAGCAAGAAGGGTGGCGAGGAAGAAAATTGTCCTGAAGGACCATTTCAGAAGCCAAAGGTTCTCAGCGCTTGGCTTTACGCAGCATATTCGAAAAACGTCGAAATTTCACTTTGGGACTATTGATAAAAAACAAGACGCCTAGTAAGGAAGGCGTCTTGTTTTTTTTGAAAAAAGATTTAATCATATACACAGCAATACATAAAGTATCCCATCATTAAGAAAGTAACAGCAAGAAAAATCCAATCCATATGTCCCATATCTCTCCTTCCCTATATTGTCTGTCAATTTAGTTATATAGTAGTATGTACGTAAGCGTTTTTTTTATATACCCTTGTTTTATGATGTTTGAAACATATAGTTGGAGGGTCTGTCCACTCTAAAAGCGGTGAGGAGAGAAACATGAAGACGCCTAAATGGATGAAGAAAAGTTTATTGATTTTGCTTTCCATTATCACACTAGGATTAGTCACACCAGATGATTTTGACTGGCAACAAGAGGCGTCTGCAGAAAAAAGCAGTAAGAAAAGCGAAGAAACAAAGCCTGCTGCCGACCTGTCCATCCAATCGGATGTATATTATGGCAATGAAAAGGATGACCTGCTGAAGGCTTTTATTTTGAAAGCGGAAGAAGCAAGCATTCAGAAGTTCGGAGAAAAAATCAAGCCTCGAATTGAAGATGAATTTCAGGATATGATTCTACCGAAAATCGAAGAAGCGCTTGAAACATACATACAAGGCTGCCCGGATGAAGAAGTGGGTAACCTTGAGATTTCAGAAAAGCCCGCCTACGGCACAAAAGAGAAAATATTCCATATATACAACAGGGAAACAGGCGAAGATATGATCCGTTTTCATGTGAGAAGGGAAAACCCGCCGAAGCAGGGGCATTGGTTCAATTTCCACTACCATACAAAGGACGATCAATTCCAGAACCATTATCCGTTAGGGACCATATTCTGGAGCAAAAATACACCCCCGAATTGGGGCTCCAAGAACAGAACGACATTACATTAATATAATGCCTTAGTGGATCAAACTGGGGCGAATCAAAACCTTGGCGATGAGTCTATTTATAAGGTAAGGCCTTAAGCAAGAGAAGGAATACGTATGAGTATCATATTGGCATTGTCGGCAGCTGTATTTGCCGCATTCACAAGCATTCTAGCAAAGATCGGTATCGAAAA
Organism: Bacillus sp. (in: firmicutes); assembly: GCA_051893455.1. GTDB lineage: Bacteria > Bacillota > Bacilli > Bacillales > DSM-1321 > Bacillus_AD. The sequence continues at coordinate 86,262 of JBJFHG010000038.1, forward strand.
TATCAATTCTAATTTGGCCACAGCTGTGCGGACTTTAGTGGTGCTGGCGATGGCAGCCTTGGTTGTCCTGGTCACCGGACAAATAGGGGAAGTGACAGAGGTAGGAGGCAGTGCCCTAATCTATCTTGTTCTTTCAGGAATAACAACGGGCCTGTCTTGGCTCTGTTATTTCAAGGCGATTCAAATCGGAGATGTCTCAAAAGTAGTGCCGATCGATAAATCAAGCATTGTGATGACAATCATTTTGTCATTCTTTATCCTTGGTGAACCTGTCAATTGGCTGGTTGTAACAGGTGGGGGACTGATTACCACAGGTACATTCCTATTGATTGGAAGAAACAAAGCCGGACAGAAAACAAAGTTCACCGATTCTTATGTATGGCTGGCGATATTATCTGCTTTTTTTGCGGCAGTGACTGCCATTCTGGCGAAATTCGGTTTGGAGGATGTCGACAGTAATGTGGCGACTTTTATCCGGACGGTTGTCATTCTTGTGTTTGCCTGGTTCGTTGTATTTTTTACAGGGGCATATAAAGGAATCAGCAATATCGGCAAAAAAACCTATTTATTTCTTGTGTTGTCCGGTATAGCCACAGGTTTATCCTGGCTATGCTACTTCGCGGCTATCTCGATCGGAAGAGTATCAATTGTTGCTCCGATCGACAAGTTCAGCGTTGTCATCACGATGGTGCTCAGTTTCATCATCTTGAAAGAGATACCCTCAAAAAGCACAATTCTCGGTGGAGTCGTCATTATGGCCGGAACGATCATTCTGATCATATAAAAACAGACGTGCCTGAATTGCCCCGGCCGTCTGTTTTTGCTTGTGCCTCCGCATAAGTATAGCGCGGAAACTAATGGAAATCGGAAGCGAATCTCCACCTCAAGGAAGAGTTGGGGACAGAAAAGTATTAAGATACACAATCAATGCCCGTCTTACGGAACCGGACGCACGGTGGCGTGAGAGGACCGGGAAGGATCCTCCTCGATTTGTTCATAATTCGGTTTCTTTGGGATCAAGCGGATTATGTTGCTTTTTTTCTCTTATAAAAATCTGAAATACCGCCGAGGATAAAAGAAACAGGCTTAATCCGAATAAGGCGGGGATACTCCAGTATTGCAGCTGGGCATAAAGGAGAAACCCAAAGAAAAAAGACAGCAGCAACAAGTCCAAAAAAACGAACACGGCTAATTGAGACACATCATACACTTCTTCTAACAGTTCAAGCCGATCCTGTATATTGTCATATTTTTTCATCATATCACCTGTTCAGTTATGGTACCAATAGTGTATGAATGAACCTACTCGGATGTTTCAGCTTTTTCGGCTAACCTGATGAAATGTCCTCCGCATCTGCAGTCGGAGGAACCAAAATTTTTGATTATGGCCATTCCCTGTTGCTTATACAACGCGGCCAAGGAACACTCTCCGTCAGAATGCTCATGCGTCTCTATTTTGGTGATAGAGAAAAATGGCCGGACATAATCTAGATGCCACCTAGCTTTCTTTTCAATCTGATAATGCCGCTGAACTCGTTTTTTTATATTCTTCTTTGCACTTCCTATATAGACATAGTTGCCGGCCTTCAGACGGCAATGACCCAAAGCCCCAACTTTGACAGTAATATCGCTATCTAACGTCATATGTACCGTGTATAGCGTATGTGCTTCATTAATTGACCATTCCATATCAGATTCCCCTAGAATAAAAAATTGAATTCCTTCTCTCTTCATACTATCCTATAAAGAGGGAAAAAGACTACTTAACAGAGGTGCATAAATGAAACAGTATCTGGAATTGTGTGAACATATACTTCAAAAAGGTGTGAAGAAGGAAGATCGGACAGGTACTGGTACTATCAGTACATTCGGATACCAAATGCGTTTTGATTTGCAAAAAGGTTTTCCGCTGATGACGACAAAAAGGGTGCCCTTCCGTTTGGTTGCGAGCGAGCTACTTTGGTTCATAAAAGGCGATACGAATATCAGATATCTATTGCAGAATAATAACCATATATGGGATGAATGGGCTTTTAAAAAATGGGTGGAAAGCGATGAATATGAAGGTCCGGATATGACCGACTTTGGAAGAAGATGCCTTGTTGATGAAGATTTCAACAAGGAGTACAAAGAGCAAATGAACTTCTTCGTGGAACAGGTTTTGAATGATGACGAGTTTGCCGCAAAGTATGGAGATCTCGGGAATGTCTATGGCAAGCAATGGAGGGCATGGAAGACAGCTAACGGAGAGACGATTGACCAACTGAAAGACGTGATAGAAACAATCAAAACAAATCCTGATTCCAGAAGATTGATTGTTTCCGGCTGGAACCCGGAAGATGTGCCTAACATGGCTCTTCCTCCATGCCATACGTTGTACCAGTTCTATGTCCTTGACGGGAAACTGTCCTGTCAACTATACCAGCGGAGTGCGGATATATTTTTGGGGGTGCCATTCAATATTGCAAGCTATGCATTATTGACTCATTTGGTGGCTCATGAGTGCGGACTGGAGGTTGGTGAGTTCATCCATACATTGGGTGATGCCCATATTTACAGCAACCACCTAGAGCAGATTCATACCCAATTGCAGCGTGAGCCATCCCAATTGCCTGCTTTGAGATTGAACCCAGACAAAAAGTCCGTATTCGAATTCGAAATGGAAGATATCCAGTTGGAAGGCTATGAGCCGCAACCGTCTATCAAAGCACCGGTTGCAGTCTGACCTTAGAGAGGGGATTTTAAATGAACATATCTTTAATGGTGGCTATGGATGAGAACCGTGTGATTGGCAAAGACAACACTCTTCCATGGAGGTTGCCGGCTGAACTGCAGTATGTGAAGCAGACGACAATGGGCCATCCTTTGATCATGGGGCGAAAAAACCATGAAGCAATCGGGCGACCTCTTCCAGGCAGACGGAATATCATCATGACACGGGATGAAAACTACCTTTCCGAAGGCTGTGAGGTAGCCCATAGTGTAGAAGATGTCTTCCGTCTATGTGAAGGGGAGGATGAGATTTTCATCTTCGGAGGCGAGCAGATTTATCGGCTTTTCCTTCCATACGTCACCAAAATGTACATCACCAAGATTCACCATAGTTTTGGGGGAGACACTTATTTTCCGGAAATTGATATGGATGAATGGGTGGAGGTTTCGAAGGTACAGGGATTGAAGGATGAAAAAAACCCGTACGTGTATTACTATCATGTTTATGTGAAGAAATGATCCGGTAGCTGCCTGTTTAGGCAGCTTTTTTCTTATCGCATATAGTCAACAAGGATACTATAAAGGTATAATGTTCAATGGAATCAACTTTGGAGGATAAATACAATGAGAACTATCGCCTTTTATTTATACTTTTTCGGGTATCTGTTCTACAGTATCCCATTCTTGAATAAGGCAAAGAAATATCAAAATCAAACAAAAACAACAGAACAGCAGGATGTATACCGCCATGTCCATCCGAAAAAATGGGCTCGTACGCTTGTGAAAATTTCGGGTGCAGAGGTCACGGTAAAAGGAGAAGAAAACCTTCCGGAAGGGGCAGTTTTGCTCGTTGCTAATCATGAAGGGAATTTTGATATCCCCATCCTGCTCAGTTCGTTGAAAAAGCCATTTGGTTTTATTTCAAAGATGGAAGTGAAGAAAATACCGGTAGTATCTGAATGGATGAAAGTGATGAACTGTGTGTTTATGGACCGGAAAGACAGGCGTCAATCTGTCAAAGCCATCAGGGAAGGGATTACTTTCGTTAAGGAGGGGCATTCACTCGCTGTATTCCCTGAGGGCACACGCAGTAAAGGAGGACCTGTCTCAGAGTTTAAGAGAGGCAGCTTGCGTTTAGCGACGGATGCACGTGCACCGATTGTCCCGGTTGCGATTCATGGAACGTCATCAATCATGGAAAAAAATAAAGGATGGATCAAGCCCGGAAAGGTGACGGTCTCTGTATTGCCGGCAATCACTTATGAAGCGTACAATGAAATGGATCATGCTGAGTTGAGCGAATACGTACGCAATTTAATTTTGGAAGAAAAAGCAAATATGTAAGAGGGAAAAACGCATCAGATCACATACGGGTGCGTTTTTCGTTTTTTTGCGTGTCAGCGTAAATAGATAAGTGTCTCGGTTAGCATCTGGAAGTATTCTTCCTCGGAGCAGAATTGCTCAGGTGAAAAATGTTCCCGAATCCAGGTGGCCAGTTCTTTTGCTGTATTGAAGACTTCTCCGCTTCTGTCGCTTTTTCTAATCATATAACGTCCGTTATCCTCATCGATCGTTATTTCTACAGGAAAAGCACAATCGATGGCGCAAATTTCAAATTCCATAATAACTTACCCCCTTCATACTCCATATGGAACGTGAACAAAGGATCCATTTTATATAGTTTATTAAGAATTCCTTTAAATGTTAGTGAATTCGGTTGATTTATGGATTATAAGTGATATAATTTACAGAATTATACGAATAGTCAGGAGGCTTGTGGGATACAAATGAGTGTCTCTGTGAACATGAACAAATCTGTTTGCGTAGAGGATATATTAATTGCTAACCAAAAACTGAAGGAAGTGGTTGTTCATACGCCGCTGCAAAAAAGCCAACGTCTATCGGAACAATATGATTGCCACGTATACTTGAAGAGGGAAGATTTGCAGCATGTCCGATCATTCAAGTTAAGGGGAGCTTATCATAAGATGGACAGTTTATCCAAAGAAGAGCGAGAGAACGGAATCGTCTGCGCCAGTGCAGGAAACCACGCCCAGGGGGTGGCATATGCATGCAGCCATATGCAGATTAAAGGGAAAATCTACATGCCTGCCACGACACCGCGCCAAAAGATCAACCAAGTCAAGATGTTCGGCAAAGGAATGGTCGAGGTCCACCTTGTGGGGGACACGTTTGACGATTCATTCTCCGAGGCAATGGAATGCTGCCATAGGGAACAACGTACTTTCATCCATCCTTTTGATGACGAACTGGTGATCGCAGGTCAAGGGACAATAGCGGTGGAGATCCTGAATAACTGTGAGGAGAACGTTGATTACATCTTTGCGTCCATTGGCGGGGGCGGGCTCATGGCTGGCATTTCCACATACTGCAAGAGCATTTCACCGAGCACGAAATGCATTGGGGTCGAACCTTCCGGAGCACCAAGCATGAAGGAGTCAATCAAGCAGGAGAAAGTGACGCCGCTTCAGAAGATTGATGGATTCGTCGATGGAGCCGCTGTGAAATGCGTAGGAAAACAAACGTTTGAACTTTGCAGAGATCAATTGGAAGATATTGTTGTTGTGCCAGAAGGAAAGGTCTGTACAACCATCTTGCAATTATATAATGAGCATGCCATCGTGGCAGAACCTGCAGGTGCCCTATCCATTGCGGCACTTGATTTTTACAGAGAAGAAATAAAAGGGAAGAATGTTGTCTGCATCATCAGCGGCGGGAATAACGATATCGACCGTATGCAGGAAATCAAAGAACGCTCTCTGTTGTATGAAGGGCTGTTGCACTATTTCATCATCAACTTTCCGCAACGTGCCGGAGCATTGCGCGAATTCCTAGACAAGATTTTAGGACCGACCGATGATGTGACAAGGTTTGAATACACAAAAAATAATAATAAAGAATCGGGCCCTGCCCTTATCGGAGTCGAGTTGAAAAAACCGGGAGATTACGTAGGCTTGATGGACAGGATGAAACAAAACGGGGTGGACTATGTGGAAGTGAATAAAGATCCGAATTTATTTAATTTATTGATATAATCTGGCAATATGACCAATAATGCGTTACAATGGACAAGAAATGGATATTTCTGCTTGCTCAAGGAAACATTTTTGAAGGTTGAGCAATGGACTTTTTGATTCTCCTTTCGTGTATCAAACGTCTTATGATGGAGAGAACGAAGGGGTTTTCTATCAACAAAAGGGGATGTTTTTATGGGACTTTCAGGTATAGGAATACCGGGTATGATTCTAATTATTGTCTTGGCTTTGATCATTTTCGGTCCGAAAAAGCTTCCGGAAATTGGCCGGGCAATGGGTCAAACATTGAATGAGTTCAAGAAATCGACAAGAGGCCTGACGAGTGATGTCATGGACGATATTGAGGAAGAAAAGAAGAAGATACAAAATAGACCATAAGTTCAGGAGAGGTGTGAGATACATAATCTTGCACCTTTTTTGAAGGATGGATTTTTCATCGAAGAAAGGCTTGATCCGATATGTCTGATAAAGAATTGAATGTAGTGGACCATATTGGCGAACTTAGGAATAGATTGATCTGGACAGCTGTTGCATTCATCGGCTTTTTTGTCTTTGGGTGGCTGTTCGTGGAGGAATTGTATGAATGGTTCGTCCGCGATCTTGATGTGAAACTGCTCGTATTGGGTCCAAGTGAAATCATATGGGTGTATGTCATGCTTGCAGGGGTCATGGCCATCGCGGGAACCATTCCTTTTCTTGCTTTGCAGATTTGGCTTTTCATCAGGCCGGCGCTAAAACCGTCGGAAAGGAAAACTTCCTTATACTACATACCGGCCTTGTTCCTTTTATTTGTCGGCGGTCTTTGTTTCGGCTATTTCATCATTTTTCCGACTGTCCTCGGTTTTTTGATCGATTTGAGCGGAGATATGTTTGTCACAAATTTCACTGCTGAAAAATACTTCAAATTCTTATTGAATATGACACTGCCGTTTGCGGTATTGTTTGAATTGCCGGTTGTGACAATGTTTCTGACTTCGCTCGGCCTAATTAATCCTTTTATGATGGCAAAAATGCGGAGGTACGCATATTTTGTTTTGGTCGTTATAGCTGTATTGATCACGCCGCCTGATTTTATCTCGGATCTGCTCGTCATTTTGCCTTTGCTGCTCCTCTATGAGATCAGCATCAATTTGTCAAAAATCGTTTATAAACGAAGGCAAAAAAGGTTGGAGTTCGACCCGGATGAATATGATGGCTATGAAGATATAGGGAAGGTGTAAGGGGCTGGGCTGAATGATAAGGCTCTTTTGGACTAATGGATAAGGCAGAAGAGTTGTTAAATCAACACTTCTGTCTTTTTTCATTATACTTTTATTGCTGGAATTACCCTTAGCGGACACCTTTTTGTCCCCTATACGTATTCCATAAAAAGGTGTAAAGGCCCGATTCGGAAGAAAGACGATAAATCGTCACAAATAGTGGTTCGATTCGCTTTGATAATTTAGAATACTTTGTTAACATACTGGTAATACAGTATGTTAAAGGGATGGATGGAATGAAAAGGAAGAGTGTCACGGCATTATCTATTCTACTATTCGGTCTTATCATGATACTGGGCGCTTGTTCACCAAACGGGATCCCAAACAGTACCGATTGGCCGGTTGGGGATTTTGCGATGATTAACCAGGATAAGAAGACTGTTGCTTCAGATGACTTGAAGGATACAGTATGGGTAGCTAATTTTATCTTTACAAATTGTGTAACGGTCTGTATGCCGATGACAGCCAATATGGCCAAATTGCAGGCTAAATTGAATGAACAGGGATTGAATGATGTACGTTTGGTGTCATTTAGTGTAGATCCGGCTGAAGATAACCCGGAAGTACTGAGATCGTACGGGGATAAATATAATGCAGATTACAGCAATTGGGATTTTTTGACGGGTTATGAGCAGTCCTATATTGAACAGTTTGCTAAAGAAAAGTTCAAAACAATGGTGACAAAGCCCGACGGTGAGAATCAAGTGATGCATGGAACATCATTCTACTTAGTGAATCAGGATGGTGTGATCATTCAGAGCTATTCAGGAGTAGATGATTTTCCTCTCGACGAAATTGTCCGCCACATAAAAATATTGAAACAATGAGACAGGCGGCCTTCGTCTGTCTCATTTTCCACTCAAACTTGGATTTGTTTGGAAAATATTGTTCATGAATTAGAGGCAGGCCGGGGTTGCCTGTCTTTTGTTAAAATAGAAGAAGGAACGAATGGCGGGGCATGTTATGGACGCATAGGTGAATAATATAGAAAACAAGATAAAATAAAGAAAACGAACTGACAACGAAGGGGGGCAGAAGAAGTGAAAAGAGCGTGTATGATCTTGTTGCTGTCTGTCATAATATCAGGTTGTTCTTTAAAAGCGATAGAAACCATCCCGGAAGACAGGCAGGAAGAAAAGCAGGATCCGCAACCGGAAGCGGTACAGGAAGAATGGAACGAAGTAACGAATGTTGATATAAAAATCGCAACAATTGGAGACTCTTTAACAGCTGGTGTTGGGGATGATAAGGAAGGAAATGGCTACCAATCCACATTGCTTGGTAAATTGGAAGGTGAAAGCAATGTCGAGGACGTTGAATTCTCGCGATATGGTAAACGAGGATTGAGTTCGAATGGGTTGATCAAGAAATTCGACAATCAGACGATTCCTCCAGTCATTGATGATGCGGATGCCATCATCATTACAATCGGAGGCAATGATGTCATGAACATAGCGAAGAAGAACTATCGAAACCTGCAAATGGAGCAATTCACTGACGGCTTGGATAACTATGAAAAAAATATCATGAAAATCATCGAGTTGATCCGGGAAAACAACGCTAGTGCAGATATTTATTTTGTAGGTCTGTATAACCCATTTCAGGAATGGCTGTCTTCCATAGAAGAGTTTGATAACATTATGACTGTCTGGAACCAGAAGACGAAGGACCTTGCGGAACAGGAGAATCAGGTTTATTTTGTAGACATAAGTTCCATTTTTCAGCAACAGGAAAATCTAATATATGAAGAAGATTATTTTCATCCGAACCGGAACGGATATGATATGATTGGTGAAATAGTCTATAGAGAAATTAAGAAATATACGATTCCACGTCTTGAATTGAATGAACGGGGCGAATAAGGAGGAGGACAAGTGCGAGATAAAAATAAACAGATATGGAAAGTCCTTTTTTTCAGCCTGCTGACAGTGAATTTGGCCATGGGAATATGGCTGTTCATCATGGTCGGCATCCCTCTAGATGAACCATTTCCAGAGAAGGAGGAGATGGAAAATGAGGAAACTTCTATATTTGTGAAGAGCGATAAAAGAACGTTGAATAGATTGATTGAGGACTCCATCGAGGAAAACAGGAAACGCGGTTCTTTTGATTATCAGATCTATTTGGACGACTTTGTGGAATTTTATGCAGACATTCCGATTTTCGATAGTACGGTGCCCTTACAAATGACTTTCTCTGCGCAACCGGACCAAAATGGAAATCTGATTCTTCAACAGGAAAAAATGGAGCTGGGCCGAATGAACCTCCCTGTTTCCTATATCCTTAACTTTGTGAAGAAGCAGGATAATCTTCCGGAATGGCTGATCATTAATCCTAAGAAAGAGCAAATCTATATTCCTTTGGACAGAATTGTCACATATGAAAATATGAAAGTCAGAGTGAAAGAATTTGATCTGGAAAATGACAAAATTGAGGTATATTTGTTATTGCCGCCTGAATGATTCGCAAGGGCGCAGCGTCAGCCATTTTGCATGTGGGACGCAACGGCCTTGCGTTTTTTCTTTAGGCGAATACTGTCAGAAGGCGACCTTGGCCTCGTTGCGGTCACGGGGTCAGGAGCAATGCTTCCAAAGGCTTTTCGCCCCCGACAGTGCCTATCACAAATATACTGTAAGCGGTATTCGGGTATAGCGAAACAGCTAAGTCGAGTACAGATGTGGAGGTGCCGACAGGACGGACCTGCAAATCCAAATGCATAGGAGTTACGTTTAAGTAATCACTTGACTGGCGGGGCTTCAGATCGGCAAAGACGACATCGGCTTTCTTAACGGCCACATCGACAGCCGGGGCATCCTGGGAAACATGGATCGTCCTTATTTTGGCTTCGCCGGGAGGGGTCCTCGGTTCGTCTTTAAAGGTGACCAATTTGTATTGATTGTCAGCCCCTGTTGCTACAAGAGTATATAGCTTGCCGTTTTCGACTTCGACTCTCCTGCTGATGACGGTGGAAGTCTGATTTCCTGCCGGGTAGATGTCAATCTGGTATCTCCCTTGAGGCAACGGTATATATTCTGACACTTTTTTATACGGGAATTCCTTCAGAACCCTAATCCCATTCACATATATATCAACTGGACCAGCATCGGGTGTGGCATGCATGATTCGGACCCGTGCCGTTGATTGCCTTTCCCCTTTTTCCGGCTTCCTCTCCTTTATGGCCTTGTTCAAATATTTGAGTTGTTTCTGGTAATAATGAATATGAAGCGTAGGGTTTGTATATTTATAGAAATCAGCAAGCATTCCATACATGGAAGCTTTCTCAAAATAATGGCGGTTGGCGATTAATAGTTGCATTTTTGCTTCTCCTCTCCCACTTGGATACATCAAAAGTGTATGCGGGAAGACTTGGGCATGTGAAAGGCAATGAATCTGCGAGTGACGTTTTTCAACATTACTTCCAAGGATAGGGCTCCGAAGTTTGTCAACAATCTCAAAAGATGTACAATAGTAATGATTTCAAGAATTTACATAAGGAGTGTGGGGAGATGGAACAGAAGACTGAAAAAGCGACGTTTGCGGGAGGATGCTTTTGGTGCATGGTAAAGCCTTTCGACAGGTATGAGGGAGTACAATCTGTTATTTCCGGGTATACAGGGGGCACAAAGGAAAATCCGACGTACAAGGAAGTATGTTCAGGGACGACAGGCCATTACGAGGCAGTCGAAATCACATTTGACCCCTCCGTGATCTCATATGGACAGTTATTGGAGATTTTTTGGATGCAGATAGATCCCACTGATGAAGGGGGGCAATTTTATGATCGGGGAAGCTCATATAAATCAGCAATCTTCTATCATGGGGAAGAGCAGAAACGGATTGCGGAGGAATCGAAGCGAGAACTTCAGGAAAGCGGCCGTTTTGACAAAGAAATCGTGACACCGGTTATTGAAGCATCCGTTTTTTATCCGGCAGAGGAATACCATCAGCAATACTATGAAAAAAATCCAGAGCACTATAATTCTTATCACGTAAGCTCTGGCCGGGCCGGATTCATTAAAAAGCATTGGAGTGATGAAGGTGAATAAGGAAGAATTAAAGAAAAAATTATCGCCCATCTCTTATGAAGTCACCCAGAAGAATGGGACAGAGCCTCCTTTCCGCAATGAATATTACAACAACACAAAACAAGGGCTCTATGTCGATATTGTCTCCGGCGAACCTTTGTTCACCTCAAATGAACAATATGATGCCGGGTGCGGATGGCCGAGTTTTACGGCGCCGATCAAAAAGGAGGAAATTGTCGAGAGGTTTGACGACAGTCATGGCATGAGAAGGACAGAAGTGAGAAGCAGGACTGCCGATTCGCATTTAGGACATGTATTTTCTGATGGGCCAGGGCTGTCTGGCCTTAGGTACTGCATCAATTCGGCTGCTTTGAGGTTTATTCCGGTGGAGGATTTAACAAAAGAAGGCTACGGGGATTATGTGAAATTATTTACGTAAATTTGACCTGTATGCTAAAATAAATGTCGGAATTGTTTTTATTATGAGAAAGGCGGAAATTCAATGTTTCTGAAAAAAATATTCGGCAAGAAGACAAATGATGATTCACAGCAACAACTTGTATCACCAATAACCGGGAAGATACTCCCGCTGGAAGAAGTGCCTGATCCGGTATTCAGTCAGAAGATGATGGGGGACGGAATCGCCGTAGAACCATCTGAAGGAATGGTGGTTGCTCCGTTGGATGCAGAGGTTGTGCAAGTCTTCCCGACAAAACATGCAGTTGGTCTTAAGACGGATACGAATATAGAGATATTGATTCATATAGGCTTGGAGACTGTTTCAATGAAAGGTGATGGTTTTGAATCTCATGTCAAAGCCGGAGATCGAGTGAAGAAAGGGGATCAACTGATTTCCTTCGATTTGGATCTTGTCCGTGAAAAAGCAAAAAGCATCATCACACCTGTCATCATCACCAATACAGATGCAATGGCTTCTATTGATAAAGCGTCATCTGCTGATTTGGTGAAAGGGGAGACAGTCGTTCTTACCGTAACACCTAAATGATGAAGAAGGCGGAAACAAATTTGTTTCCGCCTTTCTTTATGTCGTGCCTTTTCAGTATCATTTATTCTATTTTCACCTTAGGGGAGTTGCCGGGGTCCATCGTCTTTCTTTTAATGATGGAAGACAGCCGGACGGAGGATTCTCCTGCTGCTAATTTGTTTGTTGTTTCCCCGGTCACTTCAAAACGGACCGAATGATATCCGGGTTGCAGACCGCTAGAGATGTATAGATATCGTTCGCGGACAAATGGCCACCAAGTACTCATTGTCGTGTAATGCTCCCCATCGATCCATACATCGACTGTCCCTCCATCCGGCGATCTCAATAGCTTGACGCCGAGAAGACTGCCTTCGAAAGAGAACTCAATGAAATCGCCTTTTTCCCTGCCGACAAAATAGTCCTGTTCCCGTGTAAAGCCTTTTTGTTTATTGTAATCCGCGTAGATTTCAAACATAATGTCTGCACTCTGATCATGCAGGGGATAGGTGATGGACGATAATTCTTTGTTGCTTGAGGCTGTTTCCATCAGGCCGTTATAGATTTGATCTGCATAAATTCGGTATCCTTCGTCATTCGGATGGATCCCGTCCTTCGTAAGTGCCCCTTCACTTTTGCCGGAGTCAAGGAAGGCTTCTGCCATATTGATGTTCAGGGTGTTATAATGCTGGCTGATGCGTTCAATCGCCAATATGAAATCCTGATCGACAAGTGAACTTTCAGTAATGGTGACGATTTCTCCTTGCGGATATAAATCTTTCACTTGCCGAATCAGTGCTTCGTACAGGATGCTGAATTCATGATCAGTCATATATTTACGGTCATTTTCGCCAAAAACGATGAAAATCACATCGTAATTCTTTGAATAGGTTTCTTTCTGTGTCTGCAGACGGAATAATCCTTCGAATGCTGTTGCCCCGCTTTGGACAAGATGATCCCCCTTCATACTGATCGATTGCGTCCACCACATCTTATTTTCCAAGAGGCTATTCCATTTAGCTTGATTATTGCTGGCCCCGCTTCCTCTACCGATGCTATCTCCAATGATGAGATAGGTTATCGGTTCTTGTGCCTCTATTTTATCGTAGACGTTTATCCTTTCCCTGATTTCTCCTTGTGTCTGATATGTCTTGCTTAATTGATGGCCCATCCATACGATGGCGGCCAAGGAACAAAGAAATAAGGCGCTTCTCCAGATGGCATTCTTCATGGCTTGATCGATCCTCTCTAAGACTGTATATGCTATTTATTACCCTGTTTTTAATTGTAATCCATATGATGGCCGGCTTAAAAGTAAGAGACATAAACTCTTTATATAGTTTTTACAGAAAATGGGCGGATGCACATACAGATACAAGCCCGCTCTCATAAAGTACAGTGTATAGTGATTGCAAGAAACTTATGAGGAGTGAAAAGAATATGTATGGATACGATGGATGTTGTGGTTTTGGTTACGGTGGTTACGGCTACGGCGGAGGCTACGGCGGCGGCTGTGGATGGGGCGGTAGCAGCTTTGCTCTAATCGTCGTCTTGTTCATCTTGTTGGTGATCATCGGTGCATCATTCTGTGGCGGTTACGGCGGCTATGGCGGCGGTTACGGCGGTAATTGTTGCTAACGTGACCAGAAAAATCGGCCTGAAGCGATACTTCAGGCCTTCCCCATTGTAAAGAGGAATTCATCTTACATATATAGGAAGGAAAGGCGTGCCGTACATTGGCATGCTTTTTTGCGTCCGGCTTTTTTTCGCACAAAATATCTTTCTTTGGCTCGCAAGGAAAATAGCAAGAAAGCGGATAACCGTTCATAGACTTTAAAGAAGAAACAAACAGGACAGGGGGTAGGGTATGGGGCATTCATCACTTATAAAGCCGGTTTTGGACGGGGATTATCCGATGGTCAGCCATGGGCAAGGTATATATCTTTATGATGCTGACGGGAAGGAATACTTAGATGGATGCTCGGGTGCCGTTACGGCAAATATCGGCCATGGCAACCAGGATGTTAAGGAAGCGATGATCAGGCAGGCAGAAAATGTATCATTTGTCTACCGTTCTCAGTTTACGAGTGAGCCTGCTGAGCGCTTGGCAGAGATGATCAGCAACATGACGGGCGGCGGACAGACCTACAGCTTCTTCGTCAACAGCGGGTCTGAAGCGACAGAGACTGCTCTAAAGATAGCTATCCAATATTGGCAGGAGAAAGGAAAACCAAGAAAAACCCTCATATTGTCAAGATGGATCAGTTATCACGGAATCACTTTGGGCGCGCTTTCAATGTCAGGTTTTCCAGGGAGGAGGGATCGATTCTCCGGTCTGTTGAACAGCAAGCCTTCCCTGCCAGCGCCATATTGCTATCGTTGTCCTTATGGCTCAAATATTCAGCGTTGCGGCTTGCGATGTGCAGATGAATTGCAGACAGAGATCAACAGGGTCGGCAAAGAAAATATAGCGGCATTCATATGTGAACCAGTCATTGGTGCCGCAGGGACTGCTATCCCGGCTCCTGATGGCTATTTAAAGAAAACAAAGGAGATCTGTGAACAGAATGAGATTCTGTTCATTGCTGATGAAGTGATGACCGGGATCGGCCGGACAGGAACGATGCTCGGATGCGACCATGATGGCGTCATACCGGATATAGCTGCCCTCGGAAAAGGATTGAGCGGAGGGTATACTCCCATCGCTGCGACAATGATCAGCGAGGAAATCTTTAGCACGATACAAAAAGGCTCCAATAGCATCATGAGCGGGCACACATTCAGCTCCAACCCTCTGTCGGCAGCTGTATCATCAGCTGTTCTTTCCTATATCCGTTCCCATAACCTTATGGAGCAGGTGGAAGCGAAGGGTGATATGCTGACCGCCGGGATGCGGGAACTCCAAGAGACATATAGCATAATAGGAGATATCAGAGGTAAGGGTCTACTGCTCGGACTGGAATTCGTCAAGAACCGGGAAACAAAAGAGCCATTCGGAAGGGATATGAATATAACGGGTGCATTGGTGGAGATTGCCCGGAAGTATGGACTGCTGATTTACCCAGCCCAAGCCGGCTCTGATGGAGTGAACGGCGACGGTTGCATCATAGCTCCGCCTTTAACGGTTACATATACCGAAATGCGTGAATTGCTGTCCAGGCTATCAAAATCTATTTCTGAGCTGACACAATACGTGGATAAGAAAGGGACCGGGTAAAAATGGATCAAATGAGTAAGAAGATAGTGGAATGGAATCAAATGTCCGCTTTATTCCGCGATGGCATGTCCATCATGGTCGGCGGATTTGGGGGCGTCGGCAGTCCCCCGACATTAATTGGCCATATTTTAAGGGCAGGTATCAAGGATCTAACAATCATTTGCAATGACACCGGCTTTCCCGGAATCGGAATCGGTCAACTAGTGACCGAAAAAAGAGTAAGAAAATTAATCGTGTCACATATCGGTTCGAATCCGAACGCCGGGAGACAGATGTCAGATGGTGAAATAGAGGTTGAGTTTTCGCCGCAGGGTATTCTGATGGAAAGAATCCGTGCCGGCGGTTCCGGTATTAAAGCTTTCCTTTCCGGGGTAGGGAGCGATCACGACCTTATCAAAGGTTCCAAACAGACAGTTATTCTGGAAGAAAAGCGATATTTGCTTGAAACTGCGCTGACAGCTGACATATCAATCGTGTATGCAAAGAAGGCCGATCCGTTCGGTAATCTTATCTACGATAAAAGCGCCCGTAATACGAATCCCTTAGTGGCCAAGGCTGGACACAGGACAATTGCGGAAGTCGAAGAAATTGTCCAACTGGGTGCATTAAGCCCTGAAGAAATCATCACTCCGGGTGTATATGTCGATCATATCGTTCAATCGAAAGGAGTGGATTGGAAATGGGCATGGGAGTGACGGGCCGTGAATTGATCGCCAAAAGGGCCGCACAGGAAATCGGTGCAGGGATGGTTGTGAACCTTGGGATTGGGATTCCTTCCTTGGTGCCTCAATATATCGAAAACAAAGATGCAGTCTATTTCCATGCTGAAAACGGTATCCTTGGGATTGATGGAGTGCCGGAAAAGGGGGAAGCAGACGAGAACCTGTGCAATGCGGGAGGATTTCCTGTAACACTTAGGGAAGGAGGCAGCTACTTCGATAGCGCCGAAGCTTTTGCCATTATTCGGAGAGGGAAAATTGATATGACAATATTGGGGGCGCTGCAGGTCAGTGAAACCGGCGATTTGGCCAATTGGATTGTACCTGGTAAGAAGGTGCCCGGGATAGGCGGGGCAATGGAATTGGCCGCCTATGCGAAAAAAGTGATCATTACGATGAGCCACTGCAATAAGGCTGGAGAAAGCAAGTTAATCAAGGAATGCATTCTGCCCCTAACAGCATCAGATTGTGTCGATATGGTCATTACAGAGATGGGCGTTTTTGAATGGATCGACCGGATCATGTATATAACCGAACTGTTTCCTGGTTATTCTCTCGAAGAGGTCAGGAGGGCCACTGCCGCTGATTTTCGCGTAGCCCCCACACTGATCTGATGGTCGATGCCGGCTGTTACAAACAGAAAGTATGCTTAGGAGGGATTGGGTGGAAGTTGAGAAGAAGGTCAGGGATTATATTAAAGCGCATCGGGATGAATCAGCATTGCTCCTAAAACGTATGATTCAGCAGCCCTCTGAACGAGGAAATGAAGGGAGAGCACAGGCTATAGTGGTCGAAAAGTGCCGGCAACTCGGATTGGAGATCGATTTATGGGAAGTGGACGAAGACCCGGCCATTAAATCGCATCCCGGGTTCCATAGCGATCGGGAGGATTTTCAGGGCAATCCGAATCTGGCTGCTACTTTGAAAGGGAAAGGGGGAGGGAAATCTCTGATCCTGAACGGCCATATTGACGTTGTTCCTCCGGGAAACAGGCAGGATTGGAGCGATTCCCCTTATAGCGGAAAGGAAGAAGAGGGGCGGATTTACGGAAGAGGCGCGACGGATATGAAAGGAGGAAATGCGGCCCTCTTGATGGCATTGGAGGCTATTGTCCGATCGGGCATCCAGTTGCGGGGAGATGTGATTTTTCAAAGTGTGATAGAAGAGGAAAGCGGGGGCGCGGGAACCTTGTCTGCTGTTTTAAGGGGATATAGGGCAGATGGGGCCGTCATACCGGAACCTACCTCCATGAAACTATTTACTCTCCAACAAGGATCGGTCTGGTTCCGTTTGACAATCAGAGGAAAATCAGCACACGGGGGTACGAGATACGAAGGGGTAAGCAGCATCGAGCTTGCAACTGCGATGATGAACGAATTAATGGCTTTTGAAACGGATCGAAATAAGGAATTGAAACTGGATCCATTATATGCCAGCGCCGATATTCCGATCCCAATCAATATCGGAAAAATCCACAGCGGTGATTGGCCTTCATCGGTTCCCGATTTAGCTATCCTCGAAGGCAGGCTTGGCATCTCTCCCTATGAATCAGCAGATACGGCGATGGTCGCTCTTGAAGAGCTGCTCATAAAGATCAATGGTGAACATAGCTGGTTTAAGCAAAAACCGGTGGAACTGGAATGGTTTGGGGCACGCTGGTTGCCTGGCAGGCTGGAACCAGATCATCCACTCGTCAAATCGATGCAGGAACAGTATGGAAAAGTTAAACAGGCCGATGCCATCATCGAAGCTTCCCCTTGGGGTACGGATGGCGGGATTCTGTCTGCTTATGGGGATATCCCTGTAGTCGTGTTTGGACCGGGGGTCACAGAAAAAGCGCATGACAGCGATGAATATATCGTCATGCAGAACGTGGTGGAAACGGCTGAAATCATAGCGCTTACCATTTTGGACTGGTGCGGTGTCGCAAAAGGGGGAGAGACAGGATGAAGCAACTTCCTGAAGTGGTCTATCGGACCGGCGACGGTTATTCCTGTGCCTATACAATTGATCGACCGAACGGCAGGATAAGGATTGATGATTATTATGGCGATATGGATGCTATTCTGGAAGACGTGTCGGCAGCAGCCGAACAGATGGACTGTGAGAAAATGATCATCAAGGCCCGCCGTGAGCAGTTTCAATGGCTACTGGAGCGGAACTTTGTTCTAGAGGCATCGATCGACCGCTACTTCTATGGCAGTGACCTTTATTTCTTCAGCCGGTTTTATTTGCCAACAAGGCGGCAGAGTGATTCATGGACGGATGAAGATCTGATTGTGGACCAAGTGCAGAAGCTTGAGCAAACGGGAAGAGAAGCCACTGCTGACCGGTTCGAACTGAGGGTCTGTACAACCGAGGATGCCAAAGAGCTTTCCGATTTCTATCGGAATATTTTCAAGGTATATCCTGTTCCATTGGAGGAACCCAAATATATCATTAGATGCATGGAGACCCATTCCCTGTTTGCCGGATACTTTCTGAACGGAAAGATTGTAAGTGCCGCTTCTGCAGACATAAACGGCCAATATAAAAA
This sequence comes from Bacillus sp. (in: firmicutes), assembly GCA_051893455.1. Taxonomy (GTDB): domain Bacteria; phylum Bacillota; class Bacilli; order Bacillales; family DSM-1321; genus Bacillus_AD. The sequence continues at coordinate 104,768 of JBJFHG010000038.1, forward strand.
TGCAGAGATAACCGATTGCGGCACTTTGCCGGAATTTCGGCAGTTCGGACTAATGCAGGGCCTCCTCGGTTTTTTGGAAAGTCAGTTGAAGGACAAGGGGATATATTGCTTCTATACGCTGGCCCGAGCCAAATCGTTTGGGATGAATGCGGCATTCTTCAGGCTTGGTTATGGCTACAGGGGGCGGTTAGCCAACAATTGCTATATAGGTGATGGATTGGAAGATATGAATGTATGGGTGAAGAAGGCAGGCGCCGGAAAACGGGCATAGTATGCCGGAATTCCGGCAGTTTTTTTACGGGAGGTATGCCGCTTGCTGCAGATTAAAAAAGTGACCCCTGAACTATGGGAAGCATTGTTTGAAGTGATCGATGAAGGTATCCATGCTGTCAACACAGAAGGGAGGACCATTCTCTATAATAAGGTCGCAGCAAGGAATGATGGGATGGATGCCGAAGAAGTAATCGGCCGGCATCTGCTGCAAACATTTCCTTCTTTGACAAAAAGGACAAGCACATTATTGCAGGTGCTTGAGCACGGTAAGCCGATCTTTGACAAAAGCCAAACTTATGTAAATGAGCATGGATATACGATTGATACGGTTAACACCACGTTTCCGGTTCGGATGAGCGGGAAACTGATCGGGGCTGTTGAAGTATCGAAGGACGTATCGCGTCTCAGGCAATTATCAGAACGGTTGATGGACTTAGAAAAGAGGGTGAGGAACAAGGAGGCTGCCGGGAAAAACAAACGGGATGCCCCCTATTGCTTTGATGACATACTGACAGAGGATCCTCACTTCAAGAAGGTGATTGACCAGGGCCAACTTGCTTCCCGATCTTCTTCCTCTGTACTTGTCTATGGAGAAAGTGGAACGGGAAAGGAATTGTTTGTGCAAGGGATCCATAACGCGTCGTCACGGCGCAAAGAGCCATTTATCGCCCAAAACTGTGCGGCGCTCCCGGAGACCCTTCTTGAAAGCCTATTATTCGGCACAGCGAAGGGAAGCTATACAGGCGCGGTGGACAGGCCCGGGCTGTTTGAATCAGCGCATGGCGGAACATTGTTTCTGGACGAGATCCAGTCGATGAGCGAATCTTTGCAAGCGAAGCTGCTTCGCGTTCTTGAGGATGGAATGGTCAAAAGGATCGGCTCCAATAAAAGTTTTCAGGTCGATGTACGGGTGATCGGGGCGACGAATATCGATCCGGATATGGCTGTCAGCAGAGGGGTGATCCGCCTGGATTTGTTTTACCGCTTAAATGTTCTGCAATTCCGGTTGCCACCGCTTAGGGAGAGAAGAGGTGACATCCCTTTGCTCACAGCCCATTTTATGGATATCTTCAAAGCAATCCCTTCCGTGCATGTGACTGGGTTGTCAAAGGAACTCGAGCAACGGCTGTTTTGGCATCCTTGGAAAGGCAATGTCCGGGAATTGAAACATTGCATGGAGTATATGATGAACGTCGCTGATTCACAGATACTGGATGTGGCTCACTTGCCTGAAGGGTTCTCGGTAAAGAAGCATCAAAGGGCGGATGTGATTCCTCCGCTCAGAGAGGCATTATTGGAGAGAGAAAAGGAAATCATTTCGCTTGCGCTTGAAAGAAGCGGAGGCAATGTCAAGAAGGCTGCAGGCATGTTGGAAATACCCCGCCAGACATTACAGTATAAACTGAAAAAGATGGGGAATTCCGATATGAAACATTGTTCCCCTTAAAGATTGGCATGAAAGTTGCATGAATTATAGGGCAAATGACAAGGAGGTTTTCCTATGAAACCGTTTCTATATGAACCGAAAAGACACTGGAAAGAAATTGAGCTATGGAAAGATGTAACGGAAGAACAGTGGAATGATTGGTTGTGGCAGCTGACACATACAATCCGCACGTTGGAAGATCTTAAAAAGGTCATAAACTTAACCCTTGAAGAAGAGGAAGGCGTCATGATTTCAACAAAGACGATTCCTTTGAACATAACCCCTTATTATGCGTCATTGATGAACCCTGACGATCCGCGATGCCCGATCCGTATGCAATCGGTTCCCATCGGCAAGGAAATCTATAAAACTAGATACGATCTCGAAGATCCTCTTCATGAAGACGAGGATTCCCCAGTCCCTGGCTTGACCCATCGGTATCCGGACCGGGTATTGTTCCTTGTAACGAACCAATGCTCGATGTATTGCCGTTATTGCACAAGGAGAAGATTCTCCGGGCAGATTGGCATGGGGGTTCCGAAAAAACAATTGGATAAAGCCATCAATTATATTAAGGAGACACCTGAAGTGAGGGATGTACTGATTTCAGGAGGCGATGGACTTCTCATTAATGACACGATTGTGGAATATATCCTGAAGAACCTTCGGGCGATCCCCCATGTGGAAATTATCAGGATCGGAACGAGAGCCCCTGTCGTCTTTCCACAAAGGATCACCGATGAGCTCTGCGCCATTCTGAAGAAATATCATCCGGTCTGGTTGAATACGCACTTCAATACCAGCGTGGAAATCACCCCTGAATCGAAGGCAGCCTGTGAAAAACTTGTCGATGCAGGCGTGCCGGTCGGTAACCAGGCCGTTATTTTAGCCGGCATTAATGACAGTGTCCCTATCATGAAGAAACTGATGCACGATCTCGTTAAGATCCGGGTCCGTCCGTATTATATTTATCAATGCGACCTCTCCGAAGGGATCAGCCATTTCAGGGCGCCAATTTCGAAGGGGATAGAGATTATAGAAGGATTAAGGGGGCATACGAGCGGTTACGCGATCCCTCAATTTGTTGTCGATGCCCCGGGTGGCGGAGGCAAAATTACGCTTCAGCCGAACTATATCATATCCCAATCATCTTCAAAAACTGTACTCAGGAATTTTGAAGGTGTCATTACGACATACCCTGAACCGGAGAACTATGCACCTGGAAAAGCGGATGATTATTTTAAGAGCTTATTTGAAGACTACGACCAGTACCGGAGTGATGCGGGGATAGCTGGTCTTATGCAGGATAAGCAGTTTAATCTGATCCCCAAAAATCTGGAACGGTATAAGAAAAGAGAAGTGTATGAAGAAAATCCCGAACATCAAACGATTAAGGATAACCGGGAGAAAAGGGACCAGCTCAGGGAGAAGAAGTTCCAGGCTCAAAAACAATCAGCAACTCTATCGGAAGAAAAGAGGGACGCATAATGGCTGTGCTATGTCTCTGGTGTGAACAGCAAACGGCAGCAGAAGCGTCGGAATCGGTCTATTGGGAGTTGCCGGACGGAACGAGAGCACTCGAAATCACCAGTGTCCCTTCCTTTCGTTGCAGTAAATGTCATGCAGTCTACCAAAGCGATGAATTGGTGAAGGAACTTGAGAATCAACTGTTCATCATCGACACGAAATCACTCGAGAACATTATATCGTATGACGAATTGATGAATAAACCCAAGCTGTTGAAACGGAATTATTTTGATTTTGGCCATGAAGCAAACTGATTGAACAGGCAATCTACAAAATAGGAATAATGAAATTGAAGGCACTCTGCAATTTTGCAGGGTGTATTTTTTTGAAGCTCACGTGACAAGGACAATCGCATGAAAAACGGTTCGTATTTCAGTTGCTTGACACGCTATTTATTTGAAATAATAGAATGAAATGGACAGTTGTCCGGTGGTGGAGGAGATTATCGCGTTGAATCATTAAGGGGAAAACAAGCAGTAGAAAGCGGGCTGAATGTATGGATAAATACGTCATACTAAGAGAACGGTTTGAACAAAACAAGGATGAAGCGAATGCAGTGCATATGTCCAAGTATATGAGAGATAAGTTTGTGTTTTACGGGCTTTCGACCCCAAAAAGAAGGGCGCTTTATAAGGAAATTTTGAAAAACGAAAAATCAAACAGAGTAATCGACTGGGATTTCCTTGACCAATGCTATGAAGATGATCACCGGGAGTTTCAATATCTAGTTCTGGATTATCTGGCGGCTATGAAAAAATTTTTGGCATTTGAGGACATCCCCCGAATCATGACTTATCTAAAAACAAAGCAATTGTGGGACACAATTGACAAACTTGACCGGATTGTTGGGAATATCGCCGATGATAGAGTGAGTGATGTCATGCTTACATGGTCTTTGGATGATGATTTATGGCTGAGAAGGGCAGCAATCGATCATCAAATCGGCAGAAAAGAAAAAACCGATAAAGAGTTGCTAAGCCGAATAATTGTCAATAATTTCGGCAGCCATGAATTCTTTATCAATAAGGCAATCGGCTGGAGTTTGAGGGATTATTCCAAAGTTGACCCGGATTGGGTGAGAGATTTTTTAAAGAAGCATAAAACGCAGATGGATTCCTTATGCATCAACGAAGCGAGCAAGTATATCCGATAAGGACTAAAAGCATCTATCCGACTGAAAGAGGGATAGATGCTTCTAAAGGATTTACAAGCCTATCTGAACAATTCAACCGGCAAAGATTTCAATGTCTGCCCGATAGCTGAATCGGTGAGGTGAGCCTGTAAATCAAAGCCGTTTCCAGGACGTATGTCCTCAAATTTTTTGATGAAGGCTGTAAGGGCATAGTTGGCCTCCAGACGCGCGAGTGGTGCTCCTAAGCAAAAATGCGGTCCGGCCCCGAATGACAGATGCTTTTGGTTATTGGGGCGATGGATATCGAATATATCCGGCTGGCTGAATTGTTTTTCATCCCGGTTTGCCGAACCGACCCAAGCAATGATCATCTGTCCCTTTTTCATCTGAGGACCGAAAATGTCCGTGTCTTTGGTGATCACCCGATCCATAGAAGCGGGAAAGCGGTACCGCAATGTTTCTTCAGTCAGTTTCGGGACGAGTGATAGATCATTCCTCAATTCCAGATACGTTTCCGGCCGGTCAAATAACAAGCTATAGAATATGTGAGAGATAAGGGTAGTGGTCGTTTCGTTTCCTGCCCCCAGCAACCCAATGCTCGACATCACCACTTCCATGTCGGATAATCTTTCCCCTTTTAATTCGGCTTTTGTCAAATCGGAAATGATATCATCTGCAGGATTCTGTTTCTTTTCCAGGACAAGGGGATACAAGTACTCTCCGAATTCCTTCATGGCCTGCTGCTTCTTCTCGTTGATATTATCAAATTCAGTATTGGTGAACGGCAAAAAAATGACATCAGACCAGTCTTTTATTTTTTGTCGATCTTCTTTTGGCACACCGAGCAATTCTGCTATGATAGTGACAGGAAGTGGAATCGCGAGTTTCTTGACGATATCCACTGTTGTTTCATTCTCAAATCCGGTTATTAATTCATCGACGATCTGTTGGATTCTTGGCTCCCAATCCTTTAGGCTTCGCGGTGTGAATGCCTGTGATAGGAGGGCGCGTCTTTTGCGGTGTTCTGGAGGATCGACAAGGTTGACGTTACTTTTGAAATGGAGCATTTCCTTTGGGACGGGGATCAGGCTTCGTTCTTTTTCGTTGGAAAAGATTGTATGATCATGCAGTACGGTTTTCGTATGTTCGTAGAGGAATACATTCCAGGCATCTTGTTCTTCATCATAGAAGACGGGGCTCTTTTTCCGGTTTTCTCTGTACCAGGCATAAGGTTCCCATTTCTTGATTTTGGACTTCAGGTTCGATATTTCATCCAGCAATACTATGTCGCTTTTGCTGCTCATCCTAATCCTCCAATAAAAGTAAATTTGTTAAACTAACATATGTTAAATTAACATATTGATAGTCTATCATATGGAAGGTAGATGAAGAATGCGCTTACAGGAAAAACAAATAAAATGAGCGAAAGGTAATATGATATGTATATAGATATCTTGATTCTTGGGCAGTTGCTCTCAGGGCCTAAATATGGATATGAAATCAAAAAAGCGATTCAGGAGGATTTTGGCGATGAGATTGAAATAAATAATAATATGCTGTATCCTACCTTGAAACGTTTTCTGGAGATGGGCGCTATCTTAAGGTCCAATGTTGTGAAGCCGAAAGGGAAGCCTGACCGCCAGGTGTATGAATTGACTGGTTTGGGACAGGAGATGTTCCATCAGATGATCAGTGATTTTCCATCCAGGCTGGCAGGGCGCCAGATTGAATTTCTGGGCAGGGTCGCATTGTTCAACGAACTTCTCCCGGCAGTGCGGCTTGAGATCTTTGGTAAGAGGGAGAACATCCTAAGGAAGAAACTGCAATACTACAAACAGGTGGAAAGTAAGCACTTGGAAAAGCCTTATGTAATGGAAGTGCTGTCATTCCTGGTCATGCAGGTGGAATCTGAGCTGCAGTGGATTGATAAGCTGAAACAAATGAGCATAACAGAACCAAAATGAAAATATAGAGAATATTCACAAATGTTTCATTCTCGCCTAGCCGAATGGAAGAAATCTTCCGGTATGATACTGGATAGGGTATTATTTCGGACAGGGGGAAACGGGAATGTATTTTGTAATTACAATTATGATGGTGGCATCAATGTTTGTATTATTCCTATGCGGTTACTATGTCAGAATCATTAAGGAGAAATACGAAAGAAGTTGGCTGCAGGCAGTTCCAATCACAGTCGCGATTCTGATGTTCAATGTAATATGGGCTATTGTAGAAATGGGTAAGGCGGGCCGTTGGTGAGAAGATTCCGCTGCTTTTCTATCGTTTTTTGCAGAGATTAATAGGGTGGACTTGCGGTAGGGCTTCCGTTAAGATAGGAATCAAACCTATTAACCGGAGGAAAGACAGTGAAAACCTTCTATCAATTTTTGATGACGTATAGACAACCTAAAAATATCGATTCCATTACGAAATTTGCGAATGATGCCTTCGATGATCACAGTTTTCCGAAGCAATCAAAGGATTACCACGAATTAAGCCATTATCTCGAGATGAATGGCCATTATCTGGAGAGTATGGCAATATTCGATGAGGCTTGGGATAAGTACCGGGAGTGGAGATGACCTTGGTCAGCTAGAGAGACAGGCGAATACCCAATACTTGCATTTGGAATGGCATGGAGGCAGCACCTGCATATACTATCGTAAAAGATGGTCTTAAGGGGATGTCTTACCATGGGGAACAAAAAAGAGGCGAAGTTCAAAGTGGGTGATACCGTAGTCATCACTATGTATGGAACCGTTGGGAAAGTAACGGACATCAAGTACCTGAAAGAGGAAAATCATTATATGTATGAAGTGAACAACAGCAAAACGATGTACAAGGAATCTGTCCTCTTGCCCTTTTCCGAATATGACGGCCATACTTTCGAAGTGCAGGAAATGATTAATATTGAATATAAGTTTTACTTTGGCGACTTAGTGAAGGTGGCCAATTATGAAGGCCAATACTTTAAGGTTATCGGATTCAGGACAGAGATCTGGCGTTATAAAGATTTTTCCTGGGAAGAAATTGTTTACGAACTAGCCCGTGTGCCCGACGGGGAGGAACTGGAAGCGAATGAAGAAGATCTGAAGCTCGTCACAGAGGCAGACAGCGCTGACAGTTATTTCAAAAAGCTCGGAATCACAGCCAGCCCGGAAAAGAAGACGGTAAAGAAGCCAGCGTCCGAAAAGAAAAAAACTGTAAAGAAACAAGGCCGTCCTAGCAAAGAAGATTTACAGATGGTGGATTTCCTGTTGGACTTGTACAATGATTATTCCTGCTTGTATGAGAATTTTCAGGATGAAGAGTACAAAAAGGTGATGATGCTTGCTCTCATAAAATTAAAGACGCTGATCGCACCTTGGACCGAGCAGGATAAAAAGAATCGGACAATTATCTGATACGATCAGGGAATTGGCATACCTGTATATGTTGATGCATAAAGGTAAAGTATGGGGAGGCGATTTTTTTGAGGGAAATGGAAGTAGTGATCGATACGGAGGAAATTGCTGATTTTTTCTTTAAGGAATTGGTGAGACGCGGGTTTTCTCCTGCCATGGAAGAACTCGAAGAAATTGCCGATATTACATTTGATTATTTGTTGGAAAAATGCATAATAGACGAGGAAACAACTGAGTGAAAACTGAACGGCGGACTTCCGTCGTTTTTTAGTTGCAGAAGAATGGTTATTCCTATTTATTCTGAACATTTTACAATTTAACTATCTTAGGCATATATGATATAGTTATTGTGAAAAAAGAATATGGGAGGTTCCAAAAAGATGAGCGTTCATATTGGTGCCAAAGTTGGAGAAATTGCAGATATCGTGTTGCTGCCTGGAGATCCGCTGCGTGCAAAATATATTGCAGAAACTTTCTTGGAAGACGTAACTTGTTATAATGAAGTAAGAAATATGTTTGGTTACACTGGTACATATAAAGGGAAGAGAATCTCGGTTCAAGGTACGGGGATGGGAGTCCCTTCTATCTCAATCTACGTAAATGAGTTGATCAATTCATATGATGTCAAAAAACTGATCCGTGTGGGAACTTGCGGAGCAATCCAAAAAGATGTGAAAGTCAGAGATGTCATTTTGGCTATGACGGCATCTACGGATTCAAGCGCGAACCAGCGTACATTCGGTTTGGACTATGCGCCGGCTGCAGATTTTTCCTTACTGAAGGAAGCATATGAAGCAGGCGTGAAAAACGGCCTTGCCATCAAGGTTGGAAATGTTTTGACTGCCGATCAGTTCTACAACGATAATGCAGAGCATGAAAAATGGGCGCAATATCAAATCCTGGCTATTGAAATGGAATCCTCGGCGTTGTATACGTTGGCAGCCAAGTATGGCAGACAAGCCCTTTCTGTATTGACTGTCAGCGACCATATTTTGACAGGTGAAGAAACAACTGCGGAAGAACGTCAAACAACCTTCAATGAAATGATTGAGACTGCCCTAGAAGCAGCAATTGCGGAGTGAGGTTGAAAGGAATATAATGGATTTTAAGGGGCTTAAACACGTGCCTTTTGTAAAACAAGGTCATGTGTTTAGGCCATCTTTATATGCTGCTTTGCTTTTTAAGGTATCCTATTTTGGGCTTTGTACAGTTCCTTGCAGGCTGTCCACAGGCCAGTAAGCATGGTTTATGATCCTTTAATGCGGCAGGAATACATACAAAAGAAATAGAACTTAGATGTTGGAAAAGGCGTGTTGGTCATATGAAAAGGAAGCTATCACTAATTATTATCACCTCTTTTATGCTGTTCGGTTGCCAATCAGGGCAAAATTATCCCTTCGTTGGTCAAGGACAAACTGATGACAATGTAACGGATGCAGGCCAGGCGGCAACAGGGGAGTACACAGAAGAGATAGAGGAAACGTTAACGCTTCCTAAACAATTGTTTAACGATACGGAAGAGGTCGATGGCAGACAAGTCATCAGGAATGTGGACAATTATTTGTTGCTTGTCAATAAACAATACTATTTACCGGCCGATTATGTGCCGAGCGATCTTGTCAGGGCGGATGTAGCTTACTCTTTTGGTGATGAACAGCTTGAAAAGGCCTTCCTTCGGGATGAGACCGCAGCAGCTTTAACCGAGATGTTCACGGCAGCTCAACAGGACGGGGTGGAATTGATTGCCGTTTCCGGTTATCGCTCCTATGAAAGGCAGCAGACGATCTTTGATTATGAAGTAAGCAATTTCGGTCAGGAAAGGGCTGAAGAAGCGGTAGCAATCCCTGGGCAGAGCGAACACCAAACGGGGCTTTCCATGGACATCTCAAGCCGCAGCAACAATTGTGAGTTAAATCAGGAATTCGAAAACACAGCAGAGGGGCAATGGCTGGCTGAACATGCCCATGAATATGGATTCATACTCCGTTACCCAAAAGATAAGGAAGATATCACCGGCTATAAGTACGAACCTTGGCATTTCCGCTATGTAGGCAAGGAATATAGTAACATCATTTATGAAAAAGATATCACCCTTGAGGAATTCTTTGAACTCGTAACAGCGATTTAGACAAGCTATAATGGACATACGCCGTACGACGTATATTTGAAAGTGGTGAAAAAATGGAAGATCAGGACAAAGTCGAGAAACAAGATCAGGAAAAGAAGTCCGGGAAATATGTGAAAATTAAAATGTTCCCTTTTATAATGGGTATTTTTCTGATTGTTTTTTTGACTGCTGGAATTACCTCCGTTGCCTTGTTGGTGGGAGATGAAAAAGTGCAGCCGACAATCATCAATGAGCGTGAGGAATTTACCAAGTTATATGAAGCATACGATTCTCTGAAGGAACAATACTATGAGAATATTAAGGATGAAGATTTAGTGAATGGCGCAATCGACGGGATGCTTGAGTCACTCGATGATCCATATTCGGACTATATGGATAATCAAGAGACAGATGCATTCAACGAACGGATTTCTTCATCTTTTGAAGGGATCGGTGCAGAGATACAGCAACAGGATAAACAAATTATCATTGTTTCTCCAATCAAAGGATCTCCTGCTGAAGAAGCCGGGCTGAAAGCAAATGATGTAATCGTCAGTGTCGACGGTAAGGCACTTGAAGGGATGAGCTCTTCTGAAGCAGTCGCTTTAATCAGAGGGGAGAAAGGTACAAAAGTGACCTTGGAGATCCAGCGGGGTGATGCTGATCCATTTAAAGTGGACTTGACCCGGGATACCATACCGATGGAGACTGTCTATCCGGAAATGTTGGAAAACAACATCGCCAAAATACATGTGACAAGTTTCTCAGAGCATACAACGGATGAATTAATGGATGCGATTGAGAAAATGGAAGCAGAAGGTATGAAAGCGATGATTCTCGATCTGCGGGGCAACCCTGGGGGAATCATGAATGAGGCAATCAAGATTGCCAGTCTGTTCGTGCCGGAAGGAGAAATACTGTTTCAGGTAGATGACCGGGAAGGTAACACGGAAGTGATCAAATCAGAAAATGCCTCTCCGCTCGACATTCCGGTTGCGATTCTGATCGATAACGGAAGCGCAAGCGCGTCTGAAATTGTCGCTGCAGCTGTTCAGGAAACGACCGATATTCCTGTCATTGGAACAACATCCTTCGGTAAAGGAACGGTTCAGACAGCAATCAGCCTCGACGACGGTTCCACTCTAAAATATACAACAGCCAAATGGCTTACGCCTGAGGGGAATTGGATCAATGAAAAAGGCGTAAAACCTGACGTGACAGTTGAACTGCCCGATTACGCGAATCTGACATACATCTCGCCGGATGCAGAGATGAAAGAGGGAACAAGTTCAGAAGAAGTGGAAGTGGCCGAAAAGATGCTGGATGCATTAGGATACAAAGTGGACAATATTGATGACCAATTTGATCAATCCACTAAAGAAGCGGTCCAAACACTCCAAGAGGATCATGATTTGGAGCCTACCGGCATTTTGACAGGGGATACGACTCTTGAATTAATGACGTTGCTCCGCGAGAAGATTCTTGAAAATGATACACAGGTTGCCAAGGCAACGGAAGTGATCATGGAACAATTGAAGAAGTGATAGTGAACGCCCGGGCAAACCGGGTGTTTTTCTTTTTGATTTTTCCATGGGTTTCGTCACCCTTTGTCTGTGGAAGAAAGGGGATAAGTATAAGCTGTTGCCTCTTCGTTAGGATTGTTCCCTTTCGTTGACCCGTTAATGGGGAAAAGCGGGCGGATCATCATATACATCATGAGGTTGTATGTGATACTATTGCTAAAATAAAGTCATTTGCTTGAGGTGCTGATAATGAAAAAAACAGAAGTCTATATTATCGGGGGATTTCTCGGCAGCGGGAAGACAACCCTGTTAAAACATATTATGGATCAAGAGAAAGAAGCCGGCCGAAAGATCGCTATCTTACTGAATGAATTAGGGAAAATTTCCATCGATTCAGCGATCGTCAAAGACGAGGATATTCCGTTGAAGGAAATGTTTGATGGCTGTATTTGCTGTACAATAAGCGAGAAGCTGGAGGGGCAATTGCAATCCATGCTGCATGAGTATGAGCTGGATGCCATCTACATAGAAACGACAGGAGCGGCTCATCCGGTTGAGGTTTTGGATGCCATCATGTCCCCGCTGTTGATGGAACAGCTGGACTACCGGGGAATCATCACAGTCGTTGATGTGACCAGATGGAAAGACAGAGACAAGTTATCTGTGCAAATAAAGCAGTTAATGTTCGAGCAGATTGCTCATGCCGATACAATTTTGCTCAATAAAGCGGATGATGTTTCGGAAGCAGAAAGAAGTCGTGTCTTGGTGGAGGTACAAGCGCTCAATAATACAGCACTATGCCTGTTCACCAATCAAAGCCAGGTTTCCCTGAAGGAGTTCCAAGTACGGGTCATGAATAAAAAAAATAGAGAGAAGGGCAAACATACAATTGAATCTTTGCAGCTTCAGACCATCCTGTATACTTTTAAAAAGTCAATCCAGTATGAGTCATTTGAAAAATGGCTGCGTTCCCTGCCTGATACTGTGTACCGGATAAAAGGCTATATCGGCTTTACACATTCATCTTATCCGTTTCTATTCCAATATTCATATGGAACTCCGGTAATTATCCAGGAATTATTGAAAATGCCGTTAAATATCGTCATTATCGGTCAGGGCCTCGATGAACAAGCGCTAGTCCGTGAATTGGAAGAGCTTGAGAAAGAAGCGGAGCTGTAATCACCATCCATGTTTCAATCGGAACAGCTAAGGGTAAAGATTCCCCTATAAATTACAGGGAGGGTATCGGCATATGCCTTGGACCAAAAATAATTATCCGGTTTCTATGAAGAATCTCGAAGAATGCGTGAGAAACAAAGCGATTGAAGTCGCCAATGCCTTGCTCGAAGATGGTTACGATGAAGGCAGAGCAATACCGATCGCTATCGATACGGCAAAAGAGTACATGTCTACACATCATCCAGAAGGTAATATTTATGAAGTGAAGCCCCATGACTTAGGCTGGCAAGTGCTGAAAAAAGGAGCCAAGAGGGCGAGTTATGTAGTCGATACAAAAAGGGAAGCGGAAGATAAAGCGCGGCAATTGGCAGATAATCAAGGGGCGCGAGTGGAGCTTTATAGACAGGACGGCTCGAAACAATAGCAAAAAGGCTTTCGGACAATTATTTCCGAAGCCTTTTTGTCGTCCTCTCATCGGTCTGTATAGTAGGGAAGGGTGCTGGAACCGAAAGAAGCAAACGTTTTTTCATCCTCAATCAGGCCGCATGCCGCGCATTGCACCCTAAGCGATGGTCCATTATAGGCAAGATGAAAGGGCTGAAGCTGGTTGACGTTTAAATATTCTACAATAACGCCGGTATGGGCGTCTTTTTTGATCGGCTGTGCGACTTGGTTGATCAGATTGAACCTCGTTTTATTCGTTTTACAATTGGGGCAGCAATACCGTATGTTTGGTTCCATAAGAAAACCTCCAAATAGACATCTATCATCATTTTTTGTATCGTGGCTAGGAATTATTCTGGTTTTTTATTCGCTTTAACTTCAAACTTAATTCACAAATGTGAATTAAAATGGTAAGGGGATTGTAGGAATGAGGGAGAAATATGAGGAAAATAGGGGCAAGTATATTGTTTGTCTTATTGCTGGCTGTTACAGGCTGTGGCGAAAGCGATTTTACACCTGTTCCTTCGGAGCTTTCTTTTGTGGCAAGCATCAATATAAAAGAGGGAAGCATTACGTTCCTTGATGCAGACACATTTGAGAAGTTTGCGGACTGGAAGATCGGGGAGCCAGTCTCCGGTGCCTTGCTGCTGTCTGACCAAGACAGGTTGGCAGTTTACGGCAAAAAAATGGACAAAGTTCGCATTTATTCATTAAGCAGCGGTGAACAGGTCGACGAATGGAATACGGGAGAAGGCATTGTCCATGCTTCACTTGTGAAAGACGGAACAGTTGCTTTTGTAAATCAGAGACAGGATAGCCTTTTCCTGTATTCGGAAGAGGGTATCAAACAGAGTCAGCACAAGGTTGGGAAGCATCCGATCTCTGTTTATGGACACAGCAATCAACTTTTTGTGATAAATCTTCACGATGATACGATTACGGTCCTGGATAATGAAACGATGAAAGAAGTCATGAATATCCCAGTAAATCCATCACCCACCGGAATTCTCTATATCGATGGAAAAGAACAAATTTGGGTAGGCGGCCATGGTGAAGGCAGCACTGTCGAAAAGGACATACATGTGTATTCATCAGTCACCGGCGAATTGATGCAGGAGATACGGGCATCCTCTATGCCAGTTGATTTTGAGAGGATTGGAGATTTTATTTTTATCCTTAGTCATGGGGAGGGCATGTTATACAGATGGGATATGAAAACCCAGACGATGGCTTCCCTGAGTGTTGGGGGCAATCCTTTCGAAATGGAAATTGTTAATGACAAAATAGTCCTGGCAACTTATGATAGTGATGACATCCATTTGGTCGATCCAGACAAGCTGCTTATTGTTCAGACTTTGAGCGTGGGAAATGGACCTTTTCAAATAATAGTAAGGGAGCTGCGAAAGTTTGAATAAATTTAGAGTATTAATAGTGGATGATGAAGAAGATTTGAGAAACATGATAGAAATGTATTTGCTGAATTCCGGTTATCTCTGTCTACAGGCGTGCGATGGGAAGGAAGCAATCGAAATGATGAAAACAAATGAAATCGATGTAGTGCTGCTTGACATTATGATGCCTGAACAAGACGGCTTTGAAGTATGTCAGGAAATCCGCAAGTTCTCGGAAGTGCCTATCATATTCGTTAGCGCCAAAGGTGAAGAATGGGACAAGGTGAAAGGACTGAAACTTGGCGGCGATGACTATGTCCTGAAGCCATTCAGTCCAGGTGAATTGATTGCTAGGATTGAAGCGTTATTGAGAAGGGCCGGAAAGGTTCAAGAACACCAGGAAGAAGATGTCATTTCATTCGGGACGATATCAATCAATAAAAAATCCCGTCGTGTCACAGTCAATAAAGCAACAGTCACACTGACGCTGAAGGAATATGAATTGCTGAATTTCCTCATTCTGCATGCTAATCAGGTCTTGAGTAGAGAGCAATTGCTGGAGAGGATTTGGGGAAATGACTATAATGGATCTTTGCGGACTGTTGATACTCATATCAAGACATTGCGAATGAAGCTGAAGAATGCTGATTACATTCAGACTGTCTGGGGCATTGGCTACAAGTTTGAGGCAACAGATGAAGCTAAAGCGCTTTAATTTGCAAAAGAAATTATGGTTGACGATTTTCGGGATAATCTTAGTCTGTGTTGTTTTTTTTCGCGGTATTTCTTTGTATCTTTATGAGAATCTTTACGTGAAATATGTGAAAGAAAACTTAGAAATACAATCCATAGAGATCTCATCTGATTATCAAGGCGGCGAAATTACAAAAGAATATAAAGAGCAGGTCGAATGGTTGAATGAAAAGATATATGGGGAAGTATTCGTTGTCAGTAATCCAAAAGAACTAAGTGCCTGCCTGCCGTTTGATATTGAATATGATTCATTGATTACGGACCGGGACAGGGAGAAGCTCCTGCAAGGGCAAGCTGTATCCAAAGAAGGATATGTAGAGCAATTTGACAGGGACATAGTGGCAGTGATTTATCCTTTGCTCGATCAAGGTAACCTTGAAGGTATCGTCTATTCTTATCTGCCTTTGAATAGCATAACCGAGTTCACAAGTAATGCCTCCTATTTTTGGATGATTACTGCCATAGTCTTTTTGATTTTACTCACCTCAATCGGTGTTAAGTTGGTCAATAAGTTGATTAGTCCACTCAAAGAGATGGAGGTTGCCGCTTTAAAAGTTTCCCAAGGGGATTATTCGACCGTATTGGATGAAACCGGCGATAATGAGATCAGCAGGCTTGCCAAGTCTTTTAATCAAATGTCCAAAGCCATGCAGGAGGAAGAGGAAAGAATCAAGTCTTTCCTGGCGGATATATCACATGAAATCAGGACACCGCTAACCTACATTAAAGGCTTCAACCAGGCGATGCTCGATAATATTGTGAAAACAGACCAGGAGCGGCTGAAATACCTGAATCTTATTTCAAGAGAAACAAAAAAGCTGGAGAATCTGGTCAAGGATTTAATGGACATCATGAAATACGATTCGGATGTTTTCCAGATTCAGTTTTCCCCCATTGTATTCGCTCAGTTCATTGAAGAGATGATGGAAAAATATGAATATATGATGAAGGAAAAGAATCTGACTTTGCATCTGGATTTGGACCCGGAAGTAATCATCAATGGTGATGAACAAAGACTGGGTCAGATTATAGAAAACATCTTCGAAAATGCCTGCCGGTACACTGAATTTGGAGGCAGTATCACCATCCGATTGAAGAGTGAAGAGAATACATGCCTGCTGGATATCGAAGATACAGGGATAGGGATTGAGGAAAAACATGTCGTAAAACTCACGGAGCGGTTTTATCGTGTCAATAAGGGACGTTCACGGTTTGACGGCGGCACAGGATTGGGGTTATCCATCGCCGATCGACTGACTAAACTGCATGGAGGGACAATGACAATCAACAGTAAACCTAATATTGGGACGCGCGTTCGAATCACATTTCCGCTTCTAGAAGATTTCTGATCATTACATACGAATAGAGGGGTAATTATGAAAAAAGGGATTATACTACTTTTAGGCTGTTTATTGCTTGCGGGATGTTCTAATGGAAGTATTTCGAAGAACGAACCTGAAGTATCTTTCTTGGATGTTGACTTGACGATTGACCCAGAGAAGGCAGAAGTGAATCAGGAAATTGTTTTCCAGGCCAAAGTTACTTATGGGGATAAACCGGTCACAGATGCGGATGAAGTCAAATTTGAAATATGGCGTTCTAAAAGTGATAACAGCGAGGTAGTAGAAGTGGAACACGCCGGAGACGGGATATACCGTCTGAGTAAACGTATTGACGTTGAAGGCACCTACTATATTTATGCCCACGTAACAGCAGAAGGAATGCATAATATGCCTAAAGAAGAATTTACCGTCGGGGAACCAAGCGAACCAGAGACAAAGGATGATTCCGAAAAAGAACATATGGAAGAAATGGAGTCCCACTCACACTGAACGGTGATTCTTGCCTATTTATAAGCCCGCAATGGGCTTTTTTCTTTGTGTGTTCTTTCAATTGCATCCGTAGAATACTCTGTTAGTAACAGTCGGAATGTGAGGTGGCCGCAAAGTGAATAGAAAAAAAGGCCCAAGTGCGCCTCCGCATGGCTCCTTCAAGGAGGTAACCAAAAGCGAAGCGGAGTATGGTGAGGAAATACCAAACCAATGGTCTTTCTCCCTTAAGAAGTTGAATATGTATGTTCCGCATACTGATGGGAATGGGAAAGAAACCGGGAAGTCGGTTATGAGGGATGCCGATGTTCAACGGCGGTTGATTATCAGGACTGATGGATCGGCGTCCATTACCTTTGATGTTTCTAGTTTCATTTCCTATACAATCTGTATGTTGAATGAAGGCAGCGTAGATATGGCTTGCCTTATGGAACTCAGTCCCAATCAACTTCATTATGCCGCTGTCCGTTCTAAGATAATTAAACCTGGGGAACTCCAGATGAACCATTCTTCCGGATATATACAATTTGCGAGATTAAGAGTATCCGGCCGACCGGGAGACGCAATTACAATCTTTCTGCAGGGCATTCAACTTGAAAGAAGATAATCTCCTAGTTTATGTAATAAAATTGTAATAAAAGTAATGAATTTACGAGTTTCCAAATCTGTCAACAGCAAAATTGTTGCGGTTAATTGGAATTTATATGGGAATCCTGGTTTTGCTGTATAATTTATGTTTGATTCCCTCAAATAGGAAGAGACAGGTTTAGCTCAAAGAGAACAATCATTTTAGCTTGTCAGAGAAAATGAAAGTCCTCACTTCTTCCTTTTTTCTTTGGAGAAAATGACCATTGTCAAATTATGGTCCCTTTATTACAAAAAACTCGTGTTATGATGTGTTTGTCTTACAAACCATCTAACAGGAGGTCATTCTTTTGAATAAAAAAGCAATCATCACAATGGCAGTAACGGCTAGCATCACAATGGCAGGGTTCTCGGGAATTACAAAGGCTGAGGCGGCATCTAACTCATGCAATGCAGTCCAAAACCAAGTGGTTAAGAAAAAAATCTGCAGCCCAGTCATCTCTAAATTGTGCCCAAATCAATCTGGAAATAACGGTAATATAAATCAAAACCCTAATATGGAAGATAGCGTGATAGATACTATCCCTTCTCCAGAGCAATCAGTTCCAGAGGTTTCTGTACCTGATACAGATACATCGATCTCAGAGGGAGAAGGAAACAATGGGACAACAAATGAAACTGTTTCTGAAATCAGCGCATTTGAGCAGCAAGTCATTGACCTAACGAATGCAGAGCGCGCAAAATCAGGCTTAGAGCCGCTTACTTTGGATAAAGAACTTAGCGCAGTAGCAAGAAAGAAATCTGAAGATATGCAAGCAAACAGCTATTTCAGCCATACTAGCCCGACTTACGGCTCTCCATTTGACATGATGAAACAATTTGGCATTTCATACAGTGCAGCTGCAGAAAATATCGCCCAAGGCCAAACTACTCCGGAAGAAGTTGTGAATGCATGGATGAACAGTGAAGGACACCGTGCCAATATCATGAACACAAGCTACACTCATATCGGAGTAGGTTACGTGGCTAACGGAAACTACTGGACTCAAATGTTCATTTCCAAATAATAGATTAAGAGGTGACCGGTTTTATCGGTTGCCTTTTTTGTTATTTCCGTTCAGAAATCTGAATTTCAGAAAGATGCAGATCGGAAGCCTTTATAAATCTTATTTCCAGCATGCCGTCCTTATAATCTGCAGAGCTGCCTTTTTTTTTCACTAAGGCAGGGAGTGTGAAAGTATGTTTATCCTTCTGGTCAGGATAGCCTTCTATAATGGCTGTATTGGACGTATGGAATATTTTGATTGAACGTAGTGATGTTGAACTTTCCACAGGGAATCGGATATAGATGTCACTATGTGTCTCAAACAGTTCAGCGTGCAACAGGGAGGATTCCGGTTTTTTTTCTCTTTGTACGGAAGGTTCAGGCCATAAGGTTTGATCGGGATTGGAATAGCTATTTTTCGACATTTCCTCAAACATTTTTTTCATCATCGACTCGAAATCATGGGAACCAGAGCTTCCCTGGGTGAACTGTTTCATATACTTTTGGAATGGAAACAAAAAGTTCCAAGGATTCAACGTCGATGCCCCCTCTTGCGATCAATCAGCCCTATATATGCCTATACTATGCAGTTGGTCAATAATTGTTAAGTCTTGAAAAAACGAACTCTGCAGTTTTTTTGCAAAAAGATTCTCTTTTTTTTGTATAATGGAATAAAATGATGTAAAGAGGGGATGGGTGTGAGAACAAAAACGGCTTTCATTACTGGAGGAGCAACCGGTATAGGGAAAAGAGTGGCGATTGAACTTGCGAAAACAAATGTTGATATCTTCATTACATATGTGAACAGCAGGCATAAAGCCGAACAGCTTGTGAAAGAGCTGCGGGAAAGCTATCATATCGATGCCTACTGTTATAAAAGCGATGCTTCGTCTGAAGACGAATGCAGACAAGCGGTAGAAGAAGCGGTCCGGTTATTTGGCAGCATCAATATTTTCATACACTGTGCAGGCCCGTATGTCCATGAGCAAAAACGTATGGCGGACTATACCGTGGACGAATTCCAATACATTATAAACGGGAATCTGAATAGTTTCTTTTATCTGACCAGACAGTTGATCCCCTATATGCGATCGGAAGGTTGGGGAAGGATTGTCACATTCGGATTTGATCGCAGTGATACAGCCCCTGCCTGGAAATATCGTTCAGCGTTTGCGGCTGCCAAGAGCGGCCTCACTTCATTGACAAAGACTTTGGCTATGGAAGAAGCAGAAAACGGCATAACCGTCAACATGGTGTCACCCGGTGATATAGTGCCGGCTTGGAAGGAGAAGGATATTCGGCAGTCGCTCAATCAGCAGGATGACTCAACACCTGTAGGGAGACCGGGAACGGGGGAAGACGTAGCAAGGGTGATTGCCTTTTTATGCGATGAAAACTCCAGTTTCTTGACAGGAAGTGTGATACCGGTAACGGGGGGAAAAGATGTCCTTTCTAAAAGAAATCATTTGGCGCAAAAAGCCAAAAGCATCCCTAAACTGAACACCTGAGAGGGTGTATGCAAACCCTTGTGGTCGCATATTGCTGACAATTGTATTTTTAGCGGCTTCTCAACTGACAAGCAGTCTTACCGTCTCCGAGTTGAAGGGATAGAAAATGTAACTGGAAAGGACCTCCAATATGGTGGTCCTTTTAGTTAACCCTGATTAGATTTGATCAGCGGCAACGTATTTTTTCTTTTGGATATAAACGAGTCTAAAGCCAAGGCTGATGGCTCCGCAGGCGAGCCCTACGATTAGTCCTGCCCAATAACCGTATGCGCCCATGTTTGTGTAATGGGAAAATGCAAATCCTGCCGGAAGGCCGATGACCCAAAAAGCGGCCAGAGATAGCACGAAGGTTACATTCACATCTTTATATCCTCTAAGAACTCCTTGAATCGGAGCCATGACTGCGTCGGAAAACTGAAAAAAAAGCGCCAATATCAGGAAGTTGGCCGTCATTTTTATAACATCCGGATCATATGAGTAAAGCGCAGCCACTTCATATCTGGCAAAGTACAGTACAAGGGCGAACATAGCAGCCATGCCAACGGCCAATGAAACGCCAATCAATCCGTATTGTCTGGCGTCCTTAAATCTTCCTGCCCCTACTTCAAACCCTACAATAATCGTGAGTGCCATCGAAATGCTTAAAGGCAGCATGTACAGGAAGGATGAAAAGTTGATGGCCGCCTGATGGGAAGCAATGGTTATCGTATCATAATTGCTCATCAATAGTGTGACGGCTGAAAATATGCTTGTCTCGAAAAAAATCGATAGCCCAATTGGGATTCCTATTTTCAGGATGTGACCGATCTCTTTTGGAGAAATGGCTGTCCAAAGTCTTAAGATATTAAAGTCTTTGAATGGTTGAAGTTTCAGCACTGCAAATGCAGCAATCAACATAATCAGCCAGTATGTGACGGCCGTTGCATATCCGGCACCGACACCCCCGAGAGGAGAGAATCCGAATTTGCCGAAAATCAGGATGTAATTGAACACTATGTTGATCGGAAGGGAGAGCAAGGTGATGATCATCGACATCCTTGTTTGCCCGAGGGCATCAATGAAGTATCGCAGCACACTGAACAGGAACAATGGGATAATACCCCAGGATAAAGCAACCAGATAATCATAGGCAACAGACCTGACATGAGGTTCGAGCGACATAGTATCCAATATCGGATTCAGCACAAAAACACCGACCGCGAGAATGACCAATGCCATTAAAACGGAAAGGTATATTCCTTGTGTGACGGAATGGGGTACATCTTTTTTCTTTTTGGCTCCGATCAATTGGGAGACGATTGGGGTAATGGCAACCAGAATGCCACTCAGCCCCGTATAGACTGGAGTCCAAATCGAACTGCCAATTCCGACCCCTGCCAGGTCTGCCGGCGAGTAGTTGCCTGTCATCACAGTATCAAAGAATGTCATAGCGAACATGCCAATCTGCGTGATTAGAACGGGCAGCATAATTTTTAAGAATAACTTAAATTTTTCTGAATTTGTTTGTGTCATTTCCATAGTTTCATGTCCTCTATCATTTCATTTTACATCTGTGAATTATAACATACTGCCGATTCCTGCACTCTCTTTTTTTCATGGGGGCTTTGTTAAATTTGAAAGGCTGTTTTCGTATAGATTGTTGCTTTAGATAAAAAGGGTAATTTATACCCGTTTTATGGCATGATTAAAGTAGCTTGTTGAACAAACGGGGCAGCATTAGTTGCATAAGGGTATACATATAAGAAATGAAAAGTTAAAGGGAGTAAAAATAATATGAACAATGAAGAGTTTGTTGAGAAATTGTATCAATCAATAATCAAAGAAAATCTTGCTTCATATCGGGATTTATTTCACAATACTGATTTGAAAGATGTTACTGATTCTTATTGGAAAGAGGCATTGAATTTTTTTGGGGGGCTCACGGACGACAACAAAAAGATACTTTTTAAAATCGTTGAACAAGTTCAAGTGGATGCTATTTCAACTATTTTAGGTATTATCGATGGTGTTGTTACCCTACCTGGCAAACAAGAAGAAATTGAAATGAAGTTTATTGGGGCTAAAGAGCCGTTAAATGGCGATTTGCAAGATTTATTCTTAGCGTATGATGAAGAAAATAGATGAATTTAAACAATTTTAAGGGGATTCATTTTGAATATAAAATTAACGGCAGAAGTATATAGAGTAGGAATCTCTATTGGTATTTTTACAGTACAAGAAGTTATAAAGTGGGCAGATAATGTAAT
>JBJFHG010000039.1:0-8373 GCA_051893455.1 Bacillus sp. (in: firmicutes)
CATCCTTGATGAAATTGACTCCGGTCTTGATATCGATGCTCTGAAAGTCGTTTCTAAAGGAATAAATGCAATGCGCGGTGAAGACTTCGGATGCTTGATTATCACGCATTACCAACGTCTGTTGAACTATATCACTCCTGACTATGTCCATGTCATGATGCAAGGCCGTATCGTCAAATCAGGTGGACCTGAATTGGCTCAACGACTTGAAGCGGAAGGATATGACTGGATCAAACAAGAGTTGGGTATCGAAGATGAAACTGTAGGCCAAGAAGCGTAAGGTTAGGGGGATTTCAATGATTACGGAAATTAAGTTACCTCTTGAAAAAGCTGATATCCAAGCTTTCTCAAGCACAAATAAAGAACCTGGCTGGCTTAGCCAATTGCGGGAAACAGCATTTGAAGCATTATCTGTACTTCCGATGCCAAAACCCGATAAAACAAAAATCGATAACTGGAACTTCACGGAATTTCCGCAGCACACTGTGGAAAGCGGCGTTTTCAGTTCGGTTGAAGAATTGCCGGATTCGGTCAAAAGCCTGATCGATTCTAATGAAAGCGGCAATCTATATATCCAAAGAAATAATACGCCTGCCTATTTGTCAGTCTCCGAAAAGCTGAAGGAGCAAGGTGTAATCGTTACAGATATCATAACAGCTGCCAGAGAGCATAGTGATTTGGTCGAGAAGTACTTCATGACGAAAGCAATTAAATCAGACGAACATCGTTTGACGGCTTTGAATGCGGCTCTTATGAACGGGGGGATTTTCATCTATGTTCCGAAGAACGTAGAAGTGGATGAACCAATCCAGGCTGTATTCCTTCGTGACAATGAGCAGGCATCCTTATTCAACCATACTTTGCTTGTTGCTGACACAAACAGCAAACTGACATATGTAGAGAACTATATCTCCATTGCTGAAGGGGAAGGCCTTGCCAATATTGCTTCTGAAGTCGTAGCAGAAGCAGGTTCTAAGATTGTTTACGGAGCTGTGGATACGTTGTCTAAAGATATTGTCACGTATGTGAACCGTCGTGGAGTGGCGGGGGCAGATGCTACTATCGAGTGGGCGCTTGGCCAAATGAACGATGGCAATACGATTTCCGACAACAAGACAAACTTGATTGGCGATGGATCATTCTCTGATGCCAAAACAGTGGTAGTTGGACGTGGGGAACAAAAGCAGAACTTCACAACCAGTATCGTTCATTTCGGAAAAAGTTCGGAAGGCTTTATCCTGAAACATGGAGTAATGAAGGATAGCGCTTCTTCAATCTTTAACGGTATCGGCAAAATTGAACATGGAGCGACAAAAGCGAACGCTGAACAAGAATCACGGGTATTGATGCTTAGTGAAAAAGCCCGTGGGGATGCGAATCCGATCCTGTTGATCGATGAAGACGACGTGACGGCTGGCCATGCTGCTTCTGTAGGGCGCGTAGATCCGATACAATTGTACTACTTGATGAGCCGCGGTATCCCGAAAGTGGAAGCGGAACGCCTGATTATCCACGGATTCTTGGCTCCTGTCGTAAATGAACTTCCGATAGAAGGAGTTAAGAAACAGCTTGTCGAAGTGATCGAAAGGAAAGTGCGCTAATGGACGCCAAAGAAATTCGCAAGCAATTTCCTATATTGAACCAAGAGGTGAATGGTCATCCGTTGGTATACCTTGATTCTGCGGCTACATCACAGAAGCCTCAGGCTGTCATTGATGCGGTGGACAAATACTATCGCGAATATAATTCCAATGTGCACCGGGGTGTTCATACACTTGGCACAAAGGCAACGGACGGCTATGAATCAGCGCGTGAAAAGGTAAGGAAATTCATAAATGCCTCTTCTGTTCAAGAAGTTATTTTCACGAGGGGTACAACTACTTCCATCAACATGATTGCATCAAGCTATGGCCGTGCAAATGTTAAGGAAGGCGATGAAATTGTGATTTCCTACATGGAACATCACAGCAACATTATTCCTTGGCAACAGCTTGCAATCCAGAAGGGCGCGACCTTAAAATACATTCCGCTTAGTGAAGATGGGACCATTTCGTTGGAGAAGGCAAGAGAGACGATCACTTCCAAAACGAAAATTGTTTCAATCATGCACGTATCGAACGTTCTGGGTGTCATAAACCCGATCAAGGAATTGGCTGAAATCGCGCATGAAAATGGAGCTATTATGGTAGTCGATGGCGCTCAGGGCGCTCCCCACATAAAGGTGGATGTCCAAGCATTGGATTGTGACTTCTATGCCTTTTCCGGGCATAAAATGTGCGGACCTACCGGCATTGGGGTCCTTTATGGCAAGAAGGAATGGCTAGAAGCAATGGAGCCGGTTGAGTTCGGTGGGGAAATGATTGATTTCGTTGAACTTCATCAATCCACGTGGAAGGAACTACCGTGGAAATTCGAAGGCGGTACACCTATAATAGCAGGCGCTATCGGCTTGGGGGCTGCTATTGATTTCATCGAAGGCATCGGCCTTGAAGCGATTGAACAGCATGAACATAAGCTTGCTGCCTATGCTTTGGAAAGGATGTCCGAAGTCGAAGGGCTGACGATCTATGGACCGAAGGATGCTTCCAAACGCGCCGGCGTAGTCACTTTCAATCTGGATGAAGTCCATCCTCATGATGTGGCGACTGTCCTGGATGCGGAAGGCATCGCAATCCGTGCCGGCCATCATTGCGCGCAACCGTTAATGAAGTGGCTGAAGGCATCTTCGACAGCTCGTGCAAGTTTTTATTTATACAATACGGAAGAAGATATTGATAAGCTGGTTACCGGTCTTATCAAAACGAAGGAGTATTTTACGAATGGCTTTTAATAACTTGGACACACTTTATCGGCAGGTCATCATGGATCATTATAAGAATCCGAGAAATAAAGGATCTCTTGAAGAAGGCAATTTGACAATAGACATGAATAACCCGACTTGCGGAGACCGTATTCATCTGACACTGAAGGTGGAAGACGGAAAGGTCACAGATGCAAAGTTTGATGGAGAAGGCTGCTCGATTTCAATGTCCTCCGCGAGCATGATGACTCAAGCGATAAAAGGCCAGGATATTGAAACAGCTTTTAAAATGTCTTCCATCTTTTCTGATATGATGCTTGGCAAGGAAGTCGACACGGGTGACTTGGATTTGGGTGATATCGAGGCACTGCAGGGTGTGGCGAAATTCCCTGCCCGGATCAAGTGTGCGACCCTTGCCTGGAAGGCCATGGAGAAAGGCCTGAACGAACAGGAATAAACATTTGAAGGGTATGGTCCTTGGGGGCACTCCCTTCCGGAAATGGAGGTTTTCGACTGATGGCTAAAAAAATGCCAGATATCGGTGATTATAAATATGGTTTCTCCGATCGTGATGTTTCGATTTTTCGCTCAGAGCGCGGATTAACGAAAGAAATCGTTGAAGAGATCTCAAAAATGAAGAATGAACCACAATGGATGCTTGATTTCCGTCTGAAATCCCTTGAGCATTTCTATAAGATGCCAATGCCGCAATGGGGCGGCGACTTGGCGGGATTAAACTTTGATGAGATTACTTATTACGTAAAACCATCAGAGAAATCCGAGAAGTCTTGGGATGAGGTACCAGATGAGATTAAACAGACATTCGATAAGCTCGGGATCCCTGAAGCAGAACAGAAGTACTTGGCGGGTGTATCAGCCCAGTACGAATCTGAAGTCGTATACCATAATATGAAAGAGGACCTTGAAGCCCAAGGTATCGTCTTTAAAGATACAGACTCTGCCTTAAAAGAGAATGAAGATATTTTCCGTAAGCACTGGGCAACTGTTATTCCGCCGACGGATAACAAGTTCGCTGCTTTGAACTCGGCTGTTTGGTCAGGCGGATCATTCATCTATGTGCCAAAAGGCATCAAATTGGAAACACCGCTTCAAGCTTACTTCCGCATAAACTCAGAAAACATGGGTCAATTCGAGCGGACATTGATCATTGTTGACGAGGGTGCAAGCGTTCATTATGTAGAAGGATGTACAGCTCCAGTCTACACAACGAACTCACTTCATAGTGCGGTTGTTGAAATCATCATCAAAAAGGATGCTTATTGCCGTTATACAACCATCCAAAACTGGGCCAACAACGTATACAACTTGGTAACAAAACGTGCTGTATGCGAAGAGAACGCCACAATGGAGTGGATTGACGGAAATATCGGTTCCAAATTGACAATGAAATATCCGGCAGTCATCCTAAAAGGCGAAGGCGCAAGAGGAATGACGTTATCCATTGCGCTTGCCGGTAAAGGACAACATCAGGATGCCGGCGCCAAAATGATTCACTTGGCTCCGAACACGTCATCCACAATTGTATCCAAATCGATCTCCAAACAAGGCGGTAAAGTTACGTACCGCGGTATTGTACACTTTGGACGCAAAGCGGAAGGCGCTCGCGCTAATATCGAATGTGATACATTGATTATGGATAACCAATCGACTTCTGACACTATCCCGTACAATGAAATCTTGAACGACAATATTTCATTGGAGCATGAAGCGAAAGTTTCTAAAGTATCAGAAGAGCAATTGTTCTACTTGATGAGCCGTGGTATTTCCGAGCAGGAAGCGACAGAAATGATCGTTATGGGCTTCATCGAGCCATTTACGAAGGAGCTTCCGATGGAATATGCAGTTGAAATGAACCGCTTGATCAAGTTTGAGATGGAAGGTTCTATCGGTTAATAGGAAACTGTAGACAAAGAGGCTGGTTCATCATTGATGAACCAGCCTTTTCTGCATCCGCGGAGCTGTCTTAGGTTAGGACCTATATTCTGATGCTCCGCTTCTGCATCTGTAGAGAAGCTATGATACACTTATATTCATAATAAATCGACAGTGAGTGATTATCGTGATATACATTGGACTGACTGGCTGGGGAGACCATGATGCTCTTTATGGCAGCGACCTTCCTGCAAAACAAAGGCTGCAGGCTTACAGTGAACATTTTCCGACTGTCGAAGTTGATGCCTCCTTCTATGCTGTTCAGCCCAGAAGGAATGTCGAAAAATGGCTAAGTCAAACACCTGCCTCTTTCCGGTTCATCGTGAAGGCTTATCAGGGGATGACCGGGCATATACGCGGAGAGATACCGTTCCCCGACAAGGGAGAGATGTTCACGGCTTATCTGGAATCGATAGTACCGTATAAGGAGCAGGGAAAACTGGCAATGGTCCTGTTTCAGTTTCCACCCTGGTTTGAATGCAATCGGGAGAATGTCAATTATTTGCGATGGTGTAAAGAAAAAATGGGCGATTGTCCAGTTGCCCTTGAGTTCCGGAATCAAACCTGGTTCTCGGAGCCTTTTTATGAAAAAACATTGTCCTTTATGGAGCAATCTGGATGGATTCATAGTATTTGTGATGAACCGCAGGCAGGAAGCGGCTCGGTACCGACTGTTCTGTACCCGACTCATCCGGATAAGACATTGGTGAGATTCCATGGACGGAATGTGCATGGCTGGAATAAAACGGGATCCAATGAGGAGTGGCGGGCTGTCCGTTTTCTTTATCGCTATAACAAAAAAGAATTGCTTGAATGGAAAAAGCATTTGCTGGCATTGCAAAACAAAACGAAAGATATATATGTAGTATTTAACAATAATTCCGGTGGAGATGCGGCGGATAATGCCCGGGAACTGATAGAAGCCATGAATATAGCATATACAGGATTGGCTCCCCGGCAGATGGATCTGTTCTGATCTGATTCACCTGATATCTCGCTTAAACGAATGGAGCCATTGTTGGCGGACAGGTTTAAGTAGGCCTCTACGACGTTCAGGAGTGGGAAAGGTCTGTCCAGCAGCAAAAAGGAAAGCATGAGACTGCAGGCTCCGAGCCAAATTTGAAGTGAGGGGATTTAAATGGCTGAAATCATCCATTTGTATCATATAAATGATTTACACAGCCAATTTGACCGTTGGCCCAGGATTAAGCGTTTTATAAAGGAAAGAGAAAGATTGCATAGTCAGGTGCGAGAGGAGACAATCATCTTCGATCTGGGGGATCATATGGATCGATGCCATCCCTATACAGAAGGCCTGTTAGGGAAAGGCAATGTTCATATGCTGAATGAGTTGGGCTGCCGATTTGCCACAATCGGCAATAATGAGGGGATCACCTTTCCGTTCGAAGTACTGGACAGCCTCTACGATGATGCGGAGTTTGAAGTGCTCGTATCCAATTTATATTATCTCGACGGAACACGTCCAACTTGGGCTGTTGATCATAAAATATACACGACGGAAAAAGGAACGCGTATTGCTTTTCTGGGAGCGACTGCCTATTTCCGGATTTTTTATGAATCTTTGGGCTGGAAGGTCACGGAACCTGTGGAAGAAATCAAGCGTGTGGTGGATGGGGTGAAGGAACAATGTGATGCCATTGTTCTGCTGTCTCATTTAGGGATTGATACTGACGAGAAAATCGCATACGAATTGCCGGATATTGACGTGATTCTAGGTGCTCATACCCATCATATCCTTCATGAAGGAAAGCAAGTCAATAAAACATTGCTATGCGGTGCAGGGAAAGCAGGCATGTATGTCGGGCATGTGGAAATAATGCTTGATGATCAACATATACCTGTGAGGGCTGTAGCTAGATTGAATGATATGAATGAGGAAAACTCAGTCTACGGGGAAGCCGAACAGCGCAGTCTGTTACTGGAGAGAGGCAAGGAACTGCTGAATGACCACGTATGCGCCATTCCTCATGATCTCGTGATCGATTGGTTTGCTCCCTCGGTCTTACCTCAGCTGCTCTGTGATGAATTGCGCGTTTATTGCGATGCTGATTGCGCTTTTCTGAATGCCGGATTGCTTCTCGGAGGGCTATCTGAAGGGATTGTCAAAAAGTACGACATTCATCGTATATGCCCGCATCCGATTAATCCCTGTACAGTAGAACTAAGCGGGAGAGAATTGAAAGAAGTGTTGATCCAATCACAAAATGAAGAGTGGCCCCATATGCAGGTGAAAGGGTTTGGTTTCCGCGGAAAAGTGTTGGGAAATATGGTGTACAGCCAAGTAGAGTTCGGAGAAAATCGGAATATAAAAGTGAATGGGGCCGAGCTGGATCCCGATAAAATGTACAAACTGGCATTGCCTGATATGTTTACGTTTGGGTTCTTTTTCCCGCTTATTAAAAGAAGTGAGCGTAAACATTATTTCTTGCCTGAATTTCTCCGTGATTTGCTGGCTGCTCGGCTTGCCAAGCTATATCCCTGCTTGGAATAATACTGTCACATATTCAATTCCTACCGTTCATACATTGTTAAAAAGGGGATGACTGAATAATGAAGGAGACGATTTTGATTGCATCCCGCCCATTCACAGCCTACACAGTCAAATTGCCGAACACAACTCTGTTGGCTGTAGCCGCTCAAAAAGGGTATATTATGTGCGGTGCCTTGGATATAGATTTCCTGAACGAACATCTGGCAGACCGGTGTATTCTGGCAGCAAGGGCCGTTGGAGTGAGAACAATTGATGAGCTATTGGAAGCTCCATTGGAGAAAGTGACGGCCGAAGCAGAGAAGATAGGCATAAAGCCTGGTATGAAAGGTATTGAAGCTTTGTTGATGATGGGCTGAAGACCGTATGGAAACAGGCGTTTTTTTGTATGTGCGTTTTTTCATTGTTAGGAGCAGCCATTTATCAGTTGCAAGAGTATGGAGTCTTTGTTATAGTTATATAGTATAAAAATAATTGCATAATATCACTATCACCGCATGGGGTAGAGGCTGCAGGAATGATGAGTAATCTGTTGTGAGGATGACAACGATGATCACAGATGAAAGGTGTTCTTGCCGAAGTAAATGGGGTTCAGTCGGAACCGTATTTACTGGGGTTATCTTGAATAAGGATAACACTGTCGTTATAAAAGATTTGTTTTTATAATGGTGAGCTACAGAGCGATGGACGATAACATACATTACGGAGAGTAATGATAGGTTGTTTTCTATCATTACTCTTTTTGTTGTTCCGGGAATATTCCGTTGCGACATACGATATGAAAGTTCGGCTTTTGCCTCTATCTCTCCCACCGTATATTGCTTACGGTCATATAAGGATATCCTGAGTTTACCGTTTTTCGGATTGGATATTATTAAGTAGTGAATTAAGTAGACAACGTGAGGAGAGAGTCATTTGGAGAACACAATATTTTCGTTAATCCCGGCTGTGGTGGCGCTTGTACTGGTGCTTACGACAAGAAAAGTTTTGCTGTCATTGGGGATCGGGAGTATTTCCGCAGCGCTTTTGCTGGCTGATTTCAACCCGATGGAAGCTGTTACGATTTTGGTGGATGCCATTAAGTCACTTTTTTATGTGGATGGCGCTTGGA
>JBJFHG010000040.1:0-8336 GCA_051893455.1 Bacillus sp. (in: firmicutes)
TGTAAATCCGCTCCTTCGGGTTCGGCAGTTCGAATCTGCCCCCCTCCACCATTTTTAATTTGTGGACGAGTACTATTTTTTCTCATCACGGGAAAGATACTCTTACCACCTATTTGTATTGTTGGGCTATAGCCAAGCGGTAAGGCAACGGATTTTGATTCCGTCATGCGAAGGTTCGAATCCTTCTAGCCCAGCCAACAAAGAGCCATTAGCTCAGTTGGTAGAGCATCTGACTTTTAATCAGAGGGTCGAAGGTTCGAGTCCTTCATGGCTCATTTCTTATATTAGGGGGCCTTAGCTCAGCTGGGAGAGCGCCTGCTTTGCACGCAGGAGGTCAGCGGTTCGATCCCGCTAGGCTCCACCAAACACTACATACTCATTACCCTTAGACTATTTAGTCTAAGGGTTTTTTTGTACCTCATAAAATGTATCAATGGCTGAAACCCAGGTAGTTGAGCCAATTTCATCTATGAGGTAACATATAGAAGTGAATATACACACTGTGCTCGACTCCAGTAAAGGTCTGAAAAGGGTCGCTTTCAAACGGAAAAGAGATGCAGGCTGCACGTAATTATCTGAACATAAGGAATACATTGTAATAGAGAGTTTTTTCAATAAATAGCAGGAGATGAGGTCTGCGGAAGACATGATGTAGGCTCTTATTATATGCAGGAATTAAGCATCAACTTAAGAATGTATAAAACTATTTGCCAGTCAAGCGAAGATATTTGTTCAGCAAATCATCTAATTCAGTGCTGGCCTGTATGACATGCTGATCACTCATTGAAGAAGATCTAGCAAGAAAGATCATCATATTTCGTTTGTTTTCTATATTTTCCAACAACTCAACCAGCTGATAAGTCATGCTAATTTCCTCCTTTTAGAAGTTATCCTAGACTAAATACCCGTCTTTGGAATAAGTAAACATATTGCAAACGAAAAGCTTGGAATTTCTGTAAAAAATGAAACCTTTATGCCGGAGATTCGTAATTATCGTATAACCGCATTATTAGGGCGGAGGTCTACACAAATGGAAGTACTCGTAAAACAAAGAATTAAGGAAGTGTTAAAAGGTGACCACAACGCCTATGGGGAGATTGTGGAGATCTATAAGGACAAATTGTTTCAGCTCTGTTACCGGATGCTTGGCAACAGGCATGAAGCCGAGGATATGGCCCAAGAAGCATTTGTCAGGGCTTATATCAAAATACACACGTTTAATATTAATTTGAAATTCTCGACTTGGCTTTACCGAATTGCAACGAACTTGTGTATCGACCGTATCAGGAAAAAAAAGCCCGATTTCTACCTGGATGCGGAAGTAGCAGGTACAGATGGATTGACGATGTATTCCCATATCCCGGCAGACACTGTATTGCCTGAAGATGAGGTAGAAAGCCTAGAACTCCAAGATACGATACAGAAGGAAATAATGCGGCTGCCGGAAAAGTACCGAACGGTTATTGTTTTGAAGTATATCGAAGAATTGTCTCTAAAAGAAATCGGACATATACTGGATTTACCCATCGGTACAATCAAAACGCGGATCCACCGCGGACGTGAAGCGTTGCGGAAGCAATTGAGCAATCTATAAAAAGCAGGTGTGAAAGATGAAATGTTCAGATGCAATGATTGAATACATGCATGAATATCTAGATAACGACATTAGCCCGGATCATGAAAAAGAACTAAGATATCATCTGCAGGAATGCGAGGATTGTCAGAAATATTTCCATGAACTGAAGAAAGCTGAGATGTTTGTAAAAAGCAGTAGCCACATTACTGCACCGTCCGGGTTTGTGGATGGGGTGATGGCAAAACTGCCGAAGGAGAAACGAAAAGTAAGCTTGCAAAGATGGCTTAAGGGCCATCCGTTCATGACGGCCGCCGCCCTTTTTCTTATTTTGATGTCGGGGGCATTCCTGACAACTTGGGAAGGGGATAACCAGCAGTTCTCAGTGTCCAAGCAACCGGATTTAATCGTTGAGAATGATACAGTGATTGTCCCGGCAGGAAAGACAATTGAGGGAGATGTCGTCGTACGCAATGGCAATATTAAAATAGAGGGTACAGTTGAAGGTAATGTGACAGTGATCAACGGTGAGAGATATATGGCTTCCGCAGGACATGTATCAGGGAATATTGAAGAAGTGGATGAACTCTTCGAATGGCTCTGGTATAACATCAAGACTAAGGCAAAGCAGGCTAAAGACAGCTTCTCCGGCCTTTTCGGGAGTTAAAATCACCAGTTTGAGGCAAGATCAGGAAAAGATTTTGTCTGCAC
This sequence comes from Bacillus sp. (in: firmicutes), assembly GCA_051893455.1. Taxonomy (GTDB): domain Bacteria; phylum Bacillota; class Bacilli; order Bacillales; family DSM-1321; genus Bacillus_AD. The sequence continues at coordinate 2,285 of JBJFHG010000040.1, forward strand.
AACGTGGTCATCCGTTCAGGATGGCTTTTTGTTTTTAACATATGATAGGGAGGAGAGATTAGGAATCAATATGGTTTTTGATGGATTCTAACTTTAATATGTTATAATGGAAGGGTTACCGGAAATAACTGAGGGTAATGCCCTTAAATGGAGGAAGTAACATGTCTTTAGCAAATAATATTACTTTCTTTGACATTCTCATAAATGTTGTAGATATAGGCCTTGTATGGTTTGTTATATATAAATTATTAATGGTTATCAAAGGCACAAAAGCCGTTCAGCTGCTGAAAGGGATATTTGTCATCATCTTTGTTAAAGTATTGAGCGGGCTGTTTGGTCTGAATACATTGGGATGGCTCATGGACCAGGCCATGGATTGGGGTTTTATTGCCGTCATCGTGATTTTTCAGCCTGAGCTTCGCAGGGCACTGGAACAGTTGGGACGTGGGAAGATCTTTTCCCGCTCTGCCTCTCAGGAACAAAATGAGTTGGATACACTGGTTAAGGCGGTCAAAGATTCAGCAAACTATATGGCTAAACGCCGGATCGGCGCCCTTATATCGATTGAGAGGGAAACGGGCCTGAACGAATATATTGAAACCGGAATCGGCCTCAATTCCCAGATATCTTCGGAATTGCTTATTAATATATTCATCCCTAATACACCGTTGCATGATGGAGCAGTCGTTATCCAGAAAGACCGGGTTGCAGCGGCAGCCTGTTATCTTCCATTGTCAGAGAGCCCGTTCATTTCCAAAGAGTTGGGGACAAGACATAGAGCAGCATTGGGCATCAGTGAAGTGACAGATGCGTTGACGATTGTTGTCTCGGAAGAAACAGGCGGCATTTCTCTGGCTAAAAACGGTGATTTGCATCGTGATTTGTCTCCGGAACAATTCGAAGAGCTATTGACTCAGGAACTATCCCACAATTACAGGACAGTAGCTCAGAATCGCTGGAACTGGAGGGGGAAGAAAAATGGATAAATGGCTCGAATCCTCATGGTTTGTAAGAGTGGTTGCTTTATCTTTGGCGACATTGCTGTTTTTAACCGTCAACTTTGAATCGGAATCCAGCACCATCCGTTTCAATACACCTTCGATGAAAGACAGCGAGACAGTGGAGGCTGTCCCTGTTGAAGTCTATTACGACCAGGAAAACGTGGTTGTCTCGGGCATCCCAAAAACAGTGGATGTGACACTGAGCGGTCCTAAAAATATACTGATTCCAGCTGCCAAGTCGAGGGATTTCACTGTGGTGGTCGATTTATCAGAAGCCTCTCTTGGCACGCAAACTGTGAAATTCGAAATGGAGGATCTCAGCGACAAGCTTAGCTATACCATCGCACCGTCATCAGCGGAAGTCACAATAGAAGAGAAAGTGACAAAAGAGTTTACAGTACAGCCTGAGTATGATCGTTCTTTGCTGACAGACGGCTACTTGGCTAAAGAACCGATTATCAATCCCGAAACAGTATCGATCACCGGCGGCAAGGAAATGATCGAGAAGATAGCCTACGTAAAAGCAATCATTAATGTGAAAGAGACAGCAAAAGGCGCTGTTGAGATCAACGCTCCAATCGAAGTGCTGGACAGTGAGCTCAATAAACTGGATGTGAATGTAGAAACAGATTACGTGAAAGTTCAACTTGATATCCAAAGCCCGAGCAAGGAAGTGAAAATAAGCCCTGTAGAATCAGGCAAGACACCGGAAGGAATCGAAATTGAAAACATGATACCGGAACCTTCATCCATCACTATATATGGGAAAAGATCGGTACTCGATACAATCAATGAATTGCAGATTCCGGTGGATGTGAGTAATCTGACGAAGGATACAATCCTGACAGTATCAATCGATCTTCCGGAAGGAGTGCAAAGCGCTTCAGAGGAGGAAGTGAAACTATCCATCAAAGTGAACAATACGATCACGGATGGGGAGACACCAGAAACAGAAGAAGAGGAAGAGAATCAGACGTCAACAGAGCCTAAAGATGAAATGGAAGAGAATGAGGAAACGGAAGAAGCGTCCAAAACATTTGGTAATGTCCAGATTGATCAGGAAGGACTGGAAGACGGTTATGAGTTGGAATTTATCAGCCCTAAAAACGGGAGTGTCGATGTTTCAGTAACGGGTAAGCAGAGCCTAATCAGGGATATGCAAGCTAATGATATTCAATTGACCTTGAATGTGAGCAATCTGGAAGAGGGCGAACATACCGCTTCTATACAAGTTGATTCTCCAGAGGGCATTAAAGTCCAACCTACTGAGACAAACGCAAAATTCATGATCACAAAAATTTCTGGGGAAACAGATGAGACAGTCGGGTTCAACAGGATAGACCGATTTAAACAGGAAATCATGCACTACTATGGATGACGATTGTCCCTATCTGTATTTTCCATTAACCGGAAGCGTTTTTGTGTATTGGCATATATAGGATTAAGAAGGAGAGAAATATAACATGGGTAAATATTTTGGAACTGATGGAGTAAGAGGAGTGGCAAACAGCGAATTGACTCCTGAACTGGCCTTTAAATTGGGCCGTTTCGGCGGATATGTGTTGACGAAAGATACAGACCGCCCAAAAGTGTTGATCGGGCGGGATACACGCATCTCAGGGCATATGCTTGAAGGGGCGCTGGTTGCAGGGCTCTTATCCATCGGTGCAGAAGTAATGCGTCTCGGAGTCATTTCCACACCAGGCGTTGCCTATTTGACAAAAGCATTGAGTGCAGAAGCGGGTGTTATGATTTCAGCATCGCATAACCCAGTAGCGGATAATGGCATCAAATTCTTCGGAAGCGATGGCTTTAAATTATCCGATGAACAGGAAGAAGAAATCGAAAGGCTTATGGACCTGGAAGAAGATACACTGCCTAGACCGGTTGGCGGTGATTTGGGCCAAGTGAACGATTATTTCGAAGGCGGACAAAAATATCTATCGTACCTGAAACAGTCTGTAGATGAGGAGTTCACAGGTTTACATGTTGCAATCGATTGTGCGCACGGGGCTACTTCATCACTTGCAACGCATCTGTTTGCTGACCTGGATGCCGATATTTCCAATATGGGTTCATCCCCGAACGGTTTGAATATCAATGACGGCGTTGGATCGACTCATCCGGAAGCCTTGGCGGCCTTTGTAAAAGAAAAGAAAGCCGATGTAGGACTCGCTTTTGATGGGGATGGAGATCGTATCATTGCTATTGATGAAAAAGGCAACATTGTAGATGGGGATCAGATCTTGTATATCTGCGGCAAGTATCTGAAAGAAAAAGGAAGACTGAAACAAGACACGGTTGTTTCGACTGTAATGAGCAACCTCGGGTATTACAAGGCATTGGAAGCGCAAGGCATAAAGAGCGCGCAAACAGCAGTCGGAGACCGCTATGTAGTGGAGGAAATGAAGAAAAACAACTACAACCTGGGCGGTGAGCAATCAGGGCATATTATCTTCCTTGATTACAATACAACAGGTGATGGCATGCTGACAGGGCTTCAGTTGGTCAATATAATGAAGGTCACAAATAAGCCTCTATCTGAATTGGCTGGCGAAATGAAGAAGTTCCCGCAGAAGTTGGTGAACATCCGTGTTACTGACAAACATCATGTGACGGATAATGAGAAAGTGGCTGCGGTAATCGCTGAAGTGGAAGCTGAGATGAATGGAAACGGACGTGTGCTTGTGCGCCCTTCCGGTACCGAGCCGCTTGTCCGTGTTATGGCGGAAGCCCCTACACAAGAGGATTGCGACCGTTATGTTGACCGCATCGCTGAAGTTGTGAAGGCAGAAATGGGCTTAGAATAAGGAAATGGATATGCATAAGGAGCACATAAATGTTTCTTATGCATATTTTATATAATGCGCGATGTGATTTGACGGATTTTCAGCAGTGCGGTATGATAAACTATGTGTCTTGTATGTACAAATACTGGCATTGCTCAAATGAAGAAAAGGAGGGCAGTTGTTAATCGGGAATACAGTTTTAAAAGAAAAGCGCCTGAACTAAACTGACAGAGCACAGTTTAGTTGACGAGGTGGAGGATTATCGAGAGATCGGCGGGTACCTCCCAGTTGCCATGCACAGCTGTTGATTCCTTCTTTAAAACAAAAAGGCAACTTTTTGGACAAAGAGAAGGAAATGCATATAAAAAAACAGAGATAAGGGGACAGGAATGTCCCCTGCGATATTCTTGTCCCCTTTTAAATTAGGAGGACTATATATGTGTGGAATCGTTGGTTATATTGGAAACAATGATGCAAAAGAGATTTTGTTGAAGGGCCTTGAGAAACTGGAATACCGCGGTTATGATTCGGCAGGTATAGCTATCGAGAATAACAGCGGCATTCATGTCTTCAAAGAGAAGGGACGCATCGCAGACTTGCGCAAAGTGGTAGATGCAAACGTATTTGCCCAAACGGGTATTGGCCATACACGCTGGGCAACTCACGGAGTGCCAAGCCATGCAAATGCACACCCTCACCAAAGCCCGACAGGACGTTTTACACTTGTTCATAATGGTGTCATCGAAAACTACGAAATTCTGAAACGTGAATATTTGCAAGGAGTCTCTTTTAAAAGTGAAACAGATACAGAGGTCATCGTTGCACTTGTGGAAAAATTTGCAACAGATGGCTATAATACTGAAGAAGCGTTCCGCACAACGCTGTCGCTTTTAAAAGGATCTTACGCAATCGCGCTTTTGGATGCGCAACATAACGAAACAATCTATGTCGGAAAAAACAAAAGCCCGCTTTTGGTAGGAGTAGGCGAGAAGTTCAATGTGGTTGCATCCGACGCGATGGCTATGCTGCAAGTCACCGATCAGTTCATTGAATTGATGGATAAAGAAATGGTGATCGTGACGCAGGAAAACATCACAATCAAAAAATTGGATGGAACTGTGATCGAGCGCGAGCCATACACAGCAGAATTGGATGCAGGGGATATTGAAAAAGGAACATACCCTCACTACATGCTGAAAGAAATCGATGAGCAACCGCTTGTTATCCGTAAAATCGTTCAAGCATACCAAAATGACGCAGGAGAGCTGGAAATCGCTTCAGATATCCAAGAAGCGATGAAAGAAGCAGACCGCATCTATATCGTCGCTTGCGGAACCAGCTATCATGCCGGTCTTGTCGGTAAGCAATTCATCGAAAATATGGCAGGCATCCCGGTTGAAGTGCATGTGGCATCGGAATTCAACTACAATATGCCGCTTCTTTCAGAGAAACCATTGTTTATCTTTATCTCTCAAAGCGGTGAGACAGCGGACAGCCGTGCCGTATTGGTATCTGTTAAAGAGCTTGGCCATAAAGCATTGACAATTACAAACGTACCGGGTTCTACTTTATCGCGCGAAGCAGATTACACTTTGCTTCTGCATGCTGGTCCTGAAATTGCTGTGGCTTCAACGAAAGCTTATACAGCACAAATCGCTGTATTATCCATCCTTGCTCATTGCACAGCGATCTCCAAAGGCCTTGAGCCAAAGGTAGATCTAGTGACAGAGCTAGGTATCGTGGCAAACGCGATGGAAGTGCTTTGTGATTCTAAGGAAGCGCTCGAAGGCGTTGCTCGTGAGTTCCTGTCTGTGACGCGTAACTGTTTCTTCATTGGGCGTACGCTGGACTTCTTCGTAGGTCTCGAAGGGGCATTGAAGTTAAAAGAAATCTCTTACATCCAGGCAGAGGGCTTCGCCGGCGGAGAGTTAAAACACGGAACAATCGCCTTGATTGAAGAAGGCACACCGGTCATTGCATTGGCTACTCAAGAATCTGTTAACCTAAGCATTCGCGGAAACGTCAAGGAAGTAGTGGCGCGTGGTGCAAACCCATGCATTATTTCCATGAAAGGCCTTGAGGAAGAAGGAGACAGCTTCGTGCTACCGGCCGTGAATGAACTGTTAACACCCCTTATCTCTGTAATACCGCTTCAGCTGATTGCGTACTATGCTGCATTGCACCGTGACTGCGATGTGGATAAACCGCGTAACTTGGCGAAAAGCGTGACTGTAGAATAATAGATCAACAGGCTGTAAGGAT
>JBJFHG010000041.1:0-7951 GCA_051893455.1 Bacillus sp. (in: firmicutes)
AGAGTAGGACGTCGCCAGGCAACACAGAAGATCAGCCGAAAGGCTGATCTTTTTTATTTCTGCATAAATGAATTTATGCCGGTTAATAAATTGTTTTTCGAGAAAAGTTGTGTAGACATACACGCTCTGGCAGTATTCACATATGATGAGATAACAAAATTATTAGATAATAAAGAATGTGATCGCAGCCCTAAGGCAATACTGTGTAATGGAGGTGGCGAGATGGCTGCAATAAATCATAGACCGAGGTCAGAGTACGTGGTGTGCATCATATGTGAAAGAAAAAAGGATAGAGGTATGTACATATATACATCTTTTATATGCCATGAGTGTGAACGGGAAATTGTTAATACCGAAATAGGGGATGCTGAATACCCCTTCTATCTGAACCAGCTGAAAAGGGTTACCCAGCCCAGGCAGTATCTTTGAGGGGCCTATTCGTTGAAAAGGCTTCTTTTTTAGGGTTGAAAATAAATTTTGTGGAATCTGCCTGTCCCGCTGAACAGATGTGTCTGATACACTATAAATAGATTAAGATATAAAGGAAGAGATATAGATGAAAAAACAGCATCGGAAACCCCTTTGCGATGCTTTAAAAGCATTTACAGACTCTCATCCGATCAGCTTTCATGTGCCAGGGCATAAAAATGGGCTGATTATAGATGAAGATGATGGTTTTGGAACAGTTTTACGAATAGATGCAACAGAGATTGAAGGACTGGATGACCTGCATGATGCTGATGGTGTCATAGCGGAAGCTGAGCAGTTGACAGCTGATTTCTACCAGTCAAAAAAAAGCTTCTTCCTTGTAAATGGTTCGACTGTCGGCAACCTGGCGATGATTATGGGCAACTGTCATGAGAATGATGTTGTATTGGTGCAGAGGAACTGCCATAAGTCGGTAATGAATGCCATCCGTTTGGCAAAAGCAAAGCCAGTGTTTCTCAAACCGGATATTAATGAAGAATGGGGAATTGCGGAGGGAATTAGCCTTGAAGTGGCGACTGAGGCTATGAACCGTTACCCGGAGGCAAAAGCCATCATCCTTACATACCCTAATTATTATGGGGTAGGAGAGAACCAGTTAAGCGCGATTATTAAATTAGCTCACCAAAAGGGGATGCTGGTGCTGGTTGATGAAGCCCATGGAGCGCACTTTGCAGCTTCGCCCTTTTTTTTGCCCAGCAGTCTGGAGATGGGGGCGGACTTTGTTGTACACTCTGCCCATAAGACATTGCCGGCCATGACAATGGGATCTTATCTGCATGTTCACGAAAGGGTAGAGGATTACGGTGAAGTTTCATCCTATCTGAATATGCTGCAGTCGAGCAGCCCTTCTTATCCGATCATGGCTTCATTGGATGCAGCTCGGGCTTACGCCGCTACCTATCGGGAGGAAGATTATCGCTGGCTGTATTCATGTGTCCAGGCATTCATGTCAAAGCTTGATGAGATTGAGGGTATAAAGGTGCTGAAGCATAAGACGAAAGCAACAGATATCTTGAAGATCACTGTACAGGCTGACGGGGGATTCAATGGATATGAATTACAGGAAGCACTACTAGAAACCGGCGTTTTTACAGAAATGGCTGATCCTATGAATGTCTTGTTCATATTCCCATTGTTGAAAATGAAGCAAAACTATCCAACGGCTGACGCTTTGCAAAGAATTAAAGAGGCATTGCGAAAACTCAACAAAAAACAGTACCCGTCTCGCCAATATCCGGCTCTTTCCATGCCGGTGGAGCGGGTCTCTGAACTTGCCTTTTCAGCAAAAGAAATGGAAGATAGGGAGAGAGAATATATTTCATTGACTGAGTCTGCTGGCAGGGTCGCAGGGGAGGCAATTATCCCCTATCCGCCCGGTGTTCCTTTCATACTAAGAGGAGAGTTGATCACCGCTGAGCATATTATATATATAGAACAGATTATGGATGCCGGTGCCCGGATCCAAGGCGCCTCAAAACTCCAAGAAAAGTTGGTGCTCGTTTATAAATAGACAGACAAGAAGTATTAGCGGAGGTATTACATGACAGAAGGAATATTTATCACAGTGGAAGGGCCGGAAGGAGCAGGGAAAACGACAATTTTAGGCCTGCTTCAGGAGGAATTGCAGCAAAGAGGTTTCTCTGTATTGCTTACGCGCGAACCAGGTGGGATCTCCATAGCGGAACAAATCCGCCAGGTCCTTCTGAATAAAGAAAATACATCGATGGATGAACGGACAGAAGCATTACTATATGCAGCAGCCAGAAGGCAACATCTTGTGGAGAAGGTGTGCCCGGCCTTGAAGAAGGGTACTATTGTATTATGCGACAGATTTGTCGATAGTTCCCTGGCTTATCAGGGGTACGCCCGGGGGCTCGGGATCGACAATGTCATGCAGATCAACCGATTCGCCATTGATGATACAATGCCCGACTTGACATTATACTACGATATAGATCCGAAACAAGGGTTGGAAAGGATCGGTGCCAATAACAAGCGTGAAGTGAACCGACTTGATATGGAGGCACTATCATTCCATAAAAAGGTCAGGGAAGGTTACCTGCAGTTGGCCGGAAGATATCCGGAGAGAATTAAGCAAGTAGATGCTTCCCAAAATATCGAAAAAGTATTGCAAGATTCGATTTACGTTATTGAAGAATATTTGCAACACAAAAAATGAGAATGAAGTATAATATAGGAAGTGAAAGGGATTTTTCATTGGCTTTCAGGTTGATTACTATTTTTTGTCCATAGGAGGGGTTTGCCGTGAAAATGATTGTAGCGGTGGTACAGGATAAGGACAGTAACCGTTTATCGTCCGCGTTGGTGGAGCATAATTTTCGGGCAACGAAATTAGCAACGACCGGAGGATTCCTGAAATCAGGCAATACAACATTCCTAATCGGAACAGACGAGATTAGGGTGGATAAATGCCTTGAAATCATAAAAGCTAATTGTCAGTCACGTGACCAACTGGTGGCGCCGATTTCGCCAATGGGCGGGAATGCAGATTCCTATGTCCCATATCCAGTTGAGATACAAGTCGGTGGCGCAACCGTCTTTGTATTGCCAATCGAACAATTTTACCACTTTTAGTCATACGAATGAGGAATTACCATGAAAATTAACCAGCTTCCCATCAATCTTGATAAAGTGTCAAAGGAGCCGGTACATCGGTCTTTAAACCAGCAGCCATTTGCAGGTCTGATTCGTAAGCAGGATGAAAAAATGCAGATGACGGCATTGAATAGGCTCATGGCTGACATAGAGGGTGCCGGCGGCCGGCTGGCTCGCTTCCGTAATTTTAAGGATTTGGCAAAATATAAATCACTGGTCAGACGCTTCATAAGAGAAGCAGTCGAGTACGGGGTGGACCTCAATCAATCACAGAGCTGGAACCATTTCGGGCAAAGCAGGCAGCTCCATATTGTCAAAACGATTGACGAGAAGCTTATTCAGCTTGCCGATGATTTGATGAACAAAGAGGTAGACAACGTTGCAATCTTGGGACAAATCGGTGAGATTAAGGGTCTCTTGATCAATTTATATACTTAAGGCAGTGAAGGTGCAAATGATCAATACTTGGACAGAACTTAAAGATAAACAGCCACAGGTTTTCCAAATGCTTCAGAACAGCGTCCGTAAAAGCAGGGTTGCTCATGCATACCTTTTTGAAGGGGAACGCGCCACGGGCAAAAAGGATACGGCCATCCTGTTGGCAAAAAGCTTCTATTGTGGAGCAGAACATACAGAACAACCATGTAACAGGTGTGCAAATTGCAGAAGAATCGCAAGCGGCAACCACCCGGATGTACATCTGATCGAACCTGATGGTCTTTCTATTAAGAAGGATCAAATCCAACAGCTTCAAGAGGAATTCTCCAAGAAAGGCATGGAATCGAACAAAAAGGTGTATATCCTGGTTGATGCGGAAAAGATGACTGTTCAGGCAGCGAACAGCCTGCTGAAGTTTTTGGAGGAACCATCCGCAGAGACGACAGCTATCCTGCTGACTGAACAATCCCAGCGGATTCTGCCGACTATCCTATCCAGATGCCAAATCATCACGTTTCAACCGCTTTCGTCAGACGAACTGATCAGAAAATTGACAGAACAGGGGATCAACCGGCAAAAAGCAATGGTAGCTGCCCAATTGACCAACCGGTTCGATGAGGCTTTGGAATTATGTTTGGACGATTGGTTTGCACAAGCCCAAAGAATAGTGTTAGAATTATATGAAGCGTTGAACCAAAACTATATGAAGGCATTACTGTATTTACAGGAGTATTGGTTCGGTCACTTTAAAGATAAAGAACAGGTTGATAGAGGACTGGATTTATTCCTTCTCGTTTATAAGGATCTTTTATACATTCAACTGGACAAGCTAGATGATGTTATATATAAAGACAGGCAGGCAGAATTAGAGCGGCATGCACTTCAGATTCCGCAGAAACGGCTGGCTGCCAGCATGGAGGCCATCCTGGATACGAAACGAAGACTCATGTCTAATACAAATCCGCAACTAGTTATGGAACAGCTAGTGATGAATTTGCAGGAGGGATCATCCTTTGTATGATGTAGTAGGTGTCCGCTTCAAAAAAGCGGGTAAAATATACTACTTTGACCCGGGGGAACTGGAAATTCCAAATGAAGAATTCGTCATTGTTGAGACAGCAAGAGGAGTCGAATTTGGAAAGGTTGTCATTTCCCGGAAACAAGTAGAGGAAAACGATGTCGTCTTGCCATTGAAGAAAGTATTGCGAATTGCCAATGTGAAAGACCATCTTATTGTGGAGGAAAACAAAAAAGCTGCTAGGGACGCATATACAGTGTGCAGCCAAAAAGTTGAAGACCACAAATTGGATATGAAACTAATCGATGTGGAATATACATTCGATCGAAATAAAATCATTTTTTACTTTACAGCTGATGGAAGAATTGACTTTAGGGAACTAGTGAAAGATTTGGCCTCTGTATTCCGGACACGCATCGAACTACGCCAGATAGGGGTAAGGGATGAAGCCAAAATGTTGGGCGGCATCGGGCCATGCGGAAGGATGCTGTGCTGCTCCACCTATTTGGGCGATTTTGAACCGGTATCCATAAAAATGGCCAAGGATCAAAACCTATCATTGAACCCCACGAAGATTTCAGGGCTTTGCGGCAGGTTAATGTGCTGTTTGAAATATGAGAACGATGAGTACGAGAGTGCAAAAGAACAGCTTCCTGATCTTGGGGAGAAAGTCAAAACTCCGAACGGGACCGGCAAGGTAGTAGGGCTTAATATTCTGGAGAGAGTAATTCAGGTGGAACTTGCTGAGCAAGGGCGGGTACTTGAGTTCACTTTGGAAGAGATTTTAAATGAGGGAGCCATTTCTATTCAAGCCACAGATTAATAAGGTGGTGAGTCACATGGATAAGAAGGAAATCTTTGATTCTGTAAGTAGCATGGAGGCTCAAATCGGCGAATTGTATAAACAGTTGGGGGAATTGAAGCATCATGTTGCTGAAATTTTGGAAGAAAACAATTTGCTTTTGATCGAAAATGAACACCTGCGAAGAAGATTGGATCAGGATGTTAAAGAGAACACTAAGAAAAACAAGAAAAAAATCCAACAGGCAAAGAAGGATAAGGATTTTGATATCGGAGAAGGATATGATAACCTGGCGCGTTTGTACCAAGAAGGTTTCCATATCTGCAATTTGCACTTTGGAAGTCCCCGGAATGAAGGAGATTGCTTATTTTGTTTATCTTTCCTGAATAAGAAATAATGAACCTTCCTTTTGGGAGGTTTTTTTGTGCGGCAAACGTATTTGAACAGATATTACAGATGAGGTGTACCTATGTTAAAGAATGATGAGAGGCTGGATTATTTATTGGCGGAGGAACTGCGAATTATCCAAAGCCCCAGTGTATTCTCCTTTTCCCTGGATGCTGTGCTGTTGGCCCGATTCGTTTCGGTCCCAATCGTGAAGGGGGAACTGGTGGATCTGTGTGCCGGCAACGGTGTAATCCCGCTTTTGTTAAGCAGAAGAACAAAAGGCAACATTAAGGGGGTGGAGATACAGGAACGCCTTTATGACATGGCTAAAAGGAGTATTGAATACAATGGTTTATCCGAACATCTGGAGATGATCCACGGCGACATAAAGGAAATTGTGCCGGTAATCGGTCATTCCAGGTACGACGTAGTCACCTGCAATCCTCCATATTTCCCTACCCCGAAAAACGAGGAACGCAATCGGAATGAACATTATGCCATAGCCCGGCATGAAATAATGTGCAATCTCGAAGATGTCATCCGGACAAGCAGTCAATTGCTTAAGCAAGGAGGGAAGGCTGCTTTCGTTCATAGGCCAGGGCGACTTGTGGACATACTTACGCTGATGAGGCAATACAGGCTTGAACCGAAACGTCTTCAATTCGTGTATCCCATGGAAGGGAAAGAGGCCAATACCATTCTTATTGAAGGTATAAAAGACGGCAGTCCCGATTTGAAAACCTTGCCGCCGTTCTATGTATATGACCAGAATAATGAGTATACAGATGCTGCAAAGGAACTGCTTTATGGATAATAAGCATTATCTATATGTGCTTGAATGCAGCGATCATACATTTTATACAGGTTATACAAACAATCTGGGGGACAGGATCAAGAAGCATAATGCAGGCAAGGCTGCCAAATATACACGCGGGCGCACACCTGTTACCCTTATATATAAAGAAGAATACGAAACGAAGGAACAGGCAATGAAAGCAGAATACCGATTCAAGCAATTGACGAGAGAACAAAAGGAAAAGATAATCCGAAAGGAGTTAGATGATCATGCAATTACAAAAAAGTTTCTCTGAGGGGATCGGGCCAGCATCGTTGTATCTAGTTCCAACACCAATTGGCAATCTGGAGGACATGAGTTTCCGGGCGGTCCGCATCTTAAAGGAAGCGGACGTGATCGCTGCCGAGGATACGCGGAACACGAAAAAACTATGCAACTATTTTGAAATCGAAACGCCGATCATCAGTTATCATGAACATAATAAACGAAACAGCGGGAAGCATGTGATGGATCGGCTTGAAAATGGACAGACAGTCGCATTGGTCAGCGATGCAGGTATGCCGACCATATCAGACCCGGGTTATGAACTGGTGCGGGAGGCATTGGAGCATGATATCCCGATTATTCCTCTTCCTGGGGCCAACGCCGCTTTGACTGCACTAATAGCTTCCGGTATAGACCCTCAGCCATTTTATTTTTATGGTTTCCTTGACAGAAATCCGAAGCAAAAGAAAAAGGAATTGGAGAAACTAAAGAATATGACGGCCACGTTCATTTTGTATGAATCGCCGCACCGTTTAAAAGAGACATTGCAATTGATGCTTACCTATTTTGGGAACAGGAAAATTGTTTTGTGCAGAGAGTTGACCAAGAAATTTGAGGAATTCATCAGGGGAAATCTTGAAGAGGTACTTGGTTGGAGCAAGGAAACAGATATCAGAGGAGAATTCTGCATTATCGTTGAAGGAGCCGATGAAACAGCCCTTCCGGCAGAGGAAACCTGGTGGGAAAGCTTAACAATCAATGAACATGTGAATGAATATATGAAGGTAAAGGGCATGAACAGCAAAGAGGCCATCAAACAAACGGCCAAAGACCGTAATATGCCGAAACGTGATGTATATAAGGAATATCACATAAGTGATCCTTCTTAAAATCTTGAAGTAAATAAAAAAGCATCCCGAAGGATGTTTTTTTATTTACTCAGCTGGAGTAAGATATTGATTGATTTCTTGAAGAAGCTGTTCTGCGCCTTCTTTGCTCAAAATCAATTTTCCGTCTGCAAGAGACAGGTTGTTGTCGGATACTTCGCCAGTGATTTGGCAAGTCATGTTTGGTTTGTATTTTTTTAGGATGATGCGCTCGTCATCTACATAGATCTCCAATGCATCTTTTTCTGCAATTC
>JBJFHG010000042.1:0-31839 GCA_051893455.1 Bacillus sp. (in: firmicutes)
AAACGTTTAATCAGAATTAACGTTGACGTTTTGTTTTGTTTAGTTTTCAAAGAACGACAGGTCGTTTACCTCTGTAAGCGACTTTATTATTCTAACAAGATTTAACTTGTTTGTCAACATTTATTTTTCAATGCCCTGTCGACTTTTATTATTATATATAGGGTTATCATTTATTGCAATACCCATATTTAATTTTGTAATATTTAATTTTCTTTAGCATGAATATAACCTTAAGACTCTATTGAACACGAATCTAGCAGCAAGCACCAGCATATATTTTTCGTTGCTTCCATATCATACAAAGTAAAAACCAGGCAGTCCCCCTGCCTGGTTTTTTATGCTTATTCTGTTTCTGTTTCATGATCAGTCAAAGCTGCTTCCTCTGTTTCACTTTCTTCCGGCTCATCCTCTTTAGCAATCAGGGCCACAGTGGATACAAACTCATGGTCTCCCTCCGATAAACGGATCAGCTTCACACCTTGTGTGTTTCTTCCGGTCTGGGAAATACCGTCGACTCCCATCCTGATGATGACACCTGATGCGGTGATGACCATAAGGTCTTCTTCACCTTTGACGGTTTTAATCGCTACCAATGTACCGGTTTTATCTGTGATGTTGCATGTCTTGATCCCTTTACCGCCCCGGCTTTGGATTCTGTACTCATTTTCATGTGTACGTTTCCCATACCCATTAATAGTGACAACAAGAATATCGTCGCCCTCTTCGAGCAGCTCCATGCCTATGACCTCATCATCGTTTCGCAGCGTGATGCCTTTGACACCGGTTGCTGTCCGCCCCATTGAACGGACATCGTCTTCTGGGAATCTGATCATCATACCTTGTTTTGTACCGATGACGATCTGTTTATGACCATCTGTCAGTTTGACAGAAATCAACTCGTCTCCTTCTTTTAGCCCAAGGGCAATCAAGCCGTTATTGCGTATATTTGCAAAGGATGATAGCGGGGACCGCTTGGAAATACCGTGTTTTGTCGTGAAGAACAAGAAATTACTCTCATCAAAGTCCCCTATCGGAATAATGGCATTGACCCATTCTCCAGGCTCCACTTCCAACAGATTGATGATCGGTATCCCTTTGGCTGTGCGGCCGTATTCAGGAATTTCGTATCCTTTCTTACGGTATACCTTCCCTTTGTTGGTGAAGTAAAGAATCGTATCATGGGTGCTGGTTGTCACCAGATGTTCGACAAAATCATCTTCATTTGTACCCATCCCTTGTATACCTCTACCTCCGCGTTTCTGTGCTTTATACGTGGAGATTGGCAAACGCTTGATATATCCTTTATGCGTCAAGGTGATGACAATCTTTTCTTCAGGGATCAAATCTTCATCTTCAATATTTTCAAGTCCAGCCATGACGATTTCTGTTCTTCTTTCGTCATTGAATCGTTCCTTGATTTCAAGAAGCTCTTCACGGATGATTCCTAACACTTTTTCTTCGTTAGCCAAAATGGACTTCAATTCAGCAATCAATTCCAATAGCCCTTGATATTCATTTTCGATTTTTTCTCTTTCTAGGCCTGTCAAACGTTGCAGACGCATATCAAGAATAGCTTGAGCTTGCTTCTCAGACAGCGAGAATTCTGTCATCAGTCCCTCTTTGGCAATATCAGTCGTTTGGGACCCACGGATCAGCGCAATGATTCTGTCCAGGTGATCTAGAGCAATCCGCAGCCCTTCAAGAATATGGGCTCTTGCTTCTGCTTTCCGCAATTCAAATGCTGTACGGCGTCGAATCACTTCTTTCTGATGATCCAGATAATATACAAGGCATTCTTTCAGGTTCAGGATTTTCGGCTGCCCTCCGACCAAGGCCAACAGGTTGATGCCGAAACTTGTTTGCAATGCAGTATGTTTATATAAATTGTTCAAAAGAACGTTAGCATTCGCATCACGGCGGAGTTCCATCACAATTCGCATACCATTGCGGTCTGATTCATCCCGCAAATCGGTAATGCCGTCTATTTTCTTGTCACGGGCCAATTCGGCAATTTTTTCGACCAGACGCGCTTTGTTTACCTGATATGGTATTTCTTTGACGATAATGCTTTGTTTACCGTTTGGTTTCTCTTCAATTTCCACTTTAGCGCGGACAGTGATCGACCCGCGACCAGTCTGGTAAGCTTTGCGGATACCGCTGCGTCCCAAAATCAAAGCGCCTGTCGGGAAATCAGGCCCCGGAATGGTTTCCATCAGTTCATCTACAGTGATATTCGGATTCTTGCTTACCTCCAAAACACCGTCAATGACTTCCCCTAGCTGATGGGGGGGTATATTAGTCGCCATTCCGACAGCGATACCGGAAGAACCATTCACTAGTAAGTTCGGGAAACGGGCAGGAAGAATAACAGGTTCTTTTTCCTCCCCATCATAGTTATCCTGGTAATCAATTGTGTCTTTATTGATGTCTCTCATTATTTCCATGGCAATCTTCGACATGCGGGCCTCTGTATAACGCATGGCCGCAGCCCCATCGCCATCAATGGAACCGAAGTTTCCGTGACCGTCCACTAATGGGTAACGGTAGTTAAAATCTTGAGCCATCCGCACCATTGTGGAATAAACAGCAGCATCACCGTGAGGATGATACTTACCTATAACGTCACCGACAATACGGGCAGACTTTTTATACGGTTTATCCGCTACAATTCCCAAGTCATTCATTGCGTAGAGAATCCGGCGATGGACAGGTTTCATACCGTCCCTTACATCCGGCAAAGCACGAGATACAATGACGCTCATTGAATAATCAAGGAAAGATGTACGCATCTCATGACTTATATTAATTTCTTTTACTTTTGATTCCGACATGGAGAAAACCTCCTTTTTGTAAGCATTCGCTTTCTTGCTAAATCATAGATCCCTATGTAAAAGACAGGACATTTTCACTGTCCTGCTAGAAAAAATCCAGGCGGGCTTCATTCACTAGCGCCTGCCCTGACATGATAGGGAGGCAGACGCTAGTGAATGAAATCTCCGCTGCATACCGAGACAGGATAGTCTCGCCTATCCTGTCTTTATATATCTAAGTTTTTCACATAAACTGCGTTCTCTTCGATAAAGTTCCGGCGCGGTTCGACTTTGTCCCCCATCAAGATTTCAAATGTCTCATCCGCATCAATCGCATCTTTAAGAGTCACTTGCAGCAGCGTCCTATTTGCCGGATCCATTGTTGTCTCCCAAAGTTGTTCCGGGTTCATTTCCCCGAGACCTTTGTATCTCTGCATATTCGGCTTCGGTTGTGCCGGCAGCTCTTTGAGAACTTCCTCAAGCTGTTTGTCATTATAGGCATATTGCAACTTTTTGCCTTGTGTAATCTTATATAAAGGCGGCTGGGCAATATATACGTAACCATGCTCGATGAGATTTCTCATATATCGGTAGAAAAATGTCAATAATAAGGTTCTGATATGCGCTCCGTCTACGTCAGCATCTGTCATGATAACGATCTTATGGTAGCGGGCCTTAGTAATATCGAAGTCTTCCCCGATTCCAGTTCCCAGAGCCGTAATGATGGTGCGAATTTCATTATTGGATAATATCCTATCAAGACGCGCTTTTTCGACGTTAAGGATTTTTCCGCGCAATGGCAGGATTGCCTGGAAGTGACGATCCCGTCCTTGCTTGGCAGATCCCCCCGCTGAATCACCCTCAACGATATAGAGCTCGCTTATGGATGCATCTTTTGACGAGCAATCGGCAAGCTTACCCGGAAGGCTGGATACTTCTAAAGCAGATTTCCGTCTCGTTAGTTCGCGCGCTTTTTTGGCTGCCATACGTGCGCGTGCTGCCATTAAACCTTTCTCGATAATCCGTTTCCCTACAGCCGGGTTTTCCATCATGAACTTTTCCAATTTATCCGAAAGGATGGAATCCGTTATTGTTCTTGTTTCCGAGTTACCGAGTTTTGTCTTAGTTTGCCCCTCGAACTGAGGATCTGGATGTTTGACGGAAATAATAGCCGTCAATCCTTCCCTCACATCATCCCCGGACAGGTTAGGGTCACTTTCTTTGATCATCCCCTGCTTACGGGCATAATCATTGATGACACGTGTAAGGGCAGCCTTAAATCCAGCTTCATGGGTACCGCCTTCATACGTGTGGATGTTATTTGCGAAGGAGTATAGGTTGCTTGTATAACTGTCGTTATATTGCATGGAGATCTCGACTGTAATCCCGTCTCGCTCACCCATGATATAGATAGGCTCTTCGTGGATGACTTCTTTCGAACGGTTCAGATGTTCCACATAGGATTTAATTCCGCCTTCGTAGTGAAACTCTTTTTTCCGCTTGTCTTCCCGATCATCTTCGATTGTGATTTTAAGGCCTTTATTCAAGAATGCCAATTCACGTATGCGTGTTGCTAACGTGTCATAATCATAAACCAAAGTCTCCGTGAAAATTTCACCATCCGGGACGAAATGGATGGTTGTTCCTGTCCGGTCTGTTTCACCTATTATCTTAAGGTCTTCACAAGGCACACCTTGATGGTATTTCTGGTAATAGATGTTCCCCTCCCGATGGACGAAAACCTCCAGTTCGGTAGACAAAGCATTTACGACCGAAGCGCCGACTCCATGTAATCCTCCAGACACTTTGTATCCGCCGCCGCCGAATTTTCCTCCGGCATGGAGAACTGTCAAAATGACTTCGACAGCCGGCCGTCCCATTTTCTCATGGATGCCGACTGGGATTCCCCGTCCATTATCCGTAACAGTGATACTGTTGTCGCTTTCGATTTTCACATCGATCGTATCGCAATATCCGGCCAATGCCTCATCAATACTGTTATCGACAATCTCCCATACAAGATGGTGCAAACCTTTTTCACTGGTAGAACCAATGTACATTCCCGGTCGTTTACGTACAGCTTCAAGCCCTTCTAGAACCTGTATCTGGTTTTCATCATAAGCTTGGATGTTCTTAGATTCTTTTTCCATTGTCAATCTGTATCACCTGCACTTTTAATTTGGTAGACATATACTCTTCTATGATCGTCAATTATGCCGCATCACTTCCCCTAACAGTCTGTAGGGGTTTACTCAATCAGCTCAGGGCTGTCAAAGACCCAGTTGTCTGGACCGCTTGGCGATTGTGGAGGATGACAGGGGTGAAAGGTGAACGGCATCTGTTGTAATGACAACGGATTTGAAGGACTTCTCCTGCACTGTATGTGACTTTTCCAACTTGGACAAAAAGTCCTTCATGCCTTGTTCGGAGAGAATGTGTTTATCAAGGACAGCGATTAAATCTTTTGATTTTATGATGCGTTCACCGCCAATATTGATTAACATTCAGCCACCTCTACTTGATTTGTTTAACATGACCGCTGACGACTTCGAATGTAGCCGCCTCGCGAAGTGTTGCATGATCGATTCCGTCTACACTTGTTGTGGTGACAAATGTCTGCACTTTTCCCTGTATTGTGTTTAAGAGGTGGGATTGCCGATAGTCATCTAATTCCGACAGGACATCATCTAGCAACAAAATCGGGTATTCCCCGATCTCTGCATGAATCAAATCAATCTCCGCCAGTTTCAAAGACAAAGCTGTCGTTCTTTGCTGCCCTTGTGAACCGAATGTTTGGACATCTCTTCCGTTCACAAAAAAGGCAAGGTCATCTCGATGTGGCCCAAAAAGGGTGACACCCCTATCAATTTCACGCTGTTTGACTTTTTTATATTTTTCCTGGTATACTTCAGCCATTTTCGACATATCCATTGACTTTGATACATCAACAGACGGCTTATATCGTATCTCAAGCGTTTCAAGTCCCCGTGAAATTCCTTCATGGACCGGTTGAGCCCATTTCTGTAACAAGGAAAGGAACTCAAACCGCTTTTCTATTATTTCCACTGCATGTTGAATAAATTGTTCCGTGAGTACCTCAAGCATATCCAGGTCAGTCTGCTTTTTGATCTGCAAAAGCTTCAGGTAGTGGTTTCGTTGGTGTAATATTTTCTGATACTGGGTGTATTTATATAAATAAAGAGGAGAAACCTGGCCGATTTCCATGTCAAGGAACCTTCTCCTGACTTGAGGACTTCCTTTTACAAGATGCAGGTCTTCAGGAGCGAACATGACCACATTCATATTGCCGATGTACTGGCTTAAACGCTGTTGCTCAATATGATTGTACTTCGCCTTTTTCCCTTTCTTTGTAATCAGGATTTCCAAAGGCACTGCAGAGTTTCTTTTATGCACCCTACCCTCTATTTTAGCATACTCTTCGTCCCAGCGAATAAGTTCTTTATCATTGGATGTCCGATGCGATTTGGCCATTGCCAAGACATAGATGGATTCCATGATATTTGTTTTTCCCTGGGCATTCTCGCCGAGTATGACATTCACCTTATTTTCGAAATCAATCTCCATGCCTTCATAGTTCCTGTAATTTTTCACCTTCAGTGATTCAATATACATGTCATCTCGATTCCTTTACTCCGCTCCGATTATAAGAAACTGGCCGAACCCTGGGATGTCGATTGTATCTCCATCTCTCAACTTCCTGCCTCTGCGCACATCAAAATCCCCATTGATAAAAACTTCATGTTCGCTCAAGAACCATTTAGCCATCCCGCCACTATCAATGATGTCGGCTACTTTCAAAAATTGTCCTAATGTAATGTATTCTGTCGATATGGAGATTTTTGTCATATGTTCCACACACTTTCTTTAATATATCTAATACTTTATTTTACTAAAACCAATTCAAATACACAAAGAAAACTCTTCTATGTGTATTAGGATTTACATAAATACGCCTGTCAATGAAGGGCGCCGGGCGAAAAAGACATTGGCAGATGAAACAAAAACTGTCAGCAATAA
This sequence comes from Bacillus sp. (in: firmicutes), assembly GCA_051893455.1. GTDB lineage: Bacteria > Bacillota > Bacilli > Bacillales > DSM-1321 > Bacillus_AD. The sequence goes on from JBJFHG010000042.1 coordinate 6,849, forward strand.
GCCGACAGTTTCTATTTCAATGATTAATATGTCCGAACAGGCAATATCAGCTGCAACATGGAGTCATCATGCTGTGACTTAAGAAGGAATGGCCTCATCGCACCTGTGAAACTTACGATGATATCCGCCCCTTCAAGTGCTCGCAAAGCATCCATCATAAATTTAGCATTGAAGGAAATCTTCAAGTCTTCTCCTTCAATCACCTCAGTTTGCACTTCTTCCTCTACTTTTCCAATTTCAGGAATGTTTGAAGAAATCTGTACGGTTGTATTGCCGACAGTGGACAATTTTACGATATTATTTTTTCCTTCCCCAAGCAAAGAAGCCCGACCGATTGCCTGAAGGAAATCTTTTGTATTTAAAGTAATGTCCGTTTTGCTTTCTGAAGGGATCAATCGGGACGTGTCCGGATAATTACCTTCCAGTAGCCTAGAGAAGAATAATAAATGTTTCGTCTTGAATAGGACTTGATTGTTGGTTATGACAATCTTCACTGGGTTTTGGGTGTCGTCCAGGATTTTGCTCAATTCAGTCAAACTCTTTCCAGGAATGACGACATTGTATATTTCTGGTGAGTTTGTTTCCACTTTTGCTTTCCGTAAAGAAAGTCGATGGCTATCTGTTGCAGTACAGATGATATCGCCGTTTTCGATTTTCCAGTTGACACCTGTCAAGATCGGCCGTGTTTCTGAGGTGGACACTGCATAAACTGTTTGTCGTATCAATGTTTTTAAAAGGTCGGTCGGCATACTGATGACATTCTCTTCTTCTATTTGAGGAAGCTGTGGATATTCCTCAGCATCTTGCCCATTTAGTCTGAATTCTGCTTTACCTGAGCGGATAGTCGTTTGGAAGCCATTTTCAACGTTAATTTCCACTTCATCAAGAGGCAGTTTCTTAACGATTTCATTGAAAAATTTAGCTTGGAGTACAATGCTTCCCGGTTGTTGGATTGTAAGCAGCTCATTGCCGTCTTCTTCAAGAGGAATGAATGATTCAATTGATATATCTGAGTCACTTCCTGTCAAAGTTACACCTGAATCTGTCGCTGTGATTTTGATTCCTGTCAGGATCGGAATGGTTGTTCTAGAAGCGACAGCTTTCATGACGTCTTGAACGCTTTCTAGCAATCGTTCTCTTTGAATAATGATCTTCATGGAAAAGCCTCCTCAAAATTTCTGTAGGAAATAGTATTATTTTGTTTTAAAGAAATAGTAATAGAAGTACTAGGGCCTGTGGAAATGTGGGTAACTCCAAAAACGTAAGGAAAAACAGCCTATCCACATGTGGACAGACTGTGCATAAGTCACTTCATTTTACCAACAATATTCAGTTCTGTTAAATCAAATCTTCAAACGGTCATTGATTTCTTTGATTTGATGCTGAAGCTGAGGGTCGGTTTTGATGAGTTTTGAAATCTTTTCATGGGCATGGATGACTGTCGTATGGTCCCGGCCGCCAAATTCATCCCCTATTTTAGGAAGTGATGAATCTGTCAGCTCCCTTGACAAGTACATGGCGATCTGCCTTGGAAAGGCAACTGATTTTGTCCGTTTCTTCGCTTTGAAATCTTCCAATTTCACATTGAATTGTTCCCCGACCGATTTTTGTATATCGAGGATGGAAATTACCCGCGGTTTTGAACTAGGGATGATATCTTTCAGAGCTTCAGCGGCCAGATCAGCATTTATATCCTTATTGATTAAGGATGAGTAAGCGACTACCCTGATTAGAGCGCCTTCTAGTTCCCTTATGTTGGAGTCGATCTGATTGGCTATATACAGCATGACCTCATTTGGGATATCCAGCCCCTCTGCTTTCGCTTTCTTGCGAAGGATGGCAATCCGGGTTTCCAGGTCAGGCGGTGTGATATCAGTAATCAAACCCCATTCGAATCTCGAGCGCAGCCGGTCCTCAAGTGTCGGAATTTCCTTTGGAGGACGGTCACTTGAAATGACGATTTGTTTGCTTTCTTCATGAAGTGTATTAAAAGTATGGAAAAATTCTTCCTGAGTGGACTCTTTCCCTGCCAGGAATTGAATATCATCAATCAGAAGCACGTCTACATTCCGGTATTTGTTCCGGAATTCTACAGCTTTATTATCACGGATGGAGTTAATAAATTCGTTCGTGAATTTTTCAGATGATAAATAGACAACCTTCGCATTGGGATTGTGTTCAAGTACATAGTGGCCGATTGCATGCATCAGATGGGTTTTCCCTAATCCGACTCCTCCATAGATGAATAAAGGGTTATATGCTTTGGCTGGGGCTTCTGCCACGGCTAATGATGCTGCATGGGCGAACCGGTTACCAGAACCGATAACAAATGTGTCGAATGTGTTCTTTTTATTCAACATGTGTTGAGGGTATTCGTTTTGCTCATCATCCTCTTTTTGAACATTTTTAGGTTTGTTCTGCATAAGAGCGATATCATCATTTTGTTGATTTTGCGGGATAATGAACTTTACGAATAATTCTTCCCCGATGACTTCATACAGTACACTTGAAATCAAGTGGGTGTATCTGCCTTCCAGCCAATCACGAGCAAATTCATTCGGAGCAGTAACTGTCAGAGTATCGCCTTGAAGAGTGGAGGCCTTAGTTGATTTAAGCCATGTTTCAAAACTAGGCTTGCTGACCTTTTTTTCGAGATGGCTCAGTACTTGATCCCAAAGAGCATTGATGTTCTCCAAGTTGTCCCCTCCTTACGTCCATTTTTTTATCATTAAGGGTTTAGTTACCCATGTTTCTGTAATCAGAATAAAAATGTCCATACAAGCATAGAATTTATATAGACATCAATGATACCGGTATTAAGATTGGTCATTCTGTGGATAAATATATATATATAAGTAAGAAAACAGTTTTCGACAATTTCCCGCCTTTGTGGACAAGTAGTTGTGAACAGCTGTATATAACTATCCACATGTTATCCACAGTTTGTGGATAACGGAAAACGCAGCAAAAGTTATTCAGAGTGAAAACACAAATATAATATCAAATAATGGCTGAGGTTGCAATGTTTAAAAAAAGTTATCCACATAGCCGACTCGTGTGGAAAAAATATTATCAACATGTATTGAGTTTGTGTAAAACCCCACCCAACATGTTGTGGATAACGAAATATGTCGAATGATTCTATCCACATGCCTTAGTTTTTTATTTAGACATTCAATGCAGCCATAAGGACTGTTTGGATGCCAGCTTTAGACTTGATGGACAGGCGATGTTCTAAACAGGGAGGAAAGTAGATCCAAGGAGAAGAAGTGGCTTCAGAGAGCCAGTCGCGATCTTTTCTGGATTAGTAGTTGACAATTTTTATTAAATATCTATATAATTATCAAGACTGTCTTTAACTGCAACCCTCAGGGAGGTGTCATAGAATGAAAAGAACATATCAACCAAATAAGCGTAAACACAGCAAAGTTCACGGTTTTCGTGCACGTATGAGCACAAAAAACGGACGCAAAGTGTTAGCTGCACGTCGTCGTAAAGGTAGAAAAGTTTTATCTGCATAGGCCACTGAACACTCTCAGTGGTCTTTTTTTCAATATTTATGGCGGTTTTAGTTCATGTAAAGGTGAGTAACATGAAAAAGAAATTTAGGATTAAGAAGAATGAAGACTTTCAAGAGGTTTTCAAAAATGGTAAATCGTTTGCAAACAGACAGTTTGTCGTCTATATATTGGATAGAAAGGATCAGGATTATTATCGGGTCGGTTTGTCCGTCAGCAAGAAGCTTGGGAATGCAGTCGTGAGAAACCAGATCAAAAGGTATATCCGCCAATCTCTCCTTGAATTGCAGGATGACATACATAAACAGAAAGATTATGTCATTATCGCCAGAATGCCTGCATCTTCTCTTGGATTAAAAGAGGTAAAAAGCAGTTTGGTCCACGTCTTGAAAAGAGGAAATGCTTTAAAGAGCTGTTCGAAGAAAGAATTGAGAAGGTAATGTTTATTTTGTTATCAATAGTATGAAATTAAATGATAAAATACAGAATGAATATTATCTCTTCGGACAAGCTCTTTTTTTAATTAGAGATGGAAACGTTTCACCGCACTATAGCGGCGAACGGTAAAGAGTAGGAGTACAAGGAGGAAAAGACGTTTGAAAAAGCGAAGTATGCTAATCATCGGCCTGGTTTTCCTGATGGCCGTTCTTTCGGGCTGTACGGAAGTTAATCAACCGATTACAAGTGAGAGCGAAGGCTTCTGGAATTCGTATGTTGTTTACCCGCTGTCATTGTTGATCACGACGGTATCCCATGCATTAGGGAACAGTTTTGGATTAGGGATCATCATTGTAACGATTTTGATCAGATTATTGATTTTGCCGTTGATGATTAAACAGACGAAAAGCACAAAAGCGATGCAGGCCATCCAGCCTGAAATGCAGAAGTTAAAAGAGAAGTATGCCTCAAAAGACCAGGCAACACAGCAAAAATTACAGCAGGAAACGATGGCGCTGTTTCAGAAGCATGGAGTGAACCCTCTTGCCGGTTGTTTTCCGTTATTGATACAAATGCCGATCCTGTTCGGATTCTATCAAGCGATCATGCGTACGGAAGAAATTAAGCAGTACAGTTTCTTGTGGTTCGACCTTGGCGATAAGGACCCATGGTTCGTTTTGCCGATTGTTGCCGGGATTACCACATTCCTGCAGCAGAAAATGATGATGGCCGGACAAGAGAACAACCCGCAAATGGCCATGATGCTTTGGTTGATGCCGATCATGATTGTTGTATTCGCGATCAACTTCCCAGCGGCGCTTTCCTTGTACTGGGTAGTGGGTAACATCTTCATGATTGTTCAGACTTATTTCATTAAAGGGCCGGATTTGAAGAAAGAAGCCGGAAAAGTGAAAGCGGGAGGAGCCAAAAAGTGAGAATAATTACTGCTGAGGGACAAAATGTCGAAGAAGCAGTAGAATCAGCTTTAGCTCAACTAGAAACAACTAGAGAACATGTAGACATAGAGGTTATGGATGAAGGCAAAAAGGGACTGTTCGGACTATTTGGATCCCGCAAGGCAATCGTTAAAGTGACGGAAAAGCCTGACCCCATTGAGGAAACAAAAAAATTCCTCATGAAGGTCTGCCGGGAAATGGGCGTGGATGCCAGCATTGATGTCCAGGTAGAAGGCAAGAATGTCACTTATCGGTTATCGGGAGAGAAGATGGCCCTGTTGATCGGAAAAAGAGGACAGACACTCAACTCTTTGCAATATTTAACGCAACTTGTAGCCAATCGGCATTCCCGACAATATATCAACGTAACGTTGGATGCGGAGGATTACAGAAAGAGAAGAACGGAGACATTGGCGCAGCTTGCCGAAAAAATGGCTCAAAAAGTCCTGAAAACTAGAAAAGAGATTGTGTTGGAACCTATGCCTTCGTATGAGCGGAAAGTGATTCATACTGCATTGATGAAGCACCGGAATATCGAAACCCATTCTAGTGGAACTGAACCATATCGTCACCTTGTCATAACGTTCAAAAAGAAATAAAGCCCTTCCTGTCTACCAGGAGGGCTTTTGTTTTTGAGTTAAATGAGTTTTCCTGTACTTTTAGACCCAGTTGAGACTCTGATGGAAAGTGAGGCCGGTCATCACATAAGTCGGTGAAAGAGAACTCAATTTTTGTCGAATAGTGAATTTTTATCGTGCATGAGAGCAGGACAGAATCACAACTGGTATAAAAATAGCCGATTTCCAGCAAAATGTAAGCATAAGAATCGTGCTGGAAGAGATAGATGGATTGTTATTCACATGTGGATAAGTTACAATAAGCGATGACATGCCCACAGCCTCTTTGTTGTGGAGAACTTTTTTTGAAATGAATTTTATGTTATTGTTGTCATTTGGGAATGAATTTTAAGAGCGGTACCGCTCTTTTTTATATAGGATCATGAAGAGGTGAAACAGATGGAGTTTGATACAATTGCAGCCATTTCCACACCGATGGGTGAAGGGGCGATAGCCATCGTCCGCTTAACTGGTGATGATGCCCTTTCAATAGTGGATAAAATATATCGGGGACCAAAAGGGAAGATGTTATCCGAGGTTCAGACACACACCATTCATTATGGCCATTTAGTGGATCCGAAGACAGAAAAACTTGTTGAGGAAGTAATGGTATCCATCATGAAGGCTCCGAAAACGTTCACCAGGGAGAATGTAGTTGAAATCAATTGTCACGGCGGCTTGGTTTCTGTGAAAAAAGTGTTGAATCTGGTCTTAGAACAAGGTGCAAGGCTTGCGGAGCCGGGTGAGTTTACGAAGCGGGCTTTCTTGAACGGCAGAATCGACCTCTCACAGGCTGAAGCCGTAATGGACTTGATCCGTTCCAAAACTGACCGGGCCATGAGTGTGGCACTGAACCAGATGGAAGGGCGTTTGTCCAAGCTGATCGGTAAGCTTCGGCAAGAAATACTTGAGACATTGGCTCATATCGAGGTGAACATTGATTACCCCGAATACGATGATGTAGAAGAAATGACGCATCATATGCTTATAGAGAAAGCGACCAAAGTAAAACAGGAACTTGAACGTCTCTTACGAACAGCGCAACAAGGAAAGATTCTGCGAGAAGGTCTATCCACAGTCATTGTCGGTCGTCCGAACGTAGGTAAATCATCGCTCCTGAATAGCTTTGTCCAGGAAAACAAGGCGATCGTCACTGATATTCCGGGAACGACCAGGGACGTTATTGAAGAGTATGTCAATGTCCGAGGAGTGCCGCTTCGCCTGCTGGATACAGCGGGTATCAGGGAAACGGAGGATATTGTGGAACGGATCGGTGTTGAGAAGTCCCGCGCTGTCCTTAAAGAAGCTGATCTCATACTGCTTGTCCTCAATTACTCCGAGGAATTGACCAGTGAAGATGAAAATCTATTCGAGGCTATTAAAGGAATGGATTCCATCATTATCGTTAATAAGACCGATTTACAGCAGGCAATTGATATGGAAAAAGTGAAAAGCCTGGCAGGGAAATCACCGGTTATCACAACTTCTTTGTTGGAGGACAAAGGTATGGATGAGCTTGAAGAAGCCATTTCCGATCTTTTCTTTGAAGGAGAGATCGAAGCAGGTGATATTACGTATGTTTCCAATACGCGACATATCATGCTCATCACCCAGGCATTGAGGGCCATTGAAGAAGCCATCCAGGCGATCGAAGACGGAGTCCCGATTGATCTGGTGCAAATAGATTTGACGAAGTCATGGGAACTATTAGGGGAAATTATCGGTGATACAGTGAATGAAAGCTTGATTGACCAGCTCTTTTCACAATTTTGCCTTGGGAAATAGAAAAAACAGAGGAGGAAGAAACGATGTCATACGAAGCAGGAAATTATGACGTTATCGTTATCGGGGCTGGACACGCAGGCTGTGAAGCAGGATTGGCATCAGCGCGTCTCGGCGCCAAAACGCTGATGCTGACAATCAACTTGGACATGGTTGCCTTCATGCCATGCAATCCATCAGTCGGCGGTCCGGCCAAGGGTATAGTTGTTAGGGAAATTGATGCGCTAGGCGGAGAAATGGGGAAAAATATTGATAAGACCCATATCCAAATGCGCATGTTGAATACAGGTAAAGGGCCGGCAGTGCGCGCGCTGAGGGCGCAAGCCGATAAATTCCTTTATCAGCAAGAAATGAAATTGACGATTGAAAAACAAGAGAACCTGTCGCTCGTGCAAGGAATGGTTGAACGTCTGATTGTCGAAGATGGCATCTGCAAAGGTGTGGTTACGCAAACTGGGGCGATTTACCGTGCGAAAACAGTTGTTATCACAACGGGAACATTCCTGCGAGGCGAGATTATCCTCGGAGAGTTGAAGTACTCTAGTGGACCGAACAATCAGCAGCCTTCTATCCGGCTTTCAGAGCATCTGGAGGAGCTAGGGTTCGATTTGGTGCGATTCAAAACAGGTACACCTCCTCGAGTAAATAGTGATTCCATCGATTACAGTAAGACGGAAATTCAACCGGGAGACGATGTCCCTCGGGCCTTTTCTTTCGAGACAGTGAAGTACATCACGGACCAGCTTCCTTGCTGGCTCACCTACACCAGCCTTGAAACACACCAGATTATTGATGAAAATCTTCATAGATCGCCGATGTATTCCGGCATGATCAAGGGGACAGGTCCACGCTATTGCCCGTCCATCGAAGATAAAGTGGTCCGATTCAATGATAAGCCAAGACATCAGATTTTCTTGGAGCCGGAAGGGCGCAATACAAAAGAGGTCTATGTTCAAGGACTATCCACAAGTTTGCCGGAAGATGTCCAAAAGCGGATGCTGGCGACCATTCCAGGACTAGAAAACGTACAGCTGATGCGAGCGGGATATGCCATCGAATATGATGCTATCGTACCGACCCAGCTTTGGCCGACATTGGAAACGAAAAAGGTGGAGGGCCTATATACAGCTGGTCAGATAAATGGGACATCAGGCTATGAAGAAGCAGCTGGCCAAGGTTTGATGGCAGGTATGAACGCGGCTTTGAAGGCACTTGGAAAAGAAGAAGTGATCCTTAGCCGTGCTGATGCCTATATAGGTGTCCTTATCGATGATTTGGTCACGAAAGGAACCAATGAGCCATATCGATTGCTTACTTCAAGAGCCGAGTATAGATTGCTTCTGAGACATGATAATGCTGATCTCCGTCTGACTGAGATCGGTGCGCAAGCTGGATTGATCACAGCGGAGCGCTACCGGAAGTTCACTCAGAAGAAACAATTGATAGAAGAAGAAAAACAGCGCTTGAAATCCATTATCCTGAAACCGACTGCTGAACTGCAGCACCTGATTGCTGAAGCAGGCGGCAGCGAACTGAAAGATGGAATACGAGCATCTGATCTGTTGAAAAGGCCGGAGATGAATTATGCCCACATCGAGGAAGTTGCGGCATCCGATCTTGAGCTGACAGAAGACATAAAAGAACAGGTCGAAATCCAAATCAAATATGAAGGATATATTGATAAATCCTTGCAGCAGGTCGAAAGACTGAAGAAGATGGAAGATAAGAAGATACCTGAGGATATAGACTATGATGCTATCAATAGCCTGGCGACAGAAGCGCGCCAAAAGCTGAAACAAGTCCGCCCGTTGACTATGGCACAAGCATCGCGCATTTCAGGAGTGAATCCGGCTGATGTCTCCATCCTGCTTGTTTACCTGGAGCAAGGCAGAGTGGCTCGAATATCAAATTAACCATATAGAGGTATAAAAATGAACGAACAACAGTTTATTGAAATGCTGGAGGACAAAGGGATTTCCCTCACCCCTTGGCAGATAGAACAATTCCGTATTTATTACACCACCTTGGTCGAATGGAACGAAAAGATGAACTTGACTGCCATCACTGAAAAAGAAGAAGTGTATTTAAAGCATTTTTATGATTCGATTTCTGCGGCTTTTGAGTTTGATTTCATGAAAGTGGGCAGTATTTGCGATGTTGGGGCTGGAGCAGGTTTTCCAAGCATACCGCTGAAGATCTGCTTCCCTCATCTTTCGGTCTCCATCGTGGATTCTTTGAATAAACGAATTTCGTTTTTACATCACTTGGCTGATGTATTAAAATTAGATACAGTAGCTTTTTACCATGACCGGGCAGAAACGTTCGGGCAGAAGGCAGAGCATCGGGAGGCTTATGATCTTGTGACGGCAAGAGCTGTTGCAAGGATGTCTGTTCTCTCGGAATTATGCTTGCCTTTGGTGAAAATGGACGGACACTTTTTGGCGATGAAAGCAGCCAGTGCAGAAGATGAGATGCAGATCGCAAAAAAGGCGATCACAACATGCGGTGGAAAGGTCGAAAGCATGAAACGTCTGAATTTGCCTTTTGAAAATAGCGAACGCAATATCATTGCAATCAAAAAAGTGAAGAATACGCCGAAAAAATATCCTCGTAAAGCAGGTACACCTGGGAAATCGCCGATTGAGTAATCTTTGGTTACGGCAGGAAACCTGGAACGGGGAGCGGCCTGCAGTCCGGTATTGTTCTAAGAAAAATAGAAGGAACTCATCATTTCTATAGAGAATTATGTATGGAGGGAGTTCTTAAAGGTGGTGTCAGGGATATGAAGCATCCTTTTTCACGTTTTTTTAATCTGGGGGAAAAAAATGAAGAGCTCTTGGAAGAGGGCACGGAAGAGAAAGACAGCAGCAATGAAGAAGTAGTGAAGATTGCTATATCTGATATTGTCCCTAATCGTTTTCAGCCGAGGACGGTTTTTAATGATGAAAAAATCACGGAACTGGCAAATACAATCCATACGCATGGGATCATCCAACCCATCGTCGTCAGGACAACAGAAGATGATAAATATGAAATTATTGCCGGGGAAAGACGTTTCAGGGCCATGCAGAAACTTGGGTGGGATACAGCTCCTGCCATCATCAAGAACTTTAATGACACTGAAACGGCATCTGTCGCTCTGATCGAAAACCTGCAAAGGGAAGAGCTTTCGCCTATTGAAGAGGCTGTCGCATACCATAAACTGTTGGAGCTCCATCAATTGACGCAGGAAGCTTTAGCCCAAAGGCTTGGGATGGGTCAATCAACGGTCGCCAATAAGCTGAGGCTTTTGAAGCTTCCATCGCAAGTACAGGATGCCCTGCTGAATAAAGCCATCACTGAGCGCCATGCCCGTTCGTTAATTCCTTTAAAGGATGAAGAGAAGCAAGTGTCTGTTTTGGCTGAAATTATCGATAAGAACCTGAATGTCAAACAGACGGAAGAACGGGTCGCTAAGTTGATGGAAGATAAAGTAAAAAAAATCAAACCGAAACGTAAAGCATTCAGCAAAGACATGAGAATCGCGGTCAATACAATTCGTCAGTCCCTTACAATGGTTGAGGATAATGGAATCAACCTTGATACGGAAGAAGAAGAATATGAAGAGTATTACCAGTTCACGATCAGGATACCGAAAAAGAAGTGAAGAAAAGAGCCTGCGCGTATTATGCGAGGCTCTTTTTTGTGCAAAAAATAAAATATTCTGTTATGGTTTTATTTTCTAAAAGAGAAACAGATTTTCATCTGTACCCATCCATATTTATGGTAGAATAGAATACGTTACTATAGAGTTTTCGAAAAAAAAGATACAGTATTTACGAAGGAGTAAAGGTAGGTGGCATCGTGGGTAAAATATTAGCAGTAGCCAATCAAAAAGGAGGAGTCGGGAAGACGACCACTTCTGTTAACCTGGCCGCATGTTTGGCTTACATAGGGAAAAGAGTATTATTGGTTGATACTGATCCGCAAGGGAATGCTACTTCCGGAGTAGGAATTGAAAAAGCTGATGTAAATCATTGCATATACGATGTATTGGTGGATGATCTGGAATCAACTGAAGTAATTATGCCTACAAAGGTTGAAAATCTCCATGTCATCCCTGCCACAATCCAACTTGCAGGGGCCGAGATTGAATTGGTCCCTACCATCTCACGGGAAGTAAGGCTGAAACGAGCCCTTGAAAAAGTAAAAGATAGATTTGATTATATTGTTATTGATTGTCCTCCTTCATTAGGGTTATTGACAATCAATGCGCTGACGGCATCTGATGCCGTCATCATCCCTGTCCAATGTGAGTATTATGCGCTGGAAGGCTTAAGTCAGTTATTGAATACGGTTCGTCTGGTACAAAAGCATCTGAATGAAGACTTGAAGATTGAAGGTGTGCTATTGACGATGCTTGACGCGCGGACTAATCTTGGTATACAGGTCATTGAAGAAGTGAAAAAGTATTTTCAGGACAAAGTGTACAGGACAATCATCCCGAGGAATGTCCGCTTGAGTGAAGCGCCCAGCCACGGGGAGCCAATCATCATATATGATGCAAAATCAAGGGGAGCGGATGTATATTTAGATTTGGCAAAGGAAGTGGTGGAAAATGGCTAAGGGACTAGGAAAGGGAATCAATGCCCTGTTTACCGGCCTGGACGTGAGTAAGGAAGATGCCGTTCAGGAAGTTTCCGTGAAGGAACTGAGACCGAATCCATATCAACCCCGAAAGAATTTTACAGAAGAGGCTCTGGATGAGCTGAAGGAATCAATTCTGCAGCATGGGATTCTGCAGCCGATCATCGTCAAGAAAAGTATAAAAGGCTATGAGATTGTTGTGGGGGAGCGTCGCTTCCGGGCAGCAAAAAAAGCAGGATTGAAAAAGGTTCCTGTGATCGTAAAAGAGTTTGATAATCAGCAGATGATGGAACTTGCAGTGCTGGAAAACCTGCAGAGAGAGGATTTGACCCCTATTGAGGAAGGGGCAGCCTATCAGGCGCTGATTGAGAACCTTGAACTTACACAGGAGGAACTGGCTAAAAGATTGGGCAAAAGCCGTCCGCATATTACTAACCACATTCGTCTGCTCTCTCTTCCAAGGGAAATTCAAGATTTGATCTCTGAAGGGAAAATTTCAATGGGCCATGGGCGAACCTTGCTTGGCTTGAAAAGAAAAGACCAATTGCAGAATGTGGTGAAGAAAGTCATAGCGGATGAACTGAATGTCCGCCAGCTGGAACTGCTGATTCAGCAGATGAATGAGAATGTTCCACGTGAAACGGAAAAGAAAAAAGTGAAAAAGGATATTTTCCTTGAAGAGCAGGAAAACAAACTGCGCGAGCAATTCGGGACAACAGTCACCATTACACAACGAAAGAAAAAGGGGAAAATTGAAATTGAATTCTTTTCACCGGAAGACCTGAACAGGATCTTGGAACTGTTGGGGAGATAAGCCGGTTCTGGACAAAGTCTGTTAGAAGGCTTTGTTTTTTTTGGGGGATATTCGAAGGGATCATACAGATTAAGAGGGGGACATCATGGTATTACTAGGGACTATCGTAAATGCGGGATGCATCATAGTGGGGACATTGCTGGGCAGATTTCTCAGAAATATACCGGAAAAGATGAAGGAAACAATCATGGTTGCGATCGGGCTGGCGGTTCTGCTTATTGGACTGCAGATGGGAATGAAAAGTGATAGCTATCTGATTGTCATCTTAAGTTTGACAGGAGGAGCAGCGCTTGGCGAATGGTGGAAGCTTCATGATCATTTTAATCGGGCTGGCAGCTGGTTGGCTTCCAAAATGAAAGCAGGAGAAGACCATTACATTGCACAAGGATTCATTACAGCCACTTTGATATTCATTATAGGCGCTATGTCCGTCCTTGGAGCCTTGGATAGCGGCCTGCGCGGGAATCATGACATTTTGCTTACAAAGTCAGTTATTGATGGATTTACGGCAATCATCCTTGCGAGCACACTTGGGATAGGTGTATTATTTGCAGCCTTTCCGGTATTGGTTTATCAGGGGGCGATCGCTTTATTTGCCACTCAAATCGTAAAAGTGGTACCTGACTCGTTGCTTGACCGTTTCATTCTGGAGATGACCGCGGTTGGCGGGGTTATGATTGTGGCCATCGGCTTAAATATGCTGGGCATTCTAAAAGTGAGGGCTGCTAACTTATTGCCGGCCATTTTGATTGTTGCTGTACTGACTGTCGTAGGTCATTTCGGCATTATCTGATGCCAATTAGTTTGCTTCCTCCTGTTCCAAGCCCCAGTTTATATTTGTCCTGGGAGTAGCGTGCAAGAAGGAATGCCCCGCTTCATCGATGCTATCGGCAATGACTTTTGCCATCTTCATAACGAGGTTGAGTCTTGTATTCTGTAACACGAAAAATTCCATAAAGCCGCTTACATTTACAATCCCAGTGATGTGGATGTCTCCAATTTCAGGCAAATCCTTATTTACTCCGGCACCGGGTTTGAGGGGGCCAGGATTTATTTGAACCATTCCTACACTTTTGATGCGTCCAAGGCAGGCATCGACAGCAATGATAAAAGCGTCCTTATGGTTCTCGTTAATCTCTTTGATTTTTTCGTGCAGATTGACAGCATGGATAGGGTGGTCCAATGTTCCATAAACATGAAAAGGGGAGTGCTTTTTCTCGGATAAAAGGGTGCCGACCAGAGGGCCAAGGGAATCTCCGGTTGAGCGGTCAGTGCCGATGCAGGCGACCACGACTGTCTTGATCGACCTAGAAGATAGCTGTGAAAGCAGTTGCAACGATAGATTGGCTCTTGCATCTACGTCTTCAAATAATATCTGGTTTTGTTGTTCGTTACAGAAGATATTCGGTTTTCTGACCATTGGAACAAGCACTCCTTTGATATAGTAGTATCAGTATACGGAGGGAAATATGTTTATATACATGCGGGATGCTTTTTATGAGGGGTCGCTTCACATTTGCTATATTTTCTAGCTAGGTCAATCATTGTTCTGGGAAAGCATACTTTGTAACTGTATACCCGGTGAATTGGCCGAAAAACATGGTGAATATTAAAATGCGGAGGTTACTTGTATTGACGAATTTATCCAATAAGCTTTGGCACACCTATTTAGATAAGCTGACAGATGAACAGTTATGGCTGGGTTTAATAGATATTGTTATACGGATCATACTGGTGCTCATCATAACAGGTGTTTTGGTCAGGATTATCAAAAAAATGATTACAAATATATTTTCATTGCGGGCAAAAGGTTTGCTTCGCATCTCGGAGCGTCGGGAAGCGACGATCATGAAGTTGCTTCAGAATATTGTCACGTACTTTGTATACTTCATAAGTATCACAATTATCATTTCCATGCTGGGAGGAGATGTGAAAGGCGTCATCGCCGGGGCTGGGGTTGTTGGTTTGGCTGTCGGTTTCGGAGCGCAAAGCCTCGTGAAGGATGTTATCACCGGCTTCTTTATTGTTTTTGAAGACCAATTTGGAGTCGGAGATTATGTCCGGATCGGATCGATGGAAGGCACAGTTGAAGAGCTTGGTCTTCGGACTACAAAGCTGAAATCAGTAACTGGAGAGCTGAATATCATACCGAACGGGAATATTTTGGAAGTCACGAACTACTCCATATACAATAGTGTTGCGGTTGTGGATATCAGCATAGCCTATGAGGGGGACATCGAAAGGGCAGAGCGCGTCATCCAAGAATTGTTGGATACTATGCCTGCTAAGTACGAGGAGCTTGTAGATGTACCGCGTTTGCTTGGGGTCCAGATGCTTGGCGCATCAGAGGTTGTGTTGCGAGTGACCGCAGAAACACTTCCTATGCAGCATTTTTACATCGCAAGACAATTGCGCAAAGAGCTGAAAGAGACGCTCGACCAGAACGGGATAGAGATTCCGTTTCCGCGTATGGTGATGTATAATCGACAAGAGAATGAAGGGTAAACGCAAGCCTCAAAGTAATGGAGGAGGTCCGGACATGGAAACGAAACAATTTGGCTTGAATGATGTTGTGGAAATGAAAAAAGCCCATCCTTGCGGGGAGAACAAGTGGAAAGTCATCAGGATGGGTATGGATATCCGTATTAAATGTGAGGGTTGCGGTCATAGCGTATTAATACCCCGGAAAGAATTCACGAAGAAGATGAAGAAGGTTTTAGTGAAAAACGAAGATTAAAAAGCCATGGATGAGGCCTGAGTTCAGGGGGCCGATTATCCATTCAGGGCATGGGCCGCCGGTTCACCGGTTGCCCATGCTTTTTAATTACATACTGCCATCTCGCGGGTCACTTGTCTTTTTGCAGCGTAATCTCTATAATTGGTAGAGGTTTAATTCGTTAAAAATATATTGGCCTGCCAATAGGAAATAGATGAAAAATCGGCTCTAGTCCCAATAGAGACAGCCGGAGATCATTTGGAGGAGTGAACATTCACATGGCTTTAACTGCCGGAATCGTTGGATTGCCGAATGTCGGTAAATCCACTTTATTTAATGCTATTACACAAGCGGGCGCTGAGTCCGCCAACTATCCTTTTTGTACAATTGACCCTAACGTAGGGATTGTTGAAGTGCCGGATCACCGTCTGCAAAAGTTGACGGAATTGGTTCAACCGAAGAAAACAGTACCTACTACTTTTGAATTCACTGATATCGCTGGGATCGTAAAAGGAGCAAGTAAAGGGGAAGGTCTGGGGAATAAATTCCTATCACATATCCGCCAGGTGGATGCGATCTGCCAGGTTGTCCGCTGTTTCGAAGATGAAAATATCACACATGTGGCCGGGAAGGTAGACCCAATTGAAGACATCGAGGTCATCAATCTGGAGCTGATCCTTGCTGACCTTGAATCTGTGGACAAACGTATTGCCCGCGTAGCGAAAATGGCGAAGCAAAAAGACAAGGAAGCAATGTTTGAGCATGACATCCTTGTGCGCTTGAAAGAGGCATTTGAAAATGAACAACCGGCGCGTACAGTTGAGTTCACAGAAGAAGAAATGAAGGTCGTCAAAATGATGCACCTCCTTACAATCAAACCAGTCCTGTATGTGGCGAATGTCAGTGAAGATGATGTGGCTGATCCATCAGAGAACCCGCACGTACAAAAAGTCCGTGAATTTGCCGAGAAGGATAATGCAGAAGTCATCGTTGTTTGTGCGAAGATTGAATCGGAAATTGCAGAACTTGAGGGGGAAGAAAAGGAAATGTTCCTTTCTGAGCTGGGCATTCCTGAATCAGGATTGGATCAATTGATCCGTGCTGCTTACCACTTGCTTGGACTGGCGACTTACTTCACTGCAGGTGTGCAGGAAGTGCGGGCTTGGACATTCATCAAGGGGATGAAGGCGCCGCAATGCGCGGGTATCATCCATTCCGATTTTGAGAGAGGTTTCATTCGCGCAGAAACGGTCTCTTATGATGACCTTCTTGTTGCCGGCAATATGACGGCAGCCCGTGAAGCCGGGAAAGTCCGTTTGGAAGGGAAAGAATACATCGTGAAGGATGGAGACGTTATCCACTTCCGTTTCAATGTATAATGTCAGATAGACCAAAGCATCTTGCCCCGAATGATAATGGGGCCAGGTGCTTTTTCGCTTTAATTGGGTGGGTCCGTTGCAAATGATTATGTTATATGATATAATTTCTATTCGTGAGTGATTAAAATTAATTGCTCCTTGCCCAAGAATGGGCCGTTTAGTCCAAAAGGAGGTGACAGTGATGAGAAAATACGAAATTATGTACATCATCCGTCCAAATATCGAGGAAGAAGCTAAAAAAGCTCTAGTTGAGCGTTTCAACACAATCCTTACAGATAACGGTGCGGAAATCGTAGAAACAAAAGATTGGGGCAAGCGTCGTCTTGCATACGAAATCAATGACCTACGCGATGGCTTCTACATGATCCTAAAAGTACAAGCTACTCCAGCTGCAGTCAACGAATTCGACCGTCTTGCTAAAATCAACGAAGATATTATCCGCCACATGGTGACAAAAGACGAAGCTTAATAAGCTTTCAGTATAAAAATCAGTTGTACAAAATGTTTACTTAGCATTTTGAAAAAGAAGGGAGTTGATTCTGATGATGAACCGCGTAGTTCTTGTAGGACGCTTAACAAAAGATCCAGATTTACGCTATACACCAAGCGGAGTTCCTGTTGCAACTTTTACACTTGCTGTCAATCGAAATTTTTCGAATCAGCAAGGGGAACGTGAAGCGGACTTCATTAACTGTGTTGTTTGGCGTAAACCGGCAGAAAACGTCGCTAATTTCCTTAAAAAAGGAAGCCTTGCAGGTGTTGATGGCCGTATCCAAACGCGTAACTATGAAGGTCAAGATGGCAAACGCGTCTACGTCACAGAAGTTGTAGCAGAAAGTGTTCAATTTTTGGAGCCTAAGGGTTCAGGCGGAAGAAGTGAAGGCGGTTCGTTTGGAGGCGGCGGCAATGATTATCAATCATATGGCCAGCCAAACCGCAACCAAAATCAGAATCAGAACCAGCAAAGAGGCAACTACACTCGTGTAGATGACGATCCATTTGCAAATGGCGGTCAAACGATCGACATTTCAGATGATGATCTGCCCTTCTGATAAATGAACGGACGTTACAATAAAAATAAAGGAGGACAAACCAATGGCAATGGGTGGACGCAGAGGTGGACGTGCTAAACGTCGTAAAGTATGTTACTTTACTTCTAACGGCATCACACACATCGACTACAAAGATGTAGATCTTTTGAAAAAATTCGTTTCTGAGCGTGGCAAAATCTTGCCTCGTCGTGTAACTGGCACAAGCGCTAAATACCAACGCAAATTGACAGTTGCAATCAAACGTGCTCGTACAATGGCATTACTTCCATATGTTTCTGGCGAGTAATTCCATGCAAAAAGGCATCCTTTTTTTAGGGTGTCTTTTTTTGTGGGCTCGTTTGTTTGGCGGCTGCTATAAGGATTTGTTTGCGGGATATACAGGGAAGCGGTAAGGTTGATACAATAAGGGTATAATAGTTACAATACATAGAGGCAACTCTCAATTGCGCACGGGTTGGAAAGGAGTCAACAATTTGAATCAGAGAAAACGAATCGTGGAAAGCACCTTATTGCTGGCTATATTTACGGTCATGCTTTTCATTACAGCTTATATACCGGTAATAGGATTAATTGTCATGCTTGTCCTTCCGGTTCCTTTTATCATCATATCATCTACTTATACACTCAGCTGGTCTGGGCTATGCTTAGGCGCAGCAATCTTTCTGACAGGCATCCTCAGCCTGTCCATGCTGCCGGTAACAATCATCTATGCCGTTATTGGATTGGTGATCGGCACCTATATAAGATTGGACAAAAGCAGATTGGAGATGTTTATCCTTTCCGTTTTGGTTTTCATAGCCGGGACCCTTGGAAGCTATCTTCTGTTCTATATAATTTTTGAAGTGAATATCATCGCGGAATTCAAGCAGGTTGTCGATAATTCTATTGAGCAGGTGATGGCACTTATGAATGCGGCTGGGCAACCCGATGTGGCAAAGGTGCAAGATTCATTCCGTCAGACCGCGGATTTATTGGAAACATTGCTCCCAAGTATTCTTGTCATTACATCCATCGTGATAACAGCTCTTGTTTTTGTTATGTGCAAGCCCTTCATTAACCGCTTTTGCCAGCAAAAATTTATGATTGCTCCCGTTAGAGATATACAACTACCGAAGAGTCTTTTATGGTATTATTTAATTATCATGATTGCGAGCCTGTTTATACAGACTGGTGAAGGGGAATTCCTTTATACAGCAATGCTTAACCTGCTGTTTTGCATTCAATTTTTCCTTTTGCTGCAAGGGATATCATTTGTGTTTTTTTTCAGTCATGCAAAGAATTGGTCAAAGGCAGTTCCGGTTATGATTGTTGTTGCATCTTTCATTTTGCCTCTGGCATCTGTCATTCGGATTCTGGGTATCATTGATCTTGGATTCGATCTGCGGGGCAAGTTGTCACGGACATCATAAGCGGCAGTTATCAAGCTTTGAATAGAAGCTTTTAGGAGCTGAAAAGATGGTAGGGAACATAAAAAATAGACCGATAAAATATCCTTTATATGGTTTGATTGTTATGATAGTTATTTTATTGGCGGTAGTGGCTTATTACCAGTGGTGGATAGCTCTAATCGGCCTTTTGCCGGTAGCAGGATTATTGTATGTGATCCTTAGGTTTGAATCAGCCAATAAAAAAGAAACAGAAAAATATATATCCACGCTCTCTTCTAGGTTGAAGAAGGTCGGTGATGAAGCACTCCTCGAAATGCCGATAGGGATAATGCTCCTCAATGATGATCTCGTCATTGAATGGACAAATCCATTTCTGGCATCTTGTTTTTATGAGCATACGCTTGTAGGCGCTTCTTTATATGATGTGGCTTATTCCCTTGTTCCGATTGTGAAGCAGGACGTCGATACGGAAACAGTCACAATCCATGAGCGGAAATTCAAAGTGATTCACAGGCCTTCCGAACGGCTCCTGTATTTCTTTGATGTGACAGAACAAGTCGAAATTGAAAAGCTGTATGAAGCTGAACGGACGGTTATCGGAATCATATACTTGGATAACTATGACGAACTCACACAGGCGATGGATGATCAAAGAAAAAGTAGTTTGAATAGCTTAGTGACTTCGTTGCTCGATAGATGGGCGAAAGAAAATGGCGTTTTTTTGAAACGTACATCTTCAGACCGTTTCGTAGCCGTATTCAATGAAAATATCTTGAAAAAGCTTGAAACGAGCAAGTTTACTATATTGGATGAAATCAGGGAAACAACGGCTAAGCAGCAAGTGCCATTAACACTAAGTGTGGGTGTCGGTTGCGGGGAACGCCCGTTGCCTGAACTGGGCATATTGGCGCAATCCAGTCTTGATCTGGCGCTCAGCCGTGGCGGCGACCAGGTTGCTATTAAGCTCCCGAACGGAAAAGCCCGTTTTTATGGAGGCAAAACGAACCCTGTTGAAAAACGGACGAGAGTAAGGGCAAGGGTGATTTCCCATGCATTGAGGGATCTTATCCTGGACAGCGATAAGGTGATCATCATGGGTCACAAATATCCGGATATGGATGCCATTGGTTCAGCAATAGGGATCTCAAAGATGGCCCATATGAACGGACGGGAATCCTATATTGTCATCAACTCCCAAGAGCTGGACACCGGTGTACAGCGGCTTATGGGCGAAATTAAGTCAAAGCCGGAATTGTACTCACGTTTCGTGTCGCCGGAGGATGCTTCGGAAATTTTGACAGAGGATACATTATTGGTAATAGTCGACACCCATAAACCATCCATGGTTATCGATGATAAGTTATTGAAGAATATTGACCGTGTAGTTGTCATCGACCACCACAGACGAGGGGAAGAGTTCATCAACCGCTCACTTCTGGTTTATATGGAGCCTTATGCCTCCTCGACAGCGGAACTTGTAACAGAGCTGCTGGAGTACCAGGAGAAGCGTCACAAAATCGATATGTTGGAAGCGACTGCGCTGTTGGCGGGCATCATTGTCGATACGAAGAGTTTTACATTAAGGACTGGGTCTAGAACATTTGATGCAGCTTCGTATTTGAGGTCGCATGGCGCCGACACAGTTTTAGTGCAGAAGTTCCTGAAAGAGGATCTTAATGTATTCTTAAAGAGGGCCAAATTGATTGAGAGTTTCTCTGAGTATAGAAATGGCATTGTAATCGCCAAAGCAGGACCTGATGAAGTGAACGACCAGGTGCTAATCGCCCAGACTGCGGATACTCTTCTGACTATGGAAGGTGTCGATGCAGCTTTCGTCGTTTCAAAAAGAGCCGATGATGTAATTAGCATCAGTGCCCGTTCCTTAGGGGAAATTAATGTGCAGTTGATTATGGAAGCCCTTAATGGGGGAGGCCATCTCACCAATGCAGCTACACAATTTGAAGGGATAACGGTGGATGAAGCTACAGAACAATTGAAACAATCGATAGATGAGTATCTTGAAGGAGGAAGCAAAGAATGAAAGTAATTTTTCTGCAAGATGTAAAAGGGAAAGGGAAAAAAGGCGAAATTAAGAATGTGTCGGACGGATATGCGCATAACTTCCTGTTAAAACAAGAATTGGCTATAGAGGCCACACCAGGGAACCTGAAGAAACTGGAAGCCCAAAAGAAAAAGAAAAACCAACTAGCAGCTGAAGAGCTTCAGCAAGCAAAGGAACTAAAGGAAAAAATCGAAAAGATCACAGTGGAAATCACAGCTAAAGCAGGAGAAGGCGGCCGTCTTTTCGGGTCCATTACAACAAAACAGATTGCGGATACATTGAATAAAACTGAAGGCATCAAAATTGATAAGCGTAAGATGGAGCTGCCTGAAGGCATCCGTGCACTCGGTTATACAAAGGTGCCTGTCAAACTGCATAATGAAGTAACAGCAACGCTGAATGTACATGTAAAAGAAGCTAAGTAAGAAATTAACATATACGAGTGCGTCCTAAAAATTGTAAGATAGATAAAGAAAATGTGTATTTGTACGGGCACCATGCGGAGTTTGCCCTATAGACACGAAGCGATAAAACGACTCCATTTCATTTTTTGAATAGGTAAGGAGTCGTTTTATGCGTAAAGGGATTCTTCGATCTTAGAGGGGGTTAACAGGTTTATGAATGAAGTATACCAAAATCAGATACCGCCGCAGAACATAGAGGCAGAACAAGCAGTTCTGGGTGCTATATTTTTGCAGCCGTCTGCCCTCATCGTCGCATCAGAGCTATTGATACCCGAAGACTTTTATCGGTTGTCCCATCAAAAGATATATGAAGTGATGCTTCGCCTTAACGACGAAGGTAAGGCTGTCGATCTTGTAACAGTCACAGAGGAACTGGCCGCGACCAAAAGCCTGGAGGACGTCGGAGGAGTTTCTTATTTAAGTGAATTGGCCGATTCGGCACCTACGGCAGCCAATATTGAGTACTATTCTAAGATTGTCGAAGAAAAATCATTGCTTCGCCGTACAATCCAGGTGGCGACCAAGATAGTCCAAGATGGATATAGCCGTGAAGATGAAGTGGAGGCATACATCGGGGAAGCTGAAAAATCCATCATGGAAGTGGCGCAACGCAAAAATGCAGGAGCATTCCAAAACATTAAGGATGTGCTTGTGACAGCTTACGATAATATAGAAGAGCTGGCTAACCGAACAGAGGATATCACAGGCATACCGACGGGGTTTGTGGAATTGGATAGGATGACAGCCGGTTTTCAGCGCAATGACCTGATTATTGTGGCTGCACGTCCATCTGTCGGTAAAACAGCATTTGCTTTGAATATAGCCCAAAATGTGGCCACGAAAACAGACGAGAATGTTGCTATCTTCAGTCTCGAGATGGGAGCGGAACAACTTGTTATGCGTATGTTGTGCGCAGAGGGCAATATTAATGCCCAAAGTCTGCGTACAGGAACATTGACTGATGAAGACTGGCGGAAATTGACGATGGCAATGGGAAGCTTGTCGAATGCCGGAATATATATAGATGATACACCTGGTGTCCGGATTGGCGATATCCGCTCTAAATGCCGCCGTTTAAAGCAAGAAAGCGGGCTCGGCATGGTTCTGATCGACTACTTGCAGCTTATACAGGGAAATGGCCGTTCCGGAGAAAACCGGCAACAGGAGGTCTCTGAGATCTCCCGTTCCCTTAAAGCATTGGCAAGGGAACTCCAGGTTCCGGTTATTGCCCTATCCCAGCTTTCCCGTGGAGTAGAGCAAAGGCAGGATAAACGGCCGATGATGTCCGATATCAGGGAATCAGGGAGTATCGAGCAGGATGCGGATATTGTCGCATTCCTATATCGTGATGATTACTATGACAAAGAATCGGAGAATAAGAATATCATAGAAATCATCATAGCCAAACAGCGGAATGGCCCAGTAGGAACTGTGTCTCTGGCATTTGTGAAGGAATTCAATAAGTTCGTCAACCTAGAGAATAGGTTTGATGACTCACAAGTGCCGCCCGGCGCATAGAAAAAGGGGCTGTCTAATAAGTCCATTAGCGAGTTAAATGAAACCAAATGGAAAAGCCAAGAATGCTGTTAAACCAACATTCTTGGCTTTTTCTTAAGGATTCATCTGAAAAGTTCTTTTCGGACAGCCCCTTTTTTATTGGCTAGATGAGCGGTGGGTAAGAACAGTGCCCGCAAATTCAGACGGTTCCCCGATTTCCAGAAGCTCGCTGACTGTGACGAACTCATACCCTTCGGAGACTAACTCGCTCACGATTGTTTCAACCGCAGCAGCGCTTGTTCCGTAGATGTCATGCATCAAAATAATGCTCCCGTTTTTCACGTTGTTTCGGACAATTTCAATGACTCTGCTGGTGTTGCGATGCTTCCAATCCAAGGTATCAACCGACCAGTTGACGATTGGCACATCGATAAGCGACTGTACCATACTGTTGTACGCTCCGTACGGCGGCCGTATGGTTTTAGGGGCCGTTCCTGTAATAGACGTGATAAGTTCTGCAGTATCAGTGACTTCTGTCAGGATATCTTCTTTTGGTAATTTCGCTAGATTAGGGTGTGTCCACGTATGGATGCCGATCTCATGGCCCGCGTCGTAGGCCGCTTTTACGATTTCTGATGCATCTGCTGCCCGTTGGCCGATCACGTAGAAGGTTGCTTTTGCATTGTACTTTTTAAGGGCATCCAAGATGGCTGGTGTATTCATCTTGTGTGGGCCATCATCGAAAGTTAAGGCAATATACTTCTTGTCAGGATCCAGTCCAGGATTTTTTTCCCCCGTTAAGGATCCAACCAATTCTTCTTCAGGTATAACCGTGTTATTCAACGTTTCAAGTAATGATTTCTCCAGGATGTTCCCTAACTGGTCATAGGGCAGAGCAACGCTATAGGGAAGCTCAGAATCCCAATATGTAGGGCCGTTTGCGAAGGAAATGACTAAGTGATCCTTCATGAGCAAAAAGTTACGGTAATTATCTAGGATAGGCTCGATTCCTGCCAATAGAGCTGCTCGGTCAGCCTCGTCGATCTGCTTTGTATACAGCTGTTCTTTTGCCAATTCCGAAAGTAAGATCAAAGATTTTTTGTCTTTCAGAATCTTATCCAAGGCAACCGGTTGTTGTTGCTGCATATCAAAATTCAGATAGATGTCTTCGGGATGGGCCTCATCTCCATCAAAGGAGACAAACGATGATAGATGGAGAGAGAGATAGGAATCTGTGAAATAGGTGATTTTATAATCGATCATTAGTTCAGAGAATTCCCGGTCCTCTATATTTCCCAGAAAGGC
Source organism: Bacillus sp. (in: firmicutes) (assembly GCA_051893455.1). Lineage (GTDB taxonomy): Bacteria > Bacillota > Bacilli > Bacillales > DSM-1321 > Bacillus_AD. The sequence continues at coordinate 31,463 of JBJFHG010000042.1, forward strand.
TTTTTTTTGCTTCTCGAGGCATTTTTTAAGGTAGGCATCGATCTGCTTGCTGTTTATGATGGGGTATCGAATTTGATAGGAATAATGTTCTGTTTTTTCCTTTTCCGTTTGGATTTTCACTTCAGGAAAATCAGAGTCAGTTTCTTGTACTATGGTATTTCCTTCGCGGGAGCAGGCAACCAAAAGCAAAATCAAAACAAAAAAAAGAGGGGTGTAAATCTTTTTCATTAAGTGAAGGCCTCCGAAGCTTAAATACTATATTTATAAAACAATTATACTTGAAAAATAGGGGTATTTAGAGTCTGTTTTTATTGGTATTTTTTAAAAGGCTGTTTTCGCAAACTTTGTTGCCTATGAAAAAGTAGGCTCCAGGTTGC
>JBJFHG010000043.1:0-31472 GCA_051893455.1 Bacillus sp. (in: firmicutes)
GGTCACTTGCTCGTCCATGTTCCTCCATGAACGGAGAATTCAGATGTACAATATCGACTTGCGTCTGCTTTGCCAAATTGTTGCTCACTAATATGTGGTCAAGCACTTGAGCATTGCCTTGATAATTGTACGTGTATCTTTCTTTCAGCTGAACCTTTTCAATCATATTGGTCAGTTCTTTGCCTTTCAACGCTTTAAGAGGTGCAGAGAATTCAAAGTCATTAAAGTCCCCAAGTAAAACCACATTGGCATCCCTATCCTTAGCCTTGATGTCTTTCACGAACCCGTTGACAGTTTCGGCGATGTCTATCCGTTGTTCTTCACTTGACAAGAATACCGGTTGGTTCTTTCCGAACAACGGCTGATCTCCGCCTTTTGAATTGAAATGATTGGCGACCACAATCACATCTTCACCATTAAAGGTAAACTGGGCGGCCAAGGGTTTGCGGCTGCTCGCAAAAACCGGATTTGCCGGATCGATGCGTCCAGGGTTCAATGTCAACTTGCCATTGTCATAACCGACCGCATCTGTTGCTGTTCCTTTTGGCGCATCCGCCAGTTGAACACGTTCCTTATTGTAGATGAATCCAACACGGATATTCCCTCCCGGAGCTCCTCCGTCCTGATTATTCAACGGGGCAATATCCGTATAGGCATATTCAGGACCGCCCAACTCAGCAATCTTATTGATTAAAGTCATGTAACTTCCGCTGGCATCTGTATTGCCGCTATTCGTGGCACCGTCCGAATCCTGCACTTCGATGAGCCCAATAATATCCGGCTGCTTCAAATTCGAAATAATTGACTGGGCTAGTTTATTCGTTTTCTCTTCTGGTGTTTTCGATGAGAAGTTTTCAATATTGTAGGAAGCAATCGTCAGCTTATCCTTTTGCGGCTTTATGGTTGTGTGATGCTGTTTCGCTTTCCCTTCCACGAAAGTCGGCAGTTCATCAGCTTTGCTGAGGACACGATAGTTGCTGAATCCATAGCTGACGACACCAGTTATCTTGCCTTTGAAGGAATCTCCTGTTTTTGCGATGAAATTACTGTCATCAATATCAATGATGATCCGCTCCGGATTGTAATCCTTCTCATCAATCAACAATCCTCCGAAATTAGTGGTTGTTTTCATATTCCCGGCGACCGCATACAATTCCCCGTATTTTTGAGGTGCTATGATTTTGGCATTCTCGATGTTTACAAGCATTCCCTCTAGGCTTTCATAGTAATCTATGCCGTCCTGCAAAGGGTCAAACCGGGAGAACTGGTCGTTATCAATGATTTTTGTCGGCTGCTTATACAGTTTATTGATGGTCACTGGCGTCGGCAGTTTGTTGCCGTGCGATTGGACAGTGATTTCACTGGCATTAATCTCTGTCACCGGCAAATCAGTCTGCAGCTTATCACTGTAGCCTTCGAGCACCCATTCCTTCACCTGCCCGCTTGCCTTCACAGCATCACCGGTTTGGAGACCATGGTTGCGCTTATAGACGAGAATCCCTTCTGATGTCCGATAATCAATATCACCGATCCGTTCCTGCATGTAGAAATTATGGTTGTCCACCACGTACGTAACGATACCCGGAACACCTGCAACATATTCATTGTCATATGGAGAATAATGCCCTTTCCCTTGAATGTCATGAATCCTCAGCCCATCCTTAGCAACGTAGAATTGATAGGTTTCTGTGTCACTGTTTTCGACGCCTTCCGCGGCTGCAAAAGCCTTGATTGTTGTATTTTCATTAATGACAATCGGTTCTGAATAAATGCTGCTAGCTGTTGTTGGCTCTGAGCCGTCAACTGTATAGTAAATCGTTGCGGCTTCCGTTTCTGTCGACATAGTGACCTTTGTTCCCTTGGATACAGCGCCCGGTGCCGGATTCACCGTTGTCTTCCCTGCTTTTGGGGCTTCTGGTCCCTCTATAAGCTGCATGACTGAAGGCGATTTCAATCCCGGGACAGAAAAGTAAGCTTCCAGCGCCCCCGTGATTCGCACTTTCTTTCCGATTAAATCAGGATTTGTTGCCAGTCCGAACTCCGCCCTAAATGCCGAAGTAATCTGTACAGGCAAAATGTTGCCCTTATCTCTTTCATCAGGAGAATCAGCAATCGCCAAATTCGTATCCGCTGCAAACGGCGGTTCAAACTGATAACTATTGACTCCTTTTGTATACGCCACGATATACCCTTCAACTGTCTTTGTACCGCTATTGTTTGCGATAGCCTCTGAAACCGAAATGATGTCAGCAGCTTTAGCAGGTTGTGAAGGCAAAACTAAACTTATGATCAGCATAAGCATGACAGCGAAGCTGAACACTGCTTTTCCCCAATTTCTTTCCATTCCGCACTCTCCCTCATTTTTCATATTGTTATTTGAACTCCCTGAAACCCTTTATCGGAACCATAGCTTCCCCGCAATAGCCCCAGGCGACTGTATCACCTGAGGCTATTTGTTTTTACCTCACATCTGTAATTCTTCCTTCCACAGCAGGAGAAACGGTCTGTTCTGGGAAGGACTTGATATAATCGGATAAAATCTCCCAATCCACGAAGCCTGGTTCACTTACACGCCCTGATTCATAGACGCTTTTGAATACGTCGTATCCGTCCCCGCCTTTTGCCGTGAAGATATTGGTGGCAACGTAGTAAGTGCCGGTATTGTTGATTGGTGTGTATTGGCCGTTTTCCAATACTTCGACAGAAACCACTCTGCCTCCAGGCTGCCTCGAACTATCATACGTGTATTTCATTCCGGCCACCTGCAGGAAACCGCCGCTTGCTTGCGGAGCCATGTGAACACTATGCTCAAGCGCTTCAATTAGTTCACTTCCCTTAAGCTCCATAATAGCTAATGCATTGCTGAAAGGCAGAACCGTCATCACATCTGCCATCGTGATGGCTCCCGGTTTCAATGTTGTCCGGACTCCGCCTCCATTCTGCAGCGCGATCTCTGTTCCCGGATTGATTGTCTTTGCCTTTGCGAGCATCCCATCAGCGATCAAGTTACCGAGATTTGTTTCACCTGTACGGGCAGCAGGATTCCCGCCGGTCAATTCCACCGTTGTCTGTCCGACTACTTCCTGCTTTTTAGCATCAATGACCGGTTTATATTTTTGCAGTATGGCGACCGCTTCGGGATGATCGTCATAGACGTATTGGTCGCCTTGCTTGGCATCGACTTCAATCAGTTCACCATCATAAGCGATGACTTTTCCTTTTTTATCGAAGCTGACATCTAATGATCCAAGATATTTGGAGTATTCATTGGCTTGTACGATCAATGTCGGCTCTTTAAACTTCCGGACTACGACCGGTTCTTCCAACTTCGAGTGTGAGTGGCCGCCCACAATGATATCTATGCCTTCTACCGCATTGGCAAGCAATTGGTCATTGTCTCCGCCTCCATCATCGAAACCGATATGTGTGAGGGCAATGATTTTGTCGACCCCTTGTTTCTTGAATGCAGCGACGGATGCTTTCGCCTCTTTGATATAATCTTTAAACAGGACATCTTCGCCTGGACTGGAGATGGTTGCTGTTTCTGCTGTCGTCAACCCGAATATGCCCACTTTTTCACCGTTGACCGATTTAACAATACCGTTATACACCCTTCCGTCTTTTGGTCGGGATGTATACGCATTCACCTGCTGACCACGCATAGAAGCATCTTTCGAGAAATCGACATTGGCACTCACAAAAGGAAACTTGGCTTTCTTGACGAAATCCGCAAGCGGTCCAGTCCCTAAATCAAATTCATGGTTACCGAATGTCATCGCATCGTAGCCGGCCAAATTCATGAATTCTAGGTCAGCCAATCCTTTGAATTCATTGAAGTAAAGCGTCCCTGAAAAAACATCCCCGCCGTCAAGCAAAACATTATTTGTGTTTTCAGTTCTTTCTTCATGGATTGCCGTAATTTTACGCGGGGCATTTTCCACATTTGCATGAGTATCGTTCGTATGTAGCACACGCAGTTGATAATCAGGCGCTTTTACAGCTTGATAAAGAACCGTCAGCATTTCAGACAGTGTCAATTGCTTGTTGTATCCGAATTCAGATTCGGATACCCCATCCATGATGCCGTACAGCAATAAGGAGCCGACCGCTTCTTGATGCCGCTTTGGTACATCAGTGTAGGAAATTTCCCTGCTCCCTTTTAAATCAAATGCTTTATCAATCCAGACGGCAAATTCACCGCGTGTTAAATATTTGTTGCTTCCGAAAGTGTGGCCTTTTCCTCCCACTATACCGGCTTGAACCAAGCCATTGACAGCTTTCTTGGAGGAGGACGGCACATCCTTATATCCAGCATCTTTGGACTTCTTCCCGTCCAACCCAAGCAATTGCGACAGCATAACCGCTGCTTCCACCCGTTTGACAGGCTTCTGCTGATGTTGAGCGGAAGAAGGAATTCCCTTAACCCCTTGTTTCTTCACATAATTGATTACTTCCTGATAATCTGTCTTTCCATTTGTAAAAGATGAGGCTGACGCCCCGCTCGGGACAAACATCGTTCCACACAGCACTAAAATAATTGCCAGTGCCGCAAACCTCCGATAAAGCTTAGACCGGATCTCCATATAACCTCTCCCTTTGTGAAATTATAGCCTGACAGGCTTTCATCTTCGATTATAAATAGTTTTCCAATCAATTGATGCAAAATACCATAAAATAGTAAAAAAGATCGAAACTTTAAATCCATTAAATAGATCTTTAAGATTATGTATATGTGATATTCGGTTTTTAATTGATTTTTTTAATACTTATAGGTTATTATAATTAGAAATATATTTATATTTCGTGAATTCATGAACAAAGAGAGCCCCTCGGTCTGAAGTGGTTCTCTTTCTCTATATATAGGGAGACAAAACTATCTCTTAAATGAAAAAGGAGTGTTTGCAATGGGAATCCACACATACTTTAAGAGTCTGACAAAATTAGAAAGAATTGAACGTTGTCCTGGTGAATTTATGTTTGAGCGGCATACTGTTGCAAGCCATTCATTCAAGGTGACGATGTATGCCCAATTCCTCGGCACTGTAGAAGCTCAGAATGGGACAGAAATTGATTGGAAGCTGTTGTACGAAAAAGCCTTGAATCATGATTATGCCGAAATATTTATCGGCGACATCAAAACACCGGTCAAATATTGGACACCGGAAATCAGATCGATGCTGCACAAAGTGGAAGAAGGGATGACTGCCAACTTTATCGAGTCAGAGTTCCCTGATGAGTTTAAGGGTGTGTATCGAGATCGCATCAAAGAGGGGAAAGACCTGACAGTAGAGGGCAAAATCCTGGCTGTTGCCGATAAAATTGACCAGGTTTATGAAGCTTTCACCGAAATTCAACGGGGGAACGCCGAGCCCGTCTTCGTTGAAATCTATCGTGATGCCTTGATTGCGATTAAACAGATCAAACTTGCATGCGTTGACTATTTCCTGGAGCACGTCCTGCCGGAAATGGTCGCAGAAGATATGATTACAACTGTTGACATCGAGAAAATCACAGAAGAAGCTTTGAAATCCTAATAAGGGGCTTCCGTGTCAATAAAATGGGTGGGGAAAACAATTCGTTTCCCCCACCCATTTTATTGTATATTATCAGTTTATAACATTCGTCGGCTGCCCGCTTTCGGTATGTTAGAGCCGACGCTGCTTACTCTGCCTGATTCTCATCAACCACATCCGGGAGGGTTACGTCAATCGCTTCGATTTCCTCCTCGCTCATCGGATTATGGTTTTCTGTCTTCACCTGATTGATAAATGCTTTTGTTGCTTCGGCATCATTATTCGCTTTTGAAATTTCACCATTGGCTTTATCCAATTCCTGATTCAAACGCTCGTTTTCTGCCGTCAATGAACCGATTTCCTCCTGTAAAGCTACAATCTGCCCGTACGCTTGTTCAAGCTGTTCTTTCGTTTCTTGCAATTCGGCTATTTTGGAGTCTAGCTCTGCCTGCAACCGGCCATTTTCTCCAGTCAGGTTTTCGATCTCTGCATTCAGTTCAGTAATTTGCTGCAAATATGCTTCAATTTCCTGCTCTAAGTTGGCTATGATTTGGTCTTTATCCTGGATAAGTGTGTTCTTGCCGGCAATCAATTCATTTGCTTCAACAATTTTGATGGATGCTGCATCCTTTAATGCAGAAATCTTGGCCAAGAGTTTACTTTCTGCCTGATCAAAGTCTTGGACTTTGGAACTTTCATCCATCATCCACAACCTGACCGTTTTCAAGGCATTGCCTCCATCATAGGTCATGCTCACTATCCCGGCTGCCCCGCCTGCTACCAATGTCCCTGCCATAACCATAGAAGCCACTTTACCGCTGATTATTCCCATTTCCCATTCCTCCTGACCTGAAATCCTGGTCCTAATAATGGTGAAGAATACTCTGTCAAACCCTAGCAGCCAATAATCATATCTTCCCAGAGAACCGGGTAGTAAAAATTTATCCCATATTGGTTGAAAATGTAAATATCTAAAAAGGCTCGAAAATGTATAGAAATAGCTTTTTTTCTATCCTTTTCTCTTTGTTTCTGCTTCTTTCGTTTTTTTAGAAAATTTTTCCAAAAATATCATTCGCAATTATATAAATAGCAAAAAAGACCTGTATTCCATCTACAGATCTTCGTTTTCAGCTAACTACGGTCCCTTTTCGTTTTTTCTGCTATGATTCTCACAAGAGCCAGAATAGAATCATAGAAACCATTCAAGAGTTCTGTGTGAACATAGTCTACTCCCAGTTCTCTAGCTTTTTCTTAACATTCCTCCCGGATTTTTTTACCCGTCGCCAATAACCATAACAGGGACATCCGCTCCCTCATCATGCATTACCCGTACGTCCTTACTTCTTCACAGAACGCCCCAGCCCGTTTTTCTCGGATATTTCTTCAATTATCTGTGCAGGCGGCGCTTTCTCCTGCAACATATAAATGAGGTATTCCTGCAATTCATCAATCGATTGATGAAGAGCCTTCAGCCCTTTCATTGCCGATTCAGTATATAGTCATTCGTTCTTACTTCGACATCTGCGCAGTTCAGTGGATCGAACAGCACCGGTGTCACCAACTGAGAGGTTTTCCTACTCATCCTTCCTTTTATTTCTCCAGCCCCGGATCCATCCAGCAAAGGAAGAATAGCCTAAAACTATACCGATCCCGATGCCTGATACAGCTACTAGCAAAGCGATCCACTCAAGAAGATTATAATCAGCTATATAAGACCATCCCAGCTGATGCTCCCAATCGGGAATGGCTAGGTTCATACCGTATATTCCGGCCACAACTGTATACAAGGTCAAGATTTGCAGCAGAAAATTTCTGCGTTGCAAAATTATATTGTTGTAATTCTTGAACATATCATTTAAGGTGCGAGCGACATGATTATAGTTCTGCTCAATATGAAAAATTTGCTTGACCATTTCGTATATCTCTTTTCCGGAAGTGGTGCTATTTACTTCGTGAAAGTAATACTTCGCTGAAAAGTCGCTGATCTTCATAATCAATTTTTCAATTTTTTCTGGCCTATTGTCCAGGTCCAGAGAGGACTGCTCATAACTCAACTTCATGAGGACAATCTTATAATAATAGTAATAGAGAATTGAATAATAATGGATTCCATACATACTGTTCAGCAGCTCGCTGCTAAAGCCATCCTGCTTGCACTTTGTAATGCACGAAAAGGTATAGTCACTTACTACGTAATATGTTTCTGCTCCCCAACGGGAATAGACATTTCTTTTGTAGTAATCGTTAATATATTCTTCGTCACTGGCACCGACCAAAGGATCGCCTTGGTGATCATACCCATAGACATGTCCGATCCTGAATAATTCATCCTTCTTGATTCCTTCTTCCGTATCTGAATGGAAAAAGCCAATCATGAACATCCGCTCATCCATAAAAAAGGGCAGACTCCCAAAGTATGGTGAAGTCTCTTTCTCATCCTTCATATAATCCCTTACTTGCGGACATACAGCATGAAAGATGAAATCCATCATCTTTTTGTAGCTGCTTCCTTCATGTATGATTTCCCTTGCCGACTCTTTCTCCCCAATCGGTTCCATAATTCGGAATTCCGATGCGAACTCAAGCGATTCCGTCAACGTCGTGCCGGAAGGGAGATCCACGCGAATATTGATCAGCCCAATCTGATAAGGGCATATGACCACGTCCACAGACGAGATGACGAAATCAGTCTCTATGTATTCAGCAGAAAAGGTCCCGTTTATATGGACTGCCTTTGACATCCTTCTTAATCCAAAAGAATCTTCAAAGCTGGCAGGAAAAAGGATCTTCTCGATATTCGGCAAAAAAAACCGCTCCAGCTGGCGGTGTGAAATACGGGCGCCCCCATAGTAACTGCTTTCTTGATCAGTATCCTTCAACAGGAAAAAAGTATACCCTGCCTGAAACAACAATTTGATTAAACTAAGATTGTTCCCTTTCCTCAACGAAAAAGGGAAGGTGAATTGGAGCCTGGTCTGCACCAAATTCTTATCTTTTTCCTTCGCCTCAACTATACTCATTCTGTACACCTCTTTTTTCAAAAAAAGATCCCTATTTCATAGAATAGAGACCTGTTATTTCGATATATTTTTCAAACTGTTGAGAAACTCCTTCGTCAATTTCTTCTCGGGCTGCTTTCCTCTCAGGTTTGCGATAGTTTTTCTTTTTGTGATCAACTCTGTGCCGCGTTTCATATGTTCTCTCCTTTAATCTTAAGGTTGCTCATATTTCAGTTCACATGCCATATTATCAGATACCCTCAGAAAAAGTTTGCTAAACATCCATTTCCTTTTTTAGGCCTGCAAGCAATAGGAGGCATAACTTTCTTATCCCCCAGGTAATATCGTATAATGTAAAGAAGGTCTTTTTTGGGAGCAGTTCAAAATGGGGCTAATTATTCCCATTTCCCAGATTACTTCGGAATAATACCCATTTTTAATAGCACCGGGATAAAACAATTGGCCAATTGACCATACTGGTTATGTAGAATTTGTAGAACGGGGTTGAAAATATCCATGTCAGAAGAACTGCTGTTTTACAGTACAGAATTAAAAAATACAATGAATCCGCAATCGCCGCAGGACATCGTGTCCGTCCAGCGGGGGTTGATTCTATACAGACAGGAATTAGTGAACAGACTGGAAGAAAACAAAGAGTTCTTGTCTGCGACTGTCCAAGACGTTGTCCCTTGCCATGTCAAACTGGATTTGGCTTTTCCTGCCATGAGCACTTGCACATGCAAACAAGCAGAACCATGCCGGCACCAAATGGCCGTTTTCTTTAAAGGCTATGAACAGTACTATTCTATCAGCGATTGGATCCATACCTGGAAAAACGGCCATCAGCCTTTACCGGAAGGTACGGCACAACTCAGAAGGGCCAAAGAGCTGCTGCAAGAGGAACCAAAAGTGGAAAATACGTATGAGTCATGGGTTTCTTATATGAAGTCAACCTACCGCAAGCAAGTCGGTTATCATCTGTCTCAGTCAACGTATACACTAGCCGTCAAATGGGATACATACCTGCAACGGCTGAAGTCAAAGATGCCGCTGGATTCAGAATGGAAGCTCCTTTATATATTCATCAGCCAATTCCAGTCGCTGCTCTTTGCTGCAGAAAGCATGGAAAATGATGACACAGGACACTCGGCCCGGTACTTCCTCGAAAAAGAGGCAGAATGGACATTGGACCGGATGATGACAACGCTCGGACCATTAACCCGCAGTGTGCGTCCTTTTGCTTTTGATTCTTTCTTCCAGGGGATCCGCCACGATGCCATACGTCTGCTTGAAAGCAATTCTGCCGAAAATGTCTGCTTGGATGCTTACAGAGATATATGGACAGATTTATTGAGAGAGAACCGATGGCGAATGGAAGAGCTGCAAAGACTTCGCCAAAAATGGGAAGGCGAAGAAAACTCCAATCGCCGCAGTCTCCTGATAGCAGCCATACACTTGTCTTTATTGACAAATCAGGATGAGGAACTTCAATATTTCCTAAAGCATCTGCAACCGGAACAATATCCGGCCATTAAGTATTGGCTGCAAAAACTTGAACGGGATAAGTCTCCATTGATTCTGTTTATCCTAGAACATATGAAGGAATACATGGGGAGCTCCATAAATTATTACCATAAGAGGGACTTCATACAGTCAGTCATTCCACATATCCGCCGCTTTTGCCATAATCGCGGCAAGGAGGACATCTTCGAACAGTTTTGCGGACAGTGCCTGCCATACAGTTTTGTTCCATACAGCAGGTATCTGCTTGAACAAGAGGCACATAAGAAATGGGTCGAACTGCACTTATTCAATAACATCGACCTTGAATACATCAATGCCGAGGATATCCGGACAGTCCAGCAATCGGACCCCAGCCTCCTGCTCCCTCTGTATACAACCGTAGTCAACACAAAAATCGACCATAAAAACAGGCAAAGCTACCGCGCCGCCGTCCGATACCTGAAGAAAATACGGTCAATCTGCAAAAAAACAAAGCGGATGGACGATTGGGACATCTACATGGAACGGATCCAAACGTCCCACAAACGGCTTCGGGCCTTCCAAGAAGAATTGAAAAGGGGAAAGCTAATCGATGCTGAATAAAATCACCATACACACAGAGTTGCTGGATACCGGCGGCTACTTCCTGACAGCCTATACAGAAGAGGGCGTCCTCTTGCATCCGAAAGAATACAGCAAGCAACTTTTCGCCTGGGATGAAGTTAGTTTTCACGGCAGTTTTCTCGAGTATGCAACCATTGATCATCGTGAAGGCATTAAACTGCGAGGCTCAGGACTGATGTCCCTTTTTTCTCAGGAAAATTTCCTTTCATTCATTCAATGGGAATGGGATGACCTTTCCTCGCTTTGTCTAAGCACTGCTCCGGCCATTAAGGAAGCCATCGAAGATGATATTCCGGTCCCTGACTTTGCCGGATTATTGGAAAATCGGCTTCCATGGGGTCTGCCCGCTTCCATTTTAGGGGAATTTGATACCGCCCATTGGAACAGCGAGATTCCGGACAGCAGCCTGACAACTTATCATTTTGTTGAAAAGTGGTACAACGATAGCATATCTGAAAAACTGGATCGTTCACCCGATAGCCGCGCCAAATGGGAAAAAGCCCACCAATTGCTGATGCAATCCCAACTGTCAGCCGACGAACTGCAAAACCATTTTACGGAAGATCGCTGGAAAAGATGGATCGGCTACACTGAAAACCCGCTTCCATTCACAATCGGACTCAGAATCATCGAGCCACCAAGCGGCGAGGGTGATTGGTCCCTTGAGGTTGTCCTCCGCTCCTTAAAAAATGAAAGCCAGACAAAAATATACGGACGACACAAACTGCCAAAAACCTGGGCACCTCATGAAAGAGAAATTAAACAGGAGATTACCGGTTGGCTGGCGCTGGTTCCCTCTCTAGAAGAGAATGGGAAACTAAAAAGGAATCTTTCAGAAGCAGAAGCCTGGCAATTCCTCACAGAAGGGAGCGAGAAGCTTCTCTTTGTAGGAGCCACGATCCTTCTGCCTTCCTGGTGGACAGACATCAAAAAATCTTCCATCCGCCTGAAGGCAAAGGTAAGCAATACTGCCTCTAAGGGCAAATCATTTGTCGGCCTGAATGCATTAATGGATTTCGATTGGAGAATATCCATGAATGGCGCCGAATTAACCGAGGCCGAGTTCGCTGAACTGGTGGAAAACAAACGCAGGCTCATCTATGTAAATGGTCAATGGGTGAAGCTGGATTCCGAACTGATCCGCCACATCCAAACACTGATGAAGACGGCCGAACAAAAAGGCATCTCCTTTAGCGATGTATTCTACCAGGAACTTACTGAAGAAGAGACTGAGGAAGAAGAAGATCTTCATGAAATGATGAAAATTCAATTCGATCTCAATCAGGATCTGAAACGCCTGGTTTCTTCTTTACAAAAAATCAAAGAGATACCAACTGCCAATGTGCCTGATACCCTCCGCGGTGAATTGCGCCCATACCAGCTACAGGGGCTGAGCTGGCTTCTGTTCCTTCGCCAGTATGGCTTCGGAGCATGCCTGGCGGATGATATGGGTCTCGGTAAAACAATACAGGTCATTTCCTACCTGCTATCCATTGGTAAGAACCCGATCCAAAACAAAGCACTTCCTGTAACCAACACATCGTTGATTGTCTGCCCGACATCTGTTCTCGGGAATTGGCAGAAGGAGCTGGAACGTTTCGCTCCTTCCTTGAAAGTAGGATTGTACTACGGTTCCCAACGTGCCAAAGGAGAAGAATTTAACCGTTATATAAACGACTATGATGTCATCTTGACTTCATATGGGATGACGCATATTGACCAAGAACAGCTTTCATCTGTCTGCTGGAACAGCATCATTATTGACGAAGCCCAGAATATCAAGAATGCCGGCACAAAACAATCGAGGTCTGTAAGGAAATTGAAAGGGGCCCATCCTATCGCCCTGACCGGAACACCGATGGAAAACCGCCTTAGTGAACTATGGGCGATCTTCGATTTCATCAATAAAGGATATCTTGGTTCGCTGAAAACTTTCCAGGAGCGATTTGTAACAAGCATTGAACGCGATGGACAGACAGAAAGAATAAAAGAGCTGCAGACTATCATTCAGCCATTCCTGCTTCGTCGAACGAAGAAAGATCAGGATGTAGCCCTTAACCTGCCGGACAAAATTGAACAGAAGGAATTTGTCCCATTGACACCGGAACAGGCATCTCTTTACGAACAACATATTAAGGACACCTTCAATAAGATTGAAAAAATGAATGGCTTTGAGCGCAAAGGGCTGATTTTGCAGATGATCGGAAAGTTGAAACAACTCTGCAATCACCCGGCATTATACTTGAAGGAAGAAAAAATTGCGGATCCAACATTGCGGTCCGGCAAGCTCAGCAAGCTGTTCGAGCTGGTTGATTCGGTCATGGAGCAGAAGGAGAGCTGCTTGATCTTCACTCAATACATCGGTATGGGAGAAATGATTCAGCAGCTTCTCGAAACTGCCTATGGCAGGAAAGTGCTATTCCTGAACGGAAGTCTCGGCAAGAAGAAAAGAGATGAAATGATTGAAGGTTTCCAGAACGGGGACTTCCCTATTTTCATCCTCTCCTTAAAAGCAGGGGGTACAGGTCTGAACCTGACAAATGCCAATCATGTCATCCATTACGACCGCTGGTGGAATCCCGCTGTCGAAAATCAGGCTACCGACCGTGCATACCGGATCGGACAAAAACGGTTCGTCCATGTCCATAAGCTGATTGCCACCGGTACTCTGGAAGAAAAAATAGATAAAATGATCGACCAGAAGCAAAAGCTGAATGATGAGATTATCAGCGGCGAAAGTTGGATTACGGAATTGAACAATGACGAGCTGCGGCAGTTGGTCGCGCTTGAGCAATGATAACCCCCGGCAGATAGAAACCGGGGGTTCCCTCTTGTTCCTGAAAAACAAAAGGCTGCAGAAGCAGCCTACATGAGGATGTTGTTCTCTCTTTATATAGAGGGTGTGCTGCGTGGGAGGGTATCGAGGAATAAAAGAGGAGTTTCAGTGTTGTGGTCTTCGAATGATCTAACTGGAGGATTTTCCTGTGGACCGTTCCTCTTCTAGAAGCTGCAGACGTTCCTGAAGCCTTTGGACGGCCGCTTCGCAGGAGCCGATTTTCACTTGTGCTTTTGCTGTTAATGTAATCAGGTCCCCGATCAATACTTCTATATCCCGGTAATGGAGATTTTGGCTGTCGGGCCTTTCTCTTCTTACACTCATCGGACCGGCATAACGATTTCTGCAGAGTCCGATGGCCAATCGGTATCTGTTGCTTTCTTGCCATCGAGGAAGCGGACATATTCAGCCACTACTTCTGTGACGTATACGATCCTTCCTTCCTGATTTTCGTATTTGCGGGACTGAATCCTCCCTGTGATACCGACCACTGAACCTTTTTGGCAATACAGAGCCATATTCTCGGCTGTCTTTTTCCACACAGTGCACTGTACAAAATCCGCCTCATATTCACCAGCATTATTTTTAAAATTCCTGTTTAATGCCACTGTTACATTGGATACGGCATGACCGTCAGGTGTATACCTCAATTCAGGGTCCTTTGTAAGCCTCCCCACCAAAATTGCTTGATTGATCATACTTTAAGCTCCTTCCTCATCGGTATGGCTACATCATACTTCATATCCTTCAATAGGTAAAATGAACTATTTCTTTCAAAATAACCCACTTTTAACCCAAAAACAGAGTTTCCCGACGCAATCCGCGGTTTTGAGGAAGCAAAACAGCCCAAAGTGTAAAAATAACATGTTCTCTAAAAATATTTGTCCATTGATGAATGAGCAGTACGTAACACTGCATGTTCAGGCAACTATGTTATAATGAACTAAATGTAAGTGAGCAAAAGGAAATGGAGGGGTTACATGAAATCATTCAAACTCGTCTCCCTGCGCATATATGCTTCCAATGATCAACTGGTGGACGTAAAATTATCAGAAGGTTTGGTCATCAATATGGAAGATGATAAAAGTCGGTGGCTGCTGGAAGGGTTTGTGCATGCGGATGATTACGGCGCTATAGAACCCTACTTGAAACAGCCTATGAACATGAAACTTCAAGCGGTCATATCTAAGCCGGATAACAACCCTGCGGCATTCCAGGCAACCTTGAAAACGATTAAAAAAGTTGAGGACTTCTATAGCATCCTGTTTGAAGGGACGATTATCTACACACAGATCGGCTACTCAGAGCGGCTGTTGCAGCATCTGCTCGATGAAGGTCTGAAAGGGGAAGAACTGTTGGCTGCCTATAAGGAAAAAATCAGGACCCGTCCTGCGCTCCCGGTTCCTAAATAATAATCCGGACAGCTTATAGCTATCCGGATTATTATTTATATCTTATTTCCTGTCACGGTTATCGTTAATATCGGCATCATCCGATACATCGCCATTATCTTTTGTAGTATCGTTATCATCCATTATGCCGTCCGCATCATGATCCAGACCGTCGTTTACATCATTGTCTAGATCGTTAATACCGTTTTCCACGTTATCCTCCACGTCATTCACGCCGTTTTCGACATCATCCGTGGCGTCATTCACACCATTTTCCACATCATTTGTGTCGGTGTTGTTGTCATCGTTTCCGCAACCTGTCAACAGCATAGCGGTTAGGGCGCAGCCACTCATTAAAGCCATCAGTTTCTTCATATATCTTTCTCCTTTCTGTTGTTTTGACCTATGTAGGGTCTATCGTATTTTGCCCAACAGACAGAAAAAGTTACATGATGGTAAAAATTATAATTGAATTTATCACTTGTCACCTAATGCAAAAGATATCTCCACCTCGCATGCTGTTTCCCCATCAACTGTCGCTACAGCCTTTCCCTTGCCAAAAGAATTGCGCAACCTAGTCAGTTCAACCTCAAGCCTCAACTGGTCTCCAGGCTTCACCTGTTTTTTGATTCGGCAATTGTCGATACCCGCCAAAAAGCCGATTTTCCCTTTATTTTCTTCCTTCTTCAATAAAGCCACTGCTCCGACCTGCGCCAATGCTTCAATAATCAAGACACCTGGCATGACCGGATAATCCGGAAAATGCCCATTGAAAAATTCTTCATTGGCCGTCACATTTTTAATACCGACCGCCCTTTTCCCCTCTTCTAGCTCGATAATTTTATCGACCAGCAAAAAAGGGTACCTATGTGGTATGATTTCTTTTATTTCGTTTATATCCAGCATCGCTCTCTTTTTCCTCCAATCAAATATTTCTTCTTTACATTCCATATTTTATCATATTTGTAAATATAATCAGCGTTATAGGACCCCCAAGAAACCAGCGATAATGTATGCGGAACAAACAAAAAAGGCGATCCCAGTCCTGGAACCGCCTCTTTATACATCTTTATTTACCAAGTCCCTGATGTGAGTCCAGGTCTCTTTCTCAAAAACTTGCGAGAGATTGCCGTCCCCCATCACACTGAAGCCTACGATGGCACCACATAATGCAGATAAGGCGACAATTAAAACAAACAGGATAATCCGCAGCCAGATCGGTATTAGGCGCAGACGTATTCTGGATTGCTTATCAATAGCCTCTGTTTTTCTTTGTTCTTCTCTGGATACGATGTTTTGTTCCATGTTATCCCATTTCTCCTTTATCGTACGCCATTGATCAGACCTTGCATCTGATCGGCAATTGTTACCGAGCGCGATTGCATCTGGTATTGCCTTTGAACAGTGATCAGATCCGTCATTTCCTTTGCCATATCAACATTGGAAGCTTCCAGTGCACCTTGCCGGATCGAAATATTTTGACGAAGCGCCCCATCCAGGGCCGTCAAAACGTCATCAGCCTCCACATTTACCCCGGGCAAAGCATCAGCTATCCCATACACATTCGCACTCTTTTGCTCCATGTATTGCGGATTCTGGACAGAAACAATCCCTAATTCAAAGGGCTGAGAAACTCCGCTCGACAGAGTTGCCGAAACTGTCCCTCTATCTCCAAATGTTATCGTTTGTACGTCTTCATGAAAAGAAATAGGCTCATTATTTTCATCAAGTATAAAATGACCGCTGGAAGTGACAAGGCGATAGCCGCCGTCCAGGCCAGGGGATAAATAAAAAGCCCCATCCCTTGTATATTGCACCTCTCCATCTACACTGACCTTAAAAAACAAGTCCCTTTTCGTCAATGCCACATCTAAGTCCCTTCCGGTTTCTTTAAAGGATCCTTGGCTTGTATTCACCTTCAGTAATCCCAACTGTGCGCCGACCCCCATCTGGATGCCATTTGCAGTCAAACGGCCCCTCTCCTTATCAGCCCGGGGCTGGTTATTGAAATGCTGATACAGCAAATCATTAAAGTAGGATTCTTTAGCTTTATAACCGGTCGTTTCTGCATTGCCCAAATTAGATCCGATTACGTCAATTTTTTTCTGCAGCTGCGACATAGTATTTGTGGCTGTGATCAGCATTCTGTTCATTGATTATCCCTCGCATCCTGCCTCATTAGATTCTTCCTATTTCGCCGACTGTCTTCTGTAAACTTTGGTCGTAGGCTTGCAGCACTTTTTGGTTTGCTTCGAATGAACGGTAAGCGGCCATCATCTCCGTCATTGACCTGGTGACATCGACGTTGGATTTTTCAACCATTCCCTGAGAAACACGAAAAGCTGCATCTGTGTCGACCGTTCCGTATAAGGGTAAAGCATTGCCGTCAGATCTCTCATAAAGTCCGTTCCCCTTTTTCTCCAAGACATGGGGATTATCGGCATAAGCAATGCCTAAAGACGCGACCAGCTCTTCACCTTGCCGAATTGTCCCGTTTTCATCGACTGTAAATTCATTACTGCTCAGCTGGATACGTTGCCCCTGTTGATCGAGGACATAGTGTCCGGCAGCTGTTGTCAGGTATCCTTGCTGATCCAGTGTGAAGCTGCCGTTTCTCGTATAGGAGATGTTACCCCCGCCATGATCAACAACAAAAAACACCGATGCCTCTTTTCCGTTCGAAGCATTCACAGGCATAAACACATGCTGTAATGCCAAATCAGTGGCCTGTCCGGTCTGCGCCAAATCACCCTGAGTGAAAGCAGGCAATGTTTCCTGAACATATACGCCCGTGTTCACTCCCCCGACAAATCTTGATTTGCCTGCCTGCCCGATCATATCCGCCTTAGATTTGCTGAATTCCTGAAGAAGCATCTCCGGGAAGGCCCTTATTGTGGACTGGTCTGTCTTAAACCCTATTGTATTGGCATTCGAGATATTGTTCGTCAACATCTCCGTCCGCCTTTGCTGAGTGATCATCCCGGAAGCAGCTGTATAGAATCCTCGTAGCATTTGTTAATCCCCCTGTATTCCGCGCAATTCAGTCTATTTTCATTATATATAACATCGGTTCATGTAAGTCATTTTTTATCTAACAATTCAGAAATAGGATTAAAGACCTATTTATTTTGTCGCCCTTAAGTCACATATTGCCGATTCATACATCCTTCATTGCTTCTTTTGAATCTAAAAAAGCGCCTTGTTACCACAAGGCGCTTCTAAGACTCACCCCAAACGGCGAGAAGAGATTTTATCCATATTATCAAGCATGATACCTGTTCCGATTGCTACACAATCCATTGGATTGTCTGCTACAAGCACAGGCACTTTCAATTCTTCTGCAAGAAGCATGTCAATTCCATGAAGAGACGCACCGCCGCCTGTCAGGATGATACCGCGGTCAATGATATCCGCAGACAATTCCGGTGGAGTCTGTTCAAGGACACCTTTAGCTGCCTGAACGATGACAGAAACTGATTCACGTAGTGCTCCTTCAATTTCTTCTGAGTTAACGCTGATCGTACGAGGTAATCCTGATACCATGTCACGCCCCCGGATTTCAATTGATTCATTGCGGGAGCCTTTGAATACAGTCGCTACCTGGATCTTGATATTTTCAGCTGTGCGCTCACCGATCAGTAATTTATACTTCCGCTTTATGTAATTCAGAATTTCGTTGTCAAATTTGTCCCCTGCCATTTTGATGGATGATGATGTCACAATATCACCCATGGACAGTACAGCGATATCTGTAGTGCCCCCACCAATGTCGACTACCATGTTGCCGCTCGGCTGGAAGATATCCATACCGGCACCGATTGCCGCCACTTTAGGCTCTTCTTCAAGGAATATTTTCTTGCCGCCGCTTTTTTCAGCAGCTTCTTTGATTGCTTTCTGCTCAACGCTTGTGATGTTCGTCGGGCAACAAATCAATATCCTTGGCTTTGATAAGAAACCTTTTACGTTCAGTTTATTAATAAAATGCTTCAACATTGCTTCCGTAATGTCAAAATCAGCAATTACGCCATCTTTCAATGGTCTGATCGCAGTGATATTGCCCGGTGTCCGGCCAACCATGCGTCTAGCTTCCTCTCCAACTGCCAATACACGGTTTGTGTTTTTATCTATAGCAACGACAGATGGTTCGTTCAACACAATTCCTTTTCCTTTGACATGAATCAACACATTGGCAGTACCGAGGTCAATTCCGATATCCCTTGCAAACATGGTCTCATTTCCTCCTCAAATACGTACATTTACGGCTGTCTATCCTAATGTTTAATTTTATCATACCCATATGTCATAAGTAAGTGTATTTTCATAAAAAGTTGCAATTTGTCGATTTTTGTGTTCTGTTTATGACATGGAGTGAGCCCAGCCGGGGAAAAACGAAGAAAAACTGCAGGGAATGTATCCTCTGCAGAAATGGGAAATGGATCATTGTACTGTCTCTTCTTCCGGTTTCTTGTATTTTAGCTTAGTCGCTTCCCCTCCTCTCAGATGCCTGATTGACTTGTGGTAATCTAATATTTCTTTCACTTCATTGGCCAGCTCCTGATTAATCGAGGGGAGCCTCTCTGTCAAATCTTTATGGACTGTACTTTTGGATACTCCGAATTCCTTCGCGATGACGCGAACCGTTTTCTTTGTCTCCACGATATACTTGCCGATCTTGATTGTTCTTTCTTTGATGTAATCGTGCACACCACTCTACCTCCCTGAATTGGATGTAAGAAGTGTGAAATGAGATCCGCCTCTTGTTGATGTATTAGTATTTTCTCTCCAAGTTAGAAAGATATATAATTGAAGGATCATGTCGTGTGTCTTAACGACTCCTCACCTCAGCCACTCTCTTTGTAAGGTTTGTTTCATTTTATTAGCTTGGGCGATGGTTTATGCACGAAAAACGCAAGAAGGACAAGGCATACCTGGATTATTTGAACATACTACGAACCTGGACGGCCCATTTCATTCATTTCCCAACCCTCAACAAGTCACCGAAAGTCCTGATGCCCTGTTGTTTCAGTCTAGTCAGTAAATCGACAAACAGATAAGCAGTCGTTAACGCATCCCCGATAGCAGAATGTCTTTTATAGGCCCTAGTCTGGAACAATTCGGCATATTGCCCCAGATCCAGCTTTTGCTCAGCAAACGGAAATCTTTCCAGAAGACTGATCGTATCAATGGACATGTATTTCCGGTAGGTTAACTTCCCGCGTTTCAGTTCGCTTTTTATGACACGCATATCAAAGTCAACATAATGGCCGACAAACCCGACACTATTACTTTTTTCAACAAATTCAAAGAAACTGGCGATTGCTGTCAGCGCATCAGGGGCATTCTTGACCATTTCGTTTGTAATCGACGTCAAGTCTGTTATTTCCCGAGAAATTTGCCTATCCGGATTCACATACATTTGAAATTGCTTTTCCTCCATGACGGTAAGCCCCTTGACAATGACAGCCCCTATTTCAATCATACGATCATACCTCTGCACTTGAAACCCTGTCGTCTCCGTATCGAATACGGTAAAAGTTAGCTCTTCAAATGGCGTAGAGAGAGGCGTATTTTCATAATTCAACGGACAATCCATATTTTGGCGCAAAAGGAACATGATAACTCCCCCCATCTAAATCTTCATGCGAAAATGGAAAAATACTTTTGATTGAAGTTCTTTCAGAAGCTTCATACTTGTGAATAATTCTTCCCTTTCCCATGTTGACAATGTATGGATGACGAGAACAGATGACAATTCACCACCCTCTTTAAATTCCTTCCATTTCTGCCTTACATATAAAGACAAAACAAATCCCATTGCTTCTTTCATATCACTTGCATAGCTTTCCTCCAGCACACCGCTTCGAACAAGTGCATCTAAACGTTCAAACGGTGTCCCTGAATAGATTCCGTGCACCATTGAGAAAATCTGCAGCCCATGATGGTATGGGAATAAAATCTGCTTTTTCATATCAATTCTTTTTTTTCCGAGCCTGAACATGGACAAAATCGGTTGATTCAGCATGACAACAGGTCGGCCCCTCTCCACTTCAGCCAATCGGTACAGAAACATCTGATGGTGCTTGATGATGTTTCCCATTGCTTGGTCGAAGCGCTGATGCAATTCTTCATTCCCGTAAACAAGCCGGTAGGAGAAAAAATTGATGGCATTCAGCAAGTCTTCCTCGCTAGATCGGGTACCCCATTCTCTTACCCTTCTCTCCCATTCATCCACACTCCCTCTCCAGTCGGCTTCACTCGACATCATGAGTCCCTGGCAGCGTTCATACCCGGCCAATTCCATATATTTAACAATCAGCTTCCCGAGCATTTTGAAGTATTCGGAAGCCCGATGATCCTCATAGACGAGAAAATGGTCCTGGTCTGTCAGGATAAATTGTTCCCGTCTGCCTGAGCTTCCCATCGTATAGAGATTGAAGCGGCAAGGAGGCTCCCACCCTGTTATTCTTCTGACATCTTCCACACTCAGCCTGACTGCCCGGGCTATCAGGCGATCATACAGCTTGGTGATGGTATCCAGCAAGTCTGCGCAGGGGACTTTTTCTTTCAAAAGTGTTTCTAGCACTGCATAGATGGCATCCTTTATGGCCGGAAGTTTCTCCGCATCAGCGTTTTCTATACTGTTCAACGTCTTCATGATGCCTTCATTCTTCTTCCTCAACAGATCGGACAACGCAACCATTCCACATACCTGCTGGCCGTCCATGACCGGCAGATGTTTGACGCCTTTAAGAATCAGGGCTGACAGAGCTTCATAATAATAAGAGTCACGCGATATGGTGAATGGCTGTTCCGTCATTACATCTTGTATCTTAACAGTCAACGAACGACCGGCAGCAATAACTCTTTCGACCAGGTCCCGTTCCGTTGCAATGCCTAACAACTTCTCCTCGTCCATGACCAAGACAGAGCTGACCCGGTTAGTTGCCATGATGGCGCCTGCTTCCTGGATGGTCGCATCTTTAGGACATGTCACCAGAGCCTGCGACATGACATCATGCACCCGCAAAACAATCGTCTCGCGGTCGCCATAATCTTCTGACAATGCAACCTGTTCAGCAAGCGATCCATACACATCTCTTAACCTGGCTGTAGTTTGCTGGAATAAGTAATCCTTAACCTTTGTTGATGAGAACCTCTCCTTCATGACTTCTAGAGGAATGATGACAATATTGGAGTCTTCGGATGCCCTGACAGAAACCGTCACATCCAGAGTAGACTCCACCCCATCAACCAAGTATCCATACAAGCTGGAAAAACCAAAAACCCCTCCCGGCTTGACCAGCTCCAACACTTCATCCCGCTGATTCCTTTCAGATTCCACATAAATTTCGGCAAGGCCGTCTATGACCAGATATAGACCCTTTCTTTGTTGGCTTCCATGCAGAATCCGTTCCCCGGCCTTAAAATGAAGTACCTCGCATTGCTCCACACCAGCATCATCTCCATCCATGAAAATAGGATGGTTTCCTAAGGCAAGCGCCACTTTCTCCTCCATAATTGTCCCTCATTTCCGTTTCCAGTCCTCTGTTTATATTATCTGATTAATGAGCCGCTCAGGTCAATCAGCAGGAAAAAAAGACGAGCCTAAAACAAAAAAAGAGAGCAACGACAGCGCTCTCCTAGTTCAGGTTTTTATTTGCTGACGGGGCAGACTGTAAGCTATGCCTGCCAACGGTCTGAAGAGAGCAATTGAATTGCTCTCCCCGCATTAGTTCTCTTCGTTTTGATCTGTTGATTCACCGGATTCTTCCTCGGAAGTCCCTTCTTCAGGGGCACTTCCATCCGTTTGTTCAGCCGAATCTTCTTCAGGGGCCTCTTCTGCCTTATCTTCTTCAGATGATTCAGCGCTGAAAACCTCTGCTTCCACAAGGGTCGTTACAGATTTTTCGAAATAATTGACCGGATTTACAGCCACGCTGTCTTTCCGGATTTCGAAATGTACATGAACTCCTGCTTCAGGATTGATCAGGCTTTGCCCAGCTTTTGCGATACTTTGCCCTTTTTCCACCTTATCGCCTTCTTTGACAGCTATGTCATTGACAGATTGATAAGATGTAGTGATTCCATTTCCATGGTCAATTTCGATGACATTTCCAAGCAGAGTGTCTTCTTGTACTTTTGTCACCTTGCCGCTGACGGCAGCCAATACTCCGAATGATTTGCCATCCTTCATACTAACATCAATTCCGCGGCTTTTTTCAAACTTATTGTCGTATTGCAGCAGTGCATTTTCCTGGCTTTCCTTGCTGCCTTTCACATCGTAAAACTCTTTCTTGATTACCACTTGATCCTGCTCGGCAACCGGCCATGCGAAGTTTTCCGATTTTGTGTTCACCTCAATGGCTTCTGTATCATCTGTTTTGCCTGTGAGCTCAGTCTTATCCTTCGCTGAATCACCCGGCGCTGTCAAATCTTTGTTGCTGTCCTGAAACCAAAGTACTGCAGCCAGCAATAGTGCTGCACTCGCTAAATAGATGGCTGGTAATGCCCAACGCTTTGAAAGAAGGCGTTTGATCCCTGATTTTTGAGACTTACGCTTTTTCTCTTCCTCTCTCATGTTTATCACCTCTGCAACCATTTTGCTCAGGACAACATGAATATATACATTATTTTAAAAATTTTTATTTTCACTGTTCATGGTACAATAGAAACAATGTTAATTGAAGGGGTTACGTACAATGAATAAAGCAATCCGAAGAAGCCTATGGGCATTACCGATCCTATATATGATCCTTATTTGGGTCCTTTCAAGCCTGCCTTCCGATGCACTTGTCGCTCTGCCTGATTCCAAATGGGACAGCATATGGAAAGAGAGCATGCATCTTATAGAGTTTGCCATTTTGTATCTGCTGTTTGCCATCGCATTAGCGGCAAACAGCAGACTGACTTTACGGAGCAGCCTGCTAGCCGCGGTCATTGCGGCCTTATATGGAGTCGCAGATGAAATCCATCAGTCTTTCTACTCTTACAGGACCGCTTCCTTATTCGATGTCCTGAAAGATTGGATCGGTGTCCTTGCGGCCTGGGGTCATGTTCGCTATCACTATTTCATCCGCAAAAGGAGCATCCTGAATAGACTCGGATAACCAGTGCCCCTAAACGTAAATGATAAAACTACAAATAAGGGACACTATAGATACAAAAAACGATGAATATCACTACAAAAAAGCGATAAGGAAGCTGTATGACGCTATTTCGGCTGTTATCCCTTCCATTTCCGTCCATTAGATGAAATAAGTGAATGAAAAAGGATGGCTCATCATGAGCTATCCTTTTTTGTCTTACCATTTGTTATCGACAATCTTGAAAACCATTATTGCTGCTTTCCATGAGCTTTATTTATGAAGTCGCATGGCTTAACTTATTGATATTTTTAAAGCGAAGCACTCGTAAAAGCGCCTAGAAAGGTGATGAACCCATTCTGGACGCTTTTTTCATTCTTAGTCAACCTTATTGGCAGTCTCAATCTGTTTGTTCGTTTCTTTGACAGCCTGATCCAGCAATTGCTGTGGATCTCCGCCCTGATACAGCTTCTCTAGGGCAGTGACGATTTGCTGCCTGGCCTCTGGGAATACTTTAATCAGCGCTCCCTGGGTAGCCACAGAGGGCTTCGTGTCCTGCAACTGTTCTACAGTCACCTTCAGCTGCGGTGATTCTGCCCATTTGTCTTTCACAATTTGTTCGTCATAAGCAGCCGGATTAATGGCAAAATAGCCGGTATTGACGTGCCATTTCGCCTGTGCTTCCGGCGTCTGCAAATATTTCATGAATTCCCATGCAGCTTTATGGCTATCCTCGCCGATTCCTTTTGACATCCATAAAGACGCCCCTCCAATGATGACACCTTGCCGCTCCGCTTCATCAGCATGAGGAATATATCCGACACCGACTTCAAAGGGAGCCGTGTTCACAGTGTCGGCAACCCCGGCTGATGAATCCAGATACATGGCGACCTTGCCAGTTTGAAAAGCAGCACGGATGTCGTCCCAATTTGTGCCGAAATTGCCGAATGTTTCAGCTTTGTTCATCTTGTTAAGAAACTCAAACACCCGCAGTCCTTCCTTGCCATTGAAGACAGCCTCTGTCACCTTGCCGCTGCGGCCATTCTCTCCATTAACGAACAAACCTCCCTGAGTCGCGATCAGCTCTTCAAAAAACCATCCATAGGTAAGCATGGAAAAACCATATTGCTCGGTATTGTCCCCTCTCTTCTTCGTCAAAGCATCCGCTGCCTTGATTACCTCATTGAAAGTTGACGGCGGTTTCTCTGGATCCAGTCCTGCTTCCTTGAAGGCATCTTTGTTGTACAGAAGAACAGGCGTTGATGAGTTGAAAGGCATAGAATACAGCTGATCATCCAGCCTGTAATAATTCAGGATATTCTCTTCAAGTTGTGAAACATCATACCCGTCTTGATCGATAAAGGATTGAACCGGTTCAATAAACCCGCTGTCCATCATATATTTCGTGCCGATTTCAAAGGTCTGGACGATTGCAGGTGCATCCTTCGTCCCGCCTACACTCCGGAACTTTGGAAGCAATTCTTCATAAGTACCCTGAAATTCCGCTTTTACAGTATACTCATCCTGCGAGTCATTGAAGTCCTTTACCACTTCCTCTATCGCCTCCTGGCCAGCTCCGGACATCGCATGCCAGAAAGAGATCTCTGTCCTGCCATCTTCCTTTTTATCTTCCGGCTTGCTCTTCTCTGTGTTTGCACTATTTGAACAGGCCGCAAGCAACAACAGCACCATAACTATACTGACAGAAAAGATATTCCTCGACTTCATCACCATTCCGTACCACTCCTTCATTCAAATATGATTCACTTACTTTATAGCACCTTGAGTCAACCCTTTTTGCAGTTGTTTCTGTCCAAGGAAGAGCAAAATGAGAGTCGGAATGATGACAACCATCACCCCTGCCATGACCACCCCCCAATCGGATGCCATCTCTTGCGTCTGCAGCTGTTTCAGACCGATTTGCACAGTTCTGACCGAGTCATTAGTAGTCACAAGCAACGGCCACAAGTATTGGTTCCATGTCGTTAAAAAAGCATAAACACCGAGTGTCACCAGGCTTGTTTTTGACACCGGCAGCACTACTTTCAGGAAAAAGCGAAATGGTCCGAGCCCGGCGATCCGGGATGCCTCATGCAGTTCCTTAGGGATGGTCAGAAAGTTTTGCCTAAGCAGGAAAGTACCGAAGGCCGCCGCAAAAAAAGGGAACGTCAACCCTTGGTATGTATTGAACCAATCCAATTTCAGTATCGTAAGGAAATTAGGGATCATTGTCGCTTCCCATGGAATCATCATCGTTGATATGAACAGAAAGAAAAGGACATCCCGCCCTTTGAAGGGTATGAAGACAAAGGCATACGCGGCCAGACTGCAGACGATCAATTGCCCGATCATCACACTCCCCGAAATGATAAAGCTGTTGAACAGATAGTGGAATAACGGAAGCCGTTCAAAGACCTTCCTGTAATTATCCAAATGAAACATTTCCGGCAAGAAACGACCCTGCAGTATTTCCCCGCTTGTCATAAAGCTGATCATACAGGCGTAAAGAATCGGGAAGAACAGCACAAAAGCAGCCTGCATCAGCAAAAGATAAAGCGATATTCTGCGTACTATGCTCATTGATAATGCACCTTCTTTTCACCGAACGTAAACTGAAGGAGCGTAATGACCAGGACAAAGAGAAACAGAAGGACTGCCTGGGCGCTGGCTGTGCCGAATTGATAATTAATGAAAGCATCCTGATAGATGCTGTAGACGATGAGGTTAGTCGCTTCGGATGGTCCTCCTTTTGTCAGGATGTCAATCTGCCCGAATGTCTGAAAAGCATTAATAAGTGAAATCGTGGTGATGAAAAAAAGCGTGGGCGAAATCATGGGGAGAGTGATTCTTCGCAGCCGATACCAGTAACCTGCCCCATCAATCCTCGCACTCTCGTATAAATACCCATCCACATTTTGCAGGCCTCCAAGGATGACCAAAAAGGAAAAGCCAAGATTCAGCCAGATTGTCGATAAGGAAACCGAAAACAAGGCCCAATCCGGATTAAGCAGCCACTGGATGTCCTGGATACCGAAAACGCCCAGTACCCGGTTGAACATACCTATACTCGGGTGGAATAGAAACAGCCAGACCACTGACGAGGCCGCAACCGATATCCCCATCGTCGATGAAAAGATTGTACGAAAAAAACCGATGCCTTTCAGCTTTTCATCAGCAAGCAAAGCCAAAGCCAACGCAAGGATGATACCCGCCGGGACCGTATATAAGACAAAGAGAAGAGTAGCTTTCATACTAGAACGGAAGCTATCGGACATGAAAAGGTCCTTATAATTCTCAAGTCCGACAAATAAGGCAGCCTGGCCTTGCTGGTCAGTCAGGAAGAAACTTAAATAGACAGTACGGAACATTGGATAGAAGACAAACACCGAAAACAGAATGATGGACGGCAGAAGGTATAACAAGGCAGTGCGCATGTTTGCCGATTGCGACCAGAAACCTGCCGTAGCTCTGCTTCCTTTATCCGGCCCATTCATATGATGAACTCCGTACCAGGCGCTTGCCTTGCTATATTCCTTGGCGATTTCAACATTTGTCCGGTTTCCTTGTCAAAAAGGCAAATCATATCGTCATCTATTTCCATAACGACCGAATCCCCTATATCAATGGCCCATTGACCAGTCCACTTAGCAAACCATTCCTGGTCGCCGGCCATAAAGGAAATGACTGTTTCATCGCCAAGTACCTCGACATTGTGGACAACTGCGCTGATTCTGCAGCTAGCGTGGGATGCGGCACGGATAGGCTGCAGATGTTCAGGACGGATTCCGATGATCACCGCCTCCCCGGGAGACAGCTCGGAAAAGCCGCCCATCACAAATGAGAAAGCATTGTTTATCTCAATCCGATCCTGTTTTTCGTTCATTTGTCCATTTGCGACATTCATAGGCGGTGAGCCAATGAATGTCGCAACAAACGGGTTACTCGGATGGTTATATAGATCAATCGGCTTGCCGATCTGCTGGATCTTCCCATCATGCAGGATCATGATCCGGTCCCCCATGGTCATTGCCTCAATTTGGTCATGGGTGACATATATCATCGTTATTCCGAAGCGCCGCTGGAGTCGCCGAATTTCAGAACGCATATGGGCCCGCAATTTGGCGTCGAGATTGGATAAAGGTTCATCCATGAGGCAAATGGGGGACTCACTGACGATTGCCCGCGCCAAGGCGACCCTTTGCCGTTGCCCGCCTGACAATTCCCTTGGCTTTTGTTTCAGATAATCAATCAGTCCGAGCATTTCAGCCACCTCTAGACACCTTCTTCTCCTTTCCTCTTTCGCTATCTTTTTGATGTGGAGTCCAAAGACGATATTCTCTTCAACCGAAAGATGAGGGTACAGAGCATAATTCTGAAATACCATCGAAATCCCCCTTTTATCCGGCGGAAGTCCATTAGCAACCTCATCCCCTATTCTGATGATGCCGCCAGAAATATCCTCGAGACCCGCAATCATGCGTAAGATAGTGCTTTTTCCGCATCCGGACGGACCAACGAGTACGAAAAATTCCCCTGGCTCTATCGTTACACTGATATTCGAGATTACATTGCGTCCTTTATCATAGGATTTTGTGATTCGTTCCAGCTCTACTTTCCTCACTGCCACCATTCCTTTCCGATAGATTCACCAACATTGTAACCTGCCTATGTTTATGTCATGTAAACCGCATCCAAACATATGGTAAAGTATGTAAAATCTTCGTAAAGACAGTGGGCTTACAATGATTTCTTATTAGACTATCAACATATCTTATTCAGGGTTGTACCGTTTTAAAACCAAACAAAGGGGTTATTTGATGTGAAATACTGTTGGGCAGCTGCGGTATTTACTTTTCTGTTTTTGGGCGGTTGCGTGCATCAGCAGCATCAAAGCGAAGAAGTACGAACAGAGTCCGTCATCGATTCTTTTGTCGTCATCAGCCACAGAGGGGCCTCCGCTTACGCGCCTGAACATACAATTCCTGCGTACGAAGCCGCATTGAAGCTCGGGGCTGATTATCTGGAGATAGACCTGCAAATGACAAAAGATGGGCACTTGATTGCTCTTCACGATGACACGGTTGATCGAACGACAGATGGAACCGGGTATGCTTTAAGCATGAGTCTCGCAGAGATCAAACAGCTTAATGCAGGAACTTGGTTCAATAAGTCATATGAAGATTATGCAGATTCCCGGTTCGAATCAGCAAGGATCCCTACCCTTGATGAAATTTTGGAGCACTTCGGCAAAGATGCAAATTATTATATTGAAATGAAGGGCACGGGAATGGAAAAAAAACTGCTTCGCCTCCTCGATAAACATGGCATGCTCGATAAACATCTGCCAAGAGGAAAAGTCGTCATTCAATCATTCAATAAAGAAAGCCTGAAGAAAATGCATGATCTCAATGCGGCCATTCCTCTCATCCAGCTGCTGAGCTATAAGGAACCGGCAGCCATCTCGGCTTCAGAGCTAATGGAATGGAGGTCTTACGCAACAGGCATCGCCCCTAATTACGACATGATCGACAAAAAATATGTCGTACAGGCACGGGCGGCCGGACTGCTCGTTCACCCCTATACAGTCAATCATCCTGAGGATATGGCGCGATTGATCGAGTATGGCATTACCGGGGCATTCACAAATGTAACCGACCAGTTGATTGAAGCCAGCAAAGAATGGGATGGCTCTGTCATAAAAGAGTAGAAAGGACACTCACCAGTAACATATAACCCGATTACATGATCGAGTAGGAGGGGGTGACTAACCCCCGACCTCTCACACCACCGTACGGTTCCGTATACGGCGGTTCAATCAAGATAAGTGACGCAAGGTCGGTCTACTGCTGGCTTCTTCTCATTCACCTTCAATCGGAGTTTCCCTTCGATAAATCGTGGAATGTTGGCCAGGGTTCGCTCCCCTGCACGCTTTGATTTCACGTAGATATTGCAGTCATCCGCATACCGTACGGATCGATATCCCTGAATTCTTTATCCAATTCAGCTAGGACAATATTAGAAAGCAAGGAACTTAAGGGACCTCCCCGGGTAAAGATGTACGCTTCTCTCCATGTCCCCACTGCATCTACTCTAATCACCTTCGGCAGTATAAGCTTTGTTTTGTTGCGCAAACTCACTCAATGATAGCTAGCCTAGTATGCAGTTCGTGTTCCTTGGGCTGAGATTTGCCTCCGACTTCCTTCAGATTCCGCGTCACCACGGACTCCCTTGTCTTTGGCTAACCCCTACTACTGCCTTCGAGGCTCGGGACTTTCACCCTAAAGCCTATACCCTTGCCGGGCGCACAAAAAAAGCAGAAATGATTCATCAACATTTCTGCCTTCCGATTTTCTTTGTTCCTTATTTTTGGGCAATCACCTTTTCCGCACTGGCGATTTCCACACCCTGATAGTAGTGGCGCACGATTTCTTCATAATTCTTCCCTTCACTCGCCATTCCGTTTGCTCCATATTGACTCATACCGACACCATGACCGTACCCTTTTGTAGTGATGATGATCGAATCTTCTTTCCGTTCCCACGTAAAGTCGGTAGATTTAAGTTCAAGAGCTTCTCTTATCTTTTTTCCCGAAAGGGTTTTCCCGCCGATGCTGACAGCAGCAACCCGATTCCCTGTTGTCCTGCCTTTTATGACCCCGATATTGCCTGAGTCATTAATATTCACTCCAAGCCTTTTTTCGAAGTCATCCACTGATATTACTTTACGGTCCAGATATTTTGGCGATTCTTTATCCCAGGGACTCTCAACGCTTTTTAAATAGGGGAGGGACTTTTCCCAATAGTTCTCCGAGTTCTCCGTAAAACCATTGCTGGTCGAAAAAAAGAATGCTGTAATCGGATCTCCTTCGTAGGTCAGTATCTTCCCCTTTGTTTCATATACTGCGCGAACAACCTTTTTCATATTGCGTTCATAGTGTTTCCCCCATTTGCTTCTCAGTTGTTCTTCATCCTGATAGACTTGATGGGCAATTGTATCCGTAACATCGGCGTCTTTGACTTTTGCTCCACTGATCAACCGATCCATTATATATGTACGCGCGGTCAAGGATTGGGCCTTTAATGCTTCCAGTTCAAAGTCAGCTGGCATTTCCGCTGCCACCACTCCGGCGATATACTGTTCAAGCGGCATGGTAAGCCGTTCACCCGTCCCACTCCTGTGGACCGTTACGTCCAAGACAGATTCTTCGAGATCAGACATGGTGATTTCTTTTTTACTTGTGATTGATTGATATTCCTTACCCCCTGGCGAATCTTCCCCTCTGAACGGCAGTACAAGAACTGCCGGTATCATCACGGTCACAATCGACAATATGAGTATTACTGCGAAAAATGGTTTCATTGATTTCATGTTTCATGCCCCCTCGATTCTATGTCACTATATAAGAATATGAGAGGGATGTTCGAATTATGACAAAAATCCGGCTCAATGGCCGGATTCCAATGAAAGTAAAGGCTGTTTTCGCAAACTTTGTTGCCTATGAAGAAGTAGGCTCCAGGTTGCTC
>JBJFHG010000044.1:0-7155 GCA_051893455.1 Bacillus sp. (in: firmicutes)
AAGACACCGCCCTTTCACGGCGGTAACACGGGTTCGAATCCCGTACGGGTCATACCGATTAAAAAACATGCAGAAGATTCTGCATGTTTTTTTTGTGCGGAAAACTGTCTATGTTGCGCTGCTGCAACAGTTCTGTTATTTCTTTTTCTGATTCCTGATATAACTGTCTTGCCTTTTGTAGGGGATATCTCCAAGAGGGGATTCTATCTGTTTATCATCCAGTTCTTGCTTATAATCCTTCTCTTTGTTATTTGGGTAGATCTTTGGTTCCTTGCCGTCGATGTCAGTCCCTGTGAAAGTCTCTATCTCTTCAGTGAATCCTTCTTGGTTGTCTTTCTCTGTATATAGGCTATCGTAGTCAGAGGCTTTGATAAAGTCAGCTGGGGTTTCAGAAGTCCCATACCTGCCTACTTCCCTGAAACTATCCTGTTCATCATTGATTTCGGGCGACTTATGTTTATCATAAGGGTTTTCGTGCGGTAGGACAATTTCCTCGTTTGGTTCAGGGCGATTGTCAGTTGGAGCATGCTCTACACAATGTAAAGAATACGGTATGATTTCTAGACGCTCATAAGGGATTTCCTCACCGCATTCTATACAGGTGCCGTATGTTCCTTCTCTGATTGCTTGTAAAGCATCCTCAATCTTCTGCAACTGATTGTTTGAATGTTCCTCAAGTGTTTGTTCCCTTTCCCGTTCATATAACTCTGTAGCCAGGTCGGCCGGGTGGTTATCACACGAAGAAAGCTCGTCCACTGTCTCCGTCAAGCTCTCTTTATCAGTGTGGTAATGATCCGGGACTTTCTGTTGCATTGTTTGCTTCAGATGAATTAGCTCTTGTTTAAGCTTGTCGATCTGCTTACTTGTCGGCATAATCCTTCCTCCCATAAAATTATTGCTAGTTTTAATCTGTTATCCTTGTATACCCCTTGAAAAAAATAAAAAACACTGCCGTGATTGCGGCAGTGATTAAGAAATTATGCAAAATAACTAATGAAGAGTCCAATGGCCATTAAAAATCCAAAGATGGTGTTCGTTTGCGCTGTTGCCCGCATGGCTGGAACCATCCCTATAGGAGTGTCATTGCTCTTAAACAAAGTGACGGCCTTGATCGGTTTCGGTATGCTCAGATAAGCGAGCAGAGTCCAAGGAGAAACAACATCCATTATGATAAGAATGAGCAGCCAAGCGTAGGAAACTGTGAACATGGCTGCAAGGAACATAATTGCTTTCTCTCTTCCGAGCAGAATGGCCAGTGTCCGTCGCCCGTTCCCTGTATCTTCCTCCAAATCGCGAATGCTGTTGGAAAGCAGGATCGCCCCGACCAGTATCATAATCGGTACGGAAATCAATACCGCATCTGGCGTGATAGTTCCAGTCTGGACGTAAAAGGCAATGAGGATGATCAACATACCCATAAAGAAACCTGAGACAAGTTCCCCGAATGGTGTACGGGAAATTGGATATGGGCCTCCTGTGTACAGATAGCCTACAAGCATACTGATTGTACCGACTGCCGCCAGCCACCAAGATGTAGCAGCACATATGTACAAGCCCAGCAGTATAGCAATGCCATATAAAGAAAGCGCAATTTTCATTACTTTTTCCGGTGTGACCCCATGCCTTACGATTGCCCCCCCAATCCCCACTGAATGCTCATTATCTAAACCGTTTTTAAAATCATAGTATTCGTTGAACATGTTTGTGGCCGCCTGAATCAATAGGCTCGCTAGAAGCATGGCTAAAAATAACCAGATATTGATCGGTTGTTCTAGAATGGCCACAGCCGTACCAATGAGGACAGGGACGAATGCCGCTGTCAAAGTGTGCGGCCTTGTAAGCCTCCACCACACTTTCCAATGATGTCTATCTGCAGGAAGTGCGACAGGCTCTGTATTTTGTTGTGTTTGCATGAATTTCAGTCTCTCCCTTATGAAATATAGGTAAATGTTCTGCTATAATAAGAAATGAAGAAAAATTTGTGTAAATTTGATTTCTCCACCAATTAAGTGTAGAAAAAGTGTATATCACTGTCAATGAAATAATGCCATGAAGAGAAGAAAAGCATTATATACAGGTTCAATCTGATTTGGTCGATATGAATCTGGAAAATCGACACCTTTTTTACACGGGTGTATCTTAAAATGGGCTTATTGTCCTTTGGTTAAGGAATAGGGGGATATATATGGCTTTAGGTATAAAAACAATGCTTCGTGAGGAGATTCAACAGGCTATTCAGAAGGCGAATGCCTTACAGACCAAGGTGCTTTTCAGTCATGTGGACAAGGCCTGGGTCGATGATCCTCTTGAATTCTACAAGGCAGGCAAAAAGCTTTACCAGGGTGAACGCATGTATTGGCAGGCCCAGGATTGCTCTACTGTGCTAGTGGGTCTTGGAAATGAAGTATCCTATTCATTCTCAGGCATGGAGCGTTATAGCCAACTTGAAACAGCATGGAAGATCATACTGGCAGATGCTGTCATTCATAGAGAAACGAACATACCTGCAACAGGGCCGCTTCTGTTTGGAGGTTTTTCATTTGATCATCTGAAGGGGCAGACATCGGCATGGAACCGGTTCGGGGATAGCCTGTTTTATCTTCCGCGTTATCTGCTGACTTGCCAACAGGATGATGTATATATGACGACCAACGTTTTTTGCCATCCTGGCGACAGTATTGACAGGATCATTGGAATGATCGAGAGAGGCCAGCATTTGTTGCGTGTTCCCGGAGACATGCAACAAGACCATAATCCAGTGACAGATATGAGGGAACAGGAGCCGGAACGCTGGAAATCGACTGTAGCAGATGCCATCGAGATGCTGAAGGCCACATCCATGGATAAAATTGTTCTGGCGAGAGAATTAAGATTGTCGTTCAAGAATCGGATCCAATCAGAGGAAGTGCTGCGGCGTCTGCGCGAAGCCCAAAAAACAAGCTTTTTATTTTGTCTGGAATCTGGAAACGATTGTTTTATCGGAGCTTCACCTGAAAGGCTAGTAAAAAAAGACCGAGATGAAGTCCTCTCCACCTGTTTAGCGGGCTCCATTGCCAGAGGGAAAACGGATTCAGAAGATCAATCATTAGGGACTATGCTGATGACGGATCCGAAGAACCGCATGGAACACCAATATGTTGTGGGCATGATTAAAGAGTCGCTTGAGTCGGTCTGTTCGGAAGTCCATGTCCCGGATCATCCTGTCTTAATGAAAACAAAACATATACAGCATCTGTACACTCCTGTCAATGCCAAGTCAGGCAATGGTGTATCCATCATGGCACTGGTTGAAAAACTGCATCCGACTCCAGCGCTTGGCGGGCTGCCGAGGGAGGAATCATTGAGGTGGATCAGGGAGAATGAGAACATGGATAGAGGATTTTATGCGGGCCCGATCGGTTGGACAGACTCCTATGAGAACGGAGAGTTTGCTGTTGCTATCCGTTCTGCACTCATTCAGGAGAATGAAGCTTCCTTATATGCCGGCTGCGGAATTGTCGAAGAATCTTCAACCGAGGAGGAATACAATGAGACGTGGATCAAATTCAAACCGATGCTGCATGCTTTAGGAGGAGAACCAGAATGAATCATCAAGAGACGCTTACAGCCTATATATCCTCTTTCGTCGATGAATTGGCAAGAAGCGGAGTGGAGCAGGCGGTCATTAGCCCGGGTTCAAGGTCGACACCGGTATCAATGCTGATGGCTAAGCATCAGGATATACACATTCATATGAATATTGATGAGAGGTCGGCTGGTTTCTTTGCCCTCGGTTTGGCGAAGGCGACAAAGAAACCGGTGGCTTTAATATGTACATCTGGGACAGCTGCTGTCAATTACTTTCCTGCCATCGTAGAAGCACATTATTCGAGGGTGCCGTTGGTGGTGATCACAGCTGACCGTCCGCATGAGCTGAGGGACGTGGGAGCTCCGCAGGCAATCGATCAGATGGCACTATACGGGAAATACGTCAAATGGTTCAGTGATGTCGGATTGCCGGAAGCTTCCCCGAGTGCCATTCGATATATCAGAAACATTAGTAAAAGAGCTGCAGTCATGGCATCACATCATCCAAAAGGGCCTGTTCACCTTAATATTCCAATCAGGGAGCCTCTCATACCGAATATGGGGAAAGATTACTTCAGCCTCGGCAGAGAAGCAGCAGGGCAATTCCATTTTGATCAAGGAACACAGCAATTGTCAGCGGTTGCACTCGACCGGTGGGCTGTCGATTTAAAGGGTAAGAAACAAGGGCTCATCATATGCGGTGAATTGTACGACGGACTATTTGCCAAAGCTGTGCAAAAGCTTAGCCGGGCACTGGGTTTTCCTGTATTGGCAGACCCCTTATCCCAGTTGAGGGCAAGTGACATGGATGAGGGAATTATTGATTGCTATGATACGTTCTTGCGATTAGAGAGACTGAAGAGATCTCTCAAGCCCGATGTTATTATCCGTTTTGGCGCCATGCCGGTATCTAAGGCATTAACCCAATACATGAAACTTCATGCTGATGCAATGCAAATCGTGATTGACAGCGGAAATGGCTGGAGGGAACCGACAGGCACGGCATCTGGCCTCATTTATAGTGATGAAAGTGATTTCTGTAATCGCCTGGCGGACAAAATCCCCAGATTGAGCTGCGGACAGGAATGGATCACGATTTGGCAGGAGTTGAATAGTGCCACACGCGCCGTTTTGAAAAAGGTCGGAAGCAATCCGTCCATGAATGAAGGAAGAGTCTTTTTGGAATTGTTATCGGTATTTCCGGACGATTCTCGGACAAATCTGTTTGTCGGAAACAGTATGCCGATTCGTGACTGTGATACATTTTTCCACCATACGGACAAACCGGTGACAATCTATGCGAACAGAGGGGCAAACGGTATAGATGGTGTGGTGTCGACTGCCCTGGGTGTGAGCGCATCAGGGGATCGGACGGTTCTTGTGATTGGTGACCTTAGCTTTTTTCATGACATGAATGGGCTTCTTGCTTCTAAGATGGTTCAAAGCAATATGACGATCATTATCATCAATAATGATGGGGGTGGCATTTTTTCATTTCTCCCTCAGGCAGAGGAAAAGGAAAACTTTGAGGATTTGTTCGGAACCCCACATGGGCTGGATTACTCATATGCTGTTGCCATGTATGGAGGAAGGTTTGAAAGGGTGACCGATTGGAATCAGTTCCGGGATGCGTATAGCAAATCACTTTCATTGGAAGGGCTGCAGGTGATAGAGGTAGTGACAGACCGCACGTTGAATGTTGAATTGCATCGAGACTTGTGGAAAGATGTTTCCCGGGAAATCGAAAAAATCGGAGTGGATGCAGAACATGTTCATTGATTGCAATGGTGTTTCCTATTACGTGAAAATAAAGGGAGAGGGCGAGCCATTAGTTCTATTGCATGGCTTCACAGGAAGCCATGAGACGTGGGATACATTCGCCGACCGCCATAGTGACAGTTATATGTGTATCATGCCGGATTTGCTTGGGCATGGAAAAACATGCTGTCCGGGAGATGAAAACCGCTATCGGATAGAACAGGCGGCAGATGATCTGTATTGCCTGCTAAAGGAACTTAAAATTGGTCAAGCCAACATACTTGGGTATTCGATGGGCGGAAGGCTGGCCTTAAGCTACAGTGTCAGGTATCCCGAAACCGTAAAAAGGCTTATTCTGGAAAGTTCCTCGCCAGGCTTGAAAACAGAAGAGGAACGCCTGAGCCGCACTATACAGGATAGTCATTTGGCCAGCCAAATCCTCAAGGATGGAATTATAGCATTTGTCGATTATTGGGAAAGGATTCCGCTATTCCGTTCGCAGGAGAGGCTACCAGAAAAAATGCAAAGGAAGATTCGTTGTCAAAGGCTCATGAATAGCGAGATAGGACTGGCCAATAGCTTGCTGGGGATGGGGACAGGTATGCAGCCGTCTTATTGGGATGCGCTGAATATGATTGATTGTCCCGTTCTGCTTATTTCAGGCGGAGCCGATCAGAAGTTTTGCAGGATTGCAGAAGAGATGCAAAAGGATCTGGCGGACTGTACCCTGATAAAGTTTGAGGAGGCAGGCCATGCAATTCACGTGGAAGATTATGAAAAGTTTGATAGAATAGTAAGTGAGTTTGTTGAACATAGAAGGGAGAATACCAATGGCTATTAATTGGGTACAGGAACGAGAGTATGAAGATATCGTATATGAAACATATAATGGTATTGCAAAGATATCAATCAACCGCCCGGAAGTGCATAATGCATTTCGTCCAAAAACAGTTGTTGAGCTTATTGATGCGTTTACCTATGCGCGGGATGACTCAAAGGTCGGCGTGATTGTATTGGCAGGTAAGGGAGGAAAAGCCTTCTGTTCAGGCGGTGACCAGAAAGTGCGCGGTCATGGCGGATATGTAGGCGAAGATGAGATTCCTCGTTTGAATGTACTGGACTTACAGCGTTTGATCCGTGTAATCCCCAAACCAGTGATTGCCATGGTTTCCGGTTATGCAATTGGTGGGGGACATGTATTACATATTGTTTGTGATTTGACGATTGCGGCTGATAACGCTGTATTCGGACAAACAGGCCCGAAAGTGGGAAGCTTTGATGCCGGTTATGGATCCGGTTACCTGGCAAGAATCGTCGGCCATAAGAAAGCAAGGGAAATCTGGTACCTATGCAGACAATACAATGCACAGGAAGCGCTTGAAATGGGTCTTGTAAATACAGTAGTGCCTTTAGAACAACTTGAAGAAGAAACAGTCCAATGGTGTGAAGAAATGCTTGAGAAGAGTCCGACCGCTTTGCGTTTCCTGAAAGCGGCATTCAATGCCGATACAGATGGTTTAGCCGGTATACAGCAATTTGCGGGGGATGCCACACTCCTTTATTATACAACTGATGAAGCGAAGGAAGGCCGGGATGCCTTCAAAGAGAAACGGAAACCGGACTTCGGGCAATTCCCGAGATTCCCTTAAATCGCCATATGCTTCAACCGGAGGCTTGACAAGGATCACTTGTCAAGCTTTCTTGTTTCAAAAGGCTGTTTTCTAAAAGATTGTTGTTTTTACATAAGTTCAGTAATGAAAACCAGTTGATTGGGAGCGGAAAGCGAGCAACCTGGAGCCTACTTCTTCATAGGCAACAAAGTTTGCGAAA
>JBJFHG010000045.1:0-27970 GCA_051893455.1 Bacillus sp. (in: firmicutes)
TTTGGTGGAAATCCAAAGCCGACAGTATAGTCTGGATGGGAGAAGGTGGAGGTTCGGCGTTTTGGTCTTTTGTTTTTTGAAAATGAAACCATCAACGTTTATTTGGCCTTGGATTATTCTCCCTTTAGCGATTGAGCTAGAGGGTTTTTTGATGAATCCGGCCGAACCTATCCTCTTTTCGTGAAGGAGATCTCACAAAAGAAGGAGAGAACGACATGAAGAAAATGAGTCTGAAGAAATTTGTAGTATTGGGTATGTTCAGCAGCATCGCCTATATCCTCATGATGCTAAACTTCCCATTTCCGGGGTTCCCGACATTCCTGAAGGTCGACTTCAGTGATGTGCCTGCTTTGCTGGCAGCTATTATATATGGGCCGATTGCGGGAATCATCGTTGAACTTATGAAGAATATTCTTGATTACGCTATGACGGGTTCGGAAACAGGTATACCGATTGGCCATCTTGCCAACTTTGTCACAGGAGTTTCCTTTATCCTGCCGGCATACTTCATATACAAGCTGACTGCCTCCAAAAAAGGACTGGCAGCCGGATTGGCCGTTTCGACTGTATTTACGGCGATTTTCATGTCCGTCATGAATTATTACGTAATCCTTCCTGCCTATACGATCTTTGCGGGGTGGGGAGCTATGTCAGGTTCAGAGATTAAGCAGATGGTCACATTGGGAGTCTTGCCTTTTAACTTAATCAAAGGTGCTCTAATCATGGTGGTCTTCCTGCTTCTGTTCAGCAAATTGCAGGTCTGGATCCAGAAGATGACACCTGTCGAGAATAGAATATAAATATAAATGATAAGCGGGGCTTTAGGCCCCGCTTTATTTGTTTTGTTTAATAAAAAAGGACAAGGCCCTAAAGGCTTTGTCCTCTCATGACTATTCGAATTTAAGCGCATCTCCGTCGAATGATTCGTCCGCCACTTTAATGGATTCTGTCGGGCAACCCTCGAAAGCGTCCATCATATCGTCAAGCAACACATCAGGGATTTCAACGATCCCTTGGTTGTCGTCTAACGTAACGAAAGCGATTCCGTCGTCATCATAATCATAAATATCAGGCGCTGCAGCGCCGCATGCTCCACATGCAATGCATGTTTCTTTATCGACAATTGTGTATTTAGCCATTAAAAATCCCCCTATGTATTCATTGTATTAATTAATTCCTGTGAACAAATGATACTTCATAAGTACACTTACTATTAACCATTATTGTATATGTCATACTTTAACTTTTCAATAGTAATCGTATGGCGGGTGACCATCAAGAAATCAATTCCGTCAGCCTATATTCATTTTATGACTATCACCCATAAAATTCAAGCATGCCGCAGGAACCATTGTTTTTGGCAGATGGTCAAATGTTTTTCAGCAAAAACTGAGTAATTCTGATAAGATAAATGATATAAATACGACAAAGCAGGGTAGTGATCCTATGTTTCAATCCTTCTTGGAAAATGTCATTGCATATTGCCTGAACCAATTGAAGGGTGAAAGGACTGTATACTCCGTTTATCATATATTAACCGGAAAAAAGACGTCCCAAACTATCCAGGATATCCACCTGTACCGACTGGGACCACTTTTCCGGACTTGCCCTGATTTGGACCGGCCAAGCTTCGATCAGATCATCGATCAGCTCCAAGAGCGAGAATATATCACTGTCTCTGAAGAAAAGGGGCAATACGGGTTGACGGCTAAGGGACAGCGGTTTTTCGAAACAGCGTCCGGTACGTTGAAGCAGTTGTCCTATCTGGATGGCTTCAAGTATCACTCGGGCGGCGCCGTATTTTGGAAACGGCTGTCGTTGTTGTTTCAAGTTATTTCAAATGCGGTCCATAAGAACAACCGATATTTGGCAATTCAGCGTGATTCGCTTGTCCAGAAGTGGCTGAAGCAATATCTGGCCATTCAAAAGTTAAGCAGCGCGGAGTTGGCCTCCCGTCTGTATGAGGAACTCCTAGAAGTGCTTGAATGCATGGAGGAGCCGAATTCGACTGTGCTTATGCTCAAGCTTTCCGGTTATCATCGTGCGGGGTACAGCAATAAACAAATCAGTTCCATGACAGCATTGGATGAGTGGCTCATCCATTTTGTTGCGCTTGACGCAATACATGGCATTCTCTCTATTACATCGGCTGATCCAATAAGATATCCTTTGTTATCAAGTATATTGAAAGAAAACGAAAATATACATTCTTCCACCTTAACGAAGAGCAGCAGGCAGACATTGCAATACCTGGTGAACGGCTCGACAGTCGAACAGATTGTTTCTATGAGAAATCTGAAACAGAATACGATTGAAGACCATATCGTCGAGATTGCGATACAGGTGCCGGATTTCGATATTACTCCTTATGTAAGCGAAAGAGAACTTGACTTGGTTTGTGAGGTTATACGCCAATACAATACCAATCAATTGAAGACCATCAAAAGGCATTTGCCAGATGACATTTCTTTTTTTCAGATCAGATTGGCTTTAGCACGTGGAGGAGGGTGAACGTATGTTGGAGATGTCCTTACAGAAATATTTCCGGTATTCCTCATTTCGCCCTGGGCAAAAAGAGGTGGTTCAGTCCATTCTTGATGGGAAAAATACATTAGCCATGCTTCCGACCGGGACGGGAAAATCCCTTTGTTACCAACTTCCGGCATACATGATGGGAAAGACTGCACTCATCGTCTCTCCCTTGGTTTCGCTGATGCAGGATCAGGTGGAGCAATTGAAGATGAACGGGGAAAAGAAAGCAATCGCGCTGAACTCTTTTCTGCAATATCGGGAAAGGGAAGAGGCTTTCCGCCAGCTTGAAGCCTATCAATTCATCTTTTTATCTCCGGAAATGCTGTCTAACCGGAGGGTATTGCCGATGCTGAAGGGACTGGATATCGGATTATTTGTAGTTGATGAAGCGCACTGCATTTCGCAATGGGGATATGACTTCCGTCCGAACTATCTGGGAATCGGGAAGATAAGAAAGGAGTTGGGGAACCCTCTGACGCTTGCTTTGACTGCGACAGCGACCTCGGATGTCCGCTCGGATATAAAACGATTCCTAGGATTGGAAAAATGTGAAGAAATCATCGCCAGTGTCGATAGAAAAAATATCGGAATATTTGTTGAAGAATTAAACACATACGAGGAGAAGGATAGAAGGCTCATCGAATTGATATCCACGCTTGAAAAGCCCGGTATCGTCTATTTCTCCAGCAAAAAGATGGCCAATCAGGTATATGGCATGCTGCTTAACCTAGGGATGAATGATGTCGGGGTCTATCACGCCGATCTTCTTCCAGAGGAAAGGGTGTTGATGCAACAGCAGTTTCTGCAAAGCCAGGTCAACATCGTCTGCGCAACCAGTGCTTTCGGGATGGGCATCAATAAGGACAATGTTCGGTACATCATACATTATCATCTGCCGCAAAGCATGGAAGCCTATCTTCAGGAAATTGGCAGGGCAGGACGTGACGGGAATAAAAGTGCAGCCATCCTCTTGTACGTAGAAGGGGATGAGCGGCTTCCTGAGTTCCTTATGGAAAGCGAATTGCCGACGAGGGACCAAATGATGCTATTCCGGCATCATGTCCATAAGGTCGCTTCGCAAAAAGACCTTGTCACTGTGCCGGGGTTGGAGACACTGATTGGAACCAGCGGCTTTACGGAGACCCAACAGCGACTTTTGCTCCATTACTTAAACAGTGAAAAAACAGATCTTGATACAGGGTTTGGCTTATTGTTGCAGCTTGTTGAAGAAGGGGGCCGGAAAAAGCTGGACAGGTGGAAACGATTCCTGGACTGGTTCCGTTCAAAGGGTTGCTATCGCAAGGGCATACTTGAATACTTTGATGAACCGGAACACAGGAACGAAACAGGCTGTTGCAGCAATTGCGGTCATGATATTAATCAGGTGGTCGGTTACCGATCGGCAGGGAATGAGGTTAATGCATCCTGCTCCACAATCGCTTGGAGAGAGGAACTTGGGCGGTTTCTGGTACCGTTCAAAGAACTATCATGAAAAATAAACAGGCAGAGTTAATTAAAGATATGTCCGATTCATTGCTCGTGAAAAATGTATGGCTGACGCAATTTTTACTTTTGTTCATAGCCCTGGTGCTCGGGTCGTTTCTGTTTGATGATCTTAACCGGTTCCTATCCCTGTTTGAGCTGAAAGATCTGGATGTCATCAGGTGGGGAGTAACAGTCGGTGTGTTGGTAGTATGTATGGATATCCTGTTTGAAAAATATTTGCCGGAATCCTATCTGGATGACGGAGGGATCAACGAACGGATATTCAGGGGATTATCTGTTCCGAAAATAGCGATTTTGACTTTGATGGTGGCCTTCAGTGAAGAAATACTATTCAGAGGGATCATTCAGTACCACACAAATATATGGATCGCCAGCATCCTGTTTGGCTTGGTCCATTACCGATACTTATTCAAGCCGTTCCTATTTTTGAATGTGATGGTTTTAAGTTTCGTAATGGGCTTGGTCTTTCAGCTGACCGGCAATTTGCTTGTCACGATTGCTGCGCATTTTATCATAGATTTCATTCTTGGGGTCATCATCAGGTGTACATACAGAAGAAGTTTAAAAAGATAGTTTGAGAGTGAGGGCTAAAAATGGAAAATAAAAAAATTGAGAAAACAAAAACAAATTCCAAAATGCCGTCCAGAATGGAAATTCACGGCGTTAAGAAGCAGAAAAAAAAGAAACGTAAATTGAGGGTGCCGCTCATTAAGGTGTTGGCCGTCTTTTTCGTCATTCTGGTCGTTGGCTCCTTGGCT
This sequence comes from Bacillus sp. (in: firmicutes), assembly GCA_051893455.1. GTDB lineage: Bacteria > Bacillota > Bacilli > Bacillales > DSM-1321 > Bacillus_AD. Next base: position 4,797 of record JBJFHG010000045.1, read on the forward strand.
GTGTATTCCAGCATAAGTAAAGGAGACTCTGCTGATGCTGGTGGCTCTTCCCAGAAAGAAGTCGCGAAAGACACAGAAGTGGTGATTGATGAGCTGGATGAGGATGAGGAAGAAACAGCAGGTACAAAAAAAGATACGGAGAAAGACGCTCAAGCAGATGAAGGTCAAGAAGCAAAAAAAGAGGCAAATACTGAGGAAACATCTGAACAAGATAAAAACAAAGACCAAGCAGCCGTTTCTGACGTGAAGCCGACTGAGAAAGAAGAGGAGAAGACAGCGGAGAAAACCAACGAAAAAGCTGATTCAAGCAATTCTTCGAGCACAAACACTGAGAAAGAACAAAGCACCTCAAAAACAGAAGAGAAAAAGGAAACGGAACCAAGCGGTCCTAAAGTTGTTGAGCATACTGTTCAATCAAAAGAAACAATTTTCCGCATCGCGATGAATTATTATGGGTCACAGAAGGGTATTGAAATAATAAAGAACTATAATGGTTTAAACGGCAATGACCTGAGGGTCGGCCAAGTTCTGAAGATTCCATTAGAGCAATAGAGAGCCATTATGTTCCCTGTTCTGAAATAGCGCAACTCCCCATATATTATGGAATGTAAGGGGTGAATGTGCATGAGTGGGACGGATGTGAAATGGAAAGAAGAATGGACTGATCAGGCAACGAAGAAAATGCTGCAGAATGTCATTAAACGGAAAGAGAAGTTTGACATGCTGAAAAGGAAGCATTTCTGGACAACCATTGTTACACTTACGACTGCTTTTTTACTAATCATTTATATTTACTATCTTTACGTGAAGCCGTATTCCTATTCTTTTCTGGAGTTGATCGATCGATTCACGAGTAGCGGGAACTCACTATTTTATAGTTTACTAGTCTTCAGCCTGTACGGTTATATGTTAATTCTCAAGAGGAAGATGGATAAAGCAGAAAAGGAGTTTCATGCGCTGCGGTGTGAGATTGTTGACCGGAGCAAAGATTTATGGAAGAAGGAAGAAGCCTGGAAACAGCGCCATCTCGTTTTCAAGGAAATGAAAGATCGATATGACATTAATCTCTATCATGAAAATAAGTGACGATTGAAGGAGGATATCTACTATGTTTGTAAAAAGCATTATGATCCCCAAGCATCACTGCCATGTGGCTGAATACTCGGAAACATTGGAATCTGTCATGGGAACATTAGAGAAATACAGCATTGATGCCATGCCTGTTTTGAAGGACGGCACTTATGTAGGCATCATTACAAGAAACGGAATCTATGAAAGTTTCTTTAGGATGAACATCGATAAACAGGTGTTCCTCGGCGAGACGGTTGCTGGTGAGATAGTCACAAAGGAAGAGGATGCCCTTCTCGGGAACGAAATCTTCGAGCAGACATTGTTGCAATTGAAAGATTGTCCGCTTCTGCCTGTTGTAGACGGCGATGGCCAATTTTTAGGCATTGTGACCAGATATGACGTGCTAGAGCAATTCCAGAGTGCATTCGGCATGCGGAAAAAAGGGGTAAGGATCGCGTTCACCTCAGTAGAAACGGAAGGAAGGCTAGCGCGCCTTCTGGAAATTGCCCATCAATACCATGAGCATATCATCTCTCTTGTTACGTTTGACGAAGGAGATGAGTTGTTGCGTAGGATGGTATTGAAAATAGAGAAGAACCCGAATATAGAAAAGTTCACTAAAAAAATGGAGAGTTCCGGGTTCCGTATTCTCCATATAACAGAAGATTGATTACCGCTAAGCAAAAAAAACCCGGAAGGGTTTTTTTGCTTAGCGAGACTGAATGGCCTATGATGACAGAAATAGTAAAGGGAGAATGATATGTGGTATTTATTGATCCTCGCCGGACTTATATTGTTCATCCTTTTAGTCCGGCATATGCATCAGTTTGCTAAAATTGACCAAGTGCGGAAACATACTCTCACTTTCCCGAATTTCCCGCCCGGTTTCGGTACAGTCTCCATATTCTTTGTTTCAGATATACATAGGCGGGTCGTAAGCCGTGAGCTGATCGACGAGGTGAAGCATAAAGCCGAACTGGTCATCATCGGAGGAGACCTCACCGATTCAGGTGTTCCGTTCTCCCAAGTGGAAAATAACATCCGGATGCTGAAAGAAATCGGTCCAGTATACTTCGTGTGGGGCAATAACGATTATGAAGGGGATTATCATCAATTGGATGCATTACTTCTGGAGAACGGGGTGAAGATACTGTGTAATACAGCGGCCATTTTCGAATCCGAAAAGGGGGACAAGCTCTCCCTACTTGGGGTAGATTATGAAGAAAGAGCTGATTTGGATTTGGCATTGCGTGACAGTGTAGAAGGTTCGTTCAAAATACTGGCTGCTCACACTCCAGAAATGGCTGCAGAGCTGCGTGATGAGTACGGCATTTCACTCGTATTGAGCGGGCATACTCATGGGGGGCAAATCCGGTTGTTCGGAATGGGTTTGTATAAGGCAGGTGGTTTTGAATGGGTGAACCATACACTGCTTTTGATAAGCAACGGGTATGGGACAAGCGCCCTGCCTTTGCGTCTCGGCGTGAAGCCGGAAACGCATTTGATCTACCTTTCCCATGGAAAACGAATGAAGACTGTTAAGGGAATCTGAACGGATTTCCGTGGGTATAAACTGAAGCTTGCTGGCTTCAGTTTTTTGCCTTTTCAAGCCATCATCATGCACATGAAAAAATGCTCTTCATACTATGTAGGAAAATGGTGTGGTTGTAGGGGGCATATAGGTGAAACTGGTTAGATTGGACGAAAATAAACTGAAGATTTATTTGACGGGCGATGATCTTTGCGAGAATGGGCTAACAGTGGAAGATTTGAAAAATGGCTGCCTAAAAGTCCATGCAATCATTCAGCAACTGGTGGAAGGAGCTTGTGAAGAAGTCGATTTTCAATTGAGAGGGGCAGTTGATATCGAAATCTTCTCTTTGCATGCACAGGGGCTAGTTATGGTTGTGACCAGGGATGAGGATGTATTTGCCTTCTGGGGGGATGATTACGAAGACTTTCTGGACCTCCAATGGTCAGTGGCTGAAAGGCAGCAAGCATTGTATGAATTTCTGGATATAGAAGATGTTATTCATTTCTGTAAGGCTTTGCAGGCGGCCGGTTATCCGCTGGACAGCAGGATGTATCATTTTGATTTGATGTACTTCCTATGCTTGGAATCAATTCCTTCAGAAAGGTATGATGCTGTCGTATCTTTAGCGGCCGAATTCGGCTCGGCCAGCACTTACGGATATGCGCGTGTCATTGAATACGGGAAGGAAATTCTGCCGAAAAAAGCAGTGGAATGGATCAATCAATATTTTTGAAGGAAAAGGTTTGGCTAATCTCAGGCATTTGCCGAACGTAAGGTGTGGTGAATGCCTGGCGGATTGATGTACATAGCGGTTGGAAGCTATTGTTAGTAAACAACGGAAATAAGTCCAAAAAGGAATTTTACATTTAGGAGTTTAATGGTCCGAATGGGGCGGTAAGGTTTAATAGGAATCGTTGTTCAGTAATCGGTGTAATTCTTTGAAAACTCTGTTTTAAGGTGTATACTTACATTGAAATGAAGGTTAGTTAGTAGGCAGACAGAAGTGTTAGGAGGATCCGACATGACGGAAGCTAACAGTGTAAATCAAACCAATTTAAATGAAAATGATGTCCTGGTCTCCACTCAAACAGTCATTCATAAAGCGTTGGGGAAACTTGGATATCCTGAAGAAGTGTATGAATTATTGAAGGAACCGCTCCGGATGTTAACAGTGAAGATCCCTGTCAAGATGGATAACGGTGATGTGAAAATCTTCACAGGTTATCGCGCCCAGCACAATGATGCAGTAGGGCCGACAAAAGGAGGGATCCGCTTTCACCCGAATGTCAGCGAGCGTGAGGTGAAGGCGCTTTCGATATGGATGAGCTTAAAATGCGGAATTGTCGACCTGCCGTATGGTGGCGGAAAAGGTGGAATCGTGTGTGACCCGCGGACAATGTCATTCGGAGAATTGGAACGGTTAAGCAGAGGCTATGTCAGGGCCATCAGCCAAATTGTCGGTCCCACCAAAGACATACCGGCCCCGGATGTATTCACGAACTCACAAATCATGGCATGGATGATGGATGAATACAGCAGGATGGATGAATTCAATTCACCTGGCTTCATTACCGGAAAGCCTTTGGTGTTGGGGGGATCCCACGGCAGAGAATCAGCGACTGCCAAAGGTGTCACAATCTGTATTCGGGAAGCGGCTAAGAAAAGGGGCTTTGACCTGAAAGGGGCACGTGTTGTCGTTCAAGGATTCGGGAATGCCGGGAGCTTTTTGGCAAAATTCATGCACGATGCCGGTGCAAAAGTAATCGGGATTTCGGATGCGTACGGAGGTCTCCATGACCCGCAAGGATTGGATATTGATTATTTATTGGACCGCAGGGACAGTTTCGGGACGGTAACCAAACTATTCTCTAATACCATCACCAATGAGGAATTGCTGGAGTTGGATTGCGATATTCTGGTCCCTGCAGCAATTGAAAACCAAATAACAGCCCAAAACGCGCATAACATCAAAGCAAAGATTGTGGTGGAAGCAGCAAACGGGCCGACTACGATTGAGGGTACGCAAATACTGACCGACAGAGGTATTCTACTTGTGCCTGATGTTCTTGCAAGCGCCGGGGGGGTAACAGTTTCCTACTTCGAATGGGTACAGAACAATCAGGGATACTATTGGACGGCGGAAGAAGTAGACGAGCGTCTTGAATCGATTTTGGTCAAATCTTTTAAGAATATCTATGATACTGCCAAGTCCAGGGGAGTGGACATGAGGTTGGCGGCTTATATGGTCGGTGTCCGCAAAATGGCGGAAGCTTCGCGATTCAGAGGTTGGATTTGAGTTATCTGCTTAAATAAATATTTGGTGGTCATACTACCAATACGACTGGAAACTTCTATCGGCAGGGTAGAAGTTTTCCTGCTTATGGACAATAGTCGCTTATCGCAGTCTCTAGTAAATGGGCGGCATTGTACAGGAAAATCAAGAGGGGAATCCCCTTAAAGCGATCGAGGAGTGAATAGACAGAATGGAAATAAAGGATGCAATCGTAATCGGAGGCGGGCCTTGCGGCTTGGCGGCTGCCATAGCTTTACAGGAAAAAGGGCTGCGTCCGATTGTCATTGAAAAAGGCAATGTAGTGAACTCGCTCTATCATTATCCGACTCATCAGACTTTCTTCAGCAGCAGTGATAAATTGGAGATTGGTGATGTTGCGTTCATTACTGAAAATAGGAAACCTGTTAGGAATCAGGCGCTTTCCTATTACCGGGAGGTAGTCAGCAGAAAACAGGTCGATGTTCATGCCTACGAAAGAGTGGTCGAAGTCAAAAAAGACGACGAGGGGATATTCTCGGTCCTGACAGATAAAACGGAATACAAGAGCAAGTATGTGGTAGTGGCGACTGGTTACTATGACCAGCCCAATATGCTGAACGTGCCGGGGGAGAAACTTCCTCATGTGTTCCATTACTTTAAAGAAGCCCATCCGTATTTCAACTGTGATGTGACTGTGATCGGCGGGAAGAACTCCAGTGTGGATGCGGCATTGGAACTAGTAAAGGCAGGGGCCAGGGTGACGGTGCTGTATAGGGGTCATGAATATTCCCAAAGCATTAAACCCTGGATTTTGCCTGAATTCGACTCGCTTGTGAAAAAAGAAACGATACAAATGGAGTTCGGTGCTGTCGTAAAAGAAATCAAAAAAGATACGCTCATTTTTGCAGCGGATGGACAAGAACATGAAATCAAAGCAGACTATGTTTTTGCGATGATCGGCTATCATCCGGACCAGGATTTCCTGAAACAGATGGGGATATCTATCAATGAAGAGGACGGCAGGCCGGAATTTAACAAGGATACGATGGAAACGAACGTCGAGCGACTCTACATTGCCGGAGTAATCGCTGCCGGGAACAATGCAAATGAAATTTTCATAGAAAACGGGAAGTTCCATGGCGGGTTGATTGCCGATCATATCGTTTCGGTCTATGAGAAAAAATGACCACTAAAAAGGATGAGAGATGGGACAGTTATGAAGGAATGTCCTGTTTGATATTATCGGCGATTCATAACGTCGGGCGAGTAATCGGAACCATACAAGATTTCCAGTAGCAAGATGGCCATACTAGTAGTATCATGGTTGTTGAGGTGTAAAAAATGACAAAAAAAATCACTCTTATCACAACTGGCGGAACAATTGCCAGTAAAGAAATCAATAAGGGTTTATTGGCTTCCGGAGTCATAAGCGGTGAAGAATTGGCTTCACTATGTGACCTGCCGGAAGGGTATGAAATCAAAATCGTTGATCTTCTTCAGGTACCATCCATGCATATCGATTTTCATTTGATGAATTCAATACGGACGGCCATTGAAGAAGAACTGAAAGATGAGTCGGTCAACGGGATTGTTGTCACACATGGAACAGATAGCTTAGAAGAAACAGCCTACTTCCTGGATATTACCATTAACGATGAACGGCCGATTGTCGTGACGGGTTCACAACGCTCACCGCAGGAAGTCGGGACAGACGTTTTCTCCAACTTGAAGAACTCCATCTATACAGCATCCAGTGAACACTTAAATAATGTCGGGGTCGTAGTCGTATTCAATGAACGGATCTATTCCGCTAAATATGTCAAGAAAGTTCACGCATCGAACATTCAAGGGTTTGAAAGCTTCGGTTACGGATACTTAGGCATTATTGATAATGACATCGTAAGTATTTATCAAAAACCTGTCAGAAAGGAAAGTTATACGCTGACAGCGGAATTGCCGAGAGTGGATATCATTAAGTGCCACACTGGGCAGGATGGCTTATTTGTAGACGCATCAGCGGCAGCTGGAGCAAAAGGGATTGTCCTAGAAGGTGTGGGAAGGGGACAAGTCACACCATGGATGATGGATTCCATCCAGAATGCCCTTAATCAAGGTGTCGTGATTGTGATGACCACTAGCGCTGAGGAAGGGAAAGTGTATCCATCATACGGCTATGAAGGAAGTGCCCATGACCTCAAAGAACGGGGCGTCATTTTAGGAGAGGATTACGACAGCAAAAAAGCCAGAGTCAAATTGGCTGTGCTTCTTGCTTCCAAAGAAAGTATCTCAAGCCGGGATTTTTCCTACTAGGAAACCACCATGCCGAGTAACAGATAAGCCTAACCTCACTCGTTCTTGCCTAATGGGAAAGAGCGATTTTTGTGGAAAAAATTCATTTATCTATCCATAGTCTGGTAAAAAGTGATACGATAGAGGCAAACTGGAACGGAAACGAGGGTGGCCTATGCTAATCATCCTAACTGCTGGTATGGCGCCGGGGTTGGCATTATTGAGCTATTTTTATCTGAAGGATCAATACGGGGCAGAGCCTCTGCATGTGGTGTTAAAGACTTTTTTATTCGGGGCCATCCTTGTTTTTCCCCTGATGTTTATCCAGTATGTCTGGAACGTTGAACAGATAATTGACAGCCACTTCTTCGATTCATTCATTATAATCGGTTTCTTGGAAGAGTTCTTTAAATGGTTTGTTCTGATTTATACCATTTACCATCATGTCTCCTTTGATGAACCATACGATGGTATTGTTTATGCTTCAGCCGTTTCACTAGGGTTCGCCACGGCAGAGAATATCCTGTATTTATTTGCTAATGGAGTGGAATATGCTTTCGGCCGGGCTTTGTTGCCGGTTTCTAGCCATGCGCTGTTCGGTGTCATCATGGGCTATTACTTAGGCAAAAATAAATTCAGGTCAGATGAGGGCAATGGCTATTTATATATGGCTTTATTACTGCCTGCCTTATTGCACGGACTCTATGATTACATATTGATCATTCAAGGGAATTGGCTCTATTACATATCCGGCTTCATGATTTTCCTTTGGTGCTTAGGCATATGGAAACTGAAGAAAGCCAGGGTCCTGTCCGATAAACATGTTTCGCAGGCTGTATGATAAAAAACAAGAATGTTGCTGTGGTAGGCTCCCCAATAGACATATGTCTATTGGGGAGTATTTTTTATGCCTGAAAACAGATGAACAAAAGAAATGAAAGCCCCTTTCCTGGTTCAGAGCAATGGCTTTTTTTGGTCAGATGCTCTGTATGATGCACTCCTTTGCATCGGATACGTGTGGCAGTCCGCTAACTTTAGTATTTGAGAAACCAATATTTTTCTGCTGAAAAGAATAAAAAGCAAGTATTAGAAAACAATACTCATACTTCCATTATTTAAGAAGGAGTGGGTATCAGGTGAAGAAAGGAATTACGGGCCGCTTGTCTGTCCTTTGTATAGCCGGGGTTATGGCCGTTGCGATGTTCCAGGGCAATCCGGCTTCGGTTGCGGCCTTTTCGGACCAAGTGATCCAAAAAGGAGCCACCGGTGATGATGTGATTGAGCTGCAGGCAAGGCTGCAGAATATCGGATTTTACAACGGGAAGATCGACGGCGCATTCGGATGGGGCACATATTGGGCTCTGCGCAATTTCCAAAGTGATTTTGGCTTGCCGATTGACGGTTTGGCCGGCACCACAACGAAAAATAAATTAGTTAAAGCATCCAATTTCAATAAACAATGGGTGCATGAGCAGATTGAAAAGGGGAATACGTTCACGTACTACGGTAATGTTCCTATTGAAAAACAAGTCAAGCAGAACACTTCGGCCAGTACTTCATCCTCTAATAAGACGGCAGAGAAAACAGGGAATGGTAAGGCTCCGTCATCAGCGAACCTCCCTGCGGGTTTCTCAGAAAACGATGTCACTCTATTATCGCAGGCGGTTTATGGCGAAGCTCGGGGAGAACCATATGAGGGGCAGGTTGCGGTGGCTGCAGTCATTTTGAACCGGCTGGAGCATCCTTCCTTTCCGAACACGGTGACGGACATCATCTTTGAGCCGTTGGCTTTCACAGCTGTTGCAGATGGGCAGATCAATCTGACTCCTGATGAGACGGCCCGCAATGCGGTGATTGATGCTATCAATGGGGTGGATCCATCCGAAGATGCCATCTATTATTTCAACCCGGCAACAGCGACAAGCAAGTGGATTTGGTCACGACCGCAAATCAAGCAGATCGGCAATCATATTTTCTGTGAATAGAAAGGAGTATGTGAAATGTCACGAGCATTAGCAGGGACCATTATCGGTGTATTGAGTATATTTCTCATCGGCACTGCTTACTGGGGGTACCAGGAGCATCAGCAAAAGATGGCGCTTCTGATCAGCTCTGAAAATAATTATCAGAGGTCATTCCATAACCTCTCTTATCGTCTGGATAATTTGAATGACCAGATCGGCACAACACTGGCGATGAAATCGAAGAAAACATTATCGCCCGGGTTGACCGATATATGGTATACCACATCGGAAGCGCAGCATGTGGTGGATATGCTGCCGCTATCCGTGATGGAGTTTAGCAAAACGGAAGAATTCTTGGATGAAATCGGACAATTCTCCCAAAAGACTGCATCTAGGGACCTGGACAAGGAGCCGCTTACAAGAGAAGAATACAAAAGGCTCGAAGAACTGTACAAACAATCAGGCGAGCTTCAGCGCGACCTCCGCCAGGTCCAAAGCAGAGTGCTCGCCGATAACTTAAGCTGGAACGAAGTCGAAGCTGCCTATAAAAACGGCAACCGTGCAGGGGACACAACGATTGTGGACGGGTTCACTAATATGGAGAAAAAAGTGACGGGTTACCGTGAGGCTCAACAAGAGGCGGGGACCCGAACGGAGGATCTCACCAGAAATAGCGCCGCAGAAGACTATAGGAAAATCCAAGGAAAAGAAATTACAGCAGAAGAAGCGGTAGGGATAGCGAAACGATTCGTTGATTACGGGGATAAGGCAAAAGTATCAGTCGAGGAAAACGGTATAGGGACAAAATTACCGTTCTACACAGTCAAGCTATCTAATCCCGACAATGATAATTATTTTACGATTGACCTGACGAAGACACTCGGATATCCGATTATGTTTTTGAATAGCAGGCCTGTTGGAGAAGCAAAAATCAGCCTGAACGAAGCAGGAGAAAAGGCAGCTTCCTTTCTGAAAAAGCAAAAATATCCTTCTATGGAGCTGTTCGAAAGCAGTCAATACGATTCAGTAGGAATCTTCCATTTCGTCCATACTGAAAACGGAGTGAGGGTTTATTCCGATTCCATAAAGGTGAAGGTGGCTTTGGATGATGGGACAATCACCGGGTATTCCGCAGAGGACTATTTGAGGACAAACAAAGACAGGACATTGAAGGAACCGGCTTTGACTCTTGAGGAAGCGAAAGAAGCGGTACATGGGAATGTGAAGGTCATGGAGGACCGCTTAGCGGTCATCACAGGCTCCAATAATGAAGAAGTGCTTTGTTACGAATTAGTGGGAACGATGAATGATGAAACATACCGCATTCTCATCAATGCCGAAAACGGTGAAGAAGAGCTGATTGAAAAGTTGGACCGGGCTGAGCCGAGATACGGAAATCTGTAAAAAGGGGGACTCCCCCTTTTTACTGTTTGTATGGATGCCCGTTTTTTGGCAGATCGAACGAAAGGATAGGCTTGAATGAAAAGAGTAGAAGGAATCATTATTAAATTAATCATTATCCAATTTGCTTTTTTGCTTTTTTTTCAGCTTGTTTTCCATCGCGGGGATTCTTTTCTGGAGTTGAAGAGAATGGCACAGTATGAAGGGGTGTATCGCGATCATCATCCGAAAGTCCAGGAGGTGCTGGAGTATCGTCTTCGGAAAGCGGAGTGAGGCGCTGCAGTTAACATATACTCCGGCGAGGGTGAGTCAGAAGGAGAGTGGTAGAGAGAAAGAATATGCGTAAACTGACGTTTGTCAGCTAACTCAAAACCTGCCTTTTGGGCAGGTTTTTTTCTGTGAAATTAGAAGAAGATATTTATTGTATATTTGTGTTAAAATAAAAAAGGAATTTTAGATGTTTAGAGCGAAGTGCACTAACAGGAGGAACTATGATAAAGAGAATATCTATTGCAATTGATGGGCCAGCAGCGGCAGGGAAGAGTACTGTCGCCAAGATTGTGGCCGAACATTTTTCATATGTGTACATCGATACAGGAGCGATGTACCGGGCGTTGACCTTAAAAGCCTTGCAAAACGGGGTGGATGTCGAAGATGAGCAGGGTCTGTACAAGCTGCTTATGGATTGCCGGATTGTATTGAAGCCGAGTCCGACCGGCCAGCTAGTTTTTGTCAATAACGAAAATGTGACGGAAGCAATCCGTACTTCAGAAGTCACCAATTCGGTTTCGGCAGTGGCGAAGCATCCTTCTGTCCGGAGTAGGATGGTGGAGATCCAGCAGCAGTACGCAAAGGAAGGCGGCATTGTCATGGATGGGCGGGACATTGGGACACATGTGCTTCCGAATGCAGAACTGAAGGTATTCATGATTGCCAGTGTCGATGAAAGGGCCGAGAGAAGGCACCGGGAAAATCAAGCGAAGGGTTATTCTTCCGACTTGGAAACATTGCGCCAAGAAATAGCCGCCAGGGATAAATATGATTCGGAAAGAAAAACAGCCCCGCTCAAAAAAGCAGATGATGCAATCGAGATAGACACTACATCATTGAATATTCAACAGGTAGCGGGAAAAATCATAGAGTTGGTAACGGAAAGGATCAATTAAATGAACTTATATCCATTTGCCAGAAATCTAGTTTACGTGCTGTTGAAGCCGATTTACCGTTTTGAGGTAATCGGGGCCGAAAACATTCCGGAAAATGGCGGCGTCCTGCTTTGCTGCAACCATATAGATAACCTTGATCCGCCGGTTCTGGGGATTGCAGCTACAAGGCCGATTCATTTTATGGCGAAGGAAGAGTTATTCAACGTGCCGGTTCTAAAGCACATATTGCCTCGCATTAATGCGTTCCCGGTGAAGCGCGGTATGAGTGACCGTGAAGCTTTGCGGACCGGGCTTGCCATCCTGAAGGAAGGTAAGGTGCTTGGACTATTTCCGGAAGGGACCAGAAGCCGGACCGGGGAACTGCAGAAAGGGCTGGCAGGGGCAGGATTCTTCGCTTTGCGGACAGATGCGGCCGTTGTTCCCTGCGCCATTATCGGGCCATACCGTAAATTCAAAAGGCTAAAAGTGGTGATCGGCAAACCAATCGATTTCTCAAGCTATAAGGAAGAGGGACAAAGGTTATCTGCCGAGAAGGCAACAGACATCATAATGGGTGAAATTTCCGCCTTAATCAGCCAAAATAAAACAGGCACATGACTTGACAAAAAACTGGAATTATAAGACGTTTAAAGTGAGATACTAATCACACGAATGCAAAACGGACCGATTGGATTTTTTCTGATGAGTTTAGCGATTCATGTTTGAAATGATTCACAAACGGTTAAAGCATGGTTAATTAGTATACAAAATTAAAAAACAAACCATCTCAGCAGTCTTGGGTAAGGAGGATACATACCATGGAAGAAGAATTTGGAGTAAAAGAGTTTAATGTCGGAGATATCGTGACAGCAACGGTCACGAAAGTAGAAGATAAACAAGTGATTGTGGATGTGGAAGGCAGCAAAATTGACGGAATCATCCCAATCAGTGAATTGAGCAGTCTTCACGTAGAAACAGCGTCAGATGCTGTTTCAGTGAATGATCGTTTGGAGCTTGAAGTGACGAAGGTAGAGGAAGAGAGCCTTATATTGTCTAAGCGTAAGGTCGATGCGTTGCGCGCGTGGGATGAGCTTAAGAAAAAATTCGAAGACGGGGAAATCTTCGAGGCGGAAGTGAAGGATGTTGTAAAAGGTGGCCTCGTTGTTGACCTTGGTGTACGCGGATTTGTCCCTGCTTCTTTGGTCGAGGACTATTATGTGGAGGATTTCTCCGATTACAAAGGCAGAACAATGAGTTTCAAAATCGTTGAGATTGAGCCTGAAACAAATCGTCTTATTCTTTCACACCGTGCCGTCGTGCAGGATGAGAAGGAAAAAACAAAACAAGACCGCCTTGGGGAAATCGAAGCGGATCAGGTTCTTGAAGGAACTGTCCAAAGACTGACTGATTTCGGCGCATTCGTTGACATCGGCGGTGTTGATGGTCTTGTGCACGTATCTCAATTGTCCCATGAACATGTCGAAAAGCCTTCTGATGTCGTTAAAGAAGGCGATAAAGTGACAGTCAAGGTATTGTCTGTCGATCGTGACAATGAGAGAATTTCTCTATCGATCAAGGAAACATTGCCTGGACCATGGGTTAATATCAGCGAAAAAGCCCCTAAAGGTGCCGTTTTGGAAGGGACTGTAAGGCGTCTTGTTTCCTTTGGCGCATTTGTTGAGATTTTCCCTGGGGTGGAAGGCCTTGTCCATATTTCCCAAATCTCAAATAAACATATCGGCACACCTCATGAAGTGTTGACTGAAGGCGAAAAAGTACAGGTTAAAGTGCTGGACGTTAATGAGGATGAACAAAGATTATCATTGAGCATCAAAGAATTGCTGGAAAAAGAAGAGTATGAAGATACAAATTCCTACTCTCTTCCGGAAGAAACAACAGGTTTCCAATTCAGTGATGTAATCGGCGATCAGCTGAAAAAATTCAAAAAATAATATGGTGATGAAATGTCAAGACAGAGTCGTAAGTTGGATCATATAAAATATGCCCTGAAATCCGGACAGAGCGGTGAAACAGGGCTTGATGACATCAAGTTTGTCCATAACAGCTTACCGCAATGCTCACTTGACGAAATCGACCTGACTGTGAAAATGGGTGAACTTTTTTTAAGTTCACCCATTTTCATAAATGCGATGACTGGCGGCGGCGGCAAACAGACAGAGGGAATAAATCGGCAGATGGCAATTGCTGCACATGAAACAGGGATTGGCTTGGCAGTAGGCTCCCAGATGTCTGCAGTGAAGGATCGAGCGGAGGAATCGACATACAAGGTTGTGCGTGAAGAAAATCCAAGGGGCTTTATCATCGGTAACCTTGGAGGGGAAGCTACCGTCGAACAAGCAAAAAAAGCGGTCGACATGATTGAAGCCGACGCCCTGCAGATTCATTTAAATGTGATACAGGAGCTAACCATGCCCGAGGGAGATCGTGATTTCAGACAAACCATGAGGAATATCGAAAAGATCGTTCGTCAGTTGGAAGTCCCTGTGATCGTAAAAGAAGTCGGTTTTGGGATGAGCAGAGAGACTGTCAGTTCCTTGAAGGACATCGGGGTAACCATGGTGGATATCAGCGGGGCAGGAGGAACCAATTTCTCGGTGATTGAGAACAGCCGCAGGAGCCGGCTGCTATCTTATTTTGATGGATGGGGAATCTCGACTGCTGCATCCATAATGGAAGCAGGGGCAGTCGACAAAATGGATATTTTGGCTTCAGGGGGCATACGCACTGGCTTGGATATTGCGAAATGTATGGCACTTGGCGCCAAAGGAGTCGGATTTGCCGGACATTTCTTGAAAATCCAACACGAAAGAGGGGCAGAAGGCCTCATTGAAGAAATCCAAAACCTGCAACAAGATTTAAGGTACATCATGACGGCGCTTGGCGCCAGAACCGTCGATCAACTATCGGCGGTCCCAAAAGTGATCAGTGGAGAAACGTATCACTGGTTAGGTCAAAGGGGCATAATTGAATAATCGGTTAAAAGCCTGGAGGCTTTTGTTTGAAAAGGAAGGGATGCTGAATCAAAGGCGTCCCTTCCTTTCTCATTTTCTGAAATAAAGCCAGCCTTAATGATTATCGTTCAGCCTTCTAGCTTCCTCAGGTGTATCAAGTCTAGACGCACCCGGATAATCGAGTGATTGATCCCGGTCGGATTCTACCCGTCTGCTTTTCTTGAGTTTCTTTTCCTGGCGGTCTTTCCCCATGTTTATCAACCCTTTTCAGTTTTTTTGTTGTTGCTGTTTCGAAACATGCCCATCTGTCCATACTGATGAGGAAGTGAGGTTATGTGTATGGATGGAGCAGTATTCCTATGGTGTTTCTGGATCATGCTGATTATGCTCGTATTTTTCTTTCATAAGAAAATATCTGCTTTTTTCAGCTACCACTTATTAATAGTCATTTTCTTATCTCAATTTTTTATTCCGTATCAAAATATGGAATTGAATGCCGCATTTATCTATGTCTTGCTGATAGCCTTTTACTTTACGGGGATTTTATCCTTGAAGTCTTTCATCAGGGTATTGTCGGCTTCGATTATCACAGCACTTGCAAGGGGAAGTTTTTATCTGTATTTGACGCTTGAACCTCTATGGCTATCTTGGGTTCCGCAATGGTTGTTGATCGCTGCATTGCTCTATATGGTCCTAATACTGGTCGGCCGTTTTACGGAAAGGGCATTGGCACATGTGCTTGCTTGTGTATTCAGTGATGTCCTGCTATTGTTCGCTTTCAAAGAAACATGGGTATATTATGCCCCATTCTCTTTATCATTGTTGGATTTCATGTCGGCGGGCCTGCTCGTGCTGGTGGTCTGGTCCTTATTGGAGCAGGCGATGAAGCAGGTGTTTGAATCGACCATCTCATATAAGAAAGAGGTATAAACTGCATGAATACATATTTTTTGCCCATTCTCGCAGGAATCGCTTCTGGAATCATTGCCAGACTGTTCATGCTAAGAAGCGATTACCGTCAATATCCTACCTATCTGCACGGTAAAATCATTCATTTGGCGTTGGGTGTAATTGCAGCCGGGCTGGGAAGCATATTTGTTCCTGCCCTGATGCTGGAAGAATATACAGCCATCACATTCCTGACGATTGCCGCTTCCCAATTCAGGGAGGTACGCAATATGGAGCGCAATACCTTGACCGGACTTGATGAAGTCGAGTTGGTGAAAAGGGGGACGACCTATATTGAAGGAATCGCGATTGCCTTTGAAGGCAGAAACTATCTGGTCATCATGACATCGATTCTGACAACGACCTCAGCTATTTTCCTGAATGGATGGGTGACGGTGTTAGTGTTGATTCTCTGTATTTTCCTGTGCCGTTCCTTGATGTCAGGGGCTACCTTGAAGGATATAGTCGACATTGAATATAAGGAGCTGCGTTTTGATGGAGCCGGCCTGTACATCGACAATATCTATATTATGAATATAGGAATTGAAGATAGGCAGGAAGAGATATTACGGAACGGGCTGGGCTTTATTCTTAAACCGAAAAGGTTCAATGACAGGACGACCATTGCTAATCTGGGTCAAAGGCAGGCCATATTGCATGATGTATCAATTGCGCTCGGGATATACAGGGATTCGGGGACACCGGCTTTGACCCCGTTAGCCAAACGTGATCTCGATGACGGCAGGGTGGGGGTATTCATTCTGCCGCAGGAAAGGGACATCCAAAAGGCAATTAAGGTGATCGGCAATGTGCCGACGCTGGAAAACGCAATTCGTTTACCTAGTAAAATTGATGATGAGAAGAAAGGACTTCTGTAAAATGGTTATCGAAAAATATATACTGGCTGTCATCACATCCGATAAAGAAAAGGTCCCCATTGCCCCAGCTGTCTTTTATTGTGATACAATAAAAGAGATGAACGATTTCTGTATCAATCTTGAAGCGATACTAGATGGCATTGCACATAAATTAAGCGATGAAGTTTATATCATCGTCAAACATTGAGCAGGTATATTATTGTTGGATACAAAAAAATCTGATACTATATGATAGTTGCACCCTTCTTAACATAAGAAGGGTTGTTTTGCAGAATAAACGGGAATCCGTATGAGAAAGCTTCACATACATATCCATGGGAAAGTGAATGGATGTACACTTTTTGAAAAAACTGTAAAGCAAAGCAGTAATTCAGTTGACATATTGAAAGTAAAAAGAAAAGGGTGAAAAACATGCCTAAACCTGTGATAGCCATTGTAGGCAGACCAAATGTAGGAAAATCGACAATCTTTAACCGGATAGTAGGGGAAAGAGTGTCAATCGTTGAGGATATTCCTGGAGTGACGAGGGATAGGATTTATAGTTCCGGAGAGTGGCTCACTCATGATTTTAATATCATTGATACGGGCGGTATCGATTTAGGGGATGAACCATTCCTTGAACAGATCAGACAACAGGCCGAAGTCGCTATTGACGAAGCAGATGTCATCATCTTTATGACGAATGGGCGTGAAGGGGTGACGGCTGCGGACGAGGAAGTGGCCAAAATCCTTTACAAATCCAAAAAGCCGGTTGTCTTGGCAGTTAATAAAGTGGACAACCCCGAGATGAGAGATCAGATATTCGACTTTTATTCTTTAGGCTTCGGCGAACCATTCCCGATCTCCGGCACACACGGACTGGGCCTAGGTGATTTATTGGATGAAGCTGCCAAACATTTCCCGAAAGGCGGGGGACAGGATTACGATGAAGGTGTCATCAAGTTTTCCTTGATCGGACGTCCGAATGTCGGCAAGTCTTCCCTTGTAAATGCATTGCTCGGTGAGGAACGAGTGATTGTCAGCGATATCGAAGGAACCACAAGGGATGCTATCGATTCGCCATACAAATTCAATGGAAAAGAGTACGTCATCATCGATACAGCAGGAATGCGTAAAAAAGGGAAAGTATACGAAAGCACTGAAAAATACAGTGTGCTGCGTGCGTTGCGCGCCATTGAACGCTCCGATGTTGTCCTCGTTGTCCTGAATGGAGAAGAAGGAATACGTGAACAGGACAAAAAAATCGCTGGCTATGCCCATGAAGCGGGCCGGGCAGTGATTATCGTCGTAAACAAATGGGATGCAGTTGAAAAAGATGAGAAAACAATGAAAGAGTTCGAGCAAAATATTCGAGAACACTTCCAGTTCCTGGACTATGCGCCAATCATCTTCTTGTCGGCCAAAACGAAAAAACGGATCCATTCTTTGATCCCTGCCATCGAAAAGGCGAGTGAGAGCCATGCAATGAGGGTACAGACGAATATCCTCAATGAAATCGTAATGGATGCAGTGGCCATGAATCCGACGCCTACTCATAAAGGACAGCGTCTGAAAATCTATTATACGACTCAAGTCTCGGTTAAACCGCCGACATTTGTCGTGTTTGTCAATGAACCAGAACTGATGCACTTCTCTTATTCAAGGTTCCTTGAGAACCGAATTCGCGAAGCTTTTGATTTTGAAGGAACGCCTATAAAAATCTTTGCCCGTAAAAGAAAATAAAAGGACGTGACGAACATGGAATCAATCAAAAAAGTGACAGTGGCCGGCGCAGGCAGCTGGGGGACGGCCTTAGCTATGGTGCTTGCCGACAATGGCCATGAAGTACGTATTTGGGGGAACAAGGAAGAACAAATACGGGAAATCAACGAGAAGCATACAAATGCCGCTTATTTGCCTCATATTCAGTTGCCTGAAAATATTGTCGGCTACTGTTCCTTGGCGGATTCCCTGGCCGGTGTGGACACATTGATCCTGGCAGTACCGACGAAGGCTATCCGTGAAGTAGTAAAACGAATTAATGTAGCAGCCAAACAACCTTTGACCGTCGTCCATGTCAGCAAAGGAATCGAACCGGACAGCCTGTTGCGCATTACAGAAATGATCGAAGAAGAGGCAAACCCTTCAGTCATCGAGGACATCGTGGTGCTGTCAGGCCCAAGCCATGCGGAGGAAGTCAGTCTAAGACACCCTACTACCGTAACGGTTTCCTCTAAAAACATGAAGGCGGCCGAGCGCGTACAGGATTTATTCATTAACCAGAATTTCCGGGTCTACACCAATCCTGATTTGATCGGTGTCGAAATCGGCGGCGCCCTTAAAAACATCATAGCCCTGGCAGCGGGAATAACAGATGGACTAGGATACGGGGATAACGCAAAAGCAGCGCTCATGACCCGGGGACTTGCTGAAATCGCTAGGCTTGGGACTATGATTGGCGCCAATCCGCTGACTTTTTCCGGATTGACTGGGATCGGGGATCTGATTGTTACGTGCACGAGTGTGCATTCCCGTAACTGGAGAGCCGGCAATATGCTTGGAAAAGGCCAGAAGCTCGATGATGTTCTTAAGAACATGGGCATGGTTGTTGAAGGGGTCCGTACAACAAAGGCCGCTCACCAGCTGGCTGAAAAGTACAATGTCAAAATGCCGATCACAGAAGCTTTATACGGCGTCCTGTTTGAAGGAGCCGAAGTCCAGCAGGCTGTTGATTCGCTCATGACACGCGACCGGAAATCAGAAATGGACAATCTTGTTGATATTTTGCAGGATATGAAATAAAAATAGGCAAAAGGTGATGCGCTTATTTTGTATTCCGCATATAATGCGAGTGTATTAAACAAGACACATCTGCCTATAATGGGTTATTTAGTCAAAAAAGGAGGGAGCTTCATGTTCCCTCCTTTTTACTATATCCGGCAGGGAATTATGCAGGTGCTTTGGAAAGTTTGTACGATAATGGAAAAGTTGGTCGAAACAGTATATGATTAGATTGGCTGTACATACAAGCAGGGGAATTTTTTCAGGGGGAGTGAAAGGCTTATGACACCAGCTTTGCAAAAAATGTGGATTTCATTCGTGGCGATGGGATTCATGGCTATAGCGATGTTTTCCATTTATTTTAGCCGCTATAAACTGAAGGGGAAATTCGGGAAGATTCTTACGGCAATCATCGCGTATTCATTGATGTTTTTGGCAGGCATCATTATCTTACTGGTCGTCGTCAGCGGACCGACAAGGTAGAGGGGTTGCAGGCGATGATGATAGCGGACAAAATCAAGTGTATCAGCCTGTTTTTAGTTGTTTCCGTCCTTTTGGGAGGCTGCATGTATCCCTCCAGCCAGAAGGCTGAGAATAGTGTGCCCCAAGCCGACCAGGTTAAGGCTGTGGAGGAAGCGGTCAAACAATTCCAGGAAGCAAATGGCGGACTGCTGCCGATCAAGAATCAGGATGCCGATGTACCTGTATACCAGAAATACCCGATTGATTTTCAACGGCTCGAAAGATTTATGCCGAATCCGCCAGGAAATGCCTACGAAAGCGGCGGGGTATTCCAGTATGTCCTGATAGATGTCGAGACAGAACCGAAAGTCAAAATATTCGATCTGCGGCTTGCAGAGACCATCCGGGAATATTCGCTCCGGGTAAAGATGTATATGGACAACAATGAATATTTGCCATATAAAGAACAAATAAGCACGTATGTTTTTACGTTGGATCACAAAAAGCTTGGTTATGATGAAGCGCCGGTCGTCAAAAGCCCCTATACGGGCAATGATCTCTATTTGATGATAGATTCCGAAAATAATGTATTGATAGATTATACACCGGACCTGGTCCAGGCATTGTCGGACAACCCGAATGATGTCGAGAACGGGAAGGATATACGCAACATACTCGTTAAGGAATCACTATTTGTACCGGCCTACTCAAGGGCCTATACAGTTGATGAAAATAATCAGCCCGTTTTTCTGAAAGATTAGGAATAACCCTTTTTCTGCAAAATATATTGTAGAAGAAGGGTTTATTTTTTATGGATCGATTAATTTGTGCAGCATTCACATATGAAGGAAATATGATCAGATAAAAAGCATTTCTCGAAGGTATCAGCAAAACAATGCCTTAAGAGCTTGACGATTCCTAGAAGGAAACGAAACAACAGCTGAAAAGGCAGGAGATTTGTAGACAGTGGAGATTAGGTATCCGTCCGCTTCAGGACGATATAGCCACCCTGCCGACAACATCTAAAGAGAAATCCCTTTGTACAGCAAGCCCAGACTGGCCATGGCCGGAAATCCCCAGTTTCCGCAATGAAGCCGCCAGCAGGCAAAAGGTTTCCGAAGCCAATTAGAGGGGGGAGGGGAAGAGGGACGTTGGACATAACGCGGAAAGATTACAAAAATGCGAATAAACCCATAGGACAACGTCATAGATATAAAATGTCTTAATCTATAAGCCGGATAATATATCCCAAGCATTCTAATATCGGGAGGGAATCTCGTGGAAAAAGTAGATATTTTTAAAGATATAGCGGAACGGACTGGAGGGGACATCTATTTAGGTGTTGTCGGGGCAGTTCGTACGGGGAAATCGACATTCATAAAAAAGTTCATGGAATTAGTCGTATTGCCTAATATGGACAATGAGGCTGATAAAGCAAGGGCGTTGGATGAACTGCCCCAAAGTGCTGCAGGCAAAACAATCATGACTACAGAGCCGAAATTCGTGCCGAATTCAGCGGCGAATATCCGGGTCGCGGAAGGTCTTGATGTCAATGTACGGTTGGTGGATTGCGTTGGCTATACAGTCCCTGGGGCCAAGGGATATGAGGATGAAAACGGTCCGAGAATGATCACAACCCCGTGGTATGAGGAACCGATCCCTTTTCATGAAGCAGCTGAAATAGGTACAAGAAAGGTTATTCAGGACCATTCCACTATTGGAGTTGTTGTGACGTCCGACGGTACAATCGGAGAAATTCCGCGACGGGACTATATTGAGGCAGAAGAAAGGGTAATTGAGGAACTCAGGGAAGTCGGCAAACCATTCATCCTTGTCATTAATTCCGTACAGCCTTATCATGCTGATACCGAAGACCTTCGTTTGAAGCTCCAGGAGAAATACAGCATACCAGCATTGGCAATGAGTGTGGAAAGCATGCGAGAAGCAGATATCATGAATGTATTGCGCGAGGCATTATATGAATTCCCGGTGTTGGAAGTGAATGTGAATCTTCCGAGCTGGGTGATGGTCCTCCGGGATGCGCATTGGTTAAGGGAAAGCTATCAGGAGGCAGTTAAGGAAACAGTCAAGGATATAAAGCGGCTCCGTGATGTGGATCGGGTTGTACAGCAATTCAAAGAATTCGACTTCATCGAGGATGCCAGTCTTGCCGGCATGGAGATGGGGCAGGGCATAGCGGAAATCGACCTATTTGCGCCCGATGAACTGTATGATGCCATCCTGAAGGAGATTGTCGGGGTCGAAGTCCGGGGGAGAGACCATCTGCTTGAATTGATGCAGGACTTCGCCTATGCGAAAGCTGAGTACGACCAGATTGCGGATGCCTTGAAGATGGTGAAGCAGACAGGATATGGAATTGCGGCTCCATCCTTATCGGAAATGAGCCTGGATGAACCTGAAATCATTAGGCAGGGCCACCGCTTCGGGGTCAGGTTGAGGGCGGTCGCTCCGTCGATCCATATGATCAAGGTGGATGTTCAATCCGAATTTGCCCCGATCATCGGCACGGAAAAACAAAGTGAGGAACTGGTTCGGTACTTAATGCAGGATTTTGATGACGATCCCTTATCCATATGGAATTCAGAAATATTCGGAAGAAGCTTGTCAAGCCTCGTGAGGGAGGGAATTCAGGCGAAGTTAACGCTTATGCCTGAAAATGCCCGATACAAGCTGAAGGAGACGTTAGAGAGCATCATCAATGAAGGTTCTGGCGGCCTGATTGCCATCATCTTATAAACATGAACACCCGTATCCAGTCTGGAGCCGGGTGTTTTTTGTCTATGACATAGCTGTTAAACACCGACACAAAAAAGTAATATTAGTGACGAAAACGCTTGAAAACAAGCGGTTTTACACGAAAATTGTTTTAAAAAGAAAATATATGTAACAATTCATCAAAAGATTACCATAATTTATTGAATTCGCTTGATAACGGGATTTTATTGTGATAATCTACAAACAGTAAACGGCTTCGAGCATTGCCCTGATGCCGTTTATGGGAAATTAAATAGCTTTTTGCGGCGCGATGTTTTTATTTGGCTTGATTTCCTAGAAGAGATGAAGTAGGATAAAAATGCTTCTGCTAAGTGTATGAAAGCTATTGATGAAAATTGAAATCAAACCTTCATTGGACAACATGAATACAGATTTACTGATAGTGTTGGAAATGAAATTCCTTTTGGGAGGAGGTGAATGGCATGAACAAAACAGAACTAATTAATGCTGTTGCTGAAGCAAGCGAACTTTCAAAGAAAGATGCAACAAAAGCTGTTGATGCTGTTTTTGATACAATTCTAGACTCTTTGAAAAACGGAGATAAGGTACAACTTATCGGTTTCGGAAACTTCGAAGTACGCGAGCGCGCAGCCCGCAAAGGCCGTAACCCGCAAACTGGTGAAGAAATCGAAATCGCTGCAAGCAAAGTTCCTGCATTCAAACCAGGAAAAGCGCTTAAAGA
>JBJFHG010000046.1:0-27809 GCA_051893455.1 Bacillus sp. (in: firmicutes)
TCTGTCTACCTAATGGGGAGCATATCATTTAACAGCATTCTTGGCTTTTCAATTTAGTTTGATATGACTCGCTAATGGGCTTTTAGTCAGCCCGTTTCGTTTATTTCTGTAGTTTTACGGCAATTTGAGAGCCGACTTTCGCATTATGTTTCACGAGAGCGATATTGGCTGTTAAGCTTTTGCCTTCTGTCAGTTCTTTGACTTTTCCTAATAGGAAAGGCGTCACTTTTTTGCCGGTGATGTTCTTTTCATTTGCTTCCTTAAGGGCGGTCTCGATGACACCAGTGATAAAACTTTCTTCCATTGCATCCTCTTCTGGAATCGGGCTTGTGACCAGTACGCCCCCTTCAAGCCCAAGTTCCCATTTTGTTCTGATCATCTGAGCTGTCTCCTCAGGAGTATCCATACGGAAGTTCACATTGAATGGGCTCGTTCTTGTATAGAATGCCGGCAGCATATCCGTTTGATAACCAACGACAGGAACGCCGTACGTTTCCAAATATTCCATCGTCAAGCCCAGATCAAGGATGGATTTTGCCCCTGCGCATACAACAGCCACATTGGTTTGCGCAAGCTCCTGCAAGTCAGCAGATATATCCATCGTCTCTTCAGCATTTCGGTGTACGCCCCCGATTCCGCCTGTCACGAATACTTCAATTCCGGCCATTGCTGCACAGATCATCGTAGCAGCTACCGTAGTGGCTCCGTGTTTTTTCTGTGCCACCAAGTATGCCAAGTCACGGCGGCTTGCTTTTTCGATTTCGTTGCTTGTCGCCAGGAACTCAAGTTCTTCATCGCTTATGCCGATTTTG
The DNA here is from genome assembly GCA_051893455.1 of Bacillus sp. (in: firmicutes). GTDB lineage: Bacteria > Bacillota > Bacilli > Bacillales > DSM-1321 > Bacillus_AD. The sequence continues at coordinate 813 of JBJFHG010000046.1, forward strand.
ATCTTTCCGTTGATGATGGCTGTTGTAGCCGGAACAGCGCCATTTTGGCGGACGATCTCTTCCACTTCCTTGGCAGTCTGAACGTTTTGCGGGTACGGCATGCCATGCGAAATGATTGTGGATTCAAGCGCCACGATCGGTTTGTTGTTTTTTTTAGCTTCTAGTACTTCAGCAGAGTATTCTATGTAGTTTTTTAACATTATTTTATTCTCCTTTTGGTGAAAAATAGTGGTGATAAGCTTGCATTAGATTTGCCTCATTCAATGCAGGGTTGACTGTTTCGTTTGATTGGAGAGTGATGGCCGAGCACGCCATGCCCCATTTACAACAATCCATAGCTCGTTCGCCGCCCATAAAACCGTAGATGAGACCTGCGACAAGAGAGTCTCCGGCGCCGGTTACATCCTCAACTTCGACTCGTGGGGCACTGATACTGCTTGATAGGCCTCTAGAAGAGTAATAGCATATACCCGCTTTGCCGTTGGTGATCACTAGGTTTTCAACACCTCTGGCCAAAATGCAGGCAGCTGCATCATCGGCGGTGATGGCTGTGGATATCCCGCTCAGCGCTTCTGCTTCATCTTTGTTGATGACCATCCAAGATACGCCATTTAGGCTTTCGGGAAGGTTTCTCACTTTGGGTGCAGAGACGGGTACGACGCAGAGCGGTATCTTTTCTTTCTGGCATCGCTCGATGATATAAGCCATTGTCTCAGCTGGAAAATTCGTATCCATCACAACCGTTTCAGCCGCTGCAAAATAGCCCCATCTCTTTTCGATGAATGGGATATCAACTGTATCGTAGATCGCCATATCCGCAAGCGCGATGGCCATCTCGCCATCAGCACCTAAAACGGCAGTGTAGGTTCCGGTTGTGGCATCGATTCGGGTGGAAGGTGAGATATCCACATAGCCGCTTACGGTATCGAGTAGCCATTCTCCATCCTTATCGTTTCCCACAACTGACAATAAAGCAGTTTCGCAGCCGATTCTTCCAAGGTTTTCAGCAATATTTCTGGCTACGCCGCCGCATGTCTGTTTGCTTTTTGCTGGATTGGAAGTGCCTGGTTGGAGCTTCTGCAATGATTGCATTTTCCTGTCTACGTTCGCGCCCCCGACGCAAAGGATATGCTTTCGTGAAGGGAAAACATAAGCGCGGCCCAGTAATTTTCCTTGCTTTGTAAGGGAAGAAATATAGCCGGCAACCGCAGAACGGGACAGACCTGTTTTTTCAGCCAGCGTATTTTGTGCAATAAAAGGATCTTCCTTAATAAGTTGAAGAATAAGGGATTCTTTTTCATTCATCTAGATGCATCCACCTCCTTTTTAAACTTTTGTTTTTATTATAAACAAAAGTTTGTAAAAGTGTATACAGGAATTTCTGGGAATTGTCTGATTGAGTAGTTTCTCAGAAGGATGGACGGGGTAAAGGTGGGTTATGTATGAATATTTGAACTAGTTCAGGTTGAGGTGATTTTTTTGGTGCAAGCAAAGGTAAAAGGACGATTATTGACAAAAGAGAATATGATGGATCCGGAAATCGTCCCTGAGTGGGTGATCAGGGAGTATAACAAGTTTTCTGAAACTGTGACCGATCCGACTTTCCCATGTTATTTCGGAATGGCCGCAGAGAAAAAAGGGGAGTTGAGATATTCCTATATAAGTCATGAAGATTGGTCGACGTTACCGGAAACTCTACGCGATTTCATGGAGCTGTTCCGGAAGGAAGAAAAGCTCATACGCCATGGCTTCTTCTTATTCGTGGAGCCTGAGGAAGAACCGCAGGATATCCCGTATTATCGAGAGTATTTTTGGAGAATTCTCCAGTATCTTCATGAGGAGGATAAGAAGCCATGGCCGGCTGGAGTGCCTGTCGATCCGGATCATCATCTGTGGGATTTTTCATTCGATGGTATCTCTTACTTTGTTTTTGGCAATACACCTGCATATAAACAAAGAAAAACAAGAAACCTTGGACAGGCCATGGTGCTTGGCTTTCAGCCGAGGTTAATATTCGAAGGTCTTGAGGGGACATCAAAAGGAGGAGCCATGTCCCGGGAAAAGGTGAGACTGCGGGTAGAAAAATGGGATCGGCTGCCGAAGCATCCTGATATTGGGCATTACGGAGACATCGACCATAGGGAATGGAAGCAATATTTCATCGGTGATGATTGTGAACCGATTTCAGGGCCATGCCCCTTTCATTATGAAGGAAGTAAATAGGTAAAACCGGGAGCGTATGCTCCTGGTTTTTTTTTGCATCTTTTTCTTCATTAAGGGATAAGAAACCTGTATATATTTGGCTGTATGCCATGCATTGTATTATGCATACTACCAATAAGATCAAAACTTGGAGATGGGAAAATGGAGATAGTTTACTTGAGGCTCAGAAACAGGGTGAAGGTAAGAGGCAGGAAGGATATCAAGGTTGGGGATATAGCAAAGTTGATAGGTCCAGAGGAATTGGTGGACCATCTCAAGGGAATTCATCTCCGCACAATTTCAAAAAGCGACCGGAACTTGGTTATCTTTGATTTAATACAGGTGATTGAGAGAATTGTGGCGGCTTATCCCCAGGTTGAAATCCAAGGAGTAGGACCTGACCAGACGTTGCTGGAAGTGGAAATGAAAAAGAAGAAGATCAATACTTTTTATTTTGGGGCCGTCTGGCTGCTTCTGTTCGTCGGCTCTGCGGTAACGATTATGAACTTCCATGAAGATGTCAGCATGCGGCCTGTCCAAATTAAGTTGTATAAAATCATCACCGGTGAGTATTCAAGCCATCCATATATACTCCAAATTCCTTATAGTATCGGATTGGGGTTAGGGATGGTGCTGTTCTTTAACCATTTTTTTAAAAAGCGGTTCAATGAAGAGCCAAGCCCGCTAGAAGTGGAAATGTTCAATTATCAGCAAGATCTGGACAGGTATGCGGGGGTCAATGAGAACGAAGAAAGTGTGAAGCAAATTGATGATGATATGGAGAACCATTAGCCTGCTGTTTTTGGGGTTGGCGGAGGGATTGGCAGTAGGCGCCGGATTTGTTGCTTTTCTGACTGTGCTTGGAATCATCCCCCGCCTCACGCAACTGACAAAGACAATGTCAAAAATCCACGCCTATGAATGGGCGGTCGTTTTCGGTGTGGTCATTGGGGCATGGTGTAGCCTATGGGATGTATCTTTTCAGATGCCGGTTTTCTTGCTTATAGTCGTAGGGCTTGGCAGCGGCATATTCAATGGAATGCTGGCAGCTGCTTTGACGGAAGTGCTGAATGTTTGGCCGTTATTGGCTAAGCGGATGAGAATCCAGGAAAAAATAATTTATTTATTGATGGCGCTTGTTCTCGGGAAAGTGGCCGGTTCACTCTTCCAATGGCTCTATTTTGTGGACCAATAAGGTGATGAAGGGATCGGATCTGATGTGAAAAAGCGAAAAGTGATTCTGCTCACAGATGGCGATGAATATGCAAAGAAAGCAGTCGAAACAGTGGCGAAGGAGATTGGAGCACGTTGTATTTCGCTGTCTTCGGGAAATCCTACATGCATTACCGGGCCTAGGCTGATCAAATTGATCAAGCAAGCGAAACATGATCCCGTATTGGTTATGGTGGATGACAGTGGCTACATCGGTGAAGGATTAGGTGAGAAAGTGATGCAATACATAGTCAAACATCCTGATATTGAAGTCCTTGGTGTTATTGCGGTGGCCTCCAAAACGAAAAAAAATGAATGGACCAGGGTTGATGTCTGTATTGACAGGGACGGCAATCTGACTCCTTATGGTGTGGACAAACACGGTGTCCCTGAATTGGAAATCGGCAGAATCAATGGAGATACTGTGTATAGCCTGGATTATTTGCATATTCCGATCGTGGTAGGGGTTGGAGATATCGGAAAGATGGCCAAAAAAGATCATTTCAGTGTCGGAGCGCCCATCACAAAACAAGCCGTCGAATTGATTTTGGAAAGGAGCGGATTTTATGGCAGGGACAAACTTGCAAGAGATGCACATCCCGAAGAAATTGAAGGAAATTGAAAATTATATGAAAGAACGGGTCGGGCTCGGTACATCGTTTGATCTGGGAGTCCGCAAATTGAAGATCCTTAAGAAAGATGTTCACATCTATTATGTGAATGGCTTATGCAGTTCCATGTTCATTACAGAGATGCTGGATGAACTGATGGAAGTGAACGATAATGGAAGGCCGACCAAGGATTATTTCGCCCAACTGGAAAATCATTTAATTCACCAGTCTGTCTCCTATATCCAAACGATGGATGAATTGGTGAATCAGGTATTGAACGGTCTGGCAGTTTTTGTCGCAGAAGGTGTCGGTTCCGGTTTGGTAGTTGATGTCCGCGAGTATCCAGGCAGGCAGCCGAGCGAGCCGGATACGGAAAAGGTTATCCGAGGATCTAGAGATGGCTTTGTCGAGAACATCATTATCAACACGGCGCTGACCAGGAGGAGGATCATTGACGAAAGGCTTCGTTTTGAAATAATGAAGGTCGGGGAGCGGTCCAAAACGGATGTAGCGATCGGATACATAAAGGATGTTGCCAATCCCGACTTGGTGGAGACTATCAAAGAAAAAATTTCATCTATTAAGATCGATGGGCTGACAATGAGCGACAAGACGGTTGAGGAATTTATGGTCAAGCAAAGCTATAATCCCTATCCGCTTGTGCGCTATACGGAGCGGGCAGATGTCGGAGCCACGCATTTGCTTGAAGGCCATGTCCTTGTCTATGTGGATACATCACCAAGTGTCATTATTACCCCGACGACGTATTTCCATCATGTACAGCATGCTGAAGAGTATAGGCAATCGCCTGCTGTCGGCACATTTATACGCTGGATCCGGTTTTTGGGGATTTTTGTTTCGGTGTTTCTGCTTCCGCTCTGGTACCTCTTTGCGATGGAACCGACCATGCTGCCGGATAGATTTGAATTTATCGGAACTGAGGAGACATCCCACATCCCGTTGTTACTGCAGATTCTGCTGGCGGATATCGGTGTGGAATTCATGAGGATGGCAGCCATTCACACCCCAACACCGCTATCTACAGCTATGGGCTTGGTGGCGGCTGTTCTGATCGGGGATATTGCCATAAATGCCGGTTTATTTGTGGGGGAGGTAATCTTATATGTGGCTGTGGCAACAATGGGCACTTTTACGACACCGAGCCTTGAGTTGAGTGTTGCAAACAAAATGGCCAGGATCGCTCTTTTGATTTCGGTCGGGGTGTTCGGGGCCGCCGGGCTAGTCATTGCGACCACAGTCTATTGTCTATTCCTAGTACAGCTAAATTCCTTGAAGACCCCGTATCTTTGGCCGTTCATCCCGTTTAATGGGAATGCATTTTTGCAGATCTTATTCAGAAAGTCAATGCCCGGATCAAGAATCAGGCCGAGTATCGTCCATCCTCAGAACAAAGAAAAGCAACCGCAAAACCGCTGATGATTACTACCCTTGAACTTACCTGTATATTGTGTTAGTTTATATAATATTCAAAAAAATAAGAGTGAGGCGTCTAACGCCCTCTCTTTTTTCATATATTCGGGAAGCATTGAGGAGAGGGATGAGACAGTATGGTTTTTTATGGTAACGGCCGTGTGAATGAGCTAGGGCATTTAGAAATTGGGGGTAAGGACACTGTACAATTGGCGGAAAAGTATGGGACACCCTTGTATGTGTATGATGTATCCTTAATCCGAGAAAGAGCAAAGGGTTTTAAGAATACATTCCATAAGCTGGGCGTGACTGCCCAGGTAGCGTATGCGAGCAAAGCATTTTCCTCAATTGCCATGATTCAGTTGGCCGAGGAGGAAGGGTTATCTTTGGATGTCGTTTCGGCGGGAGAGTTGTATACGGCACTTGCTGCCGGATTCCCGGTTGAGAGAATTCATTTCCATGGCAATAATAAAAGTATTGCGGAAATGGACATGGCTATTAAGGAAAATATCGGGTGTATAGTTGTGGATAATGACAGGGAATTGGGAATTCTATCTCATTTATGTGAAAGTCAAGGAAAGAGAATGCCGGTCTTGCTGCGTGTCTCTCCCGGTGTGGAAGCCCATACACATGATTACATAGTGACCGGGCAAGAGGATTCGAAGTTCGGCTTCCACCTCCACAATGGTCAGGCTGAAAGGGCGCTGCAAACAGCATTGGCAAGTGAACACCTCGAACTCCTCGGGCTCCACTGTCATATCGGATCACAGATTTTTGAGACGACAGGCTTTAAATTGGCTGCCGAAAAGATTATGAGAAAACTGAAGGAATGGACCGATCTGTATGGATTCGAACCGAAAGTACTGAATTTGGGCGGAGGATTCGGCATCCGGTATACCGGAGAAGATACACCATTGCCTCCATCCGTCTATGTGGAAGAAATTGTGGATGAGGTGAAAAGGCAATCGGCGGCGCTGGGATTGAAGATGCCGGAAATCTGGATAGAGCCTGGGCGATCTCTTGTCGGGGATGCCGGGACTACTTTGTATTCAATCGGGAATATAAAGGAAATCCCCGGTATAAGGAAATATGTATCAGTGGATGGCGGGATGAGCGATAATCTCCGTCCGGCTCTCTATAATGCAAAGTATGATGCGGCGCTTGCCAATAGGATGTTTGATGGAATAGAGGAAACCGTATCAATTGCTGGGAAATGCTGTGAGAGTGGAGATATGTTGATTTGGGACTTGCCGCTTCCGAAAGTGGAAGCAGATGATCTGCTGGCGGTTTTCTGTACAGGAGCGTACGGTTATTCGATGTCCAATAACTATAATCGGATTGCCAGGCCGGCGGTGGTGTTTGCTGAAGGGGGCCGAGATTATCTTGTCGTGAAACGTGAGACGCTAGATGACCTCATTAAGCTCGACCTACCGTTCACTACCAAAGAAAAAATCAGAAAATAAAACAAAGGCAACGGATTTCCGTTGCCTTTAGCTATTATTTAAAAAGACTTTTGAACCAATCAATCAGGGCAATGAAAAACTCTTTCACTTTGTCGAGGAAGTTTTGCCCTTCTTCGGAACTGAAGTACTCAGTCAGCTTATCTTTGACATTTGAAACTTGGTCTTGAACCTGCCCCCAGTCAATATCGAGTTCTTTTAGTTTATTGAATAGGTCGACAAGCGTCTGTTTCTGTTCTTCCGTCAAGTTGATGTTTAGCTCATTGGAAGCATTGACGACGATCTGTTCGACCTCTTCTTTTGTTTTAGGCGGGTTTTCCGAGATTTCCTCTTTGATTTTCGTCATCAAAGCGGATGTTTCGTCGGTGCCGATTTCATCGCCCAGTTCAGCTGCAGTCACCATTTCTTCATTGGCTGCCTGCTTGACCTCTTCCGGAATGGCTTCGTCGGATGTCAGTTCATAGGCTTTGATGATGCCAGTCAATGCGGCAGTTCCGGATACTTCAAATGGAGCAGTCACATAGATTTCTGCATCCTTAACACCAGCTGTTGCCAGAGCATTAATATACATTTCTTCTGTAACCCAGTTGATATTATTGACCTTCACAACCAATCCGGAGTTTTTCTCGCCGAGAGTGATTTTTGAAGAGGAAATCGCTTTTGTTCCAATTAATCTGCTTGAGATATAATCACCCAAATATTCATGTTCTTCTGCGTTGGTGACTTCAACAATCTCGACATCATCAGCTACCCCCATCTCGTTGAGCAGGGCTGTCCGCTGCTGCTGGGTCAGATTCTGTCCGAGTGTCACTACTGTATCGCCTGCCTGGGCATCAGCAGAAACAGTTGCGGGTATAATTAAAAACAAGCTCGTTAATAGGGCCATACCCAGTTGTTTGAATAGATTCATTTGTAAAACCTCCTTCTTCATTTAGACGTATGGAAGTCTAAAAAAGATTCATTGTTTAGCAGGACCATTTGCCTACCAAATGGCTCCCGCATAATAAGCATAATAAATCCGGCTAGGGAAAGCAATACGCCCCGGGTTGTATTATCTAGCAAACTGGCATAGAGTCTGGTAGAGTAAACGGTATACAAAAGGGATGAAAAGGGGAGGCATTATGTTGAGGAAGAACAATATACTTTTGTTTGCAATCTTGGTTGGCCTTGCTTTAGGCTGGGGTGTAGTGTACTGGCTATTCATGGTGTAATCCGGTCTCTAACTAGGTTGAAGAACTACTATATTTCTTGTAAAATGGATACATACTTAATAGATTCTTAGCCATAGATTTCTGCTGCTGTGTACGGCATAGTAGCACAAGCGGAAAAGAAAAGCAGAAAAATACGTTCTTAGACAAAGAGGTAAAGATATGCTGATACGCTATAAGAAAAGTATGGAAAAGATCGCGATGGGCCTGCTTTCGTTCATGCCGAATGAAAAAGATGTCAAGAAGCTGCAGGCAACGATCAAACAATATGAAACGATGGAAACCTGGCACCTGTACCTTTGGAAGGAAGAGGAGGATATGCTTGGTTTGATCGGGCTGGCCGAAGAAGAGGGAGATAAGATGCTCGTTCAGCATCTTACCGTCAATCCTTCTTTTAGATCCCAGGGGATCGGGAAAAAGATGGTCTGCCAGATTGAGCAAAGGTATCAGGATAAAACCGTGGTGCCCAATGAGGAAACAGCTGGCTTCCTTGAGAAATGCCAGGAAGCAGAAAAGAAATAAAACAAACGAAATTCATTAAAAAAGACAAAGTCGCCGGGTGACTTTGTCTTTTTCTGGTCTGCTCATTTTTTTTTGTGTGCCCTCAATTGTTTTTGCCGTTCTCGTTCTTTGATGACCCCACTCCGGTCCCTGAGCATATGGCGATGGATGATTTCTTCTCCGATTACGATATCCTCTTTGCAATCAATACCCTGCTCCTTACACATCAACCTATATTGTTCTGTCACCGCTATATCTGAAATAGGGAGGGTTTTGCTGCGGTATGTTTCTCCTGATTGGATTTCCGAAAGCGTTTCTTGCAGCATTGTCATCAGCTTTGCATAATCGACTCCCAACGTTTCAATCAGATCGGGGGAGGTATTCGTGAAGATGAAGATGGAGTTTTTCAGCGTTTTTTCCGCTCCGGCTATGTTGCCCCTTCTATGATGATAATTTGATACCGCCAATAAAATGAAGGCGACCCAAGGGGATTGTTTATTGCCCGGGTCTATCTCCTTCCAATATTCTTCGAGTATTTCATGGCATTCGAAGTAATCCCTGCTGCCATGGTAGTGGGCCAAAAATGATATGAACTCTTTAGGCGCTGGCATTCATGTCCTCCTTTTCGTTGACTCATGATCCCGGACCATTGGCTGGGTCATGGCCATAATGATAGCGGTAAAGCACCGCAGAATGACTTGTCCGTACTGTCTAGGGAAAGTGTAGCAAAAATAGGACAACATTGCCTAATGCTTGGCTTGTTCCTAGACTGATCGGCTATGTATGGACCCGGTCATAAAATATGCCGGGTTTCTAGAATTAGATCCAGCAAGCGCCCACGATCACTAATAGAATAAACAGGGTTACAATCAATGCAAACCCGGTTCCATTGCCATAACCGCCGCCATAGTTGTTTCCGCAAGATTCGCCCATAGGTTTACCTCCTTAAAAAGGTTTACTTCACAGTCAGCATATGACACAATAAGCGGAAAAGTATGGGCATGAGCCCGTATTGATAAATATAATAAAAGAGCATTCATCTATTGGATAAACAAGGCCTTTCCTCTATACTGATAACATAGGGCAATTAACATATTGGTGGTATGAAAATATGATTTATAACGTGAAGATAGATGCTTTTGAGGGGCCTCTAGATCTGCTGCTGCATCTGATCCATACACTGGAAATAGATATATATGATATCCCGGTGGCAGAAATCACCGAGCAATATCTATTGTATATCCATACGATGCAAGAGCTGGAGCTTGATATAGCCAGTGAGTATTTAGTGATGGCCGCGACATTGCTGGCGATCAAAAGCAAGATGCTCCTGCCGAAACATGAAGAGGAACCGGAGGAAGCTCCGGAATTTGAATATGAAGAAGATCCGCGGGATGAACTGGTCGAAAAACTTTTAGAATACAGGAAGTATAAGCAAGCGGCCGTCGATCTGAAGGCGATGGAAGAGGAAAGGAGCTTGATGTTCTCGAAGCCTCCTTCCGATTTAAGCCATCTGATGAAGGAACTAGCGCCTCAGAAAGTGGAATTGAACGTATCCCTGTATGATATGCTTGGGGCTTACCATAAGCTATTGAGACGGAAAAAGTTACAGAAACCGCTCCATACAAAAGTGACGAAGCAGGAAATATCCATTGAAAAACGAATGGATGAGGTGATGGCCGAACTGAGGTCCTCTAAGGGCAGAGTCAGCTTTGAATCCCTGTTCCCTGTACCAAGCCGGGAGCATATCGTCATAACGTTCCTGGCTATTCTCGAGTTGCTTAAACGGAACGAAATCTATGCGGAACAAGAAAATAATTTTGCCGAATTATTTGTCGCTAGCAAGGAAGGTGCAATCATCGTTGAATAAGAAAAAAATGCAAGGCATCCTGGAGGCGCTGCTGTTTGCTGCTGGTGATGAAGGCATTACACTTCATCAGGTAACCGATGTCCTCGATGCCACGCTCATACAGGCGACCGATCTAATGGAGAATCTGATGGAACAATATAAGCAGGCTGACCGCGGCTTAACGATCATTGAAGTGGACGGAATCTTTCAGATGGTCACGAAGAAGGAACACTCCCTGTACCTGAAGAAACTGGTGGAATCCCCGGGAAGCGCCATGCTATCCCAGGCCGCGCTGGAAACGCTGGCGATTATTTCTTATAAACAGCCGATCACGAGGGCGGAAATTGAAGAAATCAGGGGCGTGAAGGCAGACCGAGCCATCCAGACGTTGACTGCCAAAGCCCTTATTAAGGAAGTAGGCAGAGTTGACGGTCCGGGCAGGCCTATCCTATATGGAACAACAAAGGAATTTTTGAATTGCTTTGGTCTTAAGACATTAAAGGAACTGCCGCCTCTTGACGATCCGGAGGAAGAATCGCAGGATATGGAGGAAGCTGATTTATTCTTCGGGACAACCGGATGAACAGGTCAGCGGTGAAAATCGAATAACGTAGACGAAAGGCGAATTATACATATGACAGCAGTTTCTGAATTGTGTTACTATTAAATAGAAATGCATGAAACAACTGTAAATGTGGTTCGTCTTTTGTTCGTGTGAAGGAAGTAAATGGATACCTTACGGAGGGATGACTTTGATTGTGCGAAAATGTACAGGTCATGAGCTTGTTAAGGCAAAACCGACGTCACCTGAGGAGTTCTTTAACCAATCTGAAGTTACATACGAGTCGGAAGGAAGAGAAAAAGAACTGAAAGTCCTGTATCTACGTTATTTCGAGGACCGCTTTGAAGAATTTGTTCCTTATAGAAGCCAGCCGCTGTTTATGGCCGGTGAGCGGGGAGTCCATTTGAAGGATATAGTGGCGCTCATTTGTTTACTCTACAATCCAGACAACCAAAAGCGCAAAAGAATATATATAAGTGATGAAGAAGAATTTGACCGTTACTGCCGGCAAGCGGATTTTAGCATGATTGAAAAAATGGTCGTCAAAATAGAAATAGGTGATTTGGCGATCGGCTAACCAAGTGCGAAGGGGAGAAAAAGATGGGAAATAGTATGGTGAAGACGCAAGTGGAAGAAGTGTTACGCCATTTTGAAGGAACGGTCCAATCGTTAAGGAGCTTTCTGAACAGTACGACAGTTGATGGGCTGAATGCCGAAGTAGAAGGGGATATAGAATATTATAGTAATCTGCTTTTCAATTTGAGGAGATTGGAAGTCTTCTGTCAGGAAGGATATGAAGCCTGTAATATCATCATTCAAAATGAAGTGTTCCACAAAGCGGCAGCTGAAAGGACCCTATATCGGATTTACCATCAATGTGTCGAAGAATTCTTTTCTCCACATAATGATGTATGGTATGAGGACAGCCGTTCGGCCTATACAGGAAAGAACTCCATCAAATTCCGCACCGCAGTTCCTGAATCATTGTCCGGCTTGATCCGGAGTCTTGAAGGGGGATTTCAGGCGTTAAGAGAAGACCTGGAATACTATGAAACAGATTATAGAACAAAGATGATCCAATCTAAGTGAGACGGCTGAAGCTGTCTTTTTTTTTGTCCGGCTCTCGATATTTTGATGACGCGGAATCGAAAGCCCAGCCCCATAACTGCGCAGTGGACAATTCTACTTTAAGCGGCAGTCTTCCTGGATAGAGGGATATATCAAACAATCCTTTCATATACATGTAGACGGAGGGATGTTGTATGGAAAAGTATTTGGCTTATCTGAAAGACGTGGAAAATTGGGTGCGCGGGCTAGAGTCACAGCAGGGAGTCATAAACAATCAGAATATCATAAACGAAATGGAACAAATTAAAGGCAGTCTGTCTGCCGTGAACAGGGAAGTGGTTACGGCTGAACAAATCTGGGCAATTCAGCAACAAGCAGACAGATTGGAAAAATTGGCGAGAAATGAGGCGGGAAAAGCCACCTTACGTGCGGGCGTCCCAATCGGGCAACATACCTTGCCGCCCCTTCCATACCCCTACGATGCTTTAGAGCCGTATATTTCAGCGGAAATCATGAGGCTACATCATGACAAACACCATAAATCGTATGTGGACGGCCTGAACAAGGCTGAATTGAACATGAGGACGGCAAGGGAAACAGGGGATTTCTCCCTATTGAAGCATTGGGAGCGTGAAGCGGCATTCCACGGATCCGGGCATTATCTGCACATCATCTTCTGGAATGTCATGAATCCCAAGGGAGGCGGTGAGCCGACAGGCCCATTATTGGCCCAAATCAGAAAGGATTTCGGCAGTTATAAAGCGTTTAAGAAGCATTTTAGCGAGGCGGCTAAGCAAGTGGAGGGGGTCGGCTGGGCATTACTGGTGTGGTCCCTGCGCTCAGGACGCCTGGAAATCCTTCAGAGTGAACGGCATATGCTGTTGACCCAATGGGATACAATTCCGATATTGGTGTTGGATGTCTGGGAACATGCCTATTATCTAGATTATAAAAATGACAGGGGCCGATATGTTGATCGCTGGTGGAATATCGTCTATTGGCCGGAAGCGGAAGCGAGGTTCGCAAAAGCAAGGCAATTGGTCTGGCAACCGTACTGACACATTCTCCGGATAAAGCAGATGGAGTCGTCTGGCATCCCTTGTGAAAGGGGTGCTTATTTTGTGGGCAAGATTGGTTTTTGGAATAATACAAGCCTCTAAGCATAAACTTGTACAAAACGATGTAAAGGATGAGAATTTCATGCGCATCAAACCAATGGCCATCATGATCTTTGTATGTATACTTTCTTGTACGCTGATTCCGTCAGTGCAACCCCAAGCGGCAGCAATCGGGGAAAGAGATATAAGCGCAGTCAACGCTATTTTGATGGAACAGGGTTCCGGAAGGGTATTGTTCGAAAAGGATGCACATGAAAAGAAGAAAATTGCGAGCATCACCAAAATAATGACCGCCATTTTGGCGATAGAGTCAGGGAAGATGGATGAAACGGTAAGAGTCAGCGGCAATGCTTTTGGAACGGAAGGTTCTTCCCTCTTTCTGCAGCAGGGGCAAAAAATGAAGCTGGAAGACCTTGTGTACGGCCTGATGCTTCGTTCAGGAAACGATGCAGCGGTTGCTATTGCAGAGCATGTCGGAGGGAGTCTGGACGGATTTGTCTGGATGATGAATCAAAAAGCTGGTGAAATAGGCATGCAGAACAGTTCCTTCACGAATCCGCATGGCCTTGATAATACACCAGATCACTTTTCGACCGCGTACGATATGGCGCTGCTTACCCGGTATGCGATGAATAATGCGAAGTTCGCAGAGATCTCTGGTACGGCACAGCATCGGGCTCCAAATGAGCTGGAAGGATGGGATTATATTTGGAAGAACAAAAACAAGATGCTGAAACTGTACAAGTACTCGACGGGAGGGAAAACGGGATTCACGAAGTTGGCGAGGCGGACGCTTGTGTCGACTGCTGAGAAGGATGGGGTATCATTGATTGCTGTCACCTTAAACGCCTCAAGTGATTGGGACGACCATATGAAGTTATTTGATTATGCGTTTGATCATTATGACCTCCCTGTCATTTTGAAAAGTGGCAAGATGAAAGGAATCAAGCATTCCTTCTACAAAAACAAAGTGTATCTCCGGGATGATTACACCTATCCATTATTGAAGGAAGAAAGAGATGGCCTTGAGATTGATGTTAAACTGCTGAAGCCGAAAAAGGGATGGAAGAAGAATCGGGAGGACATGCCGCAGATCGTCGGCAAGGCTTACATCAAGCTTGATGGCAAGGTGATTGGTCAAAGAAATTTATTCTACGGGAAAATCCCTAAAGAACATAAACCCGGATTCATACAAAGCTGGACATCCTCTTTCATGCTGATTACAAGGTTGAAGGATCATGGTTAACTACATATGGGTAGGAATGCTGCTGGTCGGCTTCGTTTTCTCCATCTTTAACGGAACCATCGAGGAAGTGAATAAAGCTTTATTCAAAGCAGCCTCTGACTCGGTAACGATATGTTTTGGATTAATGAGTGTGCTGGTCTTTTGGCTGGGTCTAATGAAAATTGCGGAAGAATCCGGGTTGCTGGATAAACTGACCAAAGTTTTTAGGCCTTTGATCTCATCGCTGTTCCCCGAAATACCGAAAAATCATCCGGCAATGGGTTATATTCTTTCCAACATGATGGCCAATCTCTTCGGCCTTGGCAATGCGGCCACTCCTCTCGGAATCAAGGCGATGGAGCAGCTTAAGATCCTAAACGGCAACCGGGAAGAAGCCAGCAGGTCGATGATTACATTCCTCGCCATCAATACATCATGCATCACGTTGATTCCGACCACCGTCATCGCACTCAGGCTTACCCATAAATCAGCCAATGCAACGGAGATTGTTCTCCCTACCATTTTGGCTACAATCCTATCTATGATTGGCGGCATACTGATAGACCGATATTTTTATAGCTCGAGGGTGAAAAGGAACGGAGGAAGATAATGTATGCATATGATCATGATGATGTCTGCCTGGATATTGCCGGTACTGATTGCTGTCATCCTCATTTATGGTACCTTTAAGAAAGTCCCGACCTACGAAAGCTTTGTCGAGGGCGGGAAAGAAGGTATCACGATCGCTTTTTCGATAATCCCGTACTTAGTAGGAATGCTGGTAGCTATATCCGTGTTTAGGGCTTCCGGGGCCATGGATGCGCTGGTCGGATTGGTGAAGCCGTTGTTTGCCGTGTTCGGGATACCGTCCGAAATAGTGCCGCTCGCCATCATCCGCCCGATTTCCGGAACGGCTGCGTTGGGGATGACAAGCGACCTGATGGCGACATACGGGCCTGATTCGTTGATCGGCAGATTGGCTTCCACTATACAAGGGAGCGCGGACACTACATTGTATGTCCTGACTGTCTATTTCGGGGCCGTTGGGATCAAAAGAATGGGAGATGCGCTGAAAGTCGGGCTGCTTGCGGATGTAGTGGGTTTCTTGGCAGCAGTGGCCATGGTCGGGCTTATTTTCGGCTTCAGCTGAATGAATACGAATGGGAGACGCAAATGAATGCGTCTTTTTTTTTGTTGTGAACGAAGGAAGGCTTACGGTTTGATTTTGGGAAATCAATGGCGGGCGGGACAGTTTCCCGACAGGAAAATCTATGTATATAATAGACTTGTTTGATTGCGAACATATGGGAGTTCTCTATCAGGCATATGCAAAGGGCATATATCGATCAGAAATGTGGGTCATCAATTAAGTTTTTCGGAAAAATTTTTTCCTTTTAAGCGGTATTGTGACATAATGGTATATCGCTTGTTTAATTAGAAGGCAACAAGTAATATGTAAGAGGTGATAAAAAATGGAAAGATTGCAAAAAGTTATTGCACACTCAGGAGTCGCTTCCAGAAGGAAAGCCGAAGAGTTAATTGTAGATGGAAAAGTAAAGGTGAATGGAAAAACGGTCAAAGAGCTCGGAACAAAAGTGGGGCCGAATGATCGTGTAGAGGTGAATGGTGTACCGCTAGAAAGGGAAGAACCGGTCTATTTCATGCTGAACAAACCGAGAGGTGTCATTTCAGCCGTTCATGATGACAAAGGAAGAAAAACAGTTACGGACTTTCTGCCTCATATCGAAGCGAGAATTTATCCTGTCGGACGTCTCGACTATGATACTTCCGGGTTAATCCTCCTGACGAACGACGGGGAATTCGCCAACATGCTCATGCATCCGAAGAATGAGGTAGAGAAGACTTATGTGGCAAAAGTGAAGGGCATCCCTTTGCGAGAGCAGCTTAAGAAGCTTCAATATGGTATCAAGCTCGAGGACGGGATGACGGCGCCGGCAAAGGTGAAAGTGCTTTCGGTTGATAAAAAGAAAAATAGTGCCATCATACAAATCATTATCCATGAGGGTAAAAACCGTCAAGTAAAGCGTATGTTTGAGGCAATCGGGCATCCTGTCCT
Source organism: Bacillus sp. (in: firmicutes) (assembly GCA_051893455.1). Taxonomy (GTDB): domain Bacteria; phylum Bacillota; class Bacilli; order Bacillales; family DSM-1321; genus Bacillus_AD. Next base: position 17,337 of record JBJFHG010000046.1, read on the forward strand.
AAAATTGAAAAGGGAACAGTATGGATTCCTGACACTTCAGGGGCTGAGTACGGGTGATGCTAGGGAATTGACAATCCACGAAGTGAAGCAACTGCGCGTTTTGGCCGGAAAACCACAAAAGTAGGAAATTTTCACACAAATTCAACATCTTTAATAATGTGGAAATGTTGGAAAATGTTATAATGTCCATGGATGATTAATTGCTTCTGGGGGGAGACGATGGGGAAAAAGCAGCGACGTTTGGTTGTCAGGACGGTCATATTAATTGTTTTGGCAGTAGGGATAGCTTATACGCTTTATGCGAATTTCACGAAAGAAGAAAATAAAGCGATCGCAAAAGGGCAAGTAGCGCCGGATTTTGTCGTGACAGACTTGGATGGTAATGAACATAGGTTATCCGATTATAAAGGCAAAGGGGTATTTCTGAACTTTTGGGGAACTTGGTGTAAACCATGTGAAAAAGAGATGCCCTATATGAATAACCTTTATGAAGAATACGAGGCACAAGGCGTTCAGATTCTGGCAGTGAACGTCGGAGAGACGGAGTTAGCCGTCCAAAAGTTCGTCAATAAGCATGATCTGGTTTTTCCTGTTGCCATAGATAAGACAGAACAAATCATGGAGGCATATGGTGTGTCCCCTTTACCGGTGACATTCCTTATTGATAAGGAAGGCAAGATCGTCGACGAACTCGTGATGGGAATGCATGAAGACATGATCAGGAAGCAGCTGGAAAGAATAAAACCTTAATATTGGGGAGAAATCACATGAAAGACGTGAAATGTCAATGCGGCCATGTCAACCCGCACGGTACTATCTTATGCGAGGCCTGCGGACGTTTGCTTCAGGAAGGCAATACAGAAGAGGTAGTTGATATGCGGTATGAGGGGACAGCGAGGCGTTCCCAAACATACAATAAGACAGTGATCGACAAGATTTGGAGCTTCTTTTCCTCTGTTAAAGTGGGAATATGGCTGATTGTCATCACGCTGATTGCTTCCGCATTAGGTACCATCTACCCGCAAGAGATGTACATCCAATCGGCATTGCCGCCGGAACAGTATTATGCGGAGGAATACGGTGCTACAGGCCAGCTTTACTATGATCTGGGACTTCATAACATGTACAGTTCTTGGTGGTACATATTGCTTGTTTCTATGATCGGAATTTCTCTTGTCATCTGCAGCCTTGATAGATTCATCCCTTTGTACAGGGCGTTGAAGACACAAAAAGTTGACCGCCACGAACAATTTTTGAAGCATCAGCGATTGTTCGGGGAAACACAGGTGACAGGCGGACATGGGGAAGACTTAGAGCTTATTAAGAAAAGGCTGAAGGAAAAGAAATATAAAGTCAAGGAAGAGAACGGCAGCATCCTGGCGGAAAAGAACAGGTTCTCAAGATGGGGACCGTATGTAAACCATATCGGTTTGATTATCTTTCTGATTGGCGGGGCGCTTCGGTTTGTGCCCGGTATGTATATGGACGAACGGCTGTGGGTGAGAGAAGGCGAAAGCATGGCCATCCCTGGAACAGATGGCGAATACTATCTGGAAAATAAGGAATTCACAGTGGAAGTCTATACTAAAGAAGAGGAAGATGAAGTATTTTCTCAAGCGATCGAAAATAATGATGCAGTGGCTAAGAATTTCCAGACGGACGCAATCCTGTATAAACGCTCGGAAAGCAAGGTGGCCGGGGAGGAAGCTGAACTGGAAAAAGTGAGAGAGCAGAAGATCCGCGTCAATGAGCCTTTGAAAGTGGAGAATCTGACACTCTATCAAACTACTTATAAATTAAATGAGTTCCATACCATGACATTTGCATTGACCGATAAAGGTTCTGGGGAAGAATTCGGGGAACTGACCATCCGGTTAAACGACCCCGCAAAGGCTTATGATCTTGGGGACGGACATAGAGTTGAGATAGAAAACTATTATCCGGACTTTGTCATTGGCGACGACGGCGAACCGTCCACCCGGTCCAGGGTGCCGAATAATCCGGCATTTGTCTTTAAGATGTATGGGCCGGATAAGCCGGAAGGAGAAGTCAGCTTTGTCGGGATCCAGCGGAATATCGAAGGGGCTGAGGATAATATCTATAAAATGTCCTTTAAAGGGATCGACACAAGAGACGTCACAATCCTGACAGTCAGGAAAGACCTCACCCTGCCGATATTGGCGTTGGGCGGAGCGATTTTCATGATTGGGGTCATACAGGGGGCGTACTGGCATCACCGGAGAATCTGGGTTCAGAGAAAAGGGGAACGGATCCTGTTGGCAGCCCATACGAACAAGAACTGGTATGGATTGAAAAGGGAACTGTCCACTGTGATAGATGGGCTTGGATTGAATGAACCTGAAGATAGGGTGGATGAAAAAAAGTCCAAATTATAAAGGGGTAAGATGAATGGCTGAATTAAGTGGAAATCTTCTATTTGCTGCTTTTCTGCTATTTTTGGTGGCTACTGTCTTTTTTGCCGGGGCCATCAAAGATAAAAGAAAAGAAAAAGCAACCAAAATGAGCAAGTGGTCATTGATTGGTATCACGCTCACGATCATTGGTTTTATATTGTCGGTTGGTTATATCATCACAAGATGGGCTGCTTCAGGGCATGCGCCTGTAAGTAACCTGTTCGAATTCATGACGTTTTTCGGGATTGCGTTGGTCGGCACATTCATCGTGCTGTTTTTCGTGTATCGCCTGAATGTGCTGGGTGTATTCACTTTGCCTGTCACAGTGCTCTTGATTGCGTATGCATCGATGTTTCCGAGGGAGATAACACCGTTGGTACCTTCGCTGCAAAGCAACTGGCTGCATATTCATGTAACGACAGCAGCGCTTGGACAGGCGATTCTGGCCATCAGTTTCATTGCCGGTCTTGTCTACCTGCTTAAATCGGTTAATCACTCGAAGGGCGGACCGAGTCCGTTTTTCCTGGAACTTGTTATGTATTTTATATTTTGGACATTAGGATTTGTACTTGTCACCTCGGCTTTCTCCATCATGGATTACAAGGCTGAATTCGATTGGGTGGATAAACGGGGTACAGAATCGACCTATGAATATCATATGCCTGCACTGATTGGCCCGAATGAAGGAGAACTGAAAACGGACGGCGTTATGGACGCGCTTATTTCAGTGCCTGCATGGGTTGAATCATTGAAACTGAACTCGGTCGTCTGGTCATTATTGACTGGATCCATCCTTTATTTGCTTGTCCGCCTGATTTTGAGGAAAAGGGTCAGCGAGGCTTTACAGCCATTGGTGCGTAATGTCAACCTCGATCTGGTGGATGAGGTCGGTTACCGTTCTGTGCTGATCGGTTTCCCGGTATTCACCCTGGGCGCTTTGATTTTTGCCATGATTTGGGCTCAGATTGCCTGGTCGAGATTCTGGGGTTGGGATCCTAAGGAAGTCTGGGCTTTGATAACCTGGTTATTCTATGCCGCCTTCCTTCATTTGCGGCTATCGAAAGGCTGGCATGGCGAGAAGTCAGCGTGGTTGGCGGTTATCGGTTTCGCTATCATCATGTTCAACATGATATTTGTGAACCTGGTAATTGCGGGACTTCACTCTTATGCATAAACGGGGGCCTCAATTTTGAGGCTCTCTTCTTTTATACGGCGAAATATCTTACTAAAAAAGGAAATATTATGATTTCATTTCCTTTTTAAGGGATTTTACAAGGGGTATTAACTGGTTAATAGAGGGAAACGCCAATAAATCAAGAAAGGTTATTTCGCTTTCCAAGCTTTTTATATATAATGAAATAGGAAAAAACTATTAGATATATGAATGTTAGTCTACTTTTTTGTTACAAAAAAATGATAAAAACCAATCACCATTTGTTATAGGCAAAAAGGGGAGGAATCTTTACATGGATAAGGATATTAAAATACTGGTAGTTGACGATGAAGAAAGAATCCGAAGACTTTTAAAGATGTACCTGGAAAGGGAAAATTATCTGATCGATGAAGCGGAGAACGGTAATGAGGCGTTGCAGAAAGCGACTGCCAACGATTATGATCTCATCCTTCTGGATATTATGATGCCAGGAAAAGACGGCATAGAAGTTTGCCGCGAATTGAGGGAAAAGAAATCGACACCGGTGATCATGCTGACTGCAAAAGGTGAAGAAATCAACCGTGTACAAGGGTTTGAAGTAGGGACAGATGATTATATCGTTAAACCGTTCAGCCCGCGTGAAGTGGTTCTCCGGGTGAAAGCTTTGCTTCGCCGTTCCTCACAAACCAGCTACATACAGACGGATACGACTACAAAAGATATTATCGTATTGCCGCATTTGACCATCGATAATGATGCCCATCGGGTAACGGCTGACGGGAAGGAAGTATCGCTTACACCGAAAGAATACGAGCTGTTGTATTTCCTTGCAAAAGCTCCTGATAAGGTGTTCGAGCGCGAGCAACTGCTGAAAGAAGTGTGGCATTATGAATTTTTCGGTGATCTGAGGACAGTGGATACACATGTAAAGAGATTAAGGGAAAAGCTGAATCGGGTCTCAGAGGAAGCAGCGAAAATGATCGTTACTGTATGGGGTGTCGGATATAAATTCGAGGCAGTGAATGACTAATGATCTTTCTCAGGAGTGTCGTCGGTAAACTTTGGTCTACGATTTTATTGTTGGTATCGTTTGTCCTGCTGATTCTGACGGTGCTCCTTCTTGAGTTTTTCGAGAATTTCCACGTCCAGCAAGTGAAGCAGGAGCTGTATGATACAGCTGTGCGCCTGACCGAAGTTCTAGAGGAAGATCAGAACCCGGATGCTGCCATGCAGTTGTCCGCTGAATTTTTGGATCCGACTGAGGAATTGCTGATCGTCGATGGCGGAGGCAACAACATTTTGTTTCATCAGCCTGCCGATGAAGAGTTGCTGTCGCTTGATTACCTGAAGGAAGATCAAGAGCTCTCTGCGGTGTGGAAAGATCAGCAAAGCTCCACCAAGGAAGCAGTCTTGGAGGGCAATGGTCACGACGCTACACCGGTCCTTATTGTCGGTGTGCCTTTGGCTGGCGACCGGTTGGATGGGGCAGTCTATATGGCTGAATCATTGGACTCCATGAATAGCACGACTCAGCATACGACGAAGTTCATCATTCTCGCTGCAGGAGTCGCCATCATCTTGACAACCATCTTCGCATTTTTTCTATCTTCGAGGATAACAGCTCCTCTCAGAAAAATGAGGGAAGCAGCCTTTGAAGTGGCTAGAGGGAAATTCGATACGAAGGTACCTTACCCATCGAGTGATGAAATCGGTGAATTAGCTACAGCCTTCAATCAGATGGGGAAGCAATTGAAGTTTAATATGAATGCGCTTAGCCAAGAAAAAGAAAACCTGGCGAACATACTTAGCAGTATGGCTGATGGAGTCATCACCATAAATATTGACGGGACTATATTGGCAACCAATCCGCCGGCCGACCGGTTCATCCAGTATTGGTACAAAGAGAACAACATTGATGGTAAGGATTCGCCGCTCGAATTAATGGAATTATTCCAACATTCGGTGGAGACTGAAAAGGAACAGGTGAGTGAAATCCAAATCGGGGACCATTACTGGGCAGTGATCGTCAGTCCGCTTTATACGAACCAGAACATTCGGGGGGCTGTCGCGGTGTTGCGCGATATGACAGAAGAACGGCAGCTCGACAAAATGAGGAATGATTTCATCGCAAATGTATCCCATGAGCTGAGGACACCAATCAGTATGCTGCAAGGATATAGTGAAGCGATTGTAGATGACATCGCCGGGACTGAAGACGAAAAGAAAGAGATGGCCAAAATCATTTATGATGAATCACTGCGGATGGGCAGACTCGTGAATGAATTATTGGACTTGGCGCGTATGGAGGCAGGTTTTTTGCATCTGGATATAGATTCTGTACAGCTTGGGCCATACCTTCGCAGAATCATGCATAAATTCTATGGACTGGCCAAGGAGAAAGAAATCGAGCTGATTTGTGAAGTTCCTCATGAAGAGGCGTATTGGAAACTCGATTCCGACCGTATCGAGCAGGTATTGACCAACCTGATCAGCAATGCCATCCGCCATACTCAGACTGGCGGACGGGTGATTATCAGAGAAGACATCCTGCTAGGGGATCAGCTAAGATTGCAGGTGAGCAACAACGGGTCTGCCATTCCGCCCGAAGATTTGCCGTTCGTTTTCGAAAGATTCTATAAAGCCGATAAGGCACGGACAAGAGCCCCTTCCGGAACAGGGACAGGATTAGGGCTGGCTATTGCTAAGAACATCGTAAAAGCCCATAACGGTAACATTACAGTATCAAGTAATGAAGTAGAAGGAACGACATTTACCTTTACAATTCCGCAAACTGTGAGTGAAACGGTGAAGAAATAATACTATTTGCCGAATAATATTGTTCCATGGGTAACATGAGGATTTCGAGTGAACATCTTTTATGCGCTTCATTTTCGGAATGTTTTTGTTTTTGGTTATGTTATGATACTTTCAGTTTCTAGGAAGAGTACGGGTACTCTTCCTTTTTTTTCTTTACACGGATTCATAAGAGGGTCGGAATCCGGTTTGCAAAAAAGGGATGAGTGTAACATTTCCATAAGGAAAAACGACCAATTTGTTGCGGGGGAGGGGGATCTGATGGACTCCGTTTTTCAGCGTCTTTATGATAACTATCATCAAGATGTATTTCAATTTTTGTTCTATATGGTTAAGAATAAAGAGACAGCCGAAGATCTTATGCAGGAAGTGTATATGAAGGTGCTTCGTTCTTACGGCAGTTTTGAAGGGAAAAGCAGCGAGAAAACGTGGATATTTTCCATTGCCCGCAATACGGCGATTGACTTTTTCCGAAAAGAAAAGCGGTGGAAACATAGAATCTTTCCTCATTTTGATTGGTTGCGTGAATCGATTAGTGATGAAGCCCCTCTGCCATATGAATTGGCGGAGCTGAAGGACGAAATACAGGCAGTATATAAAGGGTTGGATCGTTGTACCGTTGATCAGCGGTCGGTATTGCTGCTGCGTTACACACAGTCACTGTCCATCGCGGAAACCGCCGAGATTCTTGGCTGGACAGAAAGCAAGGTTAAGACAACCCAGCATAGGGGTCTAAAGGCTATCCGGGAAATCTTGCATAAAGAAGATGGAAAGGAGGGCACAGAAAATGAATGAACCGAAAAAAGAGGATCAAGAAGCCATCAAGATACTCGCTTCCCTCCCAAAAGTGAAGGATGTGCGGAGTCCGCAAGACATATATGAGAAAGTCACCAGGAAAAGAAAAACAAAGAAATGGCCGAAAGCGGCTATCCTGGTAGCTGCTATTATGACCTTGGTTATTTTAGCACCAGTTTTTCTGAATGAACGAGTCGAAGATAAGGAATGGACGATGGAAAGCTCATCAGATCGTTCAGGAGCTGTGGAGAACAGACTTGATGACATGAAGAGCTCCGGGGAAGAAACCGAAAAACTGTCTCGAAAGGAAAAAGTAAATCGAGAATTGGCTGGGCCGCTGCTGTTCAATAAAGACCTCGAGGGTTTTGGTTATTATACGGTTGCATTTGCGACTAACAATAAGCAACATCTTATCCCTTTGACGTTCAAGTCATCTGTTTCCGAACACAATGCGATTTTATCAGCACAAGTGAATCAATCACAAACCCATGATGGAGAGCAGTTCGGACTGGTGAACTGGCCAATGGTCGCAGGAATGCAGTCACAGGAAGATAATAGGGTGATTGACGTTGACCTGTCTAAAGGGTATACGTATGAGGGAGTGGAGGAAGAACTTTTGCAAGTGCTGACAGAATCTTTCCGATATCAGAAGGTAGAGGAGTTTCGGTTATGGGCGGATGGAAAACCAATCAACGAATTTGGAGGCCTTTCTCCTGCTGACGAACACTTTATAGTGGATCATCATCCGAAAAGGGCATTTTTGTTGTATAGGTCTAAAGAGGGGAATCGGACATTATATATGCCTTCGAGCCGTTCGTTCGGCAGTATGGAAGCAGCATTGGATGCTATGAAGGCAGTGGGGCAGAATCAGCCAGCTGTGTTCCCTTCTATACCGGCTGGCCTTGAGATTAAAGTTTCCCCTTCAACTGAAGGAGCTGATTTACGGCTAACAATAACGATGCAGGAGAATATGGAAGAGCAAGAAAAGATTATGGCTGTCGAGGCAAGCCTGCTCACTGCCAGGGATTTCGGTTATGCAACCGTAGCATTTGAGGCGGAAGCCATAACTGAAATCGGGCCATACCAGATTGGAGAGCCGATTGAGGTGCCGATAGCCCCTAATGTGGTGAATGTGGAAGATTGAGGGGCAGCAGGGGAGAACGGCTATAGAGCGGATTCCCATTGAGCTTTGAACGTAGTCTATATTTTGGAGAGGGTATAAGAAAGGCCGTCCGGGATGCTTCCTTTGGGACGGCCTTTCTTTTTGCTATCATAATGGCAATCTATATATTGATTTTATGAAGGCTTGTAATGTCATCAAGCTCAAGCATCTTGGCGTACATTTCCTCGGAAAGGGGCTTATCGAAAGAAAGCACCATGATGGCTTCGCCGCCAGCCTGCTTGCGCCCCACCTGCATGGTGGCGATGTTGATGCCGTTATCGCCCAGAACTTTACCGACCCGTCCGATAACACCTGGTTTATCGGTATGCTGGATATACAGAAGATTTCCCGAAGGCACAAAGTCGATGGCAAATCCGTTTAAGCTGACGACCCTCGGTCCGTAATGATCGATATATGTTCCCTTGACTTCAAGCTGGGATGCATCGCCTTTGACGGTCACATTGATGGAATTCGTATAGCCCGATGTGTTTTGGGATATCTTTTCACCTATTGTAATGCCGCGTTCTTTTGCCACCAGCATGGCATTGACATCATTAACCGCCAGATCGATGCGTGATTTGAAGAAGCCGGAAAGAAGGGCTTTCGTCAGAATACTGTTATCGAATTCAAGCACGGAACCCGCATATGTCACCGAAATTTCATGAACCCCCTGTTTCATGCACTGTGAAGTGATGCTTCCTAATTTTTTGGCCAGGCTGTAGAATGGCTGAATTTTCTCGTAGGCTTCCTTGGAGATCGAAGGAAGATTAATGCTGTTGGATACAGGTTTGCCGTTCAAGAAGGTCAATACCTCCTGGGCTACCTGGGTTGCCACGTTCAATTGGGCTTCCTTCGTGGATGCTCCCAGATGAGGTGTCGCAATGACGGAATCCAAATCCAGCAGTTTGTTCCCTGCTGGAGGCTCTTCGACAAAGACATCAAGCGCGGCCCCGGCTACATGGCCCTCCATTAGGCACTCATATAAGTCATCTTCATCGATGATGCCGCCGCGGGCGCAATTGATCACATAGATGCCCTTCTTAGCCTTCAAGAGCCGTTCTTTATTGATGATCCCTTTTGTTTCTTTCGTCAACGGTGTATGTACCGTCAGGATATCTACGTGCAGCATCAGCTCATCTAGCGGCAAATTGACTATGTTGAGCTGTTTAGCCCGTTCGGCAGTCAAGAACGGGTCGTACGCGAACACATTCATACCGAATGCTTTGGCGCGTTTTGTGAGTTCAGCGCCGATCCGCCCCATTCCTACTATGCCGAGGTTTTTTCCGTTCAATTCATTGCCGGAAAATGCCGACCGTTTCCATTTCCCTTTTTTAAGGCAGGAATACGCTTGTGGAATGTGGCGGACAAGAGATGACATCATGGCGAAAGTATGTTCAGCTGTGGAGATCGTATTGCCGTCCGGGGCATTCACGACGACGATTCCCCGTTTTGTTGCTGCCGGAATATCGACATTGTCGACTCCGACACCCGCTCTGGCAATGATTTTCAGGTTCGGCATTGCAGCCATCAGTTCCTCCGTCACCCTGGTTGCGCTCCTGACGAGAATCGCATCAATTTCCTTCAGTCTCTTCGTTTCATCAACAGCTTCCTCAATCAATTCAACTTCAGGAGCCTGAATCAGCGGAGTCAACCCTTCTGACTGAATCGCATCCGCCACTAGAATTTTATACACTATGAACACCATCCTATGTATTTAGTGAAAAGCATTCGAACATTTCATTCCCGAAAAAAGAACAGAACAAATCTTCTGAATATAAGCAATTTAATTCTACAGAATATAAAAAAAACTGTCAATTTAACGCGTGAAAGGGATAATGTCTGGGGGGGAGGTACATGGCGGTTATGATAGTACTTGGAAAGGCGCCTGAGAGATAAATTTCTTGTCTTTTTCAGTAGTCTGATTTAATATAAATATAGGTTGGATTCGGATGTTTCCGGATGCAGCTGAATAAAAAATCAATAGATCTACTTTCGGGGCAGGGTGAAATTCCCGACCGGCGGTAATGAAGGCTTTGTCCTTCTAAGCCCGCGAGCTGTGAGATATTCTTCTTATGGTTGATTTGGTGGAAATCCAAAGCCGACAGTATAGTCTGGATGGGAGAAGGTGGAGGTTC
>JBJFHG010000047.1:0-102335 GCA_051893455.1 Bacillus sp. (in: firmicutes)
TTCTTTTGATATCCTCAATACTTATATTACCTTTATCAATTTATCTTTCGGCTACCCCTCGTTTCGGAATATGGCTCTTATTGTTCCCTCTATTTTATGTAGGTGCAACAATTTCATTAGCAAAGAAATGGATATGGTTATCTATATTACAGATAGTTCCAAATTTTATTCTGATTGGATGGTTAGTCTTTATAGTTTATTCGCAGTAATTCTCAATACTGAACTTCTTAATTAATAAGAATTGACTTTTCTAGTGCAGTTAAAGGGGCAGGTTAGCGGAAGATGGTCTTATTTTAAATTTAACGAATATATAATATAAGGATCATATTAAGATGGAGAATTAAAATGCATAATTATAAAATATGGTCATTCGTATGTGCGGGCATCTTCGTCATTTTATTTAGACTTTTATTTACTGGTGCACTTCCTGGTGGTCCAATTGGGAAATTCACCATTCTATCTAGAATGGGAGAAAGTTTATTAGAGAGGAGTAAATCTTAGTGCCTACTTGTCAAAGTTGTGAAAGACAATGGTCTTGGTTATACACCGTAAAACAAATATTAAGGTTCCGTAAACATATGAATTGCCAGCATTGCAGAGAGTTTCAATATGAAACTAAATCATCTAAAAACAAAGTTAGGCTGTTCATTTTTTTACCATTTGTAATAAATCCGTTATGTATAATTTATGATTTATCGAAAATTTCTATCCTGCTAGTAAACGTTGGGTTAATAGTTGGAATACTTTTCACTATTCCTTTTATATTAAAACTATCTAATAAAGAAGAGCCGTTATGGTGACTAATTGAGATTGTTATATGATTAATACCCTTTTCTGTTTAACTTCTTATTGAAGTAAAGGGGCAGGTTAGCGAAAGAAGGATTTTAGTTTTAAAATGAAGAATTATCTATCAATAAGCACTTGATCTTCCTATACTTCTGTTTCTGGTGATACATATTGGTCAAGTGGTTCTGTAAAGACTTCTAAAGCAAAATATACAGTGGCAGTACAGAGGCCATTAAAAAGTTATACTTCTAGTGAAATAACTGCTAATGGATCAACATACAATAGGAATCTAGGCAAAGTAACTAAAAATGATTACAAGGTGAGAGTGGTTAAAAGTACAACAGGAGACTATGGTGATCGAATAAAAGGCAGCGGAACAATAAAACAATAGTATTATGGGCAGGCTCCCTAGCGGAGCTTGTTCTCTTTCTTGAAGAATTTACAATAGAGGAGTATGTAAAAATGACTTGGTTGCCTGAAATTTTTATTCTTTTAGTATTACCTGCTTGGTTAATATATGGATTGATTAGAGTGTTATTCTGGCGAAAACGAAAAAATGGAATAATAGTGGAAATAACCAGACTGGGGTTTATTACATACTTTATATTATTATTCTATGTAGTTTGGATATCTCCAACCGGAATATGGAGTTATTTACCGGTTAATTTAATTCCTATTCATACTATTAATCAATACTTTACAGAAGTGTCAAGTGGGGTATTATCAGTTTCTGTTGCGTTTACTAATATAGTTGGCAATATCGTGTTAACTTTTCCAATAGGAGTTTTAATATATTTACTTTATAAGAAAGTTCGTTTTGTAATTTATTACTAATTTCATTCGTTTTTCCTCTGTTAATTGAGTTAGGACAACTAGTTTTGCATTTAGTAAACATTAGTACAAGAATAATAGACATAGATGATATTATTCTTAACGCAACTAGCATTTTAATTGGATACTATTTAATCTTTCTATTCTCAAAGGTACTGAATTATAAAAGTACATAACAAATGATTAACATCATAAAAAGGCTCAGGGGGAACGAATTTGATCATACAGGCAAGAGAAATAAGCAAAATGTATAACAATTATTCAGTCGTTAAGCCCACAACTTTCTCTATTCAGGAAGGATCCATTTATGTGATTGAAGGGAAGAGCGGTTCGGGAAAATCTATGTGAAGAATAAATCTTTGTACGATCTCCCGGACAAGGAGCAGTCGCGAATCCGCGGGGAACTGTTCGGGGTCGTATTCCAATCCTTTCAGTTGATTCCGGAACTGACGGTCAGGGAAAATATCGAATTGCCTTTGAATTTTATAAAGAAAGAACCAAAATGGGATAGCAGGGATTTGGCTACGGAACTAGGTATTGAGAAGCATTTGGATAAGAGGCCAGGCTTTCTTTCTGGCGGGGAGCAGCAACGGGTGGCTATTGCCAGAGCGTTGATCACTTCTCCGAAAATCCTGTTTGCGGATGAACCAACGGGGAATTTGGATGACCGTACAACAAGAATGATTGCAGACTTATTGACTAGGCTGTCACATACACAACAATTGTCCCTGGTGATCGTTACCCATGAGAAGAATCTGATTCCATCTCCGCATAATCTCTATAAAATAACAGATGGGCACCTGAAGGCGGAATACGAAAATGGGTAAGATAAGCGTAAAATTATTGCTTTCCAGAAGAAAATGGTTATGGATTATGGCTTTTTCTTTGGCAGTGATTACCTCGGCTGTTTCCTCTATCCATACAGCTTCAGAATCGATCAAATCAGATCTGTTGGAAAAGGCTCATCATCAATACGGGGAGCACACAGGGGCGTTAATAGGCATAAGTGATAGTAAAGAAGCCATCTCTGATAAATCAGATAGAGTGGGAGAATACCATTTACAGACAACAATGAGCATCAATGGTGATGTAGAAGCTACGGTCGGCTGGATGGATGGATGAAGACGCTTTGGATATGGGGCGGATTACGCTGATTCAGGGTGCCTATCCGAAAAATAAAAATGAGGTGGCGATCGAAGCAGCCTATTTAAAGCTGATCGATGATAGCTGGGAAATAGGGGAGAAGAAGGAACTCCGCTTTGGAGACAAAGAAAAGGTTGTGACATTATCGGGTATTATTCAGGATTACTCGGCTAAGTGGACGGTTCCGCCAAATATGGAAAAAGGCATCAATGATTTCCCGAATATTTTTACCGTTAAAAAAAATAAAGAGTTACAGGAAGACGACAACTATTTTCTTTTTTATTTTGATGGCAGCAAGGAAACTGTTGAAAAAGCTGCCCATAGGCTTATAGAGGAATACGGAATCGAACAAGTATTATTCAATGATTAATTATACTACACTGGACTCATAGACGTGGAAGTGGATCCGCAGGATTAGGGATTTCAGAAGGAAGCAATTCGCAATGCAAATACTTTCCTTTCCGAAACCATTCATATGTACGGTTGCCGTCATATGCCTGACCATCCTAACATTTAATTTTTCTGTATTTCTTCAAAAGGAATCTGCGGGTACTTGGAGCGGGGATGATAGCTATCTTGTCGTTTCGCAGGAAGTGTATGGCTACAATGCTGAAGATGGATTGAACATCTTGATCAACGAAGGAGCAACTTTTACACATGAAATGGTTGAAGAGCTGGAAAACATGGATGGTGTCAAATATGTGGAAAAGGAAGGCGGGGAACTCGCTCCCCCGCCGATTCTCGTTTTTATAGCCGCCAATCGACCGGCAAACTACCTGCTCTATTCGAGATAAATCGACCGTACCATTGTTCTTTTTGTTTCTTCACCGCTAGAATGTTTCGTTATGACATCAATCGTCACATTGTAGACACCTGGCTTGGATACATTCGGTAGTGTGGCGGTGAAGTCCGTTCCGTTGCTTGTTGCCGGCTGGATGTTCTGCTTCAGCTCATTGCCGTCACTGTCGATGATTTTGATTGAAAAGCTTGTTGACCCTGCCTGTTTCGGTGTGCGGATAGTGAAGCCTGTTTGCCCCGCTTTTCCTGTACCGGGCATTTCCAGCTTGTAAGAGTTCTTTTCATTGAAGGAAGCGGCCAATAAGTAGGCATCGTCCGCATCAGTCGCTTTCATCCGGACTGTCCATGTACCCGGGGAGAAATCCGGCATACTGAAAGTGTATGTGTAAGCGCCAGAGAAGATCATATGGTCAGGTTTCGGTTGTCCGGCAGCAATAGTTGTTCCATCTGGTGCGACAAGCTCGATGGTTGTTGATGGACTGGCCGTATAGACGGTAATTGTGCCGGTTGTTTTTTCAGGGATATAAATGTCCTGTTTCAAAAAACTATGCTGGGCAAGGCTGTCTCCGTGGATGTAGTGGGAAGATGTGCTCCGGATGACTTCTTCTGCTTGCATGCTTGTATCGGACGCTGAGGTGATTTGGCTTATGGATGCGCTCCGCAAATAGGGCTCAATACGAGAAAATACTTTGGAACCTTTCCGAATATTATCATGGTCAATCGAACTGTCCGTGAACAGGTGCTGGCCATAAGGGAGCTTGGAACTAGATTCGGTGACAAGCCCATCATTGTTTCCGTATGAACCTAGGTAGGCTCCGCCCAGGGCAAGTGCTGAAAAGGCCGGCCCGCGATTGGTCCCTGCGACGGTATAATACTTATTCTTACTTCTGTTTGTATGGCTGTCGGTCGCTGAACGGAATCTGGCCATTTCACCGACTTGCAAGGAATAGGTGCCGGCATCGTTTTGACCAAGCAATTGCCCCAGCCAGCCGGCGTACCAGCTGTAGGCCAGGTCGGCCAGTTCCGAGCCGCGATGCGGTGAACCTAAAGTAATGACTCTGCCGGCGTACTGATGAGCCCCGTAATGGATAAGGGCAGCCTGCGTATCAGGCCCGCCTTTGCTGTGGGCGATGATGTTGACTTTCTTTCCATTGAAATGACGTGATATGTCAGCCAACATGGAGGCCAGTAATTGCCCATTCCTATACTGGGTTTCCGAACCATTCCCTGCTGCGTCATAAAGCTGGACAAAGACCGTCTGGTATCCGGCTTCATATGCTTTCGTGTACATATCATTCAATCCATGGTATGTCGTTTCCCCATACCAGCTAGTTGAGCTACCGTTCTTTCCTTGGACAAATACAATGGGAGGTTTAGCAGGGTCTAAATTCGGGGGGCGGTCACCAAGGAACCATTGGCCAGGTGTGAAGGTTTCGCCAGGCGGCTTTAGCTTGCCGGCAACGGCTTTTGAGGGCAAACTGTACGGAATAATCAGAAGCAATCCCAGGCAAATGACTAAAAAACGTTTTTTGACTCTATTTTTCATCAAACTCCTCCATTCAAGCAGGTTTTTAATACATAGAATTGTATGAACCGAGCTGATGGCTTATTCTGAAACGAATGTCCCAAAAGTCAACAATAGTCTCTTTTCTATTTTCAGAGAGGAAGGGGCTAAAATAGGAGATTACACCTTAGCAATGAATGGGGAATGAGTGAAATAAAAAATCTTTCTTGAAATAAGCGGCAAAATCCTTTACTATTAATAAGGTACTTATTCTTTCGGAAGAAGAAAACTACATATTTTTGTCCCAGTAGCTCAGCTGGATAGAGCGACAGCCTCCTAAGCTGTAGGTCGTGAGTTCGAATCTCGCCTGGGACGTTCAATGGCAAAAGGTATACTGTTTACAGTATGCTTTTTCTTTTTGTATTTTTTCTTTTTTGTCATTATGCCGTATACCCTCTGTATGTGGAAAGATTGCTTTTGTCCCCTTTTTCCAGAGAAAATAAGAAGGCGATTCAATGAGATGTCCCTGCGGGGGAAAGAGAGAGTACGCTTTCTAAGAAAGAGGGGTAAGTTCTTTTATCTTTTGCCTTTCATAATGCATATCATAAGCCCTATTAGAATAAATTTTCAATATATTCTGATATAATTATTATAGAGATATAATTATGTGGTTTTTCAAAATGGGGGGAGTTTCAATGGATAGTTTTGTTCAACAAATCAAATCATTAGCAAGCCGTGTTGAGAGAATTAAGGAAAATATCCTGACAGAAGAGGCAACGAAAACCTCATTGGTTATGCCTCTTATCCAAGCGTTGGGTTATGATGTCTTCAATCCGGAAGAATTCATCCCTGAGTTCATAGCTGATGTGGGCATTAAGAAAGGTGAGAAAATAGATTATGCCATTATGGATGGCGGAAATCCGGTAATCCTTATTGAAGCAAAGTGTGTCCACGAAAAGCTGCAAAAACATGACTCCCAATTATTCCGCTACTTCGGTACTACAAAAGCCAAATTCGCAATACTGACTAACGGTGTAGAATATAAGTTTTTCACCGATCTGGAAGAACCAAATAAAATGGATGAGCGTCCATTCTTTGTATTTAACTTACTAGAATTGCGGGACAACCATATCCTTGAATTAGCTAAATTCAGAAAAAGTGTATTCAACGTCGAGAATGTCCTAATTACGGCATCAGATCTGAAGTATACGAATGAAGTCAAAAAATTCTTGAGTAGACAATGGGAAGACCCTGGTGATGCGTTTATCAAATTTATCCTTGCCGATGTCTATCAAGGGGTCAAAACAAAGAGGGTCATTGAAAATTTCAGGGATATCGTCAAACAATCCTTGAGTCAAATCGTGAATGAAAAGGTGAATGACAAGCTGCAGAAAGCATTGAGTTCAACGGACGGAAATGAAGCTGGCAAAAATGTTGACGAGATGGTGGCGGGTGCAGTGGACGAGCAGGGAGAGCATGATAAATCTGGATCTGCTGAGGAAACGTTAATTGTTACGACGGAGGAAGAAATAGAAGGGTATGTTTTAATTAAAATTATTTTAAGTGATCAAGTGGATGCAAACCGAATTTTTTATCGTGACAATAAGAGCTACTTTAATGTGTTATTGGATGATAACATACGAAAATGGATTTGCCGATTATTCTTGAATAATAACAATAAAACAATCCAATTAAACGATGAAGCTAGAACCACTTATAAGATCGACAATGTGAATGATATTCTGCAGTATAAAGAGCAGATAAAGGATGTCTCACGTCAATTCTTGTAATTTAACCGTAAAAGCCCCATTGCCCAATGGGGCTTTAGTGTTTCTGGATATAGGCCTCACTTTCTTCGCTTAGTCCTGGAAAAGGCAGTCCGGTCCTTGTCAGTAGAAGAATACGGCATGAAAGTGGTATCCTGAAACAGGGATGTTTTACAGAAAGGAACAAGGGGTATAGCTATGAATCAAAAAGTATTGCCTGCGACAACTTCAATGAAGGATTTTGAAAAATTTCTGGAATCACCGTTTGAAAAAGGGGTCATTTTGGAGACCCATATAGGACAAGTGAAGCATTATGCCCGTATGGCAAAGGAAGCCGATAAGAAACTGTTTTTTCATATGGATCTTATTAATGGGCTTAAAAACGATGAATACGGGACACAGTATCTTTGCCAGGAATTCAAACCATACGGAGTCATTTCGACTAAATCGAGTGTTATTAAGCAAGCAAAGAAGAATAAAGTGGCTGCAGTGCAGCGTATTTTTATGATCGACAGTCATGCGATTGAGAGAAGCTATCGTGTGATCGAGAAGGTGGAGCCGGATTATATTGAAGTTCTTCCTGGAGCAGTACCGGATATGATACGGGAGGTGTCGGATCGATTCAAGCTCCCTATTTTTGCGGGCGGGTTGATCCGGACAGTGGACGAAGCTGATCAGGCTTTGGAAGCGGGTGCAATCTCCATTACAACCTCCAAAATCAAATTATGGCAATATTATGCAAATAAAATGTCATAGTTCGTGGGCGAATGCCATCGATGAAAGGCATCTTAGGTTTTGGGACAGTCTGAACAGTCTGTCCTTTTTGTCTGATATCTGAAGGAGGCTGTTCGTCGGATTACAAAATTTTTCACGAAAAGGTTATAAATCATTGGACAGGGGAATATGATTACAGGGACAAAAGAAGGAGAGACTGGTCAGGATTTTCTGCTAGATATCTTCTTTTTTCGACATTTTTTTCAATTACCAATTGACAGCGTTTTCAAACAGTTCTATACTCATAGGTAAGTTAATATAATGTGGACGAGAATCGGAGACACAGGATTACCAACTTCCTATTGTATGTGGAATGAGTAATGGCCTGTGTCTCTTTTTTTGTCCCATAAGAATAAAGGGGAGAATAACTAATGACGCCATTTTGGGGAGAATTACTGGGAACAATGATTTTGGTATTATTCGGCGCTGGAGTCTGTGCTGGAGCTAATCTGACGAAATCTTTCGCGAAGGATGCAGGTTGGATTGTCATAACAGCTGCTTGGGGTATGGCTGTTACACTGGGCGTATTTGCTGTCGGCAGTATCAGCGGAGCGCACTTGAATCCGGCGGTTACAATCGGTTTGGCATGGACTGGGGATTTTGCATGGGCGGATGTACCCGGCTATATCACAGCTCAAATGATCGGTGCCATTATTGGTGCAACCATCATTTATCTGCAATACTTGCCGCATTGGAGAGCAACAGAAGATCCAGGCGCCAAATTAGGGGTTTTTGCGACGGGGCCAGCCATTCCGCATACATTTTCAAACTTACTAAGTGAAACGATTGGTACTTTTGTTTTACTTTTGGGCCTTCAATTCATCGGGGCAAACGAATTTACGGAGGGCTTGAACCCAATTGCGGTAGGTCTTCTGATCTTTGCAATCGGTATGTCGATGGGTGGAACGACAGGTTATGCCATCAACCCTGCACGTGACCTGGGTCCGCGTATTGCGCATGCGATTTTGCCGATTGCCGGCAAAGGGCCGTCCAATTGGGGATATGCATGGATACCGGTTGCGGGTCCTATATTAGGGGGATCTCTTGGGGCATTATTCCATAAAGCAGCCTTCAATGGATCTATGACAACTGAATTCTGGATCGTATTGGGCGTGACAGTCGTTGTGTTTGCGATTGCTTATGTGATGAGCCCTAAGGACCGAGATGCAATCAGGGCGTCTGAATCACCGACAAAAGCTAAATTATGATATAAAGAATTATATAGAGATAGTTTATATATGTAATAGATGATAGATGGGAGAGATATTTAATGGGAAAATATATTTTATCAATTGATCAGGGGACGACGAGTTCAAGAGCAATCCTTTTTGATAAACAAGGAAAAATCGTTCATACAGCTCAAAAAGAATTCACGCAAATCTTCCCGCAGCCAGGCTGGGTGGAACATAATGCCAACGAAATCTGGAGCTCTGTATTGGCGGTTATTGCCGCTACTCTTTCTGAATCCGGTGTTGAAGCTTCACAGATAGCGGGAATCGGCATCACAAACCAACGTGAGACTACTGTGGTATGGGATAAAGATACAGGTAAGCCAATCTATAATGCAATCGTATGGCAATCACGCCAAACGAACGGGATTTGCGAGGAATTGAGAGAAGCTGGCCATAACGAGCTGTTTCGTTCCAAAACGGGCTTGTTGATTGATGCTTATTTCTCCGGGACAAAAGTTAAATGGATCCTTGATAATGTGGAAGGTGCCCGTGAATTGGCGGAAAAAGGCAAGCTGCTGTTCGGTACGATTGATACATGGCTGATCTGGAAGCTGTCCGGCGGAAAAGCGCATGTGACTGATTATTCGAATGCAGCCCGTACGCTTATGTACAATATTTATGATTTGAAATGGGACGAAGAGCTGCTAAGCATCCTGGATATCCCGGCATCGATGTTGCCTGAAGTGCGTCCATCATCTGAAGTATATGCCAACACGGTTGAATATCATTTCTTCGGACACGAGGTTCCGATCTCGGGAGTTGCCGGTGATCAGCAGGCAGCCTTGTTCGGTCAAGCATGCTTTGAAAAAGGGATGGCGAAAAATACGTACGGTACTGGTTGCTTCATGTTGATGAATACCGGGGAACAACCAGTCAAGTCTGAGCATGGCCTTTTGACTACTTTAGCTTGGGGATTGGATGGCAAAGTGGAATATGCGTTGGAAGGAAGTATCTTTGTAGCCGGGTCTGCGATCCAATGGTTACGTGATGGGCTTCGCATGTTCAATGATGCTGCAGACAGCGAGGCGTATTGCAGAAGAGTGGGTTCTACCGATGGGGTATACGTTGTACCGGCATTCGTCGGATTGGGCACACCTTATTGGGACAGTGATGCAAGAGGAGCCGTGTTCGGGTTAACAAGAGGAACGACAAAAGACCACTTCGTCCGCGCGACTGTTGAATCTTTGGCCTACCAAACAAAAGCAGTCCTAGATGCGATGGAAAAGGATTCAGGCATTGAATTGAAGACACTCCGCGCAGATGGCGGCGCAGTGAAGAATAGCTTCCTGATGGAATTCCAAAGCAATATCTTGAATGTACCGGTGGAAGTCCCTCAAGTGAATGAAACAACTGCATTGGGCGCAGCCTATTTGGCCGGTCTGGCAGTAGGCTTCTGGGAAAGCCAGGAAGAGATTGCCGAACAATGGTCAATCAGCCAATCTTATCAGCCGACAATGGATGAGACAACACGAAATGAGCTAGTTAATGGTTGGGAAAAAGCAGTGGCCAGCACAAGAACATTCAAATAAGCTGATTTCATGAGGTTATTACGTGCCACGTTTTCGAAAAAGTGATATAATCATGATAAGTTAATAAATTTGGTTAGAGATTTAGAGAGGCCAGGAATACATTCCCACTATAAAAGGGTTGTATTTCGTGGCCTCTTTTTTCGACTAATTTTGACTTAGGAGGAAAGGATTATGGGATTAAACAGTTTAAAAAGAAATGACTATAAAGATGCTTTTAAGAAAAATGAATTTGATTTGCTAGTAATAGGCGGAGGCATCACAGGCGCAGGAATTGCGCTGGATGCAGCAACAAGGGGAATGAAGGTTGGCTTAATCGAGATGCAGGATTTTGCGGCGGGCACATCCAGCCGTTCGACGAAACTCGTTCATGGGGGACTTCGTTATCTTAAGCAGCTGCAGGTCGGTGTCGTTGCTGAGGTAGGGAAAGAAAGGGCAATCGTATATGAAAATGGACCGCATGTCACTACCCCTGAATGGATGCTACTGCCGTTTCATGAGGGAGGAACATTCGGGAAGTTCAGTACGTCAATCGGCCTTCGGGTCTATGATTTTTTGGCAGGAGTGAAAAAAGAAGAGCGCCGTACCATGCTATCTGAAAAGCAGACATTGGAAAAAGCGCCTCTTGTTAAAAAAGAAGGTTTAAAAGGAGGCGGCTATTATGTAGAATACCGCACTGACGATGCCCGTCTGACGATTGAGGTTATGAAAGAAGCTGCCCGTTACGGGGCCAATGTCTTGAACTATGCAAAAGTAGAGAAATTGTTATACAAGGACGGAAAGGTCAACGGCGCTCAGGTGAAGGACTTGCTGAGTGGTGAACAATTCCCTGTTCACGCGAAAAAAATCGTGAATGCAACGGGTCCTTGGGTAGATACCGTTCGCGAAATGGATCAGTCAAAAAAAGGTAAATTCCTGCAATTGACAAAGGGTGTCCATGTCGTAATTGATCAGTCCCGTTTCCCTTTGAAGCAGGCTGTGTACTTCGACACACCGGATGGGCGTATGGTCTTTGCAATCCCTCGGGATGGGAAAGCGTATGTCGGAACGACTGATACAGTATACGGTGAAAACCCGAAACACCCGCGCATTCATGAAGCTGACCGGGATTATATCATTAAAGCTATTAATTATATGTTCCCGACGCTGAATATCACAAAAGAAGATATTGAATCAGGCTGGGCCGGTGTAAGGCCATTGATTGCCCAAGAAGGCAAGGGAGCATCAGAAATCTCTCGAAAAGATGAGACATGGGTATCCGACTCCGGGTTGATCACGATTGCAGGTGGAAAGTTGACAGGATACCGAAAAATGGCGGAAACCGTTTTGGACCTGGTGGCTAAACAATTCGCGAATGAAGGTTACAAACAGTTCGACAAATGTGCCACTGAAGATATGCCGATTTCCGGAGGCCATGTAGGAGGATCTGCTGCTTTTTCGGGATATATTAAAAAACAGGCAGCGCAAGCTTCCGGTACGGGTTTAACTGAACAGGAGGCTGTTCAGCTGGTGTCTAAATATGGTTCCAACGTGCCGATTCTGTTCCAGATCGCTAAGGACAATGCAGACAAAGTTAAGGACTCCGGCTTGCCATTATCTTTATTCATTCAACTGCAATATGCCATCGAACATGAAATGGTCTATACGCCGATTGATTTCTTCAACCGCAGAACAAGCCTGATTCTGTTCGACATTCAGGCAGTACGCCAGTGGAAAGAAGAAGTGATTGCCTATATGGCATCAGCATTGGACTGGACGGATGAAGAAGTGTCCCGTTATAAGGAAGAGCTGGAAGAAGAGCTATATTTCGCAACAAATGCGCTTCCTGATGCAAACTAAGAAAACAGCCAGCGAGTTAAATATGTATTAGATATAGGGGTAAGAATGAGGCTGTCCAGAAAGTCAGTACGAACTGAATTTCTGGGAGTCCTTTCTTCGTTTGTCGAAATTTACAAGCAAATGAATACAAAAAAATCGTTCTTTTTCTAAGTTGGAGGTACAACACAACCACATAGAGAAAGACGGTTTTTTATGAGCAATCTAATAATCACTACAGAAAAGCATAATACACAAACCACTTTATCTCTTGATACAGAGGAACCTTCCGTTTCCAAAAGGCAATTGGCCCCTACCTTCATCCCTTATGACAATTATCAAAACACAGTCCTTTTCGATATTCCAGGAACTGATCCCCGAACGCCATGTCGTACTTATGGTCGATGACATGATTGAGGCGCTCCCTGACTCCCAACTATTCTCCCACTTTACAGGTGGAGGATGCAGTTCCTTCCATCCAAAATAATGTTAAGGTCGTTTTGTATGCCTACTCTCAGAAAGTTTATTCAAGCCGCACCATTGCACAAATGGTTTAGGAAAACCTACCGGCTATGTGGCTGGTAGAATGGAACTTCATCATCCGATATATTGATTTGTTCGTTTCCAAATGGATCATTTGCTAGTTTTCCAAGTAAGATGGCATTCTCTTTTTATAGTTGTTGAATATCTGCTCTTTTGAACTTTCACTGAACGTCTGTTTTTTAATGATAACTTTTGAACTTTTAATAAAAAGTGACAGCTTTTGTACTGTCTCCTTTGTTCAACGAAAGCACCTGTTAGTTGAGAAAGAAGTATTAGCTAAATAAGTAATATCTTATCTAACTGTTCTTTATATCTACTTTGTTTATAAATAATAAGATGATAGAGATCATAAATAAGAGCAACGGAACACCCTGTATAAATAAAAAACCTTTGTAAAAATCTAACATAGTGCTATCAGGTGCGTCTGTTGCCATCCCACCAATAAAATAGGACATAGGAATGGCAGCTACATTTATCCCTAAACAAAAGAATACAAATGATAGTTTCTTGTTTTTCTTTTTTATCTTGTCTGCTATAAAGAAAAGAAGGAGCATGATTAAAAAGAAAATTGCAATAATACCGTAAAAAATAATATATTCTAATATAAAAATACCACCCTAAAAAAATGTATTAATTGTCTCATAGCCAATCTTTCAAATATACAATCAATCCTAATAACGAGCCTAAAGAAGCACAAGTAAATACTAAAGGAACATTTGATTTCCTCTTAAGTTTTGTATCAGTCATTAAAATAACCTCCTTTAATGGATAATTATACCATAAAATGTTTTCGTCTTGGTGATACGAATAGGTAAGGGTTTGAAGTTATCGCTCCCTTTCCCTTCGTTCACACCGCACGTGCAACTTTCATGGCATACGGCGTTCTAACTAATCCAATTCATTCAATTTTACGGTGATAGACAAGATGTTTTTTGAATCAGATTGCTTCAATTTTGCATTGCCTGCGCAATGCATTGACTTATTCTTTTTGCTTTTTAGTTAGCTTCAAAGCTTTCATTAGACTTGTTTCTTTAACTGGACAGGACTTATATCCTAATGTTTTGTGAATTCTGGAATGGTTAAACCAATGGACATAATCATATAATTCTGCGCTTAACTGTTCAAGTGTATCAAATATCCTTCCCCTCACAAACTCTGTTTTTATATCTTTATAGGTCGCTTCAGCCACTGCGTTATCATACGGACACCCGGTTATATAAATTAATTAACAGGCAGATATAGTTCCACAACTTCTTGACACGTACATATGTTAAGTCACTCACCACGACAGCCAATTCGTCTTGTTGATAAAAAGATCGCTATCGCTCTAGCTTGTTGACAATCCGCAGAATGGACCATTCGGCTCAATAGATGCATTCACTAGTCCCCTATGCAGGTGGTCCTCTTACCGAAATATGTCCTTTTTGCATAAATTAACAGGATTCAACATGCTGTGATGTTTGATATATAAGCAAGTTCAAAATATCTGCCTGTTTTTGTTGCATAATCTAAAATTTCAAAAATATAAAGATACATAAAGGAATTGAAAGAGGGACAAGCGAATATAGGTATATATGTTCGATTCGGAGGAGGGATGATATGCCGTGGTCACAGTTGGGGGATGAAATTAGAAGAGTCAGAAGAAAGCGTAATTTATCACAGATTCAGTTGGCTAAAGGAATTTGCCATCAATCGGAGATCAGCCGTATTGAAGCAGGAAAATCTTATCCAAGCATTGATATCCTTAGCGGGATATCCAAAAAACTTCAGATTCCATTAAAGTATTGGTTTGAAGTGATTTTTTACGAGGATATCAAAAATCAAAAAAAATTGAAGCTTGAGCTGGAGAGTCTTACGAGAAAACGCGATTTCCAGCGTGTTTATGAATTGACGGAAGAAGAGCTGAAAACGCCGATGTACCATGAGGAATTCCGGCAATATCTGTTATGGAATCAATATGTGGCTACTTTTGAATTGGGAAAGCTGACATACAAGCAGTTTTGCAGGAACCTGAATAATTTGTTGGAGTTCTCACAGTCAGGGAGTGAGATATATCAGGATGTTTATATTCTGAATTCTTTGGCAATTGCCAGCGTTAAGCATAATGATTATGAGAAGGCAATCGAGTACTTTCAAAGGATTCTGTCTCAGGATTATATTGAGGAGAACCTGGAAATCTTCATTAAGGTTACTTACAATTATTCGAAATTACTATATCTCCGAAAGGACTTTGAAGAAGCGTTCAGGCTTTCGAGCAATGCGATAAATGTATTGCTGCAACAGAGCTCTATGTACTTATTGGGTCACTTGTATTATCAGCGCGCAGAGTGCAAGGAGTATTTGAATATGCCTGTTGCAGGGATACTTGAGGATATCGAATCGGCCTATTACATTTTTAAGCTGCAGGACCTTCCTAAATATATGGCAATCGTAGAAGATAAGAAAGAGAAATATTCTGAGCTTCACTCACCGAAAATGTAATGATCAAATGAAAAGCACCTGTTTTCGCAGTTCACGAAGAAACAGGTGCTTTTTCTTATGTTTATATTACTCTGTTTGCTGAGAAAACCATAGTCCCTCAAAGTATGGGGGGGCTCCCCACGACTTCACTAGTTCAGCCGGTGCCCGTTATGAAATGACCCCAAGGGCAGAGCAGTTTCGATCGATTACAGGTAAGGATTAAGATTGAGGCGCTTTAATACCATGTTCAAACGGAAGATCTGACTTAACGGTACCGGTAGGGGCTACGATTGTCATAAGAGCAAATCCTATTCCAAGACAAACTGCAATAGCTTTTTTCTTCATTAATATCACCCTCCTTTTTACTTATAGTACCAGAAAAAGCAAGGTTTGGATTATGCAATCATGCATATTGAGGATTTAATGAGAATCACATACCTGTACAATCGCGGGGGAATGTGTGGTAATTATGAAATGATTGGCTCGAAAAGCCCATAGTATGGGGTATTTTTTAATAGACTTTGACCGATTGTTAACAAGTTCTGTATTTTGTTGATAGTCAGAACGTTATAAAATATACTACTTATAAATTCGAATTAGTTAACAAGATGCTAGTGTCTGAGATCACGTTCACGATAGGCCTGAAAGGAACGTAAGACTCTTGGAGGGTAGATGTACCATGATGATATATAATGACTTAAAGAACAATGTGTATAAAACATATAATGATAGTGGTGTGTTTCCGACACATATTAAAATTAACAAAGATTTATTGATTGCCTTAAAAGAAGCAGGTTATATCGGCATCTGTCCACAGAACCCAACGAAGATTACATTCCTGGGTGTCGAAGTGGAACCGGACAGTACAATCCCAACATATGAAATTTATTGACCATGAGGCATCCGTTTAAGGCGGGTGTCTTTTTTTATTGTTTTCCAGCGAATATAACGGAGGGGCAATTCACTCTGAAGGCTTGCCCTTATGAGTAATGCTTCTTCTATACAGTTGGTTCAAAATATCTCCTTATAAAAATTAATTTTAGAGGTTTATAAAGTGGTGGTAAGGGTATATGTTATTGTATTAGTTTGTCAATCAATAAATCTGTAACAAATCATTAATGAAATGGGATAGGTGATATACAGATGGTAATGCAGCCCAAAGAGATTGATATATTCGGGGATTATTTAATACAAAACAGAGATGAATTCATCAATGTTTTGTTGTTGGAAGCAAAGAATGTCAGACCTGAGATCGATAAGATTATGGATGTCGGCAATATCGACCTTCTGAGCAATGCGCAAAAAATTGTCAAATTCATTATGGACAAAAAAACGGACGATTTAATTAAATTTGCGGAACAGGAAGGGGTTGCTTGGGCCACATATAGGCTGACATTGGCATTTAAATTGGAATGGATTCAGGCAATCAGAAGGACCATGTGGATATTTTTACATAAACTGAACCAGAATAAAGACTCTGGTAATTTACATGCTTTCTTCAATCTTGAAAAAGATATTAACGAACAGGTGGATCAATTTTTGAACAATTTTTTCCTGAGTTATTCAAATTGCAAAGACAAACTGATTGATGAACAAACGGAATTAGTGAATAATCTTTCGGTACCGATCATACCGGTCACTGGAACAATTGCGGTCTTGCCGTTAATCGGCTCGCTTACTTTATACAGGATTGGGATCATTGAAGAAAAAGTCCTAGAGGAAATATCCAGAATGAAGCTTCAAACGTTATTAATTGATCTATCCGGTATTGCTGAAATGGAGGAGGGTGCCATCGCACGCCTAATGAGAGTGATTGATGGGACTGCGATGATGGGGTGCAAGTCAGTGGTGACCGGCATCAGGCCGGAAGTAGTGAGGACGATGATGAATCTGAATCTTTCGTTCGTAAATAAAGTCAGCACGAAAGGAACGCTGCAACAGGCGTTGAGAGACTATCTGTAGTATTAATAGATGTATATGAAACTAATTCGTACGGGGAAGGAGAATGTTTACTTTTTATCATTCCCGGGTTACTGCTACATTTTTTATTAAACGGAAAGGATAGTTGGAATGATCATATTGGAATTGCACAAAATATTACGTTTTGTGTCATGATTTTTTTAACTGTCATATTGGGAAAGAAAAAAGAACACAGCTCTCCTGTAGATAGTCATTAAGGGATTGCAATACCTTTCCTATGAAGCAAACTAAGCAGTATTGAATGAATGGATCTATTGATGAAAATCAATTTAGTTTGTGAATAAATATACTTAACAGATTAGGAACTTTAGCTGATGATGAGTCGCCACTTCCATTTGGAGGTGGCTTTTTACACTATTTCACATCCTTTTAAGAATCCCTTATATAAATTCTTGTTACTTTCATCTTTTACAGTTTGAAATTCCAATGAACGAAGGGAGACCATATACAAGATAAAAAGAGGATAATGAGTCTAAAAAATAGACTTATTATCCTCAAAAGTTTTTTTTGCTGTATTTGTGGTGAATAGGCACAAAGAAAATCCATGCATATCAAGATATGCATGGAAAAGTTCCTAATTAGAATACGCGGACTGCGCTTGAGAATCTAGATGGACTGTAAGATGAGATTTTTACAACATCCCCTGTTCGTGGAGAGTGGATGTATTGTCCGTTTCCAATATAGATTCCGACGTGGTAAGCCGGACTTCCGTTAAAGACCAAATCTCCCGGTTGAACAGCGTTAACGGAAATACGTTTTCCGTAATTCTGTTGTTGGGATGCTGTACGAGGCAAGCTTATACCAACTTGGCGGTAAACATAGCTTGTAAAGCCTGAACAGTCAAAACCACTTGGTGAAGTTCCGCCCCATTTATATGGAGTTCCTAGATGTTTTTTAGCTTGAGCGATTACTGCAGCTGCTGAACCAGATGGTTTGCTTGAGCTCGCAGTTTGGTTGGAACTCTCGTTTTTAGTTGAACTGCTAGTGTTGCTAGAGCTATTCGTATTGTTTGTGTTCGTTACTGTAGCGTTGTTGCTTGCGCTGTTGTTGGCAGGACGCTCACTTGAGCTATCCGTTTCGGTTGAGCTATTAGCATTGCTGCTGGTTCTATTCGCTGGAGCTTGAGCTTCTGGCGCTTGTTGTGTTTCTTCAGTTTGTGTTTCTTCAGCTTGTGCTGCTTCGGCCGCTGCTGCAGCACGTGCCGCTTCTTCTGCTGCAATACGCGCCGCTTCTTCCGCTTCGGCTTTTTCTTCCATCAGTTGGTCGATTTCAGCTTGAATGGTTGTTTTAGAGCTTTCAAGATTTTTTTGTTCTTTCTTAGCTTCTTTCTGTTTTGTTTCTAGGTTCTTTAATTCTGACTCAAGTTCAGCTTTTTTCTCTTGTAACTCTTTATCTTTTTGCTGTAATTGTTCAGTTAGATCTTTGTCGCTTTCCATGACAGTCAAGACTGCAGAAGTTTTTTCGATGAAGTCGGAAATGCTGCCGGATGAGAGGACAATTTCTATAAAATTGAATTCAGCTGTACCGTTAGCTTGGATTTGCTCCAAACGTTTTTTGGAAAGCTCAATGGTTTTTTTGTAAGACTCTTCTAATTGAGCAATTTCTTCTTTTGAATTATGTATGTTTGACTTGCTAGTTGCGACTTGGTTGTTAAGATCTTCAACCTTGGCTATAGCCTCTATGATTTCATTATCAAATTTTTGTATCTTCGTGTTGAGTGCTTCGATTTTATTATCATAAATAGAGCTATCATATGTAGGCGTTGCGAAAGCAGGTGTAACCTGTAAAAGCAATGCAGCTGAAATGACGGTAGCCGCAATCTTTTTTCTTATCGTTTTCTTCTTCATATTTATTCTCCAATTCGTTTAGTAGTTTAGGAATTTCTTTAAAGTCTATTACCACAAGTTTTATTCTATTGGTTATTTTTCAGAAAAACAACGACAAATTACGTGTTTAGTAGATATGTAAAGAAGATGTTTTTTATGTAATATTCCTGTAATATTTCTAGATTAGGTTAAACACCTGTTGAAATTCACCGAAAAATGTATAAAAATGCCACGGATAGAGTGATCCGTGGCATGAAAGATGAGGGTTTAGGAGAGAACATCTGCTCCTAGCGTGTTTTTGAAATGAGACAATGCCCATTCATGCCCGGCTTGATCAAAGCTAGCTACGGCATCCTTATGTATTACAATTTTAAACCCTCTATTATACGCATCGACTGCTGTATGCAATACGCATATATCTGTGCATACACCGACCAGATGCACTTCTGTAATTCCCCGTTCGCGTAACTTGATTTCCAGGTCTGTTCCTGCAAAAGCAGAATATCTAGTCTTATCCATCCAGTAGACATTCGGAGCACCCTTTTTCTTTTCGTATAAATCATTTAGTTTTCCATAGAGGTCCCTCCCAGGAGTCGACTCGATGTTATGGGGAGGAAATAATTTAGCTTCCGGATGATAAGGATCTTGCTCTTTATGGACATCAACTGCAAATACGACAAACTCGTTCTGGTGGATGAATTCTTCCGTTAGTGCTACAATCTTCCTTTCGATTGCCTGCCCTGCGGCTCCGCATGT
Source organism: Bacillus sp. (in: firmicutes) (assembly GCA_051893455.1). GTDB lineage: Bacteria > Bacillota > Bacilli > Bacillales > DSM-1321 > Bacillus_AD. The sequence continues at coordinate 19,741 of JBJFHG010000047.1, forward strand.
TAATGCTCCGTCATCTGCGACAAAATCGAATGTGTAATCAATATTGATGAGTGCTTTCACTATTAAATCCTCCTTTGGATTTTTTTAAGACTGTAATTGCATTATAATTGTTTTTTCTGGTTCATGTCATGGGTGGCTGACTTATTTTCTATTGCGGTTTAACGTTAATGAGTGGAGGATTAAATGTTTAAATCGGCAAACAGTTCTGTAAGATGTAAGCCCTTTTTTTGAAAAAAACTGGCAGTCGTTTGTTGCAATCGGTATCAATATCTGTTACTCTTAAAAAGAATTATTTTTGTTCGGCTTAGATTGATTAGTTAAATGTAGCGCGTCTAAAGATTTGAGCAAGGATAGTATTAACTGTGTGTTTAACACACGAGGAGGCAACATACATGGAACAAGGTAAAGTAAAATGGTTTAATGCAGACAAAGGTTTTGGATTCATCGAGCGTGAAGGTGGAGAAGACGTATTCGTACACTTCTCAGCAATCCAAGGCGAAGGCTTCAAATCTTTAGACGAAGGTCAAAGCGTAACTTTTGAAGTAGAACAAGGTCAACGTGGACCACAAGCTACTAACGTAGTAAAAGGTTAATAAAACCTTAATAGGAAAGCAACCCGTCATGGGTTGCTTTTTTTTGTGTGCTCAGGTGACGGATCGTGTGCGCGGGCTCTATTATGATTGAGAAGATTCCCTTTAAGGGATTTTCCGCTTTCATAAGATGAAATAAGCGATCACTGAGATGAACACAGAAGTCGCAATCATGCCTAACAGCGGGGTGAGCGCTTTTGTACGGACGGATTTCAAGTCTATATGCAGACCGAGACCCACCATCGCCATTGTCAGGAGCCATGTGGTAAATACAGAAATCATATCCAATACCGAATCCGGGACAGGTATGACCACATTGATGACGTAACTCCCTATGATGCTCATCAGCAAAAATCCAAGAAGGAAATAAGGGAAAGCGACTTTTTGCTTATTTTCCTCGTCTGCCTGCTTTCTGTTGTAGACCCAGATTAAAATAAAGCAAAGAGGGACTAGGAAAAATACTCGTCCAAGTTTGGCCAACAATCCCATAGCGAGAGCCTCTTCCCCTGCTGGCGCTGCTGCAAGAGCAACATGAGCAAGCTCGTGAAGGCTCAGTCCGCTCCAGACCCCGTAATCGATTGCACTGATCGGCAGCAAGTCTTTCAGAAATGTATAGCCGATAGAAAACAAAGTTCCGATTAGTGCGATAATGCCGACGCTGATGGCAGTCTCTTCTTCTTCGGGTTTGATGATGGGCGCTACAGCAGCAATTGCAGCTGCTCCGCATATGCCTGTCCCTATTCCAAGCAAAAAGGATACATTTTTATTGGCTTTGAATCTGTGAGCAAACCAAATCATAAGGATGATGGAAACCGAGATGATTAAAATATCTTTTGCCATCAGTATAGGTCCTTCCGCAAGCAGAACGCCGATGTTCAGTTTTAAACCGTATAATATGATCGCAAACCGCAATAATTTTTTGGAGGAAAAGTCTATACCGGCATGATAGACAGAGGGATACCCCCAAAAGTGCCGGATGACCACTGCGAGGAGAATGGCGGAACCCATTTGGCCTACAATTCCGACCCCAGGCAAACTTGATAACAGGAAACCCGATAATGCAATTATAAAGGTGATTATTAATCCCCCGATAAATTCCTTCGAGGAGTTTCCCTGATGTTTATCTGATTTCATCTTTTCCCTTCTTTCAACAGCTAATAATTATTTTCTTGATATAAAGAGTTTTCCCCAGCACGTACAGATTATGAATCAATCTGCTAACGATATGAGTTCATAAAAAACTAGCATGCAATGATAATGATCATTGCATGCTAGTTTATAGGTCGTATTAGGATATATTCTAAGAACTGCAATTATTCTGTTGATGGCAAGGGAATGTTAATTTAATTGTGGTACCTACACCTAATTGGCTTTCTATACCGAGTTTGCCTCCGTGTAGTTCCATTAACTTTTCAACAATCGATAATCCTAAGCCTGTTCCGCTCTCTTTACGCGAACGTACTTTGTTCACACGGAAGAAGCGATTAGTGATCAGGGACAGATGTTCTTCGCTGATGCCGATACCATTATCGGTGATGGATAGTAAACATATGTCGTTCGCTTGCCTTTCCATATTTATAAAAATGCTAGCATCTTCCTTTGAATACCGGACAGCATTTTGAATGAGGTTTTGGATGATTTGCTCCAGCCTGTCTTCATCTGCCAGTACAATGACTTCATAGTCCAATGACATGCGTAAGTCGATTTTCTTTTCGGTAAATAATAATTCATATTTAGCCATAATATCTTCAATACTTTGTGCAAAGACAAGCGGGTGCAGTTCCAGCTCCACTGTATCTGCATCTAATTTGGAGAAGTCAAGGCAGTTCTGCAATAGTCTTTGCAACCTATCCGTCTCCCGATCAATCAATGCATAGTATTTTTTCTGTTCATCAGCGTTGTGAACAAGGCCATCCATTAAAGCACGGTTATAACTTTTTACAAGGGTGAGCGGTGCTTTGAGTTCATGGGACAAATCCTCCACAAATGCTTTCACACGTTTTTTATCTTCTTTTAGGGCGTTGGACATCTCGTTGAATACATCGGCCATTTCTCCGAGTTCATCGCTGCTGCTCTTCCAAACTTTAGCATCGAAGTTTCCTTTCGAGACTTCCACAGCGGCCTGTTTGATTTCATATAATTGTCTATATGATTTATTGGCTGCTTTTGATGAAACGATGAAGATGCATACCCCCGCGGCTAAACACATAAGGATGGTGATAATGGATTGAGCGGATTCCTCCCCTTTTGCATTGTTGATGGGAAGATGGAGCATCAAGAAGCTGTCCACATGCTCATTTTTTACAACCGGGTGCACAAACAGCAACATATTTAGGTTACTCTCTTTTGCTTTAATTTTGTTTGAGATGGGGATGCCAGCTTCTAATAATTGCATATCAGGGGTGGGTATGATTCTTTGTGGATCTGCTTCAGCAGGGAAACTAGCGAACAGTTCATCAATGTTGTCGAATACATGTATATTCAAGTTTAGATTTCTCCATGTCCAATCAATCCAATACTCTGCATTCTCGTAATCATTTTCAATTTGCTCTAATAGTTTGCTGATATGGATTTTTGTGTATTTTTCATGTGAATTTAAATAGACTATGTTAAGTATATTATATGTAATGAATATAGTCAGCAGAATAGAGATCGCCACAATCAGAAAGGACTTCTGCTTTAGGTTTACTTTCATCTTCATGATCAACCCTTAATTTTCATTTTTTGATAATGTTCATTTCCCTATTAATAGATCAATCTATATTAATAAGTAGTACGGTAAAATTATACTTAGATACTATCATACACAAAATTATAAAGTTTGTGAAAGTGAAGCAGGTCCATATGCCCTGTTATATGTTGGCAATCCCCTTTTAGGGCCATTATTTATATGGCCTTAATATGTTAAATCCTTTATTTAAATAACACAGAAAAGCGTTGAAAGCGCATACATTTTCGAAATAATCCAAATAATCTAAATTTTTAATAAAATGTATTGACTCACGAATGGAATGGGCGTAATATAAGGCTCAACAAAAGAAAGCAAACTATAAAAATCAATCATTTAAAAGCAATGATGAGGATAAGTAGCTGATGCTCAGGGCTTTACAGAGAGCCGGAATGGTGGAAACCGGCAAGTACGGCATACAGCGAACTCACCTCGGAGCGTCGGTCTGAAACCGGATGGGATTAGGACTGAACGGGTGTCACCTACACTCGTTATCAAAGCCAACTAGTGCGCATTGTATAGTGCGAATAAGGGTGGTACCGTGGAATGGTCTTTGAAGCCTCTTCACCCCTTAGCCTTTTTATGAAAAGGCATTATGGGTGAAAGGCTTTTTAATTTTTTTAAAAAAGTTTATGGAGCAGCACGAGTCTATTTTTGAAATCTGTTTGGGAGGTAAGCGAATGACGCTAAAAACGGCATTGTCACTCAGTAAAACCGGGACTGTAACAAAGTCCGGCGCGGAATATTTGCTGAATGCATTGGAGAAGCAAGGGGTGGAGTTGATATTTGGCTACCCAGGGGGAGCGGTTCTTCCGATTTACGACAAAATCTATGACGCAAGCTTAGTGCATGTCCTGACACGTCATGAACAGGGAGCTGTACATGCTGCTGAAGGATATGCCAGGGTCACCGGAAAACCAGGCGTAGTGATTGCAACATCCGGACCGGGAGCAACCAATATTGTGACGGGGCTTGCGGATGCGATGATTGATTCTCTGCCGCTTGTCGTCATTACAGGGCAAGTCGGCACTGGAGTAATTGGAACAGATGCTTTCCAAGAAGCCGATGTTCTTGGAATCACCACACCGATCACCAAACATAATTACCAAGTGAGGTCAGTGGAAGATATTCCGCGGGTCATCAAGGAGGCTTTTCATATTGCTTCAACGGGCAGGCCAGGTCCTGTGCTGATCGATATCCCGAAAGACATCGCTGTCGCAAAGGGAGATGTGAATGAAGATCCTGACATTTTCCTGCCCGGTTATCAACCAAGGGTCAAGCCAAATTATCTGCAAATCCGAAAGCTTGTGGAGGCCGTCAGTGCATCCAAGAAACCGGTTATCTTGGCTGGAGCTGGTGTCTTGCATGCCAGGGCTTCTAGTGAGCTGAAGGAATATGCTGAACAGCAAGGGGTTCCGGTAATTCACACTTTGCTCGGATTAGGTGGATTCCCTGCTGATCACCCGCTGTTTGTCGGGATGGCCGGTATGCACGGAGAATATGCAGCCAATATGGGCCTTTATGAATGTGACTTGCTGGTCAGCATAGGGGCCCGCTTCGATGATAGGGTAACCGGGAATCTGAAGTCCTTTGCCCCCAATGCGACAATAGCCCATATTGATATCGACCCGGCGGAAATTGGTAAAAATGTTCCTACGGCAATTCCTGTTGTGGGAGATGCCAAATTGACATTAGCAAGCTTGATTGAGCAAAAAGGAAAAACTTGTGACTGTGACGAGTGGCAACGAACAATACAGGGATGGAAAGAACAATATCCGCTGAAGTATGACAAAGAACAAAACAGCAGCTTAAAGCCGCAAAAAGTGGTCGAATTGCTCCATGAACACACGAACGGAGATGCCATTGTCGTGACAGATGTCGGGCAGCATCAGATGTGGGCAGCGCAATACTACCGATTGAACAATCCGGACAACTGGGTGACCTCGGGAGGGCTCGGAACGATGGGCTTCTGTGTCCCGGCAGCCATTGGGGCGCAGCTGGCTAAAAGAGAAAAAAAAGTCATCGCCTTGGTCGGGGACGGAGGATTTCAAATGACTTCTCAGGAACTCGGGGTCATTGCCGAAATGAAGCTGCCAATCAAAATCGTTATTCTGAATAATCACTCACTGGGTATGGTTCGGCAATGGCAAGAGCTGTTTTATCAGGAACGCTATTCACATAGCCTGCTAACAAGCCAGCCGTCATTTATCAAATTGGCTGAAGCATACGGAATAAAAGCATTACAGGCAAGCAATGAGGAAAAAGCAAACGAGGCATTAAAAGAAGCGTTCTCGAATGATGAACCTTATCTGCTTGATATGAGAGTGGAGCCGAAAGAAAATGTATATCCGATGATTGCCCCAGGTAAAGGGCTTCATGAGATGGAGGGGTATTGAATGAGGGGAATCATATCATTAACAGTCATGAACCATCCTGGTGTATTGAACCGGATCACGAACCTGTTCTCAAAAAGGAATTACAACATCGAGAGCATTACTGTCGGCTCATCCGAGCAAGAAGGCATTTCTCGGATGACAGTGGTGGTGAATGTCGATAATGAAAGGATGATTGAGCAGGTGACCAAGCAATTAAATAAACAAATAGATGTTATAAAAGTCCATGACCTGACCAATCAAGCTGTAGTCTCCAGGGAGTTGGCTATCATCAAAGTGTCGATGAATCCGCAAACCCGCGGAGAAATATATTCACTCGTCGAGCCGTTTCGTGCATCGGTCATCGATGTAAGCCGTGATAGCCTGTCAATCCAAATAACGGGCGAAACAGATAAGGTTGAAGCGTTTATTGATTTATTGAAGCCATACGGAATCAAAGAGCTGGCCCGCACAGGAACGACCGCTTTTCCGCGGGCGACCCAAAAAGGGGCTAGTCAACAGGGACATTATTCAATCGTATAAATGATGCTTTTTAGGAAAAGCCAATAAAAAATGAGGAAAAGGGGAATTTTTTATATGACAACTCAAATGTATTATAACAATGATGCAAATTCAGCTTATTTGAATGGAAAAACAGTAGCCATCGTAGGATATGGTTCCCAGGGCCATGCACATGCGCAAAATCTTCGCGATAGTGGAGTGAATGTGGTAATCGGAATCCGTCCCGGACGTTCCTGCGACAAAGCGGTGGAAGATGGCTTTGAAGTTTACTCAGTGCGGGATGCTGTCGAGCAGGCAGATGTCATTCAAGTATTGTTGCCGGATGAGCTGCAGCCGAAAGTATATAAGGAAGAAATCGAACCAGGGCTAACAGCTGGCAAGGCGTTGTTGTTTGCCCATGGGTTTAATGTCCATTTCTCGCAAATCGTGCCTCCGGATGATGTCGACGTTCTTCTTGTCGCGCCGAAAGGTCCGGGACATCTTGTACGCAGGACATTTAAACAAGGAGCTGGCGTCCCTGCCTTATTTGCCATTTACCAGAATGTCACAGGAGAAGCGAAGGAGCTTGCTCTCTCTTATGCCCGCGGAATCGGATCGCTCCGTGCCGGTGCTCTCGAGACGACATTCAAGGATGAAACAGAAACAGATTTGTTCGGTGAGCAGGCCGTATTATGCGGTGGGCTGACTTCACTGGTGAAAGCGGGCTTTGAGACGTTAACGGAGGCCGGATATAAACCGGAGCTTGCTTACTTTGAATGTTTACATGAATTAAAGCTGATTGTGGATTTGATGTATGAAGGCGGACTGGAGAACATGAGATATTCAATCTCCGATACTGCTCAATGGGGAGATTTCGTTTCAGGGCCCCGGGTCATCAATGATTCAGTGAAAGCAGAGATGAAGAACATCCTAGTCGATATTCAGGAAGGGCGTTTCGCAAAGGGGTGGATTCTGGAAAACCAGGCCAATCGCCCTGAATTCACAGCCATTAATCAACGTGAGAATGCACATCCAATCGAGAAGGTAGGAAGGGAATTAAGGAAGATGATGCCGTTTGTCCAACAGCAGAAACAAGAAAAGAAAGTGGTGGCAGCCGTTGCGGAAGATTAATATCTTTGACACGACACTAAGGGATGGTGAACAGTCGCCGGGGGTCAATTTGAATTTCACAGAGAAGATGGAGATAGCCCGGCAACTGGAACGATTGGGAGTTTCCGTAATCGAAGCCGGATTCCCAGCTGCTTCGCCAGGGGATGCGTCATCAGTTAAGGAGATTGCCGCTGTCATAAAAAACGCTTCGGTGCTTGGTCTTGCCCGTTCCGTACAAAAAGATATGGATGCTGCTTGGGAAGCATTAAAGGATAGCGTAGATCCAAGAATTCACATCTTCATTGCCACATCCCCCATTCATCGGGACTTTAAACTGAAAATGACGAAGGAACAAGTGGTAGAAACAGCCGTCAATAGTGTCAAATATGCCGCTTCTAAATTTTCAGTCGTTCAATGGTCGGCAGAAGACGCGACCAGGACAGAGTTGGACTACTTGGCCTATATTGTTGAGAAAGTCATTCAGGCGGGGGCTAAGGTCATCAATATTCCGGATACGGTCGGCTATACAACCTCAATCGATTACAAGAACATCTTTACCTATTTGCGGAAGAATGTTCCTTCCATTGATAAAGTACAATTATCGGCTCATTGCCATGATGATCTAGGAATGGCAACCGCCAACACTCTTGCCGCTATTGAAGCAGGTGCCACCCAGGTTGAGGGGACAATTAACGGAATCGGGGAGCGGGCCGGCAATGTGGCGCTTGAGGAAGTCATCCTTGCTTTGCACACAAGAAAAGACCATTATCAGGCCTATACGGACATAAAACTGGACGAAATCAAACGGACGAGTGATCTAATCAGCAGATTGACTGGGATGGTTGTGCCGGCAAATAAAGCCGTTGTCGGAAAAAATGCCTATGCGCATGAGTCAGGAATACACCAGGATGGAGTGTTGAAAGAGAAGAGCACGTATGAAATCATATCGCCGGAGTTGGTCGGATTCTCTGTCGATAATATGGTTCTCGGGAAACATTCCGGACGGCATGCTTTCAAGACAAGACTTGAGGAACTGGGGCTTGATGTGACGGCTGAAGAGATGAATAGGCTTTTCATCACTTTCAAAGAATTGGCGGATAAGAAAAAGGAAATGACAGATGATGATTTGGTAGCGTTGGTGCTGGAGGAGAAATTGTCAGGCAGCCAAAAGTTTTTCGAACTGGATTCGATCCAAATCCAATATGGGACGAAACAGGTGCCTACTGCGACAGTCAAGCTGTCCGGTCCTGATAATGAAATGATCCAGGAAGCAGGGACGGGCGCCGGCAGCATCGAGGCAATCTATAACACACTGGAGCGCTCCATTGGTGACCCTGTCAAACTATTGGATTACAGGATACAGTCTATCGGTGCGGGAAGGGACGCACTTGCCCAGGTTTTCGTGAAGCTAGAATATCAAGGGGTGGAATCTAGTGGACGGGGATTAGCACAGGATGTCCTGGAGGCATCCGCAAAAGCCTATCTTAATGCAATCAATCGGGTTATATATATGAAGGGCAGAAGTGCATTGGTAGTTATCTAAACATTCAAAAAAAGGGGATGTTCCGTATGGAAAAAGTCATAACAGTTTTACCCGGCGATGGGATTGGCCAGGAAGTGACAAGAGGAGCAGTAGAGGTGCTCAAAGCAATCGGGGAAAGATACGGGCATGCCTTTCGATTTGAATATGGCCTGATTGGAGGCGAAGGAGTGGATCTTGTCGGTTCTCCTCTCCCTGAAGAGACCTTGGACATGTGCAAAAGGAGCGATGCCGTTATTCTGGGGGCAGTGGGCGGTCCGAAATGGGATAGTAACCCTGCATATATGAGACCAGAGGCAGGGCTGCTGAAAATCCGCAAAGAATTGAACTTGTACGCCAATCTTCGCCCGATCACCTACTATAATAGCTTGGCAGATTCATCTCCGTTAAAGCGGCCAGTAATTGAAGGAGTCGATTTACTGATCGTTCGCGAATTGACCGGAGGACTTTATTTCGGAAAACCGAGTGAAAAAATGACACATGAAGGCAAGGAGGCTGTCGTTGACACACTTTTTTATAAAAAGGAAGAAATGAAAAATATTATTAGGCTCGCCTTTGAAATAGCCAGGACAAGAAGGAAGAAAGTTACTTCTGTAGACAAAGCGAATGTGTTGGCGTCAAGCAAGCTGTGGAGAGAGGTGGCCGAAGAAACGGCAAGGGAATACCCGGATGTCCTGCTTGAGCATATGCTTGTCGATAATGCTGCTATGCAGCTTATTCGATCCCCTAGACAGTTTGATGTCATCGTCACTGAGAATATGTTCGGGGACATCTTAAGTGACGAAGCCTCGGTACTGACCGGATCACTGGGAATGTTGCCTTCGGCCAGTATATCCGAGACAGGTCCGAACCTATATGAGCCGGTTCATGGATCGGCGCCTGATATTGCGGGAAAAGACTTTGCCAATCCTCTGGCAGCCATCTTGTCGGCTGCGTCCATGTTGCGCTTGTCCTTCGGTTTGGAGGAAGAAGCTGAAGCGGTGGAAAAAGCAGTACAAGGTATTCTTGAGCTTGGTTACAGGACTCGTGACATATCGGGAACCGGAACAAAAAACCTCTCCACGAGTGAGATGGTAGAGGAGATAAAAGCCTCAATTCTAGACGCTGAAGCTATTTCCAACATAATGAGCTGTTATTCGTAACAGGAGCATGAAGGCGCGATATTTGGCTGTCGCGCCTTTTCCAAACAAAAAAACGGGAGGTAGCAGATGATGGGAAAGTCAATAATCGAAAAAATATGGGAACGGCATATAGTCAGCAGTGAAGAAAATAAGCCTGATTTACTATATATCGATATGCATTATATCCATGAAGTGACATCACCACAAGCATTCGAAGGGCTGCGTGTAAAAGGGCGAGGGGTAAGACGGCCGGACAAAACATTTGCTACTATGGATCATAACGTACCGACAATCAATAAGTACTTTATTCAGGACGAAATTGCAAAAAATCAATTGGCGGCCCTGGCGAAAAACACAAAGGAATTCGGAATTTCGTTGGCGGACCTGGACAGCCCTGAGCAAGGAATCGTGCATGTTATCGGACCTGAGCTGGGCATTACACAACCCGGCATGACCATTGTCTGCGGGGACAGCCATACTTCTACACATGGGGCATTCGGCGCTTTAGCGTTTGGCATAGGAACGAGTGAGGTTGAACATGTCTTGGCAACGCAGACCTTGTGGCAAACAAGGCCGAAGACAATGAAGCTGGAAATAGCTGGTGCACTTGGTGAAGGGGTGACTGCTAAGGATGTCATACTTTATATCATTTCAACTCTTGGGGTGGATTTTGGAACAGGTCATATCATAGAGTATTGCGGTGAAGTAATCCGGAATATGAGCATGGAGGAGAGGATGACGGTATGCAACATGTCCATTGAAGGCGGTGCCCGGGCAGGGTTAGTCAGTCCTGATGAAACGACATTTTCGTATTTAAGAGGTAGAAAGTATGCCCCCAAGCCTGAAGTGTTTGATCGCTATGCCGAGAGCTGGAAAGCTTTGGCCAGTGATGAAGAGGCCGTGTATGATACTGTGCTTACCATCAAAGGAGAACACATCTCCCCTATGGTCAGTTGGGGTACAAACCCGGGGATGTGCAGTCCTGTCACAGGGGCAGTACCTTTGTTGGCCAAGCAGAACACAAAATCTAAACGCGAAGAACTGAACCATGCGCTTGTCTATATGGGCCTTTCAGAAGGAATGTCCATTCAGGATATTGAGGTGCAGCATGTGTTCATCGGTTCATGCACAAATTCACGGATCGAGGATATCCGGGCGGCTTCACATATTGTCAAAGGGAAAAAAGTGAAAGAAGGCGTTAGGGCTATGGTTGTTCCAGGTTCTCAGAAAATTAAGCATCAGGCTGAAGAGGAAGGCTTGGCAGAGATATTCATCCAAGCCGGGTTTGAATGGCGAGAGTCGGGGTGTAGCATGTGTTTAAGTATGAACCCGGATTTTGTGCCATCCGGAGAGCATTGTGCTTCCACTTCCAACCGTAATTTTGAAGGAAGGCAGGGACAAGGAGCGAGAACCCATTTGGTCAGTCCGCAGATGGCTGCTGCAGCAGCCATTTACGGAAAGTTCACTGACATCCGCGACCTGCAGGCGAAGGAAGAACAATTTGTCTAATTATGAGTTTATTGCAAATTCAGGAGGTGGCTGTAATGATCCCTATTACAGTGTATGAAGGAAAAGTGGCTGTGTTGAACAGGTCTAATGTCGACACAGATCAGATTATACCGAAACAGTTCCTAAAGAGAATCGAACGTACAGGTTTTGGACAGTTTTTATTTTACAACTGGCGCTTTAACGAGGATGGTTCAGAGCGGGAAGACTTTCCCTTGAATTGCCAGAAGGCAAAAGGAGCCACGATATTGGTGACGGGTGAGAACTTCGGTTGCGGATCTTCGAGGGAACATGCACCATGGTCATTGTATGATTACGGTTTTAAGGTTGTCATAGCAACCTCCTTCGCCGATATTTTTCATCAAAATTGCCTGAAGAACGGACTGTTGCCGATCAGGCTGAACCCGAAAGAAGTGGAGGGAATCATCGCTAAAGCAGAGCAAGTGCCTGATTATCAGCTTACAGTCGACCTGCCCGAACAAAAAGTCTTTGACTCAGAGGGATTTGAATCATCATTTGGCATCCATCCATACTGGAAGGAAATGCTGATCAACGGATGGGATGAAATATCCATTACTTTAAGGTACGATGAAAAAATCAGCGCGTATGAGCAACGTCTAGAAATGATGACAATATAGTAGAAGAAAGACGGATTAAAAACCCTCCTGCTGCAATTTGCGGGAGGTTTATTTTTTTTGCTGTCAAAAAGAGAGCCTGCCCTTTTTGTATTGGATCTCCTTACATGGTAAACTGAAGTATAAAAATGTTTGAGGGCGGAAATAAAGAATGAAAGAAAACAAAAATATAGGGAAAGTCATACCCTTTCCGGGCCTGAATACCAGGTTGGTTGAAAAAGGGATGGCTGCCCTGGTTGAAAAGCGGTATCAAGAAGCTGTTTCGTTATTGCAGCAGGCGGTAAAGATGGGTGATGAAGAGTATAATACCCATTTCGGATTGATTGTTGCCCTGGTGGAGATCAATGATTACCGTGAGGCGAAAGCAATCTGTAAAAACCTTCTCAATAAGGGAGTGGGTGATTACTTTCAGTTGATGGAAATGTATGTGATGATCTTGCTTCAGCTGAATGAGTACGAAGAAATGGAATCCACTATTAGAGCCCTTCTTGATGATGGTGTCGTGCCTCCAGATAAGGAAGAGCATTTTGAGAATATGCTCCAATTTACCCGGAAGATGGAGGTTGAACGGGCTGATGACCGTTACACCGAAGAGGAAGAGGAACTAGCAGAAGGAGGAAACTTCAATCTATTGAGCATGCCTTATCAAGAACAGCTGCAGGCAGTGACGAAAATCCGGGAAGGGAACGTAAGGAAGTATATTGAACAAGTGATGGATTACTTGCAGTCCCCTGATGGATACCCGTTCCTAAAGACGATATTGTTATTGATTCTGAAAGAACAGGATTACCGGGAAAACTGTGATGTTGAAAAGTTCCTTAAACATAAAACTGTTATTCCAGCAAGGCTTGAAGAGATTGAGGAACGTCCATTTTGGGTAGAAACGGCCGGGTTGCTGTCGGATCACTTGGAGCATGAAAACCCATCATTACATAATATCGCCGGGCAATTGTTGAAAAGACAGCATTTTATCCTGTTTCCGTTTGAGCCAGTCAATCACTTTGCTAAATGGGCGGCAGCCTATCACTTGCTGGCTGCTGAATATCAAGGGGTTGAGGAGTCGGCAGCCTTTATTTGCGAACGCTATAGCGTTGAAATGGAAGGAGTCGAAGAGGCGCTGAAGCTGATAAGGCATATAGAAGAAACTTCTTCGCTATAATATTTAAGCTTAAGCTGTTGAAAGACAGGGAAGCTATGATATAATGTAATGGTTGTAATAGGGTAGTTACAAATAATGCCACATAGTGGGATTTAGAATTGCATCTCCACAAACTATGCCTTACATAGGGTATATATGGAATGAAATATGCGTGAAATTACTAATTAATAGATGTCTTGGAGGGAAACACATGTCTGCAAAAGTAGAAAAATTAGAAGGGAACCGCGTGGTTCTTACTGTTGAAGTAGAAGCAGAACAAGTGAATAAAGGTTTGGATGCTGCTTTCAATAAAGTCGTAAAACAAATTAATGTACCTGGATTCCGTAAAGGAAAAATGCCGCGTCAAATGTTTGAAAAACGTTTTGGAGTAGAATCTCTATACCAAGATGCATTAGATTTCATCCTTCCCGATGCATATGCAAGTGCTGTCGAAGAATCAGGAATTGAGCCGGTTGATCGTCCGGAAATCGATGTTGAGACTATGGAAAAAGGCCAACCGCTTGTATTCAAAGCAACTGTTACGGTTAAACCAGAAGTGACTCTAGGTGAGTACAAAGGCTTGGAAGTAGAAGCGGTAAGCTCTGAAGTGACAGAAGAAGAAGTACAAGAAGAGCTTGCTAAGTTGCAAGAACGTTTTGCTGAACTAGTAGTTAAAGAAGAAGGTAAAGCAGAAAACGGAGATACTGTTGTAATCGATTTCGAAGGGTTCGTTGATGGCGAAGCATTCGAAGGCGGAAAAGCAGAAAATTATTCTCTTGAACTAGGTTCCAACTCTTTCATTCCTGGATTTGAAGATCAAGTTGTAGGATTGGAAGCAGGACAAGAGAAAGATATCGAAGTTTCTTTCCCTGAGGAATACCATGCTGCTGAACTTGCTGGAAAACCAGCTACATTCAAAATCAAACTTCATGAAATCAAATCAAAACAACTTCCTGAGTTGGATGATGAGTTCGCAAAAGATGCTGATGAAGAAGTAGAAACACTTGCTGAGCTAACTGAAAAAACTCGCAAAAATTTGGAAGAAAGCAAGAAAAACAATGCTGAACAAGCTGTACGCGACGCTGCTATCGAAAAAGCGGCTGCAAACGCTGAAGTGACAATTCCGGAAGTTATGGTTGAAACGGAAGTAGACCGCATGCTTCAAGAATTCGAACAACGCTTGTCTATGCAAGGTATGAACCTTGACCTATACTATCAATTCTCAGGTCAAGATGAAGCTGCTTTGAAAGGCCAAATGAAAGAGGATGCTGAAAAACGCGTTCGCACAAACTTGGTACTAGAAGCAATCGTGAAAGCTGAAAACATCACAGTTACTGATGAAGATGTAGAAGCAGAAGTGAACAAAATGGCTGAAATGTACAACATGGAGGCTGACCAAATCAAAGCTGCGCTAGGAAGCCTTGAAGGTCTGAAAGCTGACTTGAGCGTACGCAAAGCTATCGATTTCCTTGTTGAGAACAGCAAGCAAGCTTAATTTCATACACATACAAAGAACAAGGCGCGAGAAAATCGTGCCTTGTTTTATACATAATAAAAGAAATACAGTCATCACAAAAAAGATGATATAATAAAATATATGACATAACATCATTCAGTTGCTTCTTCGTAAAGGAAAAGTGGACTGTTTGACTTCTCCAATTGTTAGTTTGATTCATTTTTAATAGGGCAATATACATAATATATGGAGGAGCAGCCTTCTTTTTTGGGGCAGGCATTTATTTTTTTATTTTTTGGATAAAATGATACAATGCTTAAACAAACAGTAACAAATTACATAACTGGGTGTATTGATTTGAGTCTGTAGATCTTGGATTATTATTATGAAGGGGTGAAAGGAACATGTTTAAGTTTAATGACGAAAAAGGGCACCTGAAGTGTTCATTCTGCGGAAAAACCCAAGAACAAGTCAGAAAATTAGTTGCCGGACCAGGTGTTTATATATGCGATGAGTGCATTGAACTTTGCACTGAAATAGTAGAAGAAGAATTGGGAACGGATGAGGAAGTAGAATTCAAAGATGTTCCGAAACCTCATGAAATCAGAGAAATACTGGATGAGTATGTAATTGGGCAAAACCAGGCGAAGAAATCACTGGCTGTTGCTGTCTATAACCATTACAAACGGATTAACTCGAACAGTAAAATCGATGAAGTAGAACTTTCAAAAAGCAATATCTGCTTGATTGGACCTACCGGTAGCGGTAAAACACTTCTGGCCCAGACGCTTGCACGCCTCTTGAATGTGCCTTTCGCCATTGCAGATGCTACGTCTCTGACAGAAGCTGGATATGTTGGGGAAGACGTTGAGAACATTCTTCTCAAACTTATTCAGGCTGCCGACTATGATGTTGAAAAAGCGGAAAAGGGCATTATTTATATAGATGAGATTGATAAGGTGGCCCGTAAATCCGAAAATCCGTCCATTACAAGGGATGTTTCAGGTGAAGGTGTTCAACAAGCTCTGTTGAAAATTCTGGAAGGTACAGTTGCTAGTGTCCCGCCGCAAGGAGGACGTAAGCACCCGCACCAAGAATTCATCCAAATCGATACGACGAATATCCTGTTCATCTGCGGCGGAGCTTTTGATGGCATTGAACCAATTATCAAGAGACGTTTAGGCCAAAAAGTAATCGGCTTTGGCGCGGAAAATAAAAAAGCAGAGATCTCCGAAAAAGAGCTTCTGAATAACGTATTGCCTGAAGATTTGCTTCGGTTCGGCTTGATCCCTGAATTTATCGGACGTTTGCCGGTAATTGCCAATCTGGAGCAATTGGATGAGGACGCATTGGTACAAATTCTTACGAAGCCTAAAAACGCCCTTGTCAAACAATACCATAAGATGCTGGAATTGGATGATGTCGACCTGCAATTTGAGGATGAAGCGCTTGTTGAAATTGCCAAAAAAGCGATTGAGCGTAAGACAGGTGCACGTGGTCTGCGTTCGATTATTGAGCACATCATGCTTGATCTGATGTTTGAGTTGCCGGCCAGAAATGATATCGAAAAGTGCATCATTACAAAAGAGACCGTAACAGAGGCCAAACCGCCTAAATTGGTGCTTAAGGACGGTACTGTTATCGAGGAAGAGGAAAAAAAGACTTCCGCATAAGAATATAGTAAGGTAAAAAAGCTGCAGACTCTGCAGCTTTTTTTAGTTGTTTGGGCATAGAATTCAATAACCGCTTGCGATGGCCGCAGATTCTGTTCTGCCAAAACAAGGCCTATAGCTTGGTCTGTTTTTGGGGAATCAATGGTTATTTTTCTCTGAACAGGGCGATACTAACAGGTATAAAAATAGTGTGTCAGGTATACAGGAGGGAAAGGCCATGAACTGGATGACAATCATAATAATCGTACAGGTTTTCTTTGGAATCGTAATTGGGATGTATTTTCTCAATCTCTTGAGAGGCCAAAGATCCCATAAAGTCACAATTGACAGGGAATCGAAGAAAGAGATGGAACATTTGCGGAGAATGAGGGGTATTTCTTTAACCGAGCCTCTGGCAGAGCGCGTCCGTCCGGCATTCTTTGTGGATATTATCGGACAGGAAGATGGCATTAAGGCGTTGAAAGCCGGTCTATGTGGGCCGAACCCGCAACATGTGATCATATATGGACCGCCGGGAGTCGGAAAGACGGCTGCGGCGAGACTGGTTTTAGAAGAGGCAAAAAAGGCGGCAGATTCTCCGTTCAAGCAGAATGCGGTCTTCATTGAGCTTGATGCGACGACAGCCCGCTTTGATGAAAGAGGCATTGCGGATCCGTTAATCGGTTCTGTTCATGACCCGATTTATCAGGGGGCCGGCGCCATGGGACAGGCAGGAATTCCGCAGCCAAAGCCGGGGGCGGTTTCTCATGCCCATGGCGGTGTATTGTTCATAGATGAGATCGGTGAGCTGCATACAATCCAGATGAACAAGATGTTAAAGGTTCTCGAAGATCGCAAAGTCCATTTTGAGAGCGCTTATTATTCGGAAGAGAATCAGCAAATCCCGGCCCACATACATGATATTTTCAAAAACGGACTGCCGGCAGATTTCCGCTTAATCGGTGCCACGACAAGGACCCCTAATGAAATCCCTCCTGCTATCCGGTCAAGATGCATGGAAGTGTTTTTCCGGGAACTCACCCACGATGAAGTGGTGAAGGTGACTAAGAATGCAGCAGAGAAAGTGGGCATCCGGATTAGTCCGGAAGGTTTATCGTACTTAGCGAATTATGCAAAAAATGGGCGGGAAGCTGTCAATATGGTTCAGATTGCAGCAGGGCTTGCCATCACCGACCAACGTGATTACATACGGGATGATGAAATTCAATGGGTGATCCAAAGCAGCCAGATGAGCCCGAGGATGGAGAAGAAAATCAGTTCTGTTTCCAAGGTTGGACTTGTGAATGGGCTGGCGGTATACGGACCGAACAGCGGAGCATTGCTGGAAATTGAAGTAATGGTTATACCGGCTTCTGAAAAGGGGAGTATCTCCGTCACAGGAATTGTGGAAGAAGAGAGCATCGGCAATGCAGGTAAATCGATTCGAAGAAAGAGCATGGCGAAAGGTTCCATCGAAAATGTTGTGACTGTCCTACGCTCTATGGGAGTGCCGGCTGATTCGTTCGATATCCATGTTAATTTTCCGGGAGGGATTCCGGTTGATGGTCCTTCGGCTGGCATAGCGATGGCAACCGGCATATATTCGGCTATCTATAAGCTGCCGGTGCATCGGACAGTGGCCATGACGGGGGAAATCGGGTTGCACGGCGGGGTGAAACCGATCGGGGGAGTGTTTGCCAAAGTGAAGGCTGCCCAAGAGGCTGGGGCTACCACTATTATCATTCCGGAAGAAAACATGCAATCTTTGCTTGAAGAAGTGCAAGGCATCCAAATTGTACCGGTCAAACATTTGGACGAAGTCTTCAATCATGCATTGGATAGGGAGATTCCGAAGCAGAAAACCGATCCGGTTATCGAGCCGAAAGAAAAGCTCAGTTAGGATTTGTGGAATTCCCGGTTTTCCCGGGGGGTTCTTAACCAATCCAAAAAACAATCCCAAAACAAAGGCTGATTCTTGTTTCTGAATCAGCCTTTTTTAAGGGAAAGGATATAGTGGTAACTATTAGACAGTGGCTAGTAAATAGGATAAAATTATTAGATGATTAATCATTGGATGAGAAATACTGGAGGTGTCAGGCATGACTAAAGAAAAAGAGCTCATCATCCCCCTCCTCCCGCTAAGAGGATTGATTGTCTATCCGACAATGGTCCTTCATTTAGACGTAGGAAGAGATAAGTCCATTCAGGCTTTGGAAAAAGCAATGGTGGAAAACCATTTGATTTTCCTTACTACCCAAATTGACACTTCCGTTCAGGAACCGGATGAGAATGATGTCTACAAAATGGGTACTTTGACAAAAGTGAAGCAAATGTTGAAATTACCGAACGGTACGATTCGGGTCCTTGTGGAAGGTATAAAACGGGCAGAAATCGTTTCAATCATCGATAATGATACATATATCTCTGCATCATTGGAAGAGTTCCCCGACCCGGAGGAGAAAGACGCGGAACATCAAGCGTTGATGAGAACATTGTTGACTTCCTTCAGACAATATACCAAAATGTCCAAGAAAAACAATAATGAACTATATACTTCAACTGCCGATATCGAAGAACCGGGTCGATTGGCAGATATTGTGGCCTCCCATCTTCCTCTTCAGATTAAGAGTAAACAGGAAATCCTTGAGGCAGTCGATATTAAGGCACGACTGACCAAGGTCATTGATTTCATTAATAACGAACGGGAAATCCTTCAGCTTGAGAAGAAAATAGGAGAACGCGTAAAGCGTTCCATGGAACGTACACAGAAGGAATACTATCTTCGCGAGCAAATGAAAGCCATCCAAAAGGAGCTGGGCGATAAAGAAGGGAAAAACGGCGAAGTTGCCATCCTCCTGGAAAAAATCGAACAAGCCGGTATGCCGGAGCACGTTAGGCTTACAGCTCTTAAAGAATTGGATCGCTATGAAAAAATCCCTTCAACATCAGCGGAAAGCTCAGTCATCCGCACATACATCGACTGGTTAATCGCATTGCCGTGGTCAAAAGAAACGAAGGATGACCATAACCTGGCAAAAGCCGAAAAAATCCTCAATGAGGAACACTACGGCTTAGAAAAGGTGAAGGAGCGCGTGTTGGAATACTTGGCTGTACAACAATTGACCGATTCCTTGAAGGGACCCATCCTTTGTTTGGCAGGACCTCCGGGAGTCGGAAAGACAAGCTTGGCTAAATCAATTGCAACCTCCCTGAACCGTAACTTTGTTCGCGTCTCGCTCGGAGGCGTCAGGGATGAGTCCGAAATAAGGGGGCACCGCCGCACGTATGTGGGTGCGATGCCGGGGCGTATCTTGCAGGGAATGAAGAAATCGGGATCCCTCAATCCGGTCTTCCTTTTGGATGAAATCGATAAAATGTCAAATGACTTCAGGGGGGATCCGTCCTCTGCAATGCTCGAAGTACTCGATCCTGAACAAAACCATAACTTCAGTGACCATTACATTGAAGAACCTTATGACTTGTCGAAAGTCATGTTCATTGCTACCGCTAATAACTTGGCGACGATTCCCGGGCCGTTGCGCGATCGGATGGAAATCATCACGATTGCTGGATATACTGAGATGGAAAAACTGCATATCGCAAAAGGCCATCTGCTGCCTAAGCAGATCCAGGAGCACGGGCTGAAAAAATCGCAGCTTCAGATCAAAGACGAAGCGATCACCGATTTATTGAGATACTATACCCGGGAAGCCGGTGTGAGAAATCTGGAGCGGCAATTGGCAGGTATCTGCCGAAAGACCGCTAAAATCATTGTATCTGGAGAGCGTAAACGAGTGATTGTCACTTCGAAGAATCTGGAGGAATTTTTAGGTAAAAGGATTTTCCGCTATGGGCAAGGGGAAAAAGATGATACAGTGGGAGTTGCAACTGGTCTGGCGTACACTACAGTAGGCGGTGATACGCTGCAGATCGAAGTGTCATTATCCTCAGGAAAAGGCAAGCTGTCCTTAACGGGCAAGCTTGGGGACGTTATGAAGGAATCGGCGCAGGCTGCCTTGACCTGTGTCCGTTCGAAAGCATCCGAGCTGGGAATTCCGGAGGACTTCTATGAAAAACAAGATATCCATATCCATGTCCCGGAAGGAGCAGTGCCGAAAGATGGCCCGTCTGCAGGGATTACGATTGCGACTGCCCTTGTTTCTGCGCTGACAGGCAAGCCTGTCCGCAAGGAAGTCGGAATGACCGGTGAAATCACACTAAGAGGAAGGGTGCTACCGATTGGCGGGCTAAAGGAGAAATCATTGAGTGCCCACAGAGCCGGATTAACTACCATCATCATACCGCTGGATAATGAGAAAGATATAGATGATATACCTGAAAGCATCCGCAAAGATCTGACTTTCCACCCTGTTTCCAGTGTGGATGAGGTATTGGAGCTAGCATTAGTAGGAGGAAAATAAATGAAAATAACAAGCGCAGATATTGTCATAAGCGCTGTTAAACCAGAGCAGTATCCAGATGTGGAGATGCCCGAATTTGCATTGGCAGGCCGTTCGAATGTGGGGAAATCCTCATTCATAAACAAAATGCTGAACCGCCGGAATTTGGCGCGCACATCTTCAAAGCCAGGAAAAACCCAGACTTTGAATTTTTACTTAATCAATGAAATGTTCCATTTTGTTGATGTTCCGGGATATGGCTATGCCAAAGTGTCGAAGTCTGAACGGGCAGCCTGGGGGAAAATGATTGAAACCTATCTGACAAAGAGGGAACAGTTAAGGGCAGCATTGCTGATTGTGGACTTGCGTCATCCGCCGACGAAAGACGACGTCATGATGTATGATTTCTTTAAGCATTACGAGATACCATGCATTGTCGTAGCAACAAAGGCGGACAAGATTCCAAAAGGCAAATGGCAAAAACACCTGAAAGTAACGAAAGAAACCCTCGGGCTCGAGAAAGGGGATGAAATCATCCTTTTCTCTTCGGAGACCGGACAGGGCAAAGATACAGCCTGGAAAGCACTGCAGGCAAGAATGGGCATTGAATAAAACAAAAACACAGTCTTTTAGGCTGTGTTTTTTGTTTCATACGATGAGCAAAGCTCCTGATACACTATACAAGATCAAGCAGCAAAGCATTTTGGATATGAACTTATTGCTGATCGGATCAGTGGCTATAGAAGGGATACAGCTATATGCCAATGAAACTGATGCAATGATTACCAAAAAGGTGATTTCTGCATATGGATGGGTATAACTGAATAGATAAGCCAACTGTACGGAACCAAAGAGCGACAGAAAAAGAATCAAATTCATCTTAAGCTGTCTTCCGGTCATCTAATCACCTGCCTCCGAAACCGCCGGAAGTCCGGTGCATAGGGGCATGCTTGCCGCCGCGCCGGAATTGTGGATGGGTTTTCCTTCACTATATGCACAGGAAGTTCAGCTTGCTGTACGAATGACCCGGTTTTTTCATCATATTTCCATGAAAGTGGCACCGGTCACTTTTTGAAAAGCAAAACTATACCGGCCAATGCAATGATAGCAATCAACAGCATATGAGTATTTCCGGCTCCGGCGATCGATGCCAGCTCCGGGAAGGCGGTAAGGATGGAGTCCCGGAAAAGAATTAGGCAGGAAGAAATGAGTAACAGGAATCCGGCTAAAAAACCTGTGTTTGTTTTCCTAGAGGACAATAAGACCCCAAGAGCGATAATCAGCAGGAATACGCCGGTATCATTCGGCCAAATGCCGAATTTTTCTGCGACTAGCAGATGGATACCGAAACCTGCCAAAATAGTAGCGGGCAGGATGGAGGCAGCGTCTGCTGTTCGGAAATAATGAAGCCAAAAAGCAATTCCTGTGATAAGCAATATAAGGGGGACTCCTAAATAAGGCTGCAACAGTTCAATGGGTGTCTCATTCAGAAAAAACAGGAAACTGAAGCCGATCAGAATGAAAGCTGAAAATGAATTTTGCGATCTCATGGAATTCCCTTCTTTCAAAGCATAATACTTGAAGACCTGGTAGGGCTTTGTTACATTATTAAATAGTAATTATTCTAATTTAGAAGTCGATTGTATGTACGTGAATATCGTACCATAGTAAGTCATGATATGTTCATAATTTTTTGTAGGATATTTAGGTTGAAATGTTATAATCTAACTTAGGTAATTTTGTAAATTTTGTGGGGGTGCGGACAAAGGGATGTATATACTAGCAGTTGGTTTAAATTATAAGACTGCCCCTGTTGAGATTCGTGAACGGCTGTCATTTAATGAAGCGGAGCTTACTGATGCAATGCTGGCTCTCCAAAATAAAAAAAGCATTTTGGAGAACATCATTATTTCTACATGCAATCGTACAGAGATATACGCAGTTGTGGATCAGGTACACACGGGTCGTTACTATATAAAAGAATTTCTGTCTCAATGGTTCAACCTCAAAACGGAAGAGTTTGCGCCCTTTCTGTTTATCCATGAAGGGGCTCGGGCGATCAACCATCTGTTCCAGGTGACTTGCGGGTTGGATTCCATGATTCTGGGTGAAACCCAAATCCTTGGCCAAGTCCGTTCAAGCTTCAAGGCTGCCCAGGAACATGCGACAATCGGAACGATGTTCAATCAGCTGTTCAAGCAGGCTGTTACGTTGGCAAAACGTGCGCATGCCGAAACAGAAATCAATACTAATGCTGTCTCCATCAGTTATGCAGCGGTGGAGCTTGCGAAAAAAATATTTGGCCGCCTGCATGACAAGAATGTGCTGGTGATCGGGGCAGGCAAAATGGGTGAGCTGGCTATCCAGAACCTCTATAGCGCAGGTGCTAAAAAAGTATCGGTCATCAATAGGACCCATCAAAAAGCAGTTGCACTTGCAGAAAAGTTTGAAGGGAAAGCGAAGGAATTGCGTGAACTGCAGTGCGCTTTGCTCGATGCCGATATTGTCATCTCCTCTACAGGGGCGAAAGGGTATGTCATAACGAAGGAATTGATGGATATGGTCAGTAAACTTCGTAAAGGGCGCCCGATTTTTATGGTGGATATTGCCGTCCCGCGTGATTTGGACCCGGCTTTATCAAGCATAGACAGTGTATTCCTCTATGATATCGACGATCTGGAAGGGATTGTGGAGGCCAATTTGCAGGAACGGAAGATCGCAGCGGAAGCAATTCTTATCATGATCGAGAAAGAACTGGAAGAATATGAGGATTGGCTCAAGATGCTTGGGGTCGTCCCAGTTATGTCTGCGCTAAGGGAAAAAGCGCTTGCCATTCAGTCCGAGACGATGGAAAGCATTGAACGGAAGTTGCCTCACTTGTCGGAGCGGGAGCGTAAAGTCATCAATAAACATACAAAGAGTATCGTTAACCAAATGCTGAAGGATCCTATGCTGTATGTGAAAGAACTGGCGGGTCAGCCGAATAGTGAGCAGGCATTGCAGGAATTTGTCCAAACATTCAATATTGAGGGACTTGTGCAAGTCCAAAAGCAACAACAGATCAGAAATGTTGAGCCAAAAGTGACAAGAGTCGCAACCGTCGCTGTGGAAGCATAGGTGGGTGCCGGTATGTTGGATACAATTATGACAAGGCTGCATGAGCTGACTGTCATTTTATATGCGCTCAGTGTGCTTTTGTATTTTGTAGATTTTCTCCATAATAACCGGAAGGCAAATATGTTTGCCTTCCGGATTTTGATGATTGTTTGGTTTTCGCAAACAATTTTTTTGTTTCTGTATGTATGGAAGACCGGCCGTTTTCCGGTTTTGACCATTTTTGAGGGGCTTTATTTCTATGCATGGGTACTGGTGACATTCTCTCTTGTCCTTAATAAGCTGTTAAAAACGGATTTTACAGTCTTCTTTATGAATGTTCTAGGTTTTATCGTTATGGTAGTACACACATTTGCGCCCTATCAGATAGAATCTGAGGTTTTAGCGCAACAGCTTGTATCGGAACTGTTGTTGCTTCATATTACGATCGCCTTTTTGGCGTATGGTGTTTTTACCATGTCCTTTGTCTTTGCAATTCTGTATCTATTACAATATGATTTGCTTAAGAGGAAAAGATGGGGCAAACGGTTACAAAGACTCGGGGATCTCTCCCGGCTGGAGAAGCTTTCATATCTTTTAAGTATGATAGGGGTCCCGCTTATGTTTTTTTCGCTGATTCTTGGTCTGCGGTGGGCACAAATTAAATTGCCTGAAGTGGGCTGGATGGACACGAAGATCATCGGCTCTTTTATTGTATTGATGCTGTACAGCTTCATTATTTATTTAAAGGTAGGCAAACAGGTCAACGGGAAGTCGCTCGCTTATTGGCAAATCGGGGCTTTTCTTGGGGTGCTTATCAATTTCTCTCTTTTTGGCAGTTTATCGACCTTTCATATTTGGAACACATAGGAGGATACCATGAGGAAAATTATTGTCGGTTCACGGAGAAGCAAACTTGCTCTTACACAAACAAATTGGGTTATACAACAACTGAAGGATTTAGGGCTTCCTTTTGAATTTGAAGTGAAGGAAATCGTCACCAAAGGGGATCGCATTCTCGATGTGACATTGTCCAAAGTAGGGGGGAAGGGACTGTTCGTCAAAGAAATTGAGCAAGCCTTGTTAATGAAAGAAATCGATATGGCTGTCCATAGCATGAAAGACATGCCCGCAAACCTTCCCAAGGGATTGACGATCGGATGCATACCGGACAGGGAAGACCATCGGGATGTCCTTATATCGAAGGACGGAAAATCATTAAACGAGCTGAAGCAAGGTGCCATCATCGGCACTAGCAGCCTGCGCCGCAGCGCTCAATTATTGGCTGTGCGTCCGGATCTGAATATTAAATGGATACGGGGGAATATCGACACCCGCATCCAGAAATTGAAAGATGAAGAGTATGATGCCATCATATTGGCGGCTGCCGGATTGTCCCGTCTGGGCTGGAGTTCGGATACGATGACGGAATACCTTGATGAGGATCTTTGTGTGCCGGCTGTTGGGCAAGGGGCATTATCCATTGAATGCCGAAGCGATGACGGTGAGCTGCTGGAAGCTTTGAAGCAGTTCCAAGATGAAGCAACAGATAGAACAGTCACAGCTGAACGCGTTTTCCTAAATGAGATGGAAGGCGGCTGCCAGGTTCCGATTGCCGGTCATGCCGTCATGAATGGGCAAGAGATCGAACTGACGGCGTTGGTGGCAAATCCGGAAGGCACGGAGATCCTGAAGGAAATAGTCAAAGGGACAAATCCGGAGTTGATCGGCAAACAGGCGGCAGCGCTATTAAAAGCTAGAGGCGCCCAGGAACTGATTGACACCGTAAAAAAAGTGAATGATCAGCAGTGAATGCATTTTCTTTTCTTAAAGGAAAGACGGTACTGATCACAAGGACGGAAAAGGAAAGCGCTGGTTTTGTCAATCAGCTGTCAGAGGTCGGCGCTTCTCCGATTGTAGTGCCGCTTGTCGGTTTTGAGGAGAGGGACCTGGATGAGAAAGAAAAGCGGCTGCTTACTGATTCGATAAACTATGATTGGCTGGTTTTTACAAGCAAGAACGGTGTGGACTTCTTTTTTATGAAAGACCTGCCGTTCGGGATGTTACCAAAGCTCGCATCAATTGGTGAGAAGACAACAGAGAGAATGACAGAATGGGGTTATACTGCAGACTTCGAGCCGACAAAATATGTTGCTGAAACATTCATCGAGGAATTTCTCGCGGTTTTGCCGAATCAGTCAAACATCCTTGTCCTGAAAGGGAATTTGGCTAGGAAGCTGATTCCAGAAACATTGAGGGAGAATGGCCATAGATGTGACGAGCTGATCCTCTATGAAAATGTTCTGCCGCCATCGAGTGGGCTGCAGATCAAGAAACTCATCGAGCGGAGTCAGCTGGATGTCTTGACGTTTGCGAGCTCTTCGGCTGTCGATCACTTCATTGAAATCATCGATTCCTACAATCTGCGAGAAGCAATCACAGATTGTGTGGTTGCCTGCATAGGGCCTGTGGCAGCGAAGACAGCAGAGCAGCATGGGCTTACGGTTCACGTGCGAGGAGAACCGTTCACGATGGATGGGATGCTCAAACAGCTTGTTGAATATGATGGGTTACATAAAGGACAGGGGGATTATGACAAATGACTGATCTACAATTTGCTAGACATAGAAGATTGAGACAAAGCCCGGGGATGAGGGCGCTTGTCCGTGAAACATTTTTGCGGAGTGAGGATTTGATTTATCCGATCTTTGTGGCCGACGGGGACAATGTGAAAAACGAAATCAAATCAATGCCGGGCATCTATCAGCTTTCCTTGGACAATCTGCTTGAGGAAGTGGAGGAAGCCGAGCAGCTTGGCATCAAAGCGGTTATCCTGTTCGGTGTCCCGTATGAATCTGATAAAGATGCTGTCGGGACCGGGGCTTTCAGCCATAACGGGCTTGTGCAGAAGGGAACCCGCTTGATAAAGGAAAAACATGAAGACATGCTGGTAATAGCGGATACATGCTTGTGTGAATACACAGATCATGGGCATTGCGGTGTTGTGGAAAACGGTCATATCGTCAACGATGCTTCTCTTGAATACCTTGTGAAAACTGCGGTCAGTCAAGCTGAGGCAGGGGCGGATATCATTGCTCCATCGAATATGATGGACGGGTTTGTGGCAGCCATAAGGGGCGGATTGGATGAAGCCGGCTTCGCGCATATACCGGTGATGGCCTATTCTGTCAAATATGCATCTGCTTATTATGGTCCTTTTCGGGAAGCTGCAAACGGAGCTCCGCAATTCGGCGATCGCAAAACTTACCAAATGGATCCCGCCAACCGGATGGAGGCCTTCCGTGAAGCTGAATCAGACATTATGGAAGGTGCAGACTTCTTGATCGTCAAACCGGCACTCTCTTATCTGGATATCATTAGAGACGTAAAAAATCATGTGAACGTGCCGATTGTAGCCTATAATGTCAGCGGGGAATACAGTATGATTAAGGCTGCCGCCTTAAACGGCTGGATCGACGAGAAAAGCATTGTCCTTGAAACGTTAACGGGCATGAAGCGCGCTGGTGCGGATCTGATCATCACATATCATGCCAAAGATGTGGCGCGTTGGATAAAAGAGATTGATTGAAGCTATTATTACAGAATTGCTATAGAAGGAGACGGTGTTACTATGCGAAGTTATGAAAAATCGAAGCAGGCTTTCCAGGAAGCTCTTACACTGATGCCAGGCGGTGTAAACAGCCCTGTCAGAGCATTTAAATCAGTAGACATGAACCCTATTTTCATGGAGCGGGGAGCTGGTTCCAAAATCTACGATATCGATGGAAATGAATACATTGATTATGTCTTGTCCTGGGGGCCGCTAATTGTCGGCCACAGTCACCCTGAAGTTGTAGAGGCTTTAAAGAAGACAGCTGAAACAGGTACAAGCTTTGGTGCTCCGACAGAGATGGAAAACAAGCTTGCTAAATTAATCATCGAGCGTGTACCATCGATCGAAATCATCCGCATGGTCTCATCGGGGACAGAAGCGACAATGAGCGCATTGCGGTTGGCGCGTGGCTATACCGGGCGTAACAAGATTCTGAAATTCGAAGGCTGTTATCACGGCCATGGGGATTCCCTGCTCATTAAGGCAGGGTCAGGGGTAGCGACTCTCGGATTGCCTGATAGTCCGGGTGTGCCTGAAGGGGTCGCCAAAAATACGATTACCGTTCCATACAATGATCTCGAAAGTGTCCGTTATGCGTTTGAGCAGTATGGTGAGGACATTGCAGGCGTCATCGTTGAACCAGTTGCAGGCAACATGGGGGTGGTTCCGCAACAACCGGGATTCCTGAAAGGCTTGCGTGAAATCACAGAGAAATATGGCTCCCTATTGATTTTTGACGAGGTTATGACCGGTTTCCGCGTCGATTATCACTGTGCAAGCGGCTATTTCGGCATTGAACCTGACATCACTTGCCTCGGTAAAGTGGTTGGCGGAGGGTTGCCTGTCGGCGCTTACGGCGGTAAAGCGGAAATCATGAGTCAGATTGCCCCGAGCGGCCCCATTTATCAGGCAGGGACTTTATCCGGAAACCCATTGGCTATGACAGCCGGATATACGACGTTGAGTCTTTTGACGGAAGATACGTATAAAGAGTTCAAAAGAAAAGGAGACCTTTTGGAAACAGGCATAAGTGAAGCCGCAGCCAAATATGGTGTTCCGTGCAGCTTCAACCGTGCAGGCTCTATGATTGGTTTCTTCTTCACAAATGAAGAAGTGACCAATTATGAGAAAGCCAAATCATCTAATCTTGAATACTTTGCATCCTACTATAGGGAAATGGCAAACCAAGGCATCTTCTTGCCTCCATCCCAATTCGAAGGACTGTTTCTGTCGACTGCGCATACAGATGAAGATATTGAAAAAACCATCAATGCTGCTGAACAAGCATTTTCAGTACTTGCTAAATAAAGCCGTAAAAGTTCCCGGGCAATCGCACCGGGAACTTTTTTATCATAATTCCGCACGGAGAGAAGGACTATATATGAATCTGTTGGGACCGATTTCGAAGAAGAGAGTCCGATATTTCATCATCGTTGTTTTGGTTATGAACCTAGGACTGGCTTCACGGGTGTTCAGCGGGGCCTTGGTCCCTTCCCTGGCAATCCATGAAGGCGATGCACTATGGGCAATGATGGTCTATTATGGTTGCCGCTTCCTATTTGTCCAAAAATCACATTTTTTTACTGCTGTTTTAAGCTTGATTTTTAGTTTCTGCATTGAATTCAGCCAGCTGTATCAGGCAGATTGGATCACGGTCATTCGCGGTACGACGTTAGGGGCGTTGATTTTGGGGAAGGGGTTTCTGGCAGCGGATTTGGCCAGGTATTCAACCGGAATCTTACTTGCCTTTGCTATAGATTGGTCCTGTTCCAAGAAATAAGAATCCATAAAGCCGTCCTTCTGTTTATTCAGAAAGACGGCTTTTCCTCTCAGAAGCCAGTAAGGCTGTGTTTCAGTAATAAAAACCGAACCGGAAACATAGTTTAGAAATGATAAATACAGTCTCAATGTTTTTGAGGGGAGGAGTAAGGATTGACTAGTCCAGATCAATCGTATTTACGATTTTCATTAGAAGAATCCATTTGGTTTCCGGCAGGGAAGGAAATAAATGAACTGTATTCTCTGGCCATTGAACCTGAAGTAACGATAGCTGAGATGAATGGTTATGTATCCATTAAGGGGTATCTGCAGGTAACAGGGGATTACCGAGGCTTCCAGCAAAGAGCCGAAGAGGAGAAAACTTGGGAAGACAACGCCAGGCTGCCGGGTCATGTACACAAGATCGACTATAATGATGAAGAAGAAATCCTATGTTTCTCACATCAATTTCCGGTCGATATCAGTGTGCCATCAAGCAGGGTGGAGGAGAGAGAAGAGATAGAGATAGACATATCCTCTTTTGATTATCATATGCCCGAAAGCACCTGCATAAAGCTGATTGCCGACTTGTCGATAACCGGCATATATGCAGGTATTGTAAGCAGGGAGGAAGGCATTACCCCTGTTGAGGCGCCGGACTTTTTGCAGAAGGAAGAAGATGCTGAGGCAGAAGAACATATTCCGATTGAGGTAGACGAATCATTAGAAGCCACCGCTTATGCAAGACCGAGTGAAGAGTCACAGAAGGGCGAACCGCATGAATTTGATGTGAGTAACCCACAACAGACTTTATTTTCGCCTTTTTCCATTCCGCTTCCGACATTTCAATATCAAGAACCAATGGAGCAACAAAGAATAAACTCGGTGCAAGAAGTCAGCGATCATCTTTTTACGGAGGTACTGATGCCTGATTTTGTCCCTGAAGCCCAAGAAACGGAACCGGCGGCAAGGGAAGAAAATGTGAACCCGCAAGCTACTGAAGAGGCAATCTCTACACTTCAGCCGGCTTCTCAAGGCAGAATAAGCTCCCCGGATGAAGATGTATATCCGAATGCATGGACAGAAAACCCAGACAGCAAGGAAAGTGAGGGAACCACCGAGGAAATGCCCTCATCGGAAAGCAATATGGACGAATCAGAAACATCTGTTTTTGAATCGTTCAAACCTGTCAGGATGAATCAGGAAGAGTCAACAGTCAGTGTGGGACAGAAGGATCAGTTTACTGAACGTCAGCCTGAAGAATCCGCCTATCCAGAACAGAAGGATTTACCGGAGCAACCTCTCATGGACGCTGGTTCAAGCTATCCTGATGAATCGGAGACGTCCATTTTTGAATCGGTTAA
The DNA here is from genome assembly GCA_051893455.1 of Bacillus sp. (in: firmicutes). GTDB lineage: Bacteria > Bacillota > Bacilli > Bacillales > DSM-1321 > Bacillus_AD. The sequence goes on from JBJFHG010000047.1 coordinate 50,318, forward strand.
GCATGATGGAAGGTCGCCGGCGCCTGTTCATGAAGATACTACCTATGAACGGAAAATGCAGGTTGCGATGGAACCAGAGACGTACATTAATGATGCGAAACAAGAATCCAGTTCGAGTTCAAACAAAAAGCCGGTCAGCCTGGTGGATTTCTTCGCCAGCAAGGATGGAAGCACACATACAAAATTAAAGGTTTGCATCATTCAGCAAGGGGAAACCATCCAGGAGGTGGCGGAGCGTTATGCCATCTCGACCCATGAATTGCTGTTTAGCAATAAGTTGGAGGATGAGAGGGATCTATCTGAAGGCCAGGTTTTGTATATACCGAGGACAGTCTCCAATAAATAAATGAATCCCGCCGCGAAAGTGAGTGAAGCTGATGGAATCCAACGGAATGATTCATCCTGAAATCATCGAGGTGATGAGCCATTACACCCTGCAAGTCCATTATGCGGAAACATTCGGGCGGCTGCACAAAGTATATACCGACCAAGGTGTCTATGCGCTGAAAAGCATCAAGCCTGAGCAAAAAATGGATTTTGTGAAGAACGTCCAGCGGCTCTATCAACGCGGGTATAATAGGATTGTGCCGATATACGTTACTGTCGACGGCCGGTATGGTGTACTTCACCATAATAGGCTATATTATCTTATGCCCTGGCTGGCGGATGAGGATATCGGCGAACGGAATGAAAAGCATAAACAAATGTTCAGGGAATTGGCGCGGATTCATGCATTGACTGTCAAGGAAAAGGAAATTGAACCGGATGAACGGGATCTGCATTATGAAAAAATGTTGGATAGCTGGAAGAGACAAGAAGAGTTTTTGAAGGAGTTCATGGAGCTGACAGAGAGAAAATGGTATATGTCCCCATTCGAACTGATGTTTTGCTCTTATTATTATGATATATCTCAAGCGTTGTCCTTCTCGATCAAAAAACTGGAAGAGTGGTATGAAAAAACGAAGGATGACGATAAGGTGAGGACCGTCCTAACCCATGGGAAGCTCTCTGTGCAGCATTTCCTATTGGATGAGCGGGCATTCGGATATTTTATCAATTTCGAAAATGCAAAGGTAGCCCCTCAGCATTTTGATTTGCTGCCCTTCTTCGTCAAGTATTGCGATACGTACCCGATCCGCTGTGATGATTGCGTGGAATGGCTGTATCATTATTACAAGTTCTTTCCGATGCGGGATGAGGAAATCATGCTTTTTACATGTTATTTGGCATATCCTACCCATATCATTCAAACAGTAGAGGATTATCACGAAAAGAAATATAGGCTAAAAAATGAATATTCATCCGTTGCTCAGTTGCAGAAGAATTTTTGGCAGTTGAAGAACATCGAATATTTCGTGATGAAAATTGAAGAGACAGAAGCGCAAAAGAAGGCGGCGCAGGAGCAGGCACAAACAGAAAACTAAAAAGCGATGCGGAGGAAAAATCCGCATCGCTTTTGGTGCGTGTCAGAAGATGTTATAGGTGATACAGAAGGCGAGGGCCAGCAGCAAAAACAAAAACAGCACATCAAATGGCGTCGGAAAGAAAAATGTCCGTATCCCCTGGAACACACAGAATGGGATGACGAATGGAGCGACCGCATTGCGGAGCACACGGAACCATTGCGGCTTATTATATAAGTTCCTCTTCATATGATTTCAGTCCTCTCCAAAACGGTTATCATACGGCAGTGTATGGGTAAATGCCGGAAAATGTGAAAAGTTGGAGTTGTTTTGGCGGCAGGCGTATAATATATGAAAAACAGGTAAGAAATATTGACTAATGAAGTGTCTTTTTTGTAATATAAAATGTAACTAAATAAAGCGAATAGCAAAGATTGGGAGGAGTACATCCGATATTTCTGCTTCAAGAGAGAAGAGCCAGTAGCTGAGAGGCTTTTTAAGCAAGAGCGGATCGAAGTAGCCCATGAGCTGCTTTTATGAACTGACAGTAGTAAAAGCCGGTGCAGAGCCGTTATTGATTTGAGCGCCAGATAAGCGTTTGCAGGCTTATTTGGAATAAAGGTGGTACCGCGAATTGAACTCTCTTCGTCCTTTTTACAGGAAGAGAGTTTTTTTATTTGCTGAAAAACAAGGAGGAAGAAAGATGGAGAATAACCAAACGAGTATGCCGACCAAATATGATCCGCAATCGATTGAACAAGGCCGTTATGATTGGTGGGTGAAAGGAGGGTTCTTCCAAGCGGATGGCGATGAGAAGAAAGCTCCATACACAATTGTAATCCCGCCGCCGAACGTAACAGGCAAATTGCATCTCGGCCATGCTTGGGATACGACATTACAGGATATCCTAACACGGATGAAACGGATGCAAGGCTATGACGTACTATGGCTTCCAGGTATGGACCATGCCGGGATTGCGACACAGGCGAAGGTAGAAGAGAAGCTGCGCCATGAAGGCATCAGCCGTTATGACCTGGGCAGGGAAAAATTCGTCGAAGAAACATGGAAGTGGAAAGAAGAGTATGCCGGCCACATCCGCGACCAATGGGCAAAGCTTGGGCTGGGACTGGATTATTCACGTGAGCGTTTCACATTGGATGAAGGTCTCTCTGAGGCGGTCAAGGAAGTATTCGTCTCCCTTTACAACAAAGGACTCATATACCGCGGGGAATATATCATCAACTGGGATCCTTCCACAAAAACAGCGCTATCCGATATCGAGGTTATCTATAAAGATGTTCAAGGTGCCTTCTATCATATGAAATATCCGTTGGCTGACGGAAGCGGCTATATTGAAGTCGCCACTACCCGTCCGGAAACGATGCTTGGGGATTCAGGGGTAGCCGTTCATCCGGAAGATGAGCGTTATAAGCATCTAATTGGAAAAACAGTCATCTTGCCGATCGTCGGACGCGAAATCCCGATTGTGGGCGATGACTACGTCGATATGGAATTCGGCTCCGGAGCCGTCAAGATGACACCTGCCCATGATCCGAATGACTTTGAGGTAGGGAACCGCCATAATCTTGAGCGTATTCTCGTTATGAACGAAGACGGAACGATGAATGACAGAGCAGGCAAGTACAAAGGCATGGACCGTTTTGAATGTCGTAAGCAGATCGTCAAAGATCTTCAGGAAGAAGGCGTCCTGTTCAAGATAGAAGAGCATCTTCATTCGGTCGGCCATTCCGAGCGCAGCGGAGCGGTCGTGGAGCCGTACTTGTCCACTCAATGGTTCGTTAAAATGCAGCCTTTGGCTGATGCAGCCATCGCGATGCAGGAAAAAGAAGCGGAAAAAGTGAACTTCGTGCCTGAACGTTTCGAGAAAACATATTTGCGCTGGATGGAAAATATCCGTGATTGGTGCATTTCAAGGCAGCTATGGTGGGGCCACCGAATCCCAGCCTGGTATCACAATGAAACAGGCGAAGTATATGTAGGCAAAGAAGCGCCGGCAGATGCAGAAAACTGGACACAAGATACAGATGTATTGGATACATGGTTCAGTTCCGCGCTATGGCCTTTCTCCACAATGGGCTGGCCTGATACAGACAGTGAGGATTTCAAACGCTTCTATCCGACGGCAGCGCTTGTGACCGGCTATGACATCATCTTCTTCTGGGTGTCCCGTATGATTTTCCAAGGAATCGAATTCACAGGAGAACGTCCGTTTAAAGATGTGCTGATCCACGGGCTGGTTCGTGACAGCGAAGGGCGCAAGATGAGTAAATCTCTTGGGAACGGGGTCGACCCGATGGAAGTCATCGATAAATACGGCGCCGATTCCCTCCGCTATTTCTTATCGACAGGAAGCGCTCCAGGCCAGGATCTGCGCTATAGCACAGAAAAAGTGGAAGCTGTTTGGAATTTCGCCAATAAAATATGGAATGCTTCACGATTCGCATTGATGAACATGGACAGCATGACATATGAGGAAATCGATCTGTCAGGCAAAAAATCCGTTGCCGATAAATGGATCCTGACTCGTATGAATGAAACGATCGAGACAGTGACCAGACTAGCGGATAAATATGAATTCGGGGAAGTAGGACGTATCCTCTATAACTTCATCTGGGATGATTTCTGTGATTGGTACATCGAGATGGCGAAGCTGCCTTTATACGGGGAAGATGAAGAGGCGAAGAAAACAACGCGTTCCATCCTTGCTTACGTATTGGATAACACAATGAAGCTATTGCATCCTTTCATGCCATTCATTACAGAAGAAATCTGGCAGAACCTTCCTCATCAAGGGGAATCGATCACGACTTCCGCATGGCCGGTTGTGAAAGAGGAGCTTTCAGATGCGAAAGCGGCTGAGGATATGAAGCTTCTTGTGGAAATCATTCGCTCTGTCCGCAACATACGGGCTGAAGTGAATACGCCATTAAGCAAAAAGATCAATCTGATCCTGAAGGCAAAAGATGATGCAATTGTGACGGCCCTTGAAGAGAACAAAGGATATATCGAGCGCTTCTGCAATCCGGAAAAACTGGAAATCGGCCAAGAGGTACAGGAGCCACAGCAAGCAATGACGGCTGTAGTGACAGGGGTTGAAGTGATTCTTCCGCTTCAGGGACTGATCAATGTCGAAGAAGAGATCAAGAGGCTCGAAAAAGAAGTAGACAAATTGAATAAAGAAGTCGAACGGGTCCAAAAGAAACTGGGCAACGAAGGGTTCGTGAAAAAAGCGCCGGCGAAAGTCATTGAAGAAGAGCGCGCAAAAGAGAAAGATTACACGGAAAAACGTGAATCGGTCCTTCGCCGCATTCAGGATCTGAAGGAACTGTAAGACGTAGAAAAAGGGCTTTCCCTCATATTGGGGAGGCCCTTTTTCTGTTTGCTTAAAAACCTTTGGTTGATATATGATAAGTGGAGTTAAGGAGACAGAGGAGAAGAGCCTATGATTAAACATATTGATGAAATGTATACATATTTCGAGAAGCGGGAAAAGTCATTTGGGATGAATTTCGGTTTGGAGAGGATGCATCAGCTGCTGGCCAGTCTGGAGGTTGATCATGGCGCTTTACGGTTTGTCCATATCGCAGGCACGAACGGGAAAGGGTCGACATTGAACTTCCTGAAAAGAATCCTTTGCCGGCACGGATTGAGGGTCGGCTCCTTCACTTCTCCGCATATAGAGACGGTGCAGGAGCGGATCATGATTAATGATGATTGGATCCCGGAATCGGATTTTCTTAGATTGTTCAATCATGTCATCGGAGTGGTCGAGAATATGGAGGAACAGTCCTCCTTTCCGACCCAATTTGAGATATTGACCGTCATTGCCCTTCTTTATTTTCAGGAACAGGCACCCGACCTTATTTTGATGGAAGCCGGCCTCGGGGGGAGGTTAGATTCGACGAATGTGATTGAACCTCTTCTGTCTATCATCACGAATGTATCGAAGGACCATATGAATGTACTCGGTGACACGATTGAACAGATAGCAGGAGAAAAAGCAGGTATCATTAAGAAAGGCTGCCCGGTTGTGACAGGCGCCCGCCATCAAGATGCTTTGAAGGTCATAAAAAAGAAGGCGTCCGAGACAAAGAGTGTACTTTTTGCGCTGGATAATCAAATCCGTCTCGCGAATACTGTATCTGTGGATTGGGGAGAGCAGTTCGATTACCTTTTTGCTAATTATTCCTTCAGACAGCTGGGCATTCGGATGATTGGCCGTCATCAAGTCGATAACGCGGCACTGGCCGTCACAGCCGCCCTATATTTGCAGGAGCCGCTGCATTTTGTCCTGGTGGAAGAACTTATGAGGGAAGGGTTGCAGGAGGCAAACTGGAGAGGTCGCCTGGAGACGATCTCCGACAGTCCGACAATCATAGTCGATGGGTCCCATAATGAAGAAGGAATCCGGACAATGGTACAAACAATCGAGGAACGGTACAAGAATCGGGATATCATTGTCGTAATGGCAACATTAGCGGACAAGGATAATGAGTTCATGGTGTCGGAGATCGAAAAGATCACGGACCAGATCATATTTACCGAATTTGAGGCAGTACGGGCACTTCCGGCAGAAGAGTTGGCCGGATTTGGCACAAAAGCAGGGAACAGGGTGGAGAAGAGTTGGGAGCAGGCTTTGGATGCAGGATTGGCAGACCTTGATTCAGAAAGTCTCCTGCTTGTGACGGGTTCGTTATACTTCCTTTATTATTCGAGAGCTTACCTGAAAGCGAGAGTGGCCGAGTGATTTACGCCGCCTTCTGGTAGTGAGACTGTACGTTAACAAGCAGAATGTTGTTTGTGATGGTGTTCATTTTACATACTGGCTTGTAGAGTTTGCAACGGTCAAGGGCCCTGTCTGAAGGGCCCTTTTTTCATATGATGACGCCACCGTAAAGGAAAGCAAACAATATAACAAATGCCGGGTGAATTTTATATTTCACTAATGCGATAAATGCAATGCCGGCTATGATTAGTCCGTGTACATAACCGATGGAAGCAAATGCATCCGCAGCAAAGCTATAAGTGAGCAATACCATCATGACCGCAATCACAGGTTGGACAAGCAATGACATCCCTTTGACTGCCGGGGATCCTTTGTAATGGCGTAGCACTTTCAGCAGCAGGATAAGTGCGACCGCTGACGGAATGATTGTACCAGCCAAAGCAGCAAAGAATCCTGGCCACCCATAAACGTCGTACCCAACATAAGCAGCAATCTTTGTCGCAACCGGTCCAGGCAAGGAGTTGCCGAGCGCCAGCATATTGGAGAACTCCTTGTTGTCCATCCACTCATAGATGCGGACAATCTGATCGTACATTAAAGGGATGGATGCCGGGCCGCCGCCGTATCCCAAAATATTGGCAAGGAAGAATGCCAACAACAGAGACAGAATGATCATGGCTGCGCATCCCCCTTCCTTTGATAACGGCTTCTCCATCGGTCCCTCACCTTATGGTGAAAAGCCCCGTATATCAGGAAAATCATGATGACGATACCAGGGTGAAGGCTGACGACCTGCAATAGGATGAATGTCAGGATGAACAGCACCCCCCCGAGCCATATGCCGAGGCCTTTTATCGCTTTCTCACCGAACTCATAGGCCATTAGGCCAAGCATAACGGACACTACAGGCATGACAGCAGCTACCATATTCATGACGATAACAGAACTGCTTAACTCATTGATGAATGCGGCGAGGAAGACCATCGCCAGAGCGGAGGGGAGGATATGGGCTAAGACACTGATGATTGCCCCTTTCCAGCCTTTCAGCCTATAGCCGAGATAAGCGGCTATTTTGGTTGCGATGGGCCCCGGCAGTGTATTGGCAATCGCCAGTGTTTCCCCAAATTCTTCGTCATCCAGCCAATTGTATTTTGCGACTGCTTCATGCCGGATCAATGGAATGACTGAAGGCCCTCCGCCAAAGCCGAGAATGCCGGTACGAACCATTCCAATCGTCAGTTCTTTGTAGAGATGCCCCATTTGTATTCCTCCGGATGATATCTTTTTCCTTATCATACCAAAGCGAATTTCTTTTTGTATACCAATATAGCCGACCTGAGTCTTTGCGCGGTCTGAAGATAGAGGATCCTTGCCTGTTCTCCTGTGGACTCGGAAAAATCCTCAAAGAATGGGGCCTCCATTTCCTCTGTAATCTTTATCGGTATGATTGTTTTTCGGAAAATAATCCATAAATGTAAGCCAGCCATTTTGTGTGGGGATCGGCTTGCAGATTCTTGATCAGTCCCTGAATAATTGCAGCGGGGAGCTGCGGATTATGTATGTTGTCCATTAACAATTCCAGTGTTTGGCGAATGATTGGATCACTCGCTTCTTCGGATTTTTGTCCGAGGAGGGCCATAAGCTCATCTTCTGAAGGAGCAAGACAGTCCGTAAATGAGAAGGACAGGTATTCGGCAGAGATGAATGGGATGGTTGCCCTCTCTGCCAAAATTGTCGTTTTCTCGACTAATGATTTTGACAGAAGATCCAAGTCCAAGGAATAGTTCGTTGTGAAAAACAGCTGTGCATAATGATTCATAAACCCCTTGATAGTAAAGATAAGATCAGAGCGCATATTTTGATCCGTGAATTGGAATTGGCGTCTGACTAGCGATAGGATTACATTGTTCAAGAAATTGTCATACTTATTAATTTGCTCAAAAAACTCCACGTTAAAGAAAGTCGGCTGCTCTTTCATGAACAACCTGGCATAGTGGGAATGTTTCTGTAAGTAACCGAAGATGGTCAGGTAGAAGTGGTAAAGAACATCGGTTTCCTTTGTTTTGACCACTTGGTCAACTTCACTGATGAATTCACTCATGAAGTGTTCGATGAGCCCTAGGACAAGTTCGTCTTTTGACTTGAAAGATAGATAGAATGCTCCTTTGGATATCCCGCATTTTTCAGTTATTTGCTGAATAGATGTAGTTTCAATACCATTTTCAGCAAATAGTTCAATGGCTTTTTCCATGATTAACTGTTTTTTTGCCATATAGGACACTCCTAACTAAATGATGGACAATTGACAATTGACTGACTAGTCATTATTATAGATAATGGTAACAACTTAGTCAATTGTAGATAAAAAAGTCATGTGCAGGAACAAACTAGTAAAGGGGAAGGTGAAAGAGTGAAGGGGTTAGTCAATTTCGTCCTTAAGAATAAGCTCGCCGTATGGTTGTTGACCATCATTATTACTGCTTCCGGCATTTATTCGGGGACAAAAATGAAAATGGAGTCAATACCGGATATTTCTATACCATACCTGATTGTTATGGGGGTTTATCCAGGTGCCACTCCTGAACAGGTGATGGAAGATGTCTCCATACCAATGGAGAAAGCTATAGAAGGTTTAGAGGATGTGAAGGCTGTATATTCGACTTCATCCTCAAATGTTTCCCAAGTCCAAGTTGAATATGAATTCGGTATAGATATGGATGAGAAAAAGCGTCAGCTTGAGGCAGCGCTTAATGACGTGACACTACCGGAGGATGCCGAAGAGCCGTCCGTTATGGCAATCAGCATGAACATGATGCCTGTCATGGCTTTATCAATCAGCAGCTCCGAAGAAGATATTGTTGAATTGACATCAACTGTAGAGGAAATTATTCTTCCAAAAATCGAAAAGCTCGATGGTGTTGCGTCAGCGACCATTACAGGGCAGCATGTGGAAGAGGTTCGATTCACATATGATGAAGAGAAAATGGCCACTTTTGGCTTAACGGAAGATTCGGTTAAGCAAATGGTGCAGGCAAGCGATATGGCCTTATCGCTGGGGTTATATGAGTTTAAGGAAGGGGAAGAGGCTGTAGCGGTCGACGGCAAGCTGAAAACAGTGGATGAGCTGAAGGGCATGCTGATCCCGGTTACACCTTCTGCAGAAAACCCATCCCCATTCGTCAAGCTTGGCGATATAGCCAAAATTGAAACAGTAGGAAATGTAGAGTCTGTTTCTAGGACGAACGGTGAGGATTCCATCACTATCCAGATAGTGAAGGGACAAGAGGCAAACACGGTTACAGTCGTTAATGAAGTCAAAGAATTGATAGAAGATGAGGAAGCGGTTATTGACGGTCTGTCTATTGACGTGACCCTTGATCAAGGAGCGCCGATTGAGGATTCTGTCTTCACGATGGTCGAAAAAGCACTATTCGGAGGGCTGATTGCTGTCCTGATCATCTTATTGTTCCTTCGGGACTTCAAGTCTACCATTATATCCATCATTTCCATCCCGGTATCCGTTTTCATGGCATTCCTGCTATTGAATTGGATGGATATCACATTGAATATCATGACGTTGGGCGCCATCACCGTTGCCATCGGCCGGGTTATTGATGACTCGATTGTCGTCGTGGAGAACATATATAGACGGATGCATTTGAAAGAAGAAAAACTGCGCGGCCGCGCTTTGATTCGTGAAGCCACAATCGAAATGTTCAAGCCGATCTTATCATCGACCTTGGTGACAGTGGCTGTATTCGCTCCGTTGATTTTTGTTGGGGGTATGGTCGGGGAATTGTTTATGCCGTTTGCCTTGACGATGACGTTCGCGCTGGGGGCATCGCTGATCGTAGCTATTACCATTGTTCCTGCCTTATCGCACTTCCTGTTCCGTAAAGGGCTTTACGGTGACATTAAGGAGAGCAATCATAAAGAAGCAGGGAAATTGGCACTATGGTACAGAGGTGTACTGGAAAAAGCATTGAACCATAAAATCATCACGTCAGTCATTGCCGTCGTGCTGTTGGTCGGTTCCCTTGCCTTGACTCCGTTGATCGGTTTCAGTTTCATCGGGTCTGAACAGGAAAAAGTCATGTACTTGACGTATACGCCGCAGACTGGAGAGCTGGAAGACGAGACACTGAAAAATGTTGAAGCTGTCGAGAAAGAATTGATGAAGCGTGATGATATTGATATTGTCCAGATCTCTGTCACCGACAGTACCAATATGGATACTGCCTCGATGATGACCGGGAGTAATGGAGCTCTGATGTACCTGATTTTCGATCCTGATATGGAAGGGTTCGAGGAAGCGAAGAAAGAAGTGGAGGACTATGTATTCAACATAGGTCAGTCCGGTGAATGGAAATCCCAGGACTTCTCTTCAATGGCCGGTTCCTCCAATGAAGTGAGCTATACATTATATAGTGAAAATTTGGAAAAATTGAACGAAGCCGTCAAACAAGTAGAGGGTGCTCTCGGTGACGTCGACGGGCTGGAGGATGTGACGACAGATGCCGAAGACCCGTTCATCGAACATACATTGAAGATTGAACAGGAAAATGTACTGCAATACGGCCTGACTACAGCACAGATTGTCCAAGCGTTGACAACCACTTCTTCGCCGGAGGTTCTGACGACTGTAGAGAATGACGGAACAGATATTGATGTGATTGTTCAAAGAGAAGCCAAAACAGACCCGACCACATTTGATGAATTGCTGAAGACAGAGATCAAAACAGCACAAGGCGGAAGTATGCCGCTATCTGAATTGGTCGAAGTAGAAGAAGGCACGACATTGAATCAGTTAGGGCGCAGTGAGGGTGAATATTACGCCACGGTATCTGCAGGCATAACAGATGATGACATATCCAAAGCAACATCCGCGGCGGGTGAGAAAATAGATAAGCTTGATCTGCCTAAGGGTGTAACTACCGGTGTGGCTGGTGTGTCGGCTGATATAACTGAGTCGTTTACGCAGCTTGGGATCGCTATGATTGCTGCCATCGCAATCGTATACTTTATACTTGTCGTGACATTTGGTGAAGGGCTGGCTCCGTTTGCTATCTTGTTCTCCTTGCCGTTTGCAGCGATTGGGTCACTAGTTGGTCTGTATGTAACAGGACAAACCATTTCTGTATCAGTCATGATGGGTCTCCTTATGCTGATTGGGATAGTGGTGACAAATGCCATTGTTCTGGTCGATAGGATCATCCATAAGGAGCATGAAGGAATGGTCATGCGTGCCGCGATACTAGAAGCCGGTACAACAAGGCTTCGCCCGATTTTGATGACGGCTATCGCTACAATCGGCGCCATGATGCCTATGGCTATTGGCAGCGGCGGCGGAGGCCTTGTCTCCAAAGACCTGGCCATCACAGTTATCGGAGGCCTTTTGAGCTCGACCTTGCTGACTCTTGTGATCGTTCCGATTGTATATGAAGTCCTTTCAAAATTAATGAAAAAAGACCGCAAAAATATTCAAGATAATTAATAAAACATTATGTCAGCCCTCCGGCAGGATTCGTTTGCCGGGGGGCTATTTTTTTAATACTGTTTTCAGCACAGTCTTGCCTTATGTCCGGTTCTTGAATTTTTCTTCAGGCAATATATTCTCAATCGGCTTGCCTTGTTCAATATGGTCTTTTTCAGGAACGAGCGTATTTTTTGGGAACTCCCCGGGATGATTTTTCTTTTTGTGATTGAAATGCTGTCCACGGCTCATGATCATCTCTCCTTTCGGTAATAAGGGTATTTTTTCTCATGAAGAAAGTTTTATGTACAGTTCAAGGAAATGGCCTGTGTTTACTAGTATTATTTAACTACTTCCGAAGCAGCGGTAAAATGTTGGGCAAGGAATTGATAACAGATATGTAACAAAATGGCTTCTTTTTATCTGAAAATTATATAAATAGTAAGGTAAAATAGAACTAATCTTTTTTGCCTAATAAGTAATATGCGTTTTGAGTATCAAAAGGAAATGCACCTTCCATTGTGGTAGAGGGACCAGATGGCGCATAACATTAAATATCCATTCATTTCTTGACAGTGAGGAGAATGTATTCAATTGTATATTTTAATTTGTTTATTCGTACTTGGGATCATTTTGGGCTCCTTCTACAATGTAGTCGGGTTGCGTGTACCTTCGGGGAAATCAATTGTGAGGCCTCGCTCTGCATGTTTGCATTGCGGCCATGTGCTATCCGCGTCTGAATTAATTCCTGTGTTATCATATGTCATCCAGAAAGGGGAATGCAAAGGGTGCAGGACCCGTATATCCCCTATTTATATGGTGGTGGAGCTTGTGACAGGAGTTATATTTGCTTTATCCCCTTTATGGGTCGGCTGGGGGACAGAGTTGCTTTTGTGCTATGCCCTTGTTTCGTTGCTGGTGATCATAACCGTTTCAGATTTGGTGTACATGCTGATTCCGGACAAGGTGCTGCTATTTTTTATGATTGTATTACTTCTTCTGCTGCCGGTTGTCGAACGTATGACCATCATGGATTCTTTCATGGGCGCCCTTACCGGCTTCTTTTTACTATGGGTGATTGCTGTACTCAGTAAAGGGGGGATGGGCGGCGGTGATATTAAGCTGTTTGCGGTTCTCGGGTTTGCATTAGGGGTCCATGATGTGTTACTGGCATTGTTCTTTTCCGTCTTTTATGGAGCTTTGCTCGGTATCCTGTTCATCCTTTTCGGCCTAGTTGATAGAAGGCAGCCAATTCCGTTTGGTCCGTTTATCGCACTCGGGGCATTGACGGTGTTTTATTTTGGCGAGCCCTTTGTGAAGTGGTATTTCGGCGTTATTAGCTAGCGGGAATATATCGGATGCAGTAAAAAAAATGACGAAAGCTATTGAGGATAAGCCGACAAAAGTCTTGTTCTTTTTTTGGGCTGCTGTGATAGCATGGACGAAAGTCGAAAGGGGGAACAACATAAAAATGAACAAGCCGGTACGGAAGAATACCATTCATATAAAATTGGATGAACAAACGAAAAAGGACAAGCATGCAGGTCAAAAAGCATCTGTATACATAACAAAACAGGAATCGAAAACGGCTAAGGTGCTAGAAGGGGAACGTTCGCAGAAACGAGAAGAGTTCCAATGGGTTGTGCCGGAACCGATGACAGAAGAGCCCCCGGTACATCATGTGACATTCGTTGCGGAACAGGAAGAGCCCGGCCTGTACATAAGTCCTTCTGAAAAAAAGAAAGTATGGAGCAAGCAGAAAAGGAGAAACCAAAAGCACATCACACAGACTTTGACTGCCGTCATCATAGCGGTGCTTGTCGGCCTCGGCTTCACATATATAGTCCTTCAAATTACTACAGCAGAGAAAGAGGCAGAATCGAATTCTGCAGTTCCGGCTGTATCGGATGCTGCGGGGGAAGGAAATCAAACAAGTGCAACTGCGGCAAATAGTAAGCCGATCACAATCAGTATCGTTCAAGGAGGAGTGTTCAGCAGCTTGGCAGCTGCCGAGGAAGGACAGCAAAAAATAAAGGGTGAAGGGAAACCAGCAACCGTACTGAGCATAGACGGGTCGTTCTATATTGCTCTATTTGTGAGTGATTCTATCGATAGCGCCAAACAGATTTCGGGCTTCTATCGGGAAGAAGGGATGGATAGCTATTGGAAGGAGTTGTCCATTGCCGGCTATGCTGCAAACCTATCTGAACATGATGCCGGAATATTGAATAAAACGATGTCCCTCTATAATGAAATGGCCACGTATTCATCGGGTTTAATGCTCGGGAATAGAGAAATGGATGAATGGGAGCAGTTTAAGGAAAAAGCGGATTCCTTGATGCCGGAAACGATTAAGGATCCTGGACTGAAAAAGATGGTTGAGACATTATCAAAAGCAGCGCTGCAAAAAAAAGGTACGGATGAGAAGGGCCTGAGTCTATCGATTCAACAAGAATTGCTCGTTTTTGTCTCCCTTATGACGTCAAACAGCGTGGAATAACCGCCTTTTTCATTTTCCGGGAAATAAGATACCGCATGCAAATGGGCGAGTACACAGCCAGATTACAGCTATTGCATTGTTGTTTGATCACTGGCTGTTGTACAAGCTTACGTTGTTTGGTAGGATAAGTGTGTGTATCTCCCTTTCTGAACCAAATTGATAGAAGGTCAGGTGATTGTATTGACACCCGTTATATTAGCATCCTCGTCCCCCCGCAGAAGGCAACTTCTTACCCTCCTTGATATTCCCTTCACAACGTATTCCACTGATATCGATGAAAGTCTGTCCCCGAACACGCCGCCCGATGAAGCGGTGGAAATATTAGCCGAGAAAAAAGCAGCTGCAGCTTTTCAAACACATGATGATTCAGTTATACTTGGCTGTGATACAATAGTGGTATATGATGGCGAAATTTTGGGAAAACCCAGGGATTCTGCCGAAGCATATGCTACTTTATCACGCTTATCCGGCCATACGCACAGTGTGTATACCGGAGTTTGCATCATGTCCAAAGAAAAAAGCAGATGCTTCCATGTAAAGACGGAAGTGACGTTCTGGAAGCTGACTGATGAAGACATAAACGCATATATCGACAGCAATGCGCCATTTGATAAGGCCGGTTCGTACGGCATACAGGATAAAGGCGCCCTGTTCGTTAAGGAAATAAAAGGAGATTATTACTCCGTGATGGGCTTGCCTGTTTCCCGTCTGTCCCGGGAACTATCAAAATTCCGCTAACAGCCTCCAATTTCTGTTTCCGTCAAGGCAATCAGGAAGAGAGGATGGTGCTTTTATGAACAGCACCCTAATGATCAGGGATTTCCCTGAAAGCGAAAAGCCCCGTGAAAGGTTTATCCGCAATGGTCCGCAAAGTCTCTCCAACAAAGAATTGTTGGCGTTGCTGCTGCGAACAGGCACCAAAAACGAATCGGTGCTTCAACTTTCCGAAAGGTTGATTGCTCACTTCGATGGTCTCAGGATGCTGAAAGATGCTTCCATTGAAGAAATGATCAGTATAAACGGAATAGGGGAAGCAAAGGCGATCCAAATACTCGCAGCAGTCGAATTTGGGCGGCGGATCACGAATCTGTGCTATGATGACCGATTTGTCATCTGTTCCCCGGAGGATTGCGCCAATTACTGCATGAACGATATGCGCTTCCTCTCACAGGAACATTTTGTATGCCTATACTTGAATACCAAAAACCAAGTGTTGCATAGGCAGACGATTTTCATCGGCAGCCTGAACGCATCCATCGTTCATCCGAGGGAAGTCTTCAAGGAGGCCTTCCGCCGTTCTGCTGCATCGATCATATGCTTGCATAACCATCCGTCGGGAGACCCCACTCCGAGCAGGGAAGACATTGAGGTCACAAAAAGGCTGGTGGAATGCGGGGAATTGATCGGTATAAGTGTTTTGGACCATTTAATAATTGGCGAGAAGAAATATGTAAGTCTGAAGGAAAAAGGATATTTATGACACTATTAAAATATCGAATGTTGTAATATAATTTAACTTACGATTTTTTGACATTCATACTCGAAAATACAGTGGCCATACTATTGATGAGTAAAGTATTTTACGTTGAAAGAAGTTCAGAAAGGGAGAATACACATGTTTGGAATCGGTACAAAAGATTTGGGAATAGATTTGGGAACAGCCAATACATTGGTCTACGTAAAAGGAAAGGGCATTGTCGTCCGTGAGCCATCGGTCGTTGCTTTCCAAACGGACAGCAAAGAGATTGTCGCAGTCGGAAATGATGCTAAAAATATGATTGGACGTACCCCGGGTAACGTGATTGCGCTCCGTCCGATGAAAGACGGTGTTATCGCGGACTATGACACGACTGCCAAAATGATGAAATATTACATGAACCAAGCACAGAAAAAGGGCGTGTTCGCAAAAAGCCCTTATGTGATGGTATGTGTGCCTTCAGGTATCACGGCAGTCGAAAAACGTGCGGTAATTGATGCGACGAAGCAGGCAGGTGCCCGCGATGCATACACGATCGAAGAGCCATTTGCTGCGGCAATCGGTGCAAACCTGCCGGTTTGGGAACCGACAGGCAGCATGGTTGTTGATATCGGCGGAGGAACAACGGAAGTGGCTATCATCTCACTAGGGGGCATTGTTACAAGCCAATCGGTTCGGATTGCCGGAGATGAGATGGATGAGTCAATCGTGAATTATATCCGCAAAACATACAACCTGATGATTGGTGAACGTACGGCTGAGGCAATCAAATTGGAAATCGGCGCGGCAGGTTCACCGGAAGGGATTGAAAATATGGAAATCCGCGGCCGTGACCTGCTGACAGGACTTCCGAAAACGATTGAAATCACTGCAGAGGAAATCAGTGAGGCTCTCCGTGATACAGTATATGCAATCGTTGATTCAGTGAAGAACACGCTTGAGAAGACACCGCCTGAGTTGGCTGCCGATATTATGGACCGAGGAATCGTCCTTACTGGCGGCGGTGCCCTGTTGCGAAATCTCGACAAAGTGATCAGTGAAGAAACAAAAATGCCTGTTATCATCGCAGAAGATCCGCTTGATTGTGTGGCGATTGGAACAGGTAAAGCTCTCGATCATATCCAAGAATTCAGAAATCGGGCAAAGTTATAAGATAATGGTTTAATACTCTTTACATTCTACGGTATACTGTAGAATGTAAAGAGATTTTTATTCCTCTTTGATATTTCAAAATTGTATGAAAATAGAGGTGGAAGCATGCCACAGTTTTTCCTGAATAAAAAACTAATCCTATTGCTTATAAGCATCATTATTCTCGTGGCATTGATCGGTTTTTCAATCAGAGAAAAGGAAAATGTAAGCTGGCCTGAGCAGTTCGTGAGGGATACCACTAGCTTTTTCCAACAAATATTCCATACGCCAGTCCAGTATGTTTCTGATTTTGTGGAAGACATCAATGATCTGCGCAATACATATGAAGAAAATGAGAAGCTGAAATCCCGTTTGGATGAATACGTTCAGTTGCAAACAGAAGTAGAACGATTAGAGAGTGAGAACCAGGAGCTTCGTGAAGTGCTGGAAGTGGAAGATGATTATTCTTCCTATTCACCGATCCAGGCTACTGTCATCGGGCGCAATCCGGACCGCTGGGAAGAAATCATCATCATCAATAAAGGGAAATTGCATGGCATTGAGAAGGATATGGCTGTTATTACTGCCCAAGGCCTGGTCGGTAAAGTGAAGCACTCTACCCAATTCTCCTCCACAGTTCAATTGATGAGCACCACTGATCCTAAGAACCGTATATCGGGTGTTATCCAGCAGGGCGGTAAAAAGGTATATGGATTGATTGAAGGATTTGATTCGGACGAAGAGATGCTGCTCCTGAAAAAAATAGATTTCGATGTGAAAGTGAAGGAAGGATCAACCGTCATTACCTCAGGGCTAGGTCAGGTGTTCCCTCAAGGCTTGCCGATCGGTAAGGTAGAGAAGGTGGAAGTGGATCAATACGGATTGACTCAAACAGCTTATATCAAACCATTTGCTGATTTCTATGATATCACTCAAGTGATGGTAGTCCAAATGGATGAGGATAAAGCGAAACTGACTTCTGAATTGGAAGATGCTGACGACAAGGGGGCTGGCTTGTGAAAAAGTACATTGTACCTATTCTCGCCGCTTTCCTTTTTATATTCGAGAGCCTATTCGTGAATCAGTTTTCGGGCACCCTTTTCACAAATGGATGGATATTGGTGCCGCGCTTTTTGATGATTTTTTTCATTTTCCTTGCTGCCTACGGCAACGAGCGCAAGGCCATCTGGTATAGCTTTGTGATCGGTTTGCTGTTTGATATAGTGTATACGGGGATATTAGGTGTATATATGGCCATCTTCCCTGTTGTAACCTATATATTCACGAAGTTGCTGAAGATTCTGCAAAATAATATATTCGTCGTTTCGGTCGTTTCCTTATTGGCCGTAACGGCTCTGGAGATGGCAATCGGACTGTTTAACTTCATGCTCGGTAACGATAATATGACATTTTCCGTTTTTGCATCAATTAGATTGCTTCCGACGGTCTTGTTTAACTTAGCGGTTACCGTGCTTGTCGCCTATCCTTTTAAAAAGTGGATTTCCGAGTATGCTGAGGATAAAAATAGTGATATGTTATTCACAAAAGGGAAATGATGCCATCATCCTGTGATATAATTACATCATGATATACGTATAATCAGGGACGTTAATGCTTAGTACCATTCAATGTAATAGGAGTTTACCTTGTTCTGTCGTTTGTTTCGGACTTGGGGACTGTGACGGGTCATCCCTTTGAAGCAGGACATAGAAGAACAATGTAGAATATAGTGTTGTTGAGGTGGGAGCGCATGATGAGTAATAGGAATTCACAAAATGTTATGATCAAAGGCACCAAAGAAGGGTTCACGCTTCATCTCGATAGTTCGGGGTCTTTCCGGGAGATTCTGACGGAATTGAATGAAAAATTATCAGTTTCCTTTAAGAGGCAGAAGGGTGAACCGCAGATTAAGGTCAATATTCATTCAGGAAACCGAATTTTCACAGAGGGTGAAAAGAAGGAATTGATCGATACCATTCAGAAGAAGCAACATTTGGTCGTCGATAAATTCTATTCTGATGTCATTTCCCATGAGGATGCAAAGCGTATTCTGAACGAAACGGAAATCAAAACAATCGTCGGCATGATCCGCTCAGGACAGGTCTTGCACACTCCCGGAGACATCCTGGTCATCGGGGATGTGAACCCAGGAGCGGAAGTAAAAGCTGCCGGCAGTGTTTATATCATAGGGGCCGTAAAAGGCAATATTCACGCCGGCTGCTCTGGGGACAAGGAGGCAGTCGTTGCTGCCAGTGTGTTTTCTTCGGGCCGCATAAGCATAGCGAATACGCATACGACTGTAGCAGATGCTGCGCCAAGTGAGGAGCCATTGGAATTACATAGTGCTTATCTGAATGACCAGGATGAGGTCACGTTTGATCGCATACAAATTTTGAAGCATCTTAGACCGAATTTAACTAGATTAGAAGGGGGAGTCTAATCGTGGGTGAAGCTATCGTAGTAACTTCCGGAAAAGGCGGTGTCGGCAAAACAACGACCTCGGCCAATTTAGGAACATCTCTTGCCCTTTTAGGAAAAAAAGTGTGTTTAATAGATACGGATATAGGCTTGCGCAACCTCGATGTCATTATGGGATTGGAAAACCGCATCATTTACGACCTTGTGGATGTTGTGGAAGAGCGGTGCAAAATACATCAGGCCCTTATTAAAGACAAGCGATTTGATGGACTCCTTTATTTACTGCCGGCCGCGCAGACAAGTGACAAGCATTCAGTCCAGCCTGAACAAATGAAGAGCTTGGTCAACGAATTGAAGCAGGAGTTTGACTATATTATCATAGATTGCCCTGCGGGGATCGAACAAGGGTATAAGAACGCCGTTGCCGGCGCTGATCGGGCTCTTGTTGTGACGACTCCGGAAAAAACAGCGGTGCGTGATGCCGACCGTGTCATCGGGCTGCTTGAAAAGGAAGAAAACCTGGAGCCTCCCAGCTTAATCATTAACCGTATCAGAAGCCAGATGGTTCATAACGGAGATATGATGGACATCGAGGAAATCACTACACACTTATCAATCGACTTGCTTGGTATTGTGGTAGATGATGATGATGTCATTAAGGCTTCCAATAGTGGAGAGCCGATCGCCATGGATCCGAATAACCGCGCTTCTGTGGCCTACCGGAATATCGCAAGACGCGTATTGGGTGAATCCATTCCGTTGATGCCGCTCGATGTGCAAACAACAGGAATGCTTGCCAAAATCAAAAAACTGTTTGGTGTACGCTGATTCGATACAGGTTGAAAAGATAGAACTGTCGGTTTGACAACAGTTCTATCTTTTTTATTTTTATTCATGTTTCACCTTTGATCTGTGGCGAATGCCGCATTTTTCTTCTCATCCCGGGAGACATAAATCAAATGCATAACATGGACAAGGCATTCATATAGTGGAAATAGAATCTGGCTATAGGGGAGTGCGTAAACGTGGCTGATGATAGAAGAAGGGAAATAGTGAACCGAATCAAAAAAAGGAGACAGGCAAACAGGCAGTCAACGAGAGGTGAGGAAGACTTGTATATGCCCTCTGGAGGCGTAACAGCCTATGTGGGGGAGGCAGACAACGGTCACCCTCTCTTCCGGAAAAATGTCATACTGCTAAAAGTGTTGGTTGCGGCTCTTCTATTCATGGCTACGGCCGTGTTATTCAAGCTTCCTTCTCCGAAGCTTGATGGAGTAAGGGCGACGGTGACGGCTGCCATGGAAAAAGAGATGCAGTTCGCTTATGTCTCGGATTGGTATGAAGAGACATTCGGGAAACCTTTGGTATTTTTGCCGGCTGATCAGCCAAAGGACGGATCTGGCTCTGGGGGCTTCCATGAAAACTATGCCATCCCGGCGGGGGCGACTGTGCTTGAAACCTATAAGGAAAACGGGAATGGAATCATCATTGAAATGGGGGATAACCGGCAGCCTGTAGCCATCCAAAAAGGAATTGTGGTGTTTGCTGGAAAAAAAGATGAGACTGGTAATACCGTCATCATTCAGCATAGCGATAAGAGCGAGTCATGGTATGGTCAACTTGAATCGATAGATGTCAGTATGTATGCAGCGGTGGAAAAAGGGGATCAATTGGGTACGGTCGAAGGTAAATTGTTTTTTGGCCTGAAAAAAGAGGAGGCTTTCATAGACCCGGGTAAGGTGCTCCCTCTTGAGTAGCTATCTTTCTTTGGCAAATAAGGTCCATATCCACCCAGTCACCTGGCTTGTGGTCGGTATAGCGTTACTGACGGCCCATTTTTATGAAATCTTCCTTTTGCTGTTTATCGTGTTTGTGCATGAAGTTGGGCATGCAGCAGTTGCCCACCGTTTTGGCTGGCGCATCAGGTCGGTCACACTGCTTCCGTTTGGGGGGGTACTTGATACGGAGGAACATGGAAACCGCCCCCTTGCAGAAGAGATGAAAGTGATCCTGGCGGGGCCATTGCAGCATCTATGGCTTTTTCTCATTTCCCTTTTTTTGCACTGGTCAGGGATGATTGGCGAGGAAGCCTTCCGATTATTTGCATTCATGAATAGTTCGATCTGTTTGTTCAACCTTCTGCCGATTTGGCCATTGGATGGGGGAAAATTGCTCTTCTTGGTGTTATCGAAGAGATCGACTTTCCTTGATAGCCATAAATTAATTCTATGGGGATCATCTGTCCTGACTTTGCTGTTATTCCTGCTATCCTTGTTCGTCCTTAGCATCAACCTGAATTCAATTGTTATCTTTTTATTTCTTGTATTCACTTTGGTGATGGAGTGGCGTCAGAGACAATATGTATTTATGAGATTCCTCTTGGACAGGCATTACGGCAAGAAAGATGACCCGCTCGAACTCGAACCGATCAATGTTGATGAAAAGGACAGTATTCAGTCTATCCTTAAGCTATTCAGAAGAGGGTGCAAGCATAGCATATTGGTTCATCATGACGGGAAATTGACTCATTCTCTTGATGAGAATGAATTATTGTATGCCTATTTCACTGAAAAAAGAGTTACGGCCAAAGTAGGCGACCTGTTATATTATTATTGAATATGTTATTCTTTTCTTCAAGACTCAGTCAGGATTAGAGGTTATTTGAATGAAAACGATTATTGTAAATTGCCGTGCCCGCGAACAGCGGGTGGCTGTCCTTGACGGCAAGCAGCTTGAACATATACATATTATGAACAAAGTAAATGAGAGCCTAGTCGGGAACATATATGCCGGGCGTGTGGAAAAAGTGGTGCCGGGAATGGACGCAGCTTTTGTCAACATCGGTCTCGATAAAAATGCCTTTCTTCAAAGGGAGGATATTGCGGGGTATCAGAACAGCATCCATTCAGAAGTGCCGATTAACAAACTGATCGCTGAAGGTGAAAAACTGCTGGTCCAGGTTGTCAGAGATGAAACGGCGTTTAAAGGCGCGCGTGTAAGCGGATGTATCGAACTTTCCACCCCATATATGGTGTACTTGGCCGGACGGCATTACATTTCCCTCTCCAAAAAAATGACGCCCGAAGAGCGGGGATATTGGAAATCGGTCGCGGAACAATGTAAACAGACCGGGGAAGGTTTGTTGGTCCGTACTGAGATGAGGACAAAAGATGCTGGGTTCTTAAAAGAACAGCTAGAGGCCTGCCGGAAAGCCTACGGTCAATTACAGGCAAAATTGTCTAAAGCAGCAGCCGGTGAGCTGCTTTTTTGTGAGGATCAACTGGAAAAGACGATAAAGAAAATCCAAAAGAGGAGCGGACAGACTTCCATCCATGTGGATAACTTCGAAATTTTTCAGGCATGGAAGCATGACTATCCGGATTGGGATGTCCATTTCTATAGGGATGCGGAAAATATCTTTGCAGTCTGGCACATCGAGTCCATGTTGGCAAAACTGTATAATAGGGTTGTCTGGTTGGAAAACGGCAGTTTCCTCGTTATTGAAGAAGGGGAAGCTATGACAACAATTGATGTAAACACCGGCAAATTCACTGGGAAGCACGGCAAAAAAGATACAGCGATGCAGGTCAATTTGATGGCTGCAGAAGAAGTCATGCGGCAGATCAGGCTAAGGAATCTGTCTGGCATCATTTTGATCGACTTCATCAATTGTTCTTCTGAAAGTGAAAAGAACCGGATTGTCCAATGTATAAAAGCCGAGCAGAGGAAAGATGAAAATACGCTGCAAATAGCCGGGTTCACGGAGCTGGGGATACTGCAGCTCACAAGGAAAGTGAAGGCCGAATCACTGCTGCAATCCACGACAGTCCCTTGTCCGGCGTGCAATGGGACAGGCAGGGTTGAAAATGCCTCATCGGCCGCTTTTCGCTTGGAACGGGAATTGTACTCCTACCGAAGCCAAGATTACAGCAGCGGCATTGTCGAGGCGACAAGTGATATACTGGCGTATTACACAGGTGAGAATGCAAGTTTCAAGAAAAAGCTTGAGGATGATTGCGGGATGAAGCTGACATTTCAGACAATCGATGAACAGGCTCCGCTATACCGGATTAAAGAGTTGACCAGGGATTGATTGCTTCTTGCCGTTTCAGGAATATACATTGACATGCTTCTTCTATATATGGTAATATTCTTGTGTTATGTTTGTAGCGCACCCTGCTACAACCGCACGGATCAGGTTTTGAAGCATTTGCGATTAAGCAGATCACCTGTGACAGGCGAGTCTTAGTTAATATGAGGAGGTGCAAGTATGTACGCAATTATCGAAACTGGTGGTAAACAAGTTAAAGTAGCTGCTGGAGATGTAGTTTACGTTGAAAAACTAAACGCAGCTGAAGGTGAAACAGTTACTTTCGACAAAGTTCTATTCGTAGGTGGAGAAAACGTGAAAGTGGGAAGCCCACTTGTTGAAGGCGCAACAGTTACAGCGAAAGTTGAAAAACAAGGCCGTCAAAAGAAAATCATCGTTTTCAAATACAAAGCGAAGAAAAACTACCACAAAAAACAAGGTCATCGTCAACCATACACTAAAGTTGTTATTGAAGCAATCAACGCGTAAGGTTAGTCTATGATTAACATTAACTTTAATTATAAGCATGGGAAGGTCGTATCTTTTTCCATGAGTGGCCATGCTGATTTCGCAGAGCACGGTTCTGATATTGTCTGTGCCGGCGCATCCGCAGTCTCATTCGGGTTAGTGAACAGCATCTATAGCTTGACGGACGTCGAGCCGATTCTTGAAACCGACCAGGAGGGGGGCTATCTCTATTGCGAAATTCCTGCTGATATATCAGCGGATTCCAGTGAGAAGGTCCAGCTTCTGTTGGAAGCAATGCTCGTGTCATTGCAGACGATCGAACGTGATTATGGCAACCATATCAAAATCAATCTCAAAAAGTAGGAGGTGGAACATATGTTAAGACTAGATCTTCAGTTCTTCGCTTCCAAAAAGGGAGTAGGTTCTACAAAGAACGGACGTGACTCTATCGCTAAACGCCTTGGCGCTAAAGCAGGAGACGGCGAGTTCGTATCTGGTGGTTCAATCCTTTACCGTCAACGCGGTACAAAGATTTATCCAGGTGAAAACGTAGGCCGTGGAGGAGATGACACTTTGTTTGCGAAAGTTGACGGAGTTGTTCGTTTCGAACGTTTCGGACGCGACCGCAAAAAAGTGAGCGTATATCCACAAGCACAAGAAGCTTAATGCTATCGAAAGAGCTCTAACCTTCAAGGGTTAGAGCCTTTCTTTTATATAGGTTGTTTATAGGGGCGGAAGCTTTCTGTGCAAACAACTGTCATATAATTCGAATCATTTTGGCCCTTTATACAAAACAATGGCACACTAAGGGCGTTTCCACGTATTGTCCTCATCTGTATCTCATCAAAAATAGATCATTTCTGCTATACTTATTAATGATTAATACTATTCGGAGTGCAACAATCATTCGATTTCACAAAATATCATGGTTGAAACGGGAGATTTCATGTATGGAGAAGAAATGGGGAACATTGGAATTAATTGGGCTTTGCAGACACGATTGGCTAAACCGGATCCAGCTCATAAAAGGCAATCTGGAGCTTGGGAAGATGGACCACGTAAATGAGATTGTAGAAGCAATCATTCAAGAAGCTAAAAATGAAGCCCAAATATCAAGGTTGCAAATGCCGAAGCTAGCGGAACTGCTAATTACCTCCAATTGGCTCGGGTATCCGTTTTCCATCGATTATGAAGTGCTTGATGTGAGAAAAGGCTGTCAAAGCGCTGATGTTTTTATGTATAATTGGACGGTGGCCTTCTTTGATAAAATTGGTTCATCCATAGATGAGTTCGTGGAGAATGAATTAAAAATGGACATCCTCCAAAATGATGATTGGATTCGATTTTCCTTTGACCTGGAGGGCAAGCTAAAGACAAAGGATGAAATCGGGCATTTTTTGAGTAAAGAGACCGACTGGGCACGCATAAGAGTTGTTTCCTTTGCGGAGGATGAACTGATCGTGGAGCTGTTTATCGATGAGTGTACCGGTTAAAAGAATACACAGCAATAAGAGTGATACTAAAAGGAAGTGATTGAATGTTTGTCGATCAAGTTAAGATATACGTAAAAGGCGGAGATGGCGGTAACGGAATGGTTGCCTTCCGCAGAGAGAAATATGTACCGAATGGTGGACCGGCCGGCGGAGATGGCGGTAAAGGGGCCAATGTGGTGTTTGAAGTGGAAGAGGGGCTTCGCACATTGGTCGACTTCCGGTTTAAGAGACATTTTAAAGCGAGCCGCGGAGAACATGGCATGTCGAAAAGCATGCACGGGAAAAATGCGGCAGATATGATTGTGAAAGTGCCGCCTGGCACATTGGTAAAGGATGAAGAGACCGGTGAAATCATTGCGGACCTGGTCGAACATGGCCAACGGGCAGTTATCGCAAAAGGCGGACGAGGCGGACGAGGCAATAATCGTTTTGCGACACCTGCAAATCCTGCACCGGAAATTGCCGAGAACGGTGAACCGGGCCAGGAGAGGAATGTGATTCTTGAACTGAAATTGTTGGCGGACGTTGGCCTTGTCGGATTCCCGAGCGTTGGGAAATCCACTCTGCTGTCCGTTGTTTCGGCGGCAAAACCGAAAATCGCCGAATACCATTTCACCACAATCACACCTAACCTCGGTGTTGTGGCGACAGAAGATAACCGCAGCTTCGTGATGGCAGATCTTCCTGGATTAATCGAGGGAGCTTCCGAAGGAGTCGGGCTTGGGCATCAATTCTTGCGTCATATCGAGCGGACGAGGGTCATCGTGCATGTCATCGATATGTCCGGGCTTGAGGGAAGAGATCCATACGAAGATTATCTGACAATCAACAAAGAGCTGAAGGAATACAATCTTCGTTTGACCGAACGCCCGCAGATCATTGCAGCAAACAAAATGGATATGCCTGATTCGGAGGAAAACCTGAAGGCATTCAAAGAAAAAGTCGGTGAGGATGTACAAGTATTCCCGATTTCCTCCTTTGCTAATGAAGGTATCCGCGAATTGTTGTTTGCAGTCGCCGATAAGCTTGAAGAAACACCGGAATTCCCTCTTGATCATGAATTAGGAGAAGAAGCAGGTGTCCATCGCGTCCTTTACAAATTCGAGGATGAAGAGAAAGAATTTGATATTTCACGCGAGCCGGATGGCCGCTTCGTAGTTTCCGGACCTAAGATTGAACGTCTGTTCGTCATGACAGATTTCAATCGGGATGCATCCATCAATCGTTTTGCGAGGCAGCTGCGTTCATACGGTGTGGACGATGCCTTACGGGCCCGTGGGGCAAAAGACGGCGATATCGTCAAAATATGCGAATTTGAATTTGAATTTGTAGAGTGATTTTTGGGGTGAGTACTGTGAAAAAGAGCGATCATAAGTTTTACTTAGTGCGTGAGGATGTTTTGCCGGAAGCGATGCAAAAAACTCTCGATGCTAAAGAACTTATCCAAAGAGGAAAAGCAGACTCCGTTTGGGAGGCTGTGCAAAAGGTAGATCTAAGCCGCAGCGCTTTTTATAAATACCGTGATACAGTGTTCCCGTTCCACACAGTCGTCAAAGAAAAGATCATTACGCTGTTCTTCCATCTAGAGGACCGCTCCGGCACTTTATCGAATTTGCTGGCGATTGTGGCGGAGTCCGGTTGCAATGTACTTACCATTCATCAAACGATACCTATTCAAGGCCGAGCAAATGTCACTTTATCACTCAATGTGAGCTCGATGAATGTGGACTTGGATGGCTTGCTGGCAAGCCTGAAGGCGCTGGAGTTTGTCGATAAAGTCGAAGTGCTCGGTTCCGGTGCTTGAACGGGGAGAGCCCAGGGTATGCGAATCCTGGGCTTTTCGCGTGCGCCCGGCACGGCTCTTAAGCTTTTGTGCAAAGGTCCCAAACTTTGGAAGACCGTTGACCAGGGACCACTTCATAGCCTGCCTAATGATAGGCAACCAATCGACGTGCTAGAACGATTTAGAAGAATCTCACGACATGCAGGAGGCAATCATGCCAGGGATGAGATGATGCCTGGCATAAGCAAGGGAGCATTATGTACCGCAATGGTTATTGTATTTTATATTGTCTTCACGGATATTTAGTCTATCTTGCGCCTTCAGGTCTGAGTGGGTGGTTGAAAAAAAGAGAGAAGTGTCATAATATTAGCATAATATATTTATAAAACAGGGGGCTGTTCATAGATGAAAGTAGTATATTTAGGCCCAAATGCAACATTCAATCATTATACAGCGTTAAAAATGTTTCCATGTGAAGCAATTGAGCCGAAGATGACAATTCCGGAATGTTTGGATGCTGTAACAGCGGGCAAAGCTGACGTAGCTCTGGTTCCGCTTGAAAATGCCCTCGAAGGCTCCGTGACCATCACACTTGATTATTTGGTGCATGAGGCCAAGCTTCCCATTTTCGGCGAAGTGAATACGCCCATCCATCAGCATTTCATGGTGCACCCTAATCATGCTGATGATTGGCATTCTGTCACCGCCGTTTATTCTCATTCGCATGCCATTGCTCAATGCCATAAGTTCCTGCATAAAGAATTGAGGGGTATCCCCTATGAAAATACCACTTCTACAGCAGCCGCGGCAGCATACGTGAAGAATAATCCTGGACTCAAACTTGCGGCAATTGCCAGTGAATCTGCTGCAGCCGAATACGGGCTGCCGATTGTGCGTCACAACATCCATGATTACAGTCATAATCTGACTCGTTTCATCGTTGTCAGCAAAGCGGAAGTGTCGTTTGCTCACGCTGATGCTGAAGAAAAAGGTATGAAGACGACGCTAATGATCGAGTTGCCCGATAATCATCCAGGAGCTCTGCATCAAGTGCTGGCGGCCTTCTCGTGGAGACATTTGGACTTATCCAAAATCGAATCAAGGCCGATGAAGACCGGGCTGGGCAACTATTTTTTCATTGTGGACATCGAGATGGCCATAGATGATATCCTGATTCCGGGAGCGATTCAAGAACTGGAAGCGTTGGGTTCTAGAGTAACCCTGCTGGGCAGCTACCGAAGCTTCACAATCCAGGATGTGGGGAGACCAACATAATCACATAAGCATGAAGTGGGTCCGGTCCGTCACCGGATCTTTTTTGTCTGCATTCAGGTTTCTGCTACCTGGAGAATGTGGTATATACTAGGTAACATGTGACGGATTGCTTGCAATTTTTAGCGACAGGTCTACAATGGACGGAAGCAAGGACTTCATTTAGCACGACGAGAAAGAAGGCATCTGTGTGTCAATTTGGAAAAGAAATCTATATATATGCTGGATTGGGTCATTTTTTACGGCAGCGGGCATGAACCTTGTTTTGCCGTTTATGCCTTTGTATGTTGAATTGCTGGGTGAACATGATGACGTAGAATTTTGGTCGGCACTTGCATTCAGCGTCACATTTCTGACATCGGCGATCTTTTCACCGATTTGGGGCAGGCTCGCCGATAAATATGGACGAAAACCGATGCTGATCAGGGCAAGTCTGGGAATGGCTGTCATTATGACGCTGATTGGGTTCGTGCAGGATGTCCAGCAGTTAGTACTGCTGCGCCTTTGTATGGGGGCTGTCTCAGGATTCATCCCGGCATCCATCATCTTGGTCGCCTCACAAACACCTGATAAGCAGGGAGGAAAGGCGCTCGGCATATTATCGACAGGCGGTGTCGCGGGAACGCTGATCGGCCCATTGCTCGGAGGGCTGCTCGGGGACCTGATCGGGCTTCGGCATGTTTTCTGGATAACAGGAGGCTTGCTGTTTTTGACGTTCCTCATTACATTGTTGGTGAAGGAAAACTTCAAACCTGCCGTCAAACCGTCAACAGGGAAGGCTGCAGGCGGGGTCAAGGATAAAACGGCACTGAAATTGATTTTAAGCGTGTTTGTGACAACTTTTATCCTGCAGGCGGCACTTATGTCGATTCAGCCATTCCTGACTCTGTATGTGAAAGAATTATCAGATACTGCTCAATTTTTAGCATTGATGGCAGGGGGCGTAACGGCTGTCTCCGGTTTCTCGAATATCATAGCTGCGCCATTGCTCGGTAAATTGAGCGATAGGATTGGGCCGCAGCGTGTGCTCATTGGAAGCCTTTTGTTTGTGGCAATCATTTTTGCCTTGCATACCCTGGTGTCCGATGTGAAACAACTGATTTTCATCCGTTTTCTGCTCGGTTTCGGTTTGGGCGGGCTGCTTCCGGCAATCAACACCTATCTAAAGATCATCACGCCCGGCGCTTATACGGGAAAGGCGTTCGGATATAATCAGACTGCCCATAACCTGGGAAGTGTGGCTGGTCCTTTAGTGGGAAGCCAAATCGCCAGCGGATTCGGGATCCCTTATGTCTTTTGGTTATCCTGCGGTCTGCTTTTGTGCAATGCCCTTTGGGTCTCCTTATCCCGAAAGAGGATAGGAGTGGAACAAAAAAAGCATAATGCAGCATAATAAGAAAAAGGCTCGGTGACTATACAGTTGCCGAGCTTTTTTGTGTGCGCCCGGCATGGGTGTAAGCTTTAGGTCTAGGGTGAAAGTCCCGAGCTTCGAAGGCAGTAGTAGGGGTAAATCTGCTTCTTGCATTCAAGCGTGTCGAATGAAACAAAGGAAGCCATGGAGTAGATAGGATGCCCATATAAAACCTACGTCAGCACTTAATCGAAAACTGGTCTTCCATCAGAGTAGCCGTTCTCGAGGGAACCTATGAACCGATGCCGGTCCGAAGAGTCGAATCCCGAAACCTGATGGCGGTATTCGCCTATTAGGGATTTCTTCCGTGATAGACCGTTTGATTCAACAAGCAATTGCCCAAGTGCTATCGCAGAGTTACGACCCAATGTTCTCCCAACATAGCTGTGGCTTCCTACCAAACCGGAGTGCCTATGACGCCGTAAGGAAAGTGAAAGGCTATATCAAAGATGGACATAGATGGGTAGTAGACATGGACTTTTGAGAAGTTCTTCGACAAGGTCAATTATGACTGGCTGATGAGCAAGCTAGCGAAGAAAATCGTCGAAAAACCTCTATTGAGGCTGATTCGCCGGTATTTACAAGCGGACGTCATGATCAATGGAGCGGTTTCCGGTACGGAGAAAGGAACTCCTCAGTGAGGTCCCTTGCTTTCTAATATTGTCCTAGATGAATTGGATAAAGAATTGGAGAGGCGAGCACATCAATCGATTCGTACGGTATACGGATGACTGCAATATCATCTACGTGAAATCAAAGCGTACAGGAGAGCGAACCTTGGCCTGCATTGAACCATTCATTGAAGGGAAACTCCGATTGAAGATGAATGAGAAGAAGTCAGCGGTAGACCGACCTTGGAAACGTAAGTTTCTGGGGTTCAGTCTCACATCGACGAAAGAGCCAAAGATTCATATCACTAAAGCAAGCATCTAGCGAATGAAGAAGAAAGTACGGTAAATCACTTCAAAGCCCTTGGAAATGCCTACTGGTATTCCCAAGAGCTCGAAAGTCTACAAATTCGCTATAAAACCTTGCGTCACTTAACTTGGTTGAACCGCCGTATACGGAACTGTACGTACGGCGGTGTGAGAGGTTGAGGGTTAATCACCCCTTCCTGCTCGATTAATCCTCCTTAATGAGGAGCCCGGCTTGGCTGAGCATCTCAACTGCCTCATTAAGGATTGTCTCTGACGGAGCAGAAATCGTGTGCAGGTGCGTTCCGTCTGTCAGTTCGGATAACAATGATGCGCCGGTCTTTCTGATTTTATCCAGGAATTGCGTGACTTCCCTGCGGTTGCTGACCATGATGGAAGCAGTCAGATCGCCGTAGACAGGGTGTTCAACTTTCACGTCTTTAACAGTGACTCCAAGGTCGACCAAAATGAGAAGCTCCTCCTCTGTACGCTCAGGGGGATGAGTACAGGCTATAACACGTTCTACGGAAATAGGCGATCTGTTTGTATGCAAATATACATAACCTTGGCTGGTGGCCATGATTGGTTCCCCTTTTGCTTTCAGTAAGGTAATATCCCCCACTATGACCTGTCTGCTGACATTCACCATTTTAGAAAGTTGGGAACCGGTGAGGGGCAGCCGGCTTTCCTGTAAGAGCTTTAATAATTCAATTCTTCTATCCTCGCCATACAGTTTTCTTGGATTTGTCATATATCCGGTAACTCCTTATTTGTGATTACATTTGGGCAGGCTTCACGATCTCGATTATGGCGTCGGCAAGCATGCGGCAATCCTCAATGGTATGCCAAGGCCCGAGAGATATGCGGATGCTGCTCTTGGCCTTTTCAGGCTCGATGCCGATGGCAAGCAAGGCCTTCGGCGGCAGGTGCATCCCGACCTGGCAGGCGCTGCCGGTGGAGACAGAGTAGCCTTTCCTATCCAATTCCATCATAACATATTGGCCTTGCACTGACTTAAAAAGCAGGGACAGGATGTGAGGCAGCTGTCTGCCACGAGCCCCTTCCACGACCTCAAAGTAAAGCTCTGCATCTCGCAGCATAGTAATCAAGCTGCTCCGTAAGGTGGTGATAGGACGAAAATCCATGACGGCTGCAGATTCTTGGAGGGCAACAGTGAGGGCAAAAATGGAAGGCACATCAATCGTTCCGGCCCGATAACCGAACTCATGGCTTATACCTTCCGTCAGGGGAAGGGGCGGTATCTTTCCGGTGAAAATGCAGGCCCCACTCCCTTTTGGACCGCCGATTTTGTGCGCCGAAACTGTTAGGCTGTCTGTTAAGGAAGTGAGCGGAGCTAAGTCCATTTTGCCGAATGATTGCACACAATCGACGTGGAGGGCTACGCCATACTTCTCTAGGATTGCGGCTATCGCCTCAATATCTTGAATAACACCGATTTCTGAATTGACATGCTGTATGACGGCAAGAGCTGTTTCAGGCCTGATTTTCCTCTCGAGATCGAGAAGGTCGACGGAGCCATCAGGCAGATGTTTCAGAATGTCCACTGAAATCCCTCCCTTTTGGGCGAGCGATCTTAGCGTGTGTTCAATGGAAGGGTGATCCATCCCTGATATGATGACGTGATTACAGCCTGTCTTAGCATTGTGCAGCAATGTCTCGATGGCCAAGCGATTGCTCTCTGTCCCCCCGCTTGTAAAAATGATTCGTTCAGGCCTGATCGTTAGGTGTTCGGCAAAGATGTCACGAGAGTAGGCTAGCAGCTGTGCTGCCTTTTGGCCATGGCGGTGAAGTGATTCTGTGTTACCGCAGCATGTACGGGCAGCCTCGGAATAAGCTTCTACTGCTTTTTGGGACATCGGGCAGCTTGCAGCTAGATCAAAATATTTATTCATGCTGGCCTCCTAAAACAAATAAACTCCAATTCTACAAAAAAGCTTGATTACAGTTTACGTTTATGTAAATATATGTGTCAAGACACCTGTAAAAACAGGAGGTAAATATGCATACATACGAAACGGATGTACTGATTATAGGAAGCG
The DNA here is from genome assembly GCA_051893455.1 of Bacillus sp. (in: firmicutes). Classification (GTDB taxonomy): domain Bacteria; phylum Bacillota; class Bacilli; order Bacillales; family DSM-1321; genus Bacillus_AD. The sequence goes on from JBJFHG010000047.1 coordinate 82,958, forward strand.
GTATTGCGGCTATACAGACAGCCATTTACGCAAGCCGCACGAAGCGTGTCACGATTGTGACAAAAGCTGGTTTGCGCGATAGCAATTCTTTCAAGGCCCAGGGCGGGATAGCTGTAGCTCTGCACCCGGATGATACGATTGAGAGCCATTGCCGGGATACATTGATGGCAGGGGACTACCATAATGATCCGGAGATGGTCTGTTTTTTAGCGCGAAAAGGCAAGAAATTGATTGGTGAATTGATTGAAAACGGTCTGCATTTTGATAGAGATGACAAACTAAACCTTCTCTTTGCTTTAGAAGGCGCACACAGCAATCCCCGTATACTGCATAACAAAGGGGATGCGACAGGGAGGGAACTGGTCAACTTTATGATCGGTCAACTGAGGGAAACCAGGGTGGAGCTTAAAGAACAAGAGACGGCTGTTGAACTGCTTGTTTCACCATGCGGGTCATGTACAGGGGCCGTAACAAGGGACAAAGCCGGCCATATACATATCTATCACTCTTCTCATACGGTGCTGGCCACTGGGGGGTGCGGACGTCTTTATCCTTATACGACAAATGGACACAACGCCTATGGAGATGGTTATGCAATGGCATTCAAAGCGGGGGCGGTGCTTACGGATATGGAGTTTGTCCAATTTCACCCTACGGCCTTGGCCATTGGGGTCGATACGAAAGGGCTCGTGTCAGAAGCGGTCAGGGGAGAAGGCGGGAAGCTTATTGATGAAACAGGGAGACAGATCATGGCCGGTGTCCATCCCCTGGAAGATCTGGCACCGAGACATATTGTGTCCGGCAAGGTATACCGCCATATGAGAAATGGCCATTCTGTATATCTTGATATCCGGGCCATCGAGCAGTTCGACCGCCGCTTTCCTGCGATTACTGAGCTCTGTAAAGCAAACAGGATCGATTGGGAAGCGGGCAAGCTGCCGGTATCACCTGCGAGCCATTACATGATGGGCGGGATCCGGACAGATATTTACGGGCGGACAGATATAGAGGGGCTTTATGCAGTAGGGGAGGTAGCTTGTACGGGGATTCATGGAGCTAATCGCCTGGCATCGAACTCGTTGTTGGAATGCCTTGTTTTCGGGAAGGAGCTTGGAATCTATTTGAAGGAGGCGCCAAACCGGCCAAAGGGCCTTTACGCCCATCTTCCGATTGTACAGGAGAATGTCACTTTACCATTAGAAAGGGAGCTGCAAGCTCACTTGTTCAACTTTGCAGGCATTACCCGGACAGAGACGGGGCTTCGGGAACTGGCTGATTGGCTTGAAAAATGGGAACTGGATAGCCTCATTACCGGTTCCTGGATCCGTTTGCCTCCTGAAAAGCTGAGGGTGGCTTCCATGTTAGTGACTGGCAGCCTGATTGTTTATTCAGCCTTGAAAAGAAAAGAAAGCAGGGGAGGCCATATCCGCACGGATTATCCGGAACAATCCCTATTGTGGAAAAAAAAGTACGTGAACATTGATAAAGTCAACCGGAAAGGAATCGTGGCAAATGAACAAAAGAAAACTTGTACAAATGCTTGATCATTTTTTTATGGAGGATATCGGGGAAGGGGATGCCACATCAAATGCCTTATTCAATGGTGATGAACAGGGTCACTTCACATTTGTAGCCAAGGAAGCGGGCATTTTTTGCGGCAACATCATCATTGAAACGGGTTTCAGGATGTTGGATCACGGAGCCCAAATAGAACAGTATGTGTATGATGGTGAAGAGATTAATCCTGGTGATCGAATTGCCCACATTAAGGGAACCATACCTGCTCTCTTGGCGGGGGAACGGGTCATATTAAACCTTGTCCAGCGCATGAGCGGCATTGCCTCATTAGCGAATGAGGCAGTGAAGGTGATGGAAGGGACGAAGACTATTGTCTGTGACACGAGGAAAACAACTCCGGGTTTGCGAATGTTTGAAAAATATGCGGTTCGGTGCGGCGGGGCAAAAAATCATAGGCTTGGTTTATATGACGGAGTGATGATCAAGGATAATCATATTGATTTTGCAGGGGGCGTCACCAAAGCGATAGAAATGGTGAAAGAAAAGGTCGGACATATGGTAAGGATTGAAGTGGAGGCCAGTTCCCTGGAACAGGCAATAGAAGCGGCGGAAGCCGGAGCTGATATCATCATGTTTGATAATTGCCGGCCGGAGGAAATTCGGGAAATGATTGATTATCTTCCGGGTCATGTTGTAACGGAAGCATCAGGTGGAATCACAATCGATCGATTACATGAATACAGGGAGTCGGGTGTCGATTACATCTCGCTCGGATGCCTAACCCACTCGGCAAAAGCACTCGATATCAGCGCAAAAGTGGTAAGGGATATAAATAAGGAGGAAGCATATGGGAACAAGCATTGACATTGTCCTGCAAGGGAAGATGATTCCGGAACGATATGCCATGATGAAGGATGAAGAAGTGCATGCATCCATAAGGAGCGCAAAGAGAGAGCTGGGGAAGGATTTATTTATCCCCGGTCACCATTACCAAAAGGATGAAGTCATCCAGTATTGTGATGCGACAGGAGATTCATTGCAGCTTGCCCAGGTATCAGCCAGCCAAAAAGAAGCATCCTTCATAGTGTTCTGCGGTGTTCATTTCATGGCGGAAACAGCCGATATGCTGACAGGGTCAGACCAGACAGTCCTATTACCCGATTTGCGGGCCGGGTGTTCGATGGCAGACATGGCCAACTTACCGCAGACTGAATATGCCTGGGACATTTTGCGGCAAATCTTCGATGATACGATGATCCCGTTAACGTATGTCAATTCAACAGCCGAAATAAAAGCTTTCGTCGGCCGCAACGGTGGAGCCACAGTCACATCCTCCAATGCGCATGTTATGCTGAAATGGGCGTACAGCCAAAAGAAAAGGATTCTGTTTCTCCCGGATCAGCATCTTGGGAGAAATACTGCTGCTGACCTTGGGATAAAGGAGGAGGAAATGGCGGTATGGGATCCGGTCAAAAGGCAGTTGCTGTATGATGGGCGCATGGATGACTGCCGAATTATTCTTTGGAAAGGGCATTGCTCGGTCCATGAGAACTTTACAGTAGGAAATGTTCTAGACATACGTCGGGAGTACCCTGATATGTCCATACTCGTGCATCCCGAATGCAAAAGGGAAGTGGTTGAATTGTCGGATCATAACGGCAGCACAAAGCATATCATTGAGACGATTGAAAACGCCGCTCCCGGCTCAAAATGGGCGATAGGTACTGAGATGAACCTGGTCAATCGTTTGGCGGCCCGACATCCGGATAAAAAAGTCATATCTTTGAACCCATATATGTGCCCGTGCCTGACGATGAATAGGATTGATGCCAGGCATTTGCTGTGGAGCCTTGATAGTATCAGGGGCGGACAGCCCGTTCATGTCATTAAAGTGGACCAAAAGACCGCTAAGTTTGCCAGACTGGCAATCGATCGGATGTTCATGTCTTAATTTCAAAAGGAATCACATGTATGTCTGACAAAAAACTTATAAAAAAACTGGCGGAGGGAACAGCATATTTCCTTCCACCAGTTTTTAGACTGATAAATCATATTATCTTTTTGTTCAGATAAAGAGGCATCAATTTGCTATAGAAAACTCCTTCGTTCTTAATAATAATGTGTCACGGTCATTTCTAACTTCGAAAAAGACCTTTTTAGGAGTCTCGTTTATTTCAAAAATGGAAACCCCTTCGGGAGATTGAATCCAAGTCGCATTTATCTCTTCACCGGATTCATTGAAAAGCTTCGCAAACTTTGGTATACCGGTTGCTTTGATCAGTAATTTGCCGCTTGCTTTTGTGACAGTGACGACAGGGTCCGATGTCCAACCGATATGGAAGTTCTTGTTTGATTCCTCTTTACCGGCAATTTGTCCATAGTAATCTTTGCCGTTCAATAAATCGTATTGAAGCAGGCGCAAATCCTGCATTTCCTTAGTGAATGCCCCCATCTCCTCCGTATATTGGCCATATGGGATGTATGTGTCAGCTTTCTCCATCATTTCGGATAAGATTTCTAAGACTGTATTTCCTTCTATGTTTGCCATGTCAGTGACGATTTGCCCAAACATATTGGGTGTTATGTTCATCTCTTCATCGGAAGTTCCGGCACTGTTCCAGATAAAATAGGGGACTTGATGGATGTTGATGAAGTCTTCGTAACTGCCATTGGTAGTGCTGGCTAATTGCAGCCCAGAATCACCATAAACTTGTTCGAAGGGTAGACCAGGATAATGATCTCCCCAAAACACTACAATAGTAGGGCGTTCCAACTTTTTTAATTCTTCAAGAAGCCGCCCAAGTTCCCGGTCGACACTATTCATTCGGTTGACATAGGTGTTGAAGAAACCATAGGTTTCGGTGTTCATGGAGGAACTATCGAGAAACTCACTTTCTGTATTGTTTTTATAATACGGCAAGTGTCCTTCTACTCCGACAGCGTGGATAAAGGCTGGCTCGCTATTGGTGTTCAAGATGGTCAGTATAGCATCTGTCATGTGTCTGTCGGAAGGATAACCTTTACCAGCGTTTAATGGGTGATCCAAGTTTAAAAATTCTCCCGAAATGAACTTATCAAAGCCCAGATTCTTATAGACATTCGCTCGTTGGTAAAACCAACTCTTGTAAGCATGAATGGCCGTTGTGCGATAACCGGACGAGCTAAACACTTTTGCGATTGATGGAAGATCCATATTTAGCGAGTTATAAGCAATTATATCCGAGTTGATAAACTGCTTGCTGAGACCAGTGAGAGCTTCAAACTCTACATTTGCAGTAGCGCCTCCGAACTCTGGTGAGTATACCATGCCATGAAATGACTCTTCGTATGCTTTTCTGAAATTTGGGACGGGATCTTTCGTAAAGTATTCTTCTCCCCATATATATGGATCAACAAAGGCTTCACTCATAAGGAAAATCACATTAGGTTCCGTTAATCCGGTATTCATATTTACATTTGAGGCAGTAACAGTACTTGAATCATCAGGTTTATATGTAGCTATGATGTCAGCTATCGCCTTCTTTGAATATCCTTCAGGCGCTTTTACTTGGGACTTCTGGGAAACCAGTGTGAAATTTGCGATAAGTCCGTTCTCGCCGACTGCCCGCTCGGGATCCCACCGTAAATACCACAATTTTGCTTCAGCAGAAGGGGAAACTGGTTTCTCAAACCAAATGACCAGCAGCAATGAAACAGATATTAGCCCGAGTGTCGACTTGATCAGCCAGTGTTCCTTGCGTTTGGGAAGGAAGTAAATACCCGTCAAGCCTGTCAGCAGTATAATAAAAGCCAGAATGATCTTGAAAAATGGGATATCGAGATCAGCGAGCCCCGCTAATTCGTCTAGTAATGAAAAATCCGCTAATGTGATAGGTGCGTTTCTTAAAGCCAGTTTCATTTGGTTGGCAATCGCAAATAGAATGAAAGATAAGCTGAGGATTAAAGAACATCCTAGATAAATCTTTCGTGGGAGAAATATAAAAATATTTAAAGCACAAAAATAAATGATGTAATTTAAAAGAAAGGCGCGCGTCTTTACGTCCGAAAATTCTAACAGTGAATATGTATCAATCTCATTCCTTACTATTATTTCACTGGACAGTAATACAATAAAAGGGAGAATGAATATATTACAGAATAATAATAAATACATCCATTTAGACATTTTTGGCACTTTTGCTGTTGGCTGTTCTTTATTGTTCTTTCTGTTGCGGTTTTTCATCGGCATATACATGGAAGCCCCTCCTGTCCTCTCCATAATAGAAGGCTCTTAAATAATTGAACATTATAAAAAAAGATTATACCACATTCGGCCTAAAATTGGGGGATTTTTACTCCTTATCCTCTCTTCTTATGTCCATATACATAAACAAAAATGGAGCAGCATAAGTTTTCTTGAAAAAGATTAGCAAATTGCCCACTTCTTCATAGTATATATGGACATTAGCATAGGAGGGAAATAGCGTGAAAATACACATTGTCCAAAAAGGAGACACACTTTGGAACTTGTCCAAGAAGTACGGTGTCTCGTTTGAAGAACTGAAATCCATCAATTCTCAATTAAGCAACCCGGATATGATTATGCCGGGGATGAAAATCAAAATACCGGGTACAGTGAAAGCTATGACCACAAAGGTGAAGGAAGCGCCGGTTAAGATGCCGGGGACGACCGTAAAAGAAATGCCTATTATGTCGGGAATGCCGCTGAAGAAAGAAATGCCTATAAAGGAGATGCCCATAAAGGAAATGCCGTATCAGCCGACCCCGATGCCGGCACAGCCGGCGATACCGGAAGTGGATATTCATAATTATTATTTGGTGAATATGGCCAATATGAATGTGCAAAGCCCAGCAAAAGTACCTGAAAAGCCCCAACCGGTCATTCAGCCGATCATGATGCCGACGAAACCGCCGCAGCCGATTATGACCCCGCAACCGATACAGGAGCACGCTAAACCAATGGTATTACCCTTGGAGCAATGCGTCCCGATTACTCCGATTATGCCGGGCACCGGATTTTGTGAGCCTGCTTTCCCGATGTATGCCACAGCTGAGATGATGCATAGCCATATGCCGATGTGCCAACCGTTGGTGGAGGAGTCTTCTAGTCTGGTGGAATCTACTTCATCTGCCCAGCAGCATTATCATCAGGTCTATCAGCAGACTCCTTATGTGCAAGGCTATTATCAACCACAATATGGTGTGCCGTATGCGCAAGCTTATATGCCGCAAATGCCAGTCCATGGCATGCAGCATATCAATATTGAGTCTTCATCTAGCAGTTCGTCCTCTTCGACCAGCAGCACATCATCCTATATGGAACAGCAGATGCATCAAATGTATGGACAGCAAATGATGCCGTACCAGCAACCGTCTACCCAGGCAAACCCACATATGACTACGCAGCCAATCATGCCTCAGGATGATGACTGCGGATGCGGAGATTCAGAAACAGGAGAAACGTCTGCGAAGCAATGGGCTTATGTGCCGACCCAACAAATGATGCAGGCTTATCCACAGCAACAGCAAGTATATCAACAGCATCAAGCGTATGCCGGCCAGGCTTATCAAGGGCATATTCAACCTTATCAGCAAACATATGCCCAGCAAGCGACTGTAAGCCAGCCATATGCGCAACAGGTCTATCAACAGCCGGTTTACACAAATCCTCAACCATTTCAGGCAGCAGGGCCGTATGGCCAGCCGCTTCAATCGAGGCAGCAAGTAACCTTGCCGCAAATGAACCAGGCTAATCAAGCGGCGCAGGGAGCAAGGGTCGATTTGACGAATCAGCAAGGGCAGAAGCAGCCGGTCGCAAAGCAACAGCCGAATTTGAATGCGGGAGCAGGCGGGAGCAGTCTGAGGGGAAGTGTTGCAGAAATTAAGGATGATAACCTGCAAAGTAAAGGAACTTTCGATATACCGGACTCAAGGGATCGGGCAGATGAGTAAGAGCCGGCGGTCAACAGGAAAGTTCCATGATTTGCTCAACAGAAGCCTTTCAAAGGCAGGTTATGAGCTGCAGGGGTCAGAGAAAATCAGGAGTAATGTGCACATACTGCGGACCAATGAAGGGAAAATGCTGGTTAAGGGATTCAGCCATAAGAAGCTGAAGGCGCAACAGCTATTGATTAAGAAGTTGAAAAAGAACGGATTCAAAAAGACATATTCATTTCTAGAGGAAATCCCTTCCTTTGAATATGATGGTGAATCCTATGGATTCATCGAATATTTACAGGGAAGTAACCGGAAGTTTGCCTATGATTCATCTGCGGAAAGGAAGGAAGGACTGGAGTTGTTGGATAAGTTCCATTCAACAACCCGAAAATTCCATAAGTCAATTCCTGTATCGGTATACCATCAATCAAAAAAATGGGAGGAACGATTAGAGGAATTTGAAGAGAATACTCATGCCATTTCCAAGTATGTACCTTCCGGATATCTGAATGACTGGATCAGATGGGGACGCTCATCCTTGGCAGGCCTAAAGAAATATGAGAAGGAACTGTATGATGAAGGTCATTGTATCATCCATGGAGACGTTGCCCATCATAACTTTTTCAGGAAAAAGAGTGGTTCCCTTTATCTAATTGATTTTGATCTGATCAGTGTGGCGACGCCAAGTATTGATTTTCTGCAATACAGCAATAGGATTATGCCGAATATAAAGGACATGGCCGAATTGTTCGATTATAAGCAAATTGCTCGATACAGATCGAATCGTGGATTTCTATACGCGCTTACTTATCCGACTGATATATTCAGGGAGTGGAACAGGGTTATTAGAAAACGTTCTTATGACCAGGGAAACATTCATTCCGTCTGGAAACTGTCGGTTGAGGAAGCTGGCCGAAGAATGCAATTATACGAAGAAATTGCCCGTCTTCAATAAAAGTCGTAAAGCCGTCGGGGTAACCTGGCGGCTTTTGTCTTCTTTTCATCCGGGCTAGCAGAATATTTATTTACTTAATGGACAAACTACTATTGAACATAATAATCTCTTACCTTGGAGTGAGTGGGTATGCATAAATTGGGAACGTATATCGTCTTAACGATGGGAATCTTGATCGGGGTCACCATGCTGCCAGAACATGATGCATATGCGGAAACAATCAGGAAGCTTACATTTCAGCGTGTTTACCTTGATGGGGAAATGAGTGAGGAAAGCATCATTAGGGAAACGCAAACCGTCAAGGAGTTGATCGGTGAATTTGCCGACTGGCAGCTGATTATGCAGGATGAAAAAAACCTGGTATTCCAGAAGTATGTCGATGATATTTCCCCCTTAATGAAACTGAACGGATACTTCGGGATCACTGAGGATGGAACACTGTCCATTTTCAATGGGAAACCGACTGAATCGGATGTCATCCAATCTTTCTTTCAGATCGACGTGAAGATGCTTGAGACGAAAAAGCATCTAGAACTTGTGAGAGGCATACCTGTCAGAAATAAAGATCATTACCGTGCAGTGTTGGAAGTATTCAGCTTGTACATGGAATGACATGGCCGGCACAGGTTGATGTGGCCGGCTTTTAAGCGTTGCGGTGCATTATAAAGATCAGCTTTCCATTCACATGTTTAACCTCAACTTATCCGTTAATCTATGATACAATGATTTACAGCCTAAGAATTGGAGAGAGAGCAATTGTACGAATATATTAAAGGAACGGTTGAGTATGTAGGACCGCATTATATAGTAATTGATAATAACGGGATCGGGTATCGGATCATGACACCTAATCCTTTTGTTTTTTCAGTGGATGGCAGGGAACTAAAGCTCTATACGTATCACTATGTAAGGGAAGACCAAGAGTCGTTATTCGGTTTTCGCTCTCAGGAAGAAAAAAATCTGTTCGAAAAACTGCTGGATGTCACGGGCATTGGGCCGAAGGGTGCTTTGGCGATCATAGGGTCCGGACAAGTTGGGCAGGTCGTGCAGGCTATTGAGCAGGAAGATGAAAAGTTCCTCGTCAAATTCCCGGGGGTCGGCAAAAAAACTGCCCGGCAGATGATCCTTGACCTGAAAGGAAAGCTTGAAAACATCGTGCCGGATTATTTCCCGGATTTGTTTACATCTGAACAGGCGGTGCATAGATTGCCTGATCACGAAAATCTGGAGGAAGCAATGGAAGCCTTAAAAGCTCTCGGCTATTCAGAACGAGAAATCCAAAAGGTCGGAAAAACGTTGGAAAAAGAACATAGAACTACGGAAGAATACATTAAAATGGCTTTACAATTGCTATTGAAATAGGAGGGGAAGGCATGGAAGAGAGGCTTGTTCAATCGGAAGAATTCAATGAAGAGCATTCTTTTGAACAGACACTTCGTCCTCAGGACCTGAACAGCTATATCGGTCAAAGTAAAGTGAAGGAAAATCTCCAAGTGTTCATCGAAGCGGCCAGGATGAGGCAGGAAACATTGGACCATGTACTGCTGTATGGTCCACCGGGCTTGGGTAAGACCACTTTAGCCACCATCATCGCCAATGAAATGGGAGTCGATATCAGGACCACCTCAGGACCGGCGATAGAGAGACCGGGTGATTTGGCAGCGGTTTTGACAGCTCTTGAGCCAGGGGATGTCTTGTTCATCGATGAAATTCACAGATTGCCAAGGGCTGTAGAAGAAGTTCTTTATCCGGCGATGGAAGACTATTGCCTCGACATCGTCATCGGAAAGGGGCCACAAGCCAGGAGCGTCCGTCTTGACCTTCCTCCTTTCACCCTCGTAGGAGCTACGACCCGAGCAGGTTCCTTGTCAGCGCCGTTGCGTGATCGGTTCGGTGTACTGGCGCGTTTGGAATACTATACAGAAGATCAGCTTAAATACATTATCCTCCGTACAGCCCAGATCCTTGAAACGAAGTTAGAGGAAGAAGCTGCCCTTGAGCTGGCTCGGCGATCACGCGGAACACCGAGGATTGCAAACCGCCTGCTTCGGAGAGTGCGTGATTTTGCACAGGTACGGGGAAGCGGTGACGTTACACTTCCGCTTGCACAATACTCCCTTGAATTGATGCAGGTAGACCGTTTGGGACTAGACCATATTGATCACAAGTTGCTGAAAGGGATCATTGAAAAGTTCCGCGGAGGTCCGGTAGGCGTCGAAACCATTGCTGCCAGCATAGGGGAGGAATCCGCCACATTGGAGGATGTTTATGAACCCTACCTTCTGCAAATAGGCTTTCTCCAGAGGACACCAAGGGGGAGGATTGCCACTGCGGCAGCCTATGAACACTTCGGGATGGAGGTGCCTGCAAGGTGAGCTCATTACCGAAGTTGGTGATGATTGCCGGAGTGGTGCTTGTTGTGCTCGGTTTTTTGATGCAATTTGTGAAGCTAGGCCGGTTGCCTGGGGATATAATCATCAAAAAAGAGAACGCAACTTTTTACTTTCCGATTGTTACTTGTATAATAGTAAGCGTACTTGTATCACTCGTTGGATTCATCATGGGGAAGTTTCGGTAAATGGCCGAACGAGATGCAGATTTATAGAAACAGGAAGTGACAACATTGAAAGTAGAATTATTTGACTTCCATCTGCCGGAGGAGTTAATTGCTCAAACTCCGCTGCAGAATAGGGAAGCAAGCCGATTAATGGTTCTAGATAGACAAACGGGTGAAACGACGGACGATATATTCAGTAATATCGCGGAATACACTAAACCGGGGGATTGCTTGGTATTGAACGATACGAAGGTATTGCCTGCCAGGTTATATGGGGAGAAGGAAGGCACAGGAGCGAAGGTGGAAATGCTGCTCCTGAAGCAGACGGAGGACGATGTCTGGGAAGTGCTGGTCAAACCTGCAAAACGCGTTAAGCCCGGTACTGTAGTGAGCTTCGGCGATGGGTCCTTAAGGGCTACATGCTTGGATGAGCTGGAACAAGGCGGCCGGATCGTTAAGTTCTCATACAGCGGCATCTTTTATGAAATTCTCGATCAATTGGGGACGATGCCACTGCCGCCGTATATCAAGGAACAATTAGAGGAAAAAGACCGTTACCAGACTGTTTACGCTAGAGCGCGAGGTTCAGCGGCTGCACCGACAGCAGGCCTTCATTTCACGGAAAGACTTCTGGATGAATTACGGGCCAAGGGCGTTCACATCGCATTCATTACGCTCCACGTCGGATTAGGGACGTTCCGGCCTGTCAGCGCTGATTCTGTCGAGGAACATGATATGCATGCGGAGTATTATCAAGTCAATGAAGAAACGGCCAGTCTGCTTAATTCCGTAAAACAGAAAGGCGGCCGCATCATAACGGTAGGGACAACCTCCACAAGGACATTGGAAACAATCGCTTCCAAGCATGACGGGATGTTCCAGGCAGAAAGCGGTTGGACGAACATTTTTATTTATCCTGGGTATGAATTTAAAGCAATTGATGCGATGATCACAAACTTTCATTTGCCGAAATCGACACTGATGATGTTGATCAGTGCCTTGGCAGGACGTGAGAAGGTTATGGCTGCCTATGAAAGGGCAGTAGAAAACGAATACCGATTCTTTAGTTTCGGTGATGCGATGCTTATTAAGTAAGGGCATCCGGAAAGGAAGAAGCAAGTTGACAGCAATACGTTATGAACTAATCAAAACATGTAAGCAAACGGGGGCAAGGCTGGGCCGGGTGCATACCCCGCATGGATCATTCGATACACCTGCATTCATGCCGGTCGGTACATTGGCGACGGTCAAGACGATGTCTCCGGAAGACCTGAAGGAATTGGGCGCAGGCATCATCCTGAGCAATACGTATCATCTGTGGCTGCGACCTGGGCATGAAATCATTAAGGAAGCCGGCGGCCTTCATAAATTCATGAACTGGGATCGTGCCATCCTGACGGATTCGGGCGGTTTCCAAGTATTCAGTTTGAGCGAATTCCGGAAAATTGAAGAAGAAGGGGTTCACTTCCGCAATCATTTAAACGGGGATAAGCTGTTCTTGTCTCCGGAAAAAGCAATGGAAATCCAAAATGCACTAGGTTCAGATATCATGATGGCATTTGATGAGTGTCCGCCATATCCAGCTACGTTCGACTATATGAAGAAGTCGGTTGAACGTACCTCCAGATGGGCTGAACGTTGTCTGAAGGCGCATACGCGCCCGTCTGACCAAGGACTGTTTGGAATCGTCCAAGGCGGGGAGTATGAAGAACTCCGTAAATTGAGCGCCAAAGATTTAGTTTCCCTTGATTTCCCTGGCTATGCAATCGGAGGGCTGTCGGTCGGTGAACCGAAAGATGTTATGAACCGTGTTCTTGAATTCACGACGCCGCTTCTACCGGATCATAAACCTCGTTACTTGATGGGGGTTGGCTCTCCGGATTCATTGGTGGATGGGGCCATCAGGGGCGTCGATATGTTTGACTGCGTCCTGCCGACGAGAATCGCTAGAAATGGAACATTGATGACGAGTGAAGGCAGATTAGTTGTGAAAAATGCGAAGTATGCGCGTGATTTCGGCCCGCTTGATCCGAATTGCAATTGTCATGTATGCCGGAATTACAGCCGTGCCTATATACGCCACCTAATCCGATGTGAAGAAACATTTGGAATACGTCTTACTACTTATCATAACCTGTATTTTCTGTTAAACTTAATGAAGCAAGTCAGACAAGCTATTATGGATGACCGCTTGGGGGACTTCAGAGAAGAATTTTTCGAGAAGTATGGTTTCAATAAACCGGATGCGAAGAATTTCTGATTATAGAAATGCAGAAAGGAGTGAATAGATAAATGGCTGAAATGTTAGCTACTATTGGACCTTTATTGCTGATGTTCGTTTTATTTTACTTCTTGTTGATTCGTCCACAGCAAAAGAGACAGAAACAAGTTGCTACTATGCAAAGCGAACTGCAAAAGGGTGATAAGATCGTCACGATCGGCGGTCTGCATGGTATCGTCGATGCAATCGATGAGAACAAAATTGTCATCAAATGTGGAGACGGAAGCCGTCTTACATATGATCGGGCTGCTATCAGGGAAGTGCTTGAAAAGTCAGCGCCGATGGCATAAGAACAAAAATAAGCTGGTGCGATTTCTCGCCCAGCTTATTTTTGTTCTGTTCCGCCGGAGAGGTTGACGCCAAGGACGCCTCCCATCATACATACGAGAATATAGCAAAGCGACTGGATCCATTCCCGGCCGGTAAACGTGCTGTCAAGACCAAGATACTTGAAGAGCAGCACAATCAATGTATACAGAAGACCGGTGGCCCCACCTAGAAGCAACCCCTGTCTTTTTCCTTTGCCCCCTGTAATGATTCCTCCTATAAAAATCGAGAGAAAAGAGAGGACGAGGATCACGTATGAGAGCGAAGCCTCTGTAAGCGATGTAAAACGCAGTAATATGGAGAAGAAGAAGCTGAAAATGATCGCCAATATGAATATGCTGCATGTCCCGTAAATGATCGCCGATCCTATTTTTTTTGATTCCATCCCGTATTAACCCCTTTCAAAGGCCATCTGTAGTACAAGCATATGAACAGAACGAATGCTTTAGAACCAAAAGAAGTTGTGCGGCTGGTGAATTGTTGACGGCAAGTATAGCCCTTGCTCATTATGGGAAACTAAAAAGACATGCATTTTTAAAGGGGTGTCGATAATGGATCAACTATGGACGGTAGGCTACCGGACAGTTGTGATGTACATATTGATTGTGGTGATTTTTAGGATAATGGGAAAAAGGGAAATAGGTGAATTGAGCCTTTTGGACTTAGTTGTGTACGTCATGTTGGCGGAAATTGCTGTCGCGGCGATAGAGGATCCTAAGTCTGATATTTTGGGAGCCATACTGCCTATGTTTGTGCTGCTTCTCATTCAGCTTACTTTGGCATTCTCCTCACTCAAAAGCTATAAGTTCCGTACTTTGTTGGATGGCAAGCCTGTCATCATCATCAATCAAGGGAAAATCGATGACAAGATGATGAAAAGGCAAAAATACAATTACAATGATTTATTAATGCAGCTTCGCGAACAACAGGTTTTTGATATCTCGGCAGTCGAGTATGCTGTTTTGGAGACTTCCGGAAAACTGTCGGTATTGACGAAATCCACCTCAAGTACATTTTCGCATCCCTTGATTCTTGATGGGGAGATACAGGCCGAACAGTTGGAGGAGATGAATAGGTCTGAGCAATGGCTTTTGCAGGAGCTGTATAAACAGGGATATATGAATGTCAACAATATATCGTTCTGCAGCTACTCCCAAGGAAAATGGTACATTGATGAAAAAGACGACTAACCATCATTTCCTGGTGAATGGGTTGAACAGCAATAAGTCGGCATTTGTGATGACACGCAATAAAATTAGACTAAGGAGGTACGTTATACATAGCACGACAATCGACAGAAATAAGGCAAAAGGGACATGCAGAACAGTATAAGCAGCGTACCCGGCCCCACCGGCTGCCAGTGTGGCAATAAGCGTCCGCAAATAGACGCTGATATCAACAGATATGTTGATTCTCTTTGCAATCGTAGCAAAGTGAAGGAAGGTGACCAAGACAATTCCGCATCCTATTCCGATAGCTGTACCCATGATTCCGAATTGCGGCTGTGAAGATAATGCAAAAATGACGCCCAGCCTAGTTGCAGATCCGATCAGGCTATTCATCATGGCTGCCCTAGCCATATTCAGAGCCTGCAATACAGACTGCAAGGGCATTTGATAGTAGGCAAATATGAAGATCGGCGAGAGGAACGTGATGTAGACGGCTGCATTTGTCTTTCCGTACATCAGCGTCATGATAGGCTCGGCAAAAACGAACAAAATGACAACAGCCAGACAACCCGTGATGAACGTCACACGCAATGTTTGATGCAGCCTATGCTCGACGAGTTTCATATCCTGTTTCGCATGGGCTTCGCTGACGGCCGGTACGAGTGAAGTGGAAAGCGCAGCTGTAATGAATGACGGAAGCATGAGGAGCGGCCAAGCATATCCCATCAGCTCTCCATATTGTTTCGTGGCCAACATAGTCGACACACCGGCAATCGCCAAACTTTGGGCGATGATGATCGGTTCAAAAAACCAGGATACATTACTGATCAGTCTGCTCCCTGTGGATGGCAGCGCAATGCCAAGCAATTGCTGCAATGTTTCTTTTCCATTTGACACGGCCGTGAAAAAATTCTTGCGTAAGCGGAAAGATTTCTTGACCTTGAAAAGTGTCAGCAAATACAGTAATGAAATCAATTCCCCGACGACAGATGCAAACATGGCCGCTGCTGCAGCATATTCAATCCCATATGGAAGAAATGCTTTTGTCATGAAGGCAATAAGGGCAATCCTGGCAATCTGCTCAAGAATCTGCGAATAGGCAGCTGGTTTCATATTTTGCTTTCCTTGAAAATACCCTCTGATCACAGCTGATACAGCTACAATTGGAATGATTGGTGCGATTGTGATTAATGGCCACATGACCCTTTCATCTGTGAACAGTGTTTTGGACAGCCACGGGGCCAGTCCTATTAAAGAGGGGGTAAAAATAAGCGATAGACTAAGCGTAACAGACAATGATATAACGAGAATTTTTTTTATCTTTTTTTGATCCCCGGCCGCTTGGGCTTCGGCTACATATTTAGCGATCGCAACCGGGAGCCCCATCTGGGTGATGGTGATCACGAGGAATAGGGAAGGAAGGGCCATCATGTATAGGCCTACGCCCTCGCCGCCGATCACTTTTGCTACCACAATCCGATTTATGAAACCTAATACCCGTGTTATAAAGCCTGCTGCAAGAAGTATAAGGGTACCCCGAAAAAACTTTGACATTTATCATTCCCTGCCTTCTCAAAAGTGATCGTATACTCTACAATTAACTATATGCATGATAGTGGACAAAGCATGACAATCAAAGGTGAAGTATATTCTGAAAAAGATGAGGGGAACTGAAGAAATGAATGAAAAAGAGCATGCTTTTGAAGTTTACCGTGAAAAACTCATGCCTGTTTTGCAAAACAAATGCGAGGAATTTGCTTTGTTGGGCTATAAGGAAGTAAGGATAGATAACCTTTGGCGTTATTTGGTAGATAAGAAGTGGAAAAAGGCCGGGGAAAATGGGATGTTGCATGAATTAGTCAATGATGTATTGGCCGTAAAAGTCGGAGATTATATGCATTATTCGAGAATGGAGGCTTTCAAGGAGGCTGAAAATAGACAGACCGATGACCTATCATCATTCAATGATTTGTTTACGTAACAGTTTCATTTTTGGAAAAATGAAAATTGACAGTGCTTATCCACTGAATCATAATTGATTAGTGAACATAGATGGATTTTTTTGTATGTTGCGGGGGTGTTGAATTATGGCTAACTGTCATTTTATGAGCATCCTTGAAAGTGTTAGGAGGACTTTACATAATGGTAAAAAGATCTAGAATAGTTGCGTTGCTTCTGATTGTCCTGACCGTTTTCTCCCTTATGGGAACAACGGCAGAAGGCATATTGAAGAATATCAACCTTGGCCTAGACTTGCAAGGGGGATTTGAAGTCCTGTATGAGGTGGAAACCGAGGACAAAAGTGAAGTAACGGACTCAGTATTGAACAGTACGGTCAGCGCATTGAACCGCCGTGTTGACGTACTAGGCGTGAATGAACCGGTGATCTCCATCGAAGGGGACAACAGGATCCGCGTCCAATTGGCGGGTGTCAAGAACCAAAGCGAAGCCCGTGAAATGCTTTCGACATCTGCAAAATTATCGTTCAGGGATTATAACGATAAGGAGATGATGACCGGTAAGGATCTTGTCGAGGGGGGCGCAAGCCAAACATACGATGAGAACAACCAGCCTGTCGTACAGGTGAAATTGAAGGATGCCAGCAAGTTCAAAGAGGTGACCACGAAGATCTCCTCTATGGAGTATCCGACAAATGTGCTTGCGATTTGGTTAGATTTCGAGGAAGGGAAGGACTCCCTCCAAAAAGAGGAATCTCAGGATAACCTGATTTCTGCGCCGACGGTCAGCCAGGTATTCAGTCAGGATACGGTCATGATTACTGGAAGCTTCACCGTCAAGGAAGCACAGAATTTGGCTGATATGCTTAATGCGGGAGCTTTGCCTGTCAACTTGACGGAAATTTATTCTACATCTGTTGGAGCACAATTCGGTGAAGAAGCGCTGGATGAGACGATATTTGCCGGGATCATAGGCGTGGCAGCCATCTTCTTGTTTATGCTGTTTGTTTACAGATACCCTGGTTTGATTTCTGTTGTCACTTTGACCATTTATCTGTATTTAACACTCCTTGTCTTTGATTGGATGAATGCGACCTTAACGCTGCCCGGCATCGCTGCTTTGATACTTGGGGTAGGTATGGCTGTTGATGCAAATGTCATCACATTCGAACGGATCAAAGAGGAAATCAAAGTGGGCCGAAGTATTAGAAGTGCCAACAAAAGAGGCAACGAGACATCATTGATCACAATCATAGATGCCAACCTGACGACTTTATTGGCTGCCGGGGTCATGTTCTATTTTGGTACAAGCTCGGTTAAAGGGTTTGCTACGATGCTGATCATTAGTATCATCATTGGGATTTTCACGAATGTTTTCTTGACAAGGTTATTCCTCTGGATGTCTGTCACAGGCGGATTGCTTGATAAGCGCCCAGGATGGTTCGGCGTCAAGAAGAAGGACATATTTGACCTTAATGAATCGGTCGATGTACTATCTTTACCGACGAAGTTTGATAAATGGGAATTCGTTAAGAAAAGGAAGTTCTTCTATGGATTCTCGGCGCTGGCGATGGTTGTCGGCTTAGTTGTTCTGTTGATCTTCAAGCTGAATCTGAGCATCGATTTCACGAGCGGAACCCGCATCGACATCCAGTCTGACCAATCGCTGACGACAGAGCAAGTGGCGGCTGATGCCGAGAAGCTGGGAATCGATAGTGATAATATTGTCCTATCAGGGGATAAGAATGAAGGAGCGACGATCCAAACGATCAACCTCGATAAAGATAGAATCATTGAAGTGAAGGACTATTTCCACGACAAATACGATTATGAGCCGAATGTAAGCTCGGTCTCTCCGACTGTCGGCAAAGAGTTGGCTAAGAACGCTATTTATTCAGTACTCTTGGCCTCCATAGGTATCATCCTATATGTAACGGTCCGCTTCGAGTGGAGAATGGGTGTGCCGGCGGTTGTGGCGTTGCTGCATGATGCCTTTTTCATCATCGCCCTTTTCAGCCTGTTCCACATTGAAGTTGACTTGACATTCATCGCAGCAGTTCTAACCATCATTGGTTACTCTATCAATGACACGATTGTTACATTCGACCGTGTCAGGGAGAATATGCGAAAAAAACGCCGTATCACGAAAGTGGAGGAGTTGTATGAGATTGTGAACATCAGTACGAGACAGACATTGGTGCGGACAGTCAATACGATTCTCACCGTCCTCTTTGCGGTCATTGCGCTATGTATTTTTGGGAATGCATCACTGTTCACATTCTCTATGGCCCTGTTAATCGGCATGATCTGCGGTACGTACTCATCCATCTTGATCGCCACTCAGTTCTGGATGGACCTTAAAATCAAGGAACTGAAGAAAAAAGGCGAACTGATCACATATGTAGAGAAGAAAAAGAATACGGATGAAGCGCAAGTATAAGGTGTTGAGCCCTGGTTTATAAACCAGGGCTTTCGTATGCAGAAATTCAAGTCTTACATCTAAATAGGGGTGAGCACCATTAGGTTTCAATCTCTAACTGAAAACTAAAAATAGCCACCCTAAAGATGAATGGTTGTCATTGTCTATATGTTTCTATTTGATCTCGTTGATCTTGATTTTTGAAGGCTGTTTTCGCAAACTTTGTTGCCTATGAAGAAGTAGGCTCCAGGTTGCTC
>JBJFHG010000048.1:0-248013 GCA_051893455.1 Bacillus sp. (in: firmicutes)
GATCAATTGCCGGATGGTTGAGATCCCATCACCTGTAACGTTGGCAGGCACCCTGTGAAGGATGGCAACCGTTTCATTGCCGACCACGAGGAAGCGATATTCTTTGCCTTTTACGAAAGGTTCGATAAGTACGGCAGAGTCTTCATGGAAGGCGATTTTTAGCCCTTGCATGAGGGCTTCTTCCTCTGCTCCTTCAGGGAAAATGGAAATTCCCAAACCGAAGTTTGTGGACTTCGGTTTGATCACAACAGGTTGGCCTGTCCAACGGTGCAGGGCCGTCCTTGCAGATTCAATATCGAAAAATTCTTCCCCATCAGGCGCCTGTATATGATGTTTTTTCAGGATCTGTTTCGTGACACTTTTGTTTTCCATCATCAGTACAGAAACATACCGATCCTTGTTTGTCTTCGTTGCTTGTTTGACATATTGGACATTCGCCCCTTTGGCTAGCTCGATAAAATTTTCTTTACGATCCATAATTTCGAAGTTGATGCCCCTTTTGATGCTTTCCTTCAGCAATAGTTGAGTGGACAGCTCCATATCTGTATAAGGTTTCAGGAGAAAACGTTCCTGGAATGCCTTTTCTTTATATTTTTGGGCCAGTTGCAGATGAGCTGGGATATAGCCTTTTTCCCGACAGAACTCAGCCAGTCTGAAGGCGTAGGTCTTTTCGTGGTCACGAATGACTTCCTCTTTTGTTTCTAGTATATTTCCAAATGGCAAGCCGTACTGCCGGTTCATTTCCTTCAGCTCATTTATGATTTCCAGTCCCCAGCTCTCCATTGAAATGCTGGACCCGTCCCTTATGAGGAGCAACTGCGTGTTTTGACCATGGGCCGCAACTTCCTTACTGTTCTGTTCGCTTTCGACTTGCCAATTAGTGTACGGGATTTCCTCTTTTTCTAAGCAATATAGTAAAAATAAATGAATGAAGTTCAAATCATCCGTTGATAGTCCGCTTTTTTCGAAAGGATTGATGTCAATTGTCCGTATTTCCATATATTCGACGCCATTTTTCAGTATTTGTTCAGGCGAGTAAACAGAGCCTTTCGCCTTTAGGCGTATTTGGCTATAAAGCTCGCGGATGCTCTTAATGACTCCATTCTTTATATTGCGGGTGACAGATTCAATATACTGCTCAAGCGATGAGTAATCCAACTGGATGAATTCTTTGTTTTGATAGCCGCATCTGCTGTTTCTGTATGAGGTTGCGGTTTCATCGGTATACGTGTCTTGTGATATTTCCTGCAATGATTCTATGCATTGCTGTTCATATGTTTTATGAAGTGTGTTGGCTGCCCCTAAGGTGTATACGAGGAGCCAATGATACCGCATATAGTTTCTGGTTACTTTTAGATAAAGTGAATCCTTGAATTCTCGGAATGTTGCTTTTGAATCCGATTTTCGGTAAAGCATCTGCAGCAGATCGTCCCCGAATGAAAAATTCACATGGATACCGGATATTAACTGTTTTTTGCCGCCATATTTGTTTTCGAGGTATTCTCTGTACTCTTCATCTTTCTTATTGGTGGAAAATACAGCGATTGGTATCTCAGTATCATCCGGTGTTTTGGTTGGCATAGATTGAGGCCAGATCAGTTCATCACGGAGTTCCAAAGCTGCGATGTTGTACAACGAGTCCAAGAAATCAACTGCATCAGACGCTTTTCCGAATGCAGGAGTGATGAACTCTAGCTGGCTTTCTGAAAAATCGGTGGTGATATAAGGATTGTCTTTTTTATCCCCAAAAACTGCCGGATGAGGAGTTAATGACAGGGAACCGTCAGTATTCACACGTAATCCTTCCCGTTCAATCCCGAAATTGGCGTCCAATATTTGATTATTTGTCAGATTGGAAAACAGTTTATATTGCATGTGTGTATTTCCTCCCGAATACAGTTTTGAAAATGATGATGGACAATGATCCTTTGATTAGTGACGATATGGCAATGCTCCACCAAATGCCGTCCAGTCCAAGAAGCGGAGTAAGCAAGAGGGCTAGCGGTATCCGCATAAACGTAAATATGATAGAAATGGCAGACGGTATGGCCGGTTTGCCGATTCCTGTATAAATGCCTGTGCAAATGATTTCTATCGACATGAATATCTGCGACAGGCCGATGATTTGCAAATAAGAGGCAGCGATTGCCACAGTCTCTGCATCCCGAGTGAAAAGCCGTGCCAGTGCTTCAGGCCATAATATGAATACCGTGCTGGTCAGTAGAGCATAAGAAATGCCAAGCAAAAGGCTTGCCCGATACCCTTTTGCGATTCTGCTGTATTTCTTGGCGCCGAAATTCTGCCCGATGAAACTGCTGATCGCTCCATTCAAGCTACCCATCACAATAAACGTGATCGATTCAATCTGGAGGCCGATTTTTTGGGCGGCAACGGCATCCGTCCCAAATGAGGCAATCAGTTTAGCCAAGATGATATTGATGACCGTGAATAGAACACGCTGAAGCGCCATCGGTATGCCCAATTTCATGATTTCTGTCGACTTATGAAGGCTGGCTTTTAGAATATCCTTTTGGAATAATATATTTCTTGCCAGATAGATAAACAAAATAAACATAAGTATTTGGGAAATGAGGGTGGCAATTGCCGCCCCGGCTATTCCCCAATTGAATGTATAGATGAATATCGGGTCCAAGATTATATTCAAACCAAGTCCGAGCGCGCTTATATGGAAGCTTTGTCTATTATTGCCGAAACTGCTGAACATACGGATGAAAAATGTATTGTAATAAGAAAAGAAAAGCATAAAGGCAGAAATGCTTAAATATTGATACGCCCCAACCTGAACTGTTTCATTATTCAAATTAAGGATATCCAAAAGTTGATTTCCGAACAATACCAGGCCTGCAATCGTCACAATTCCGATGGTAAAGTTCAAAATTAAGGAATTTCCAATATAGGCGGCGCTTTCTGTTTGATTCTTGCTTCCAGTTGAATGGGCAATCTTTATTCCGCCGCCGATGACAATCATCGCCTGGATAGCATAGCCCAAATTGATGAAAAAGCTGGCGGATCCTACAGATGCAATTGCATCTGGACCAAGCCCCCCTACAAAGAGCATGTCTATAAAGTTATACAAGAATTGAAGTAATGAGCTTCCTATCAATGGAAGAGATAGGAGGGTAATGACGGTGAGTTCTTTCCCTGAAGTTAAGTCTGTTGTTTTCATAAATGCGCTCCTTGTCGCTTGAAGGGCAATAGTTGTTTGGACGCTTTAGCGCGTTTCTGCATGGTAGATGCCTTTCTTTTAAACCAGCGAATGTTATG
This sequence comes from Bacillus sp. (in: firmicutes), assembly GCA_051893455.1. GTDB lineage: Bacteria > Bacillota > Bacilli > Bacillales > DSM-1321 > Bacillus_AD. Next base: position 3,286 of record JBJFHG010000048.1, read on the forward strand.
TATATTTTCCTTGAATGTCCGGGATGTCATACTGTATTTTAAATAGATAAAACGAAACGCTTATATAACACTTTACTTATATTATATATTTTATTTACAATTCGCAAGTACATGGACATCTTTGTATTTTAAAAGCAAATCATAAAATAGGTTAAATTGTGTAGAATTATGGAAAAATTATTTAAATTGATAAAAATTCCTATATAATGAATGGAGATAGAAGTGCATAGCCTTTCCGTTATTTTTCACATGAAACATGGGGGTGAATAATCAATGCTTGAGGAGAAAGAGTTTTTGATGGAAAAAGGAAAACAGGAGCCGGCCCCGAAGGAGGAAAGGAAAGCTGGGGAGCCGACAGCAGCTTTCAAAGGTGCTTCCTGGGCTGCCATGGCAATAGGGATTGCGGCTTATCTGATTGGTCTATACAATGCGGCAATGGAGCTGAACGAAAAAGGATATTATTTGGCTGTTTTATTATTTGGGCTCTACTCAGCAGTTTCTTTACAAAAGGCTGTCAGGGATAAAGAAGAAGGCATACCGGTGACGAACATTTATTATGGTATCAGCTGGTTTGCGCTGATCGTAGCCATCGCCTTAATGACGATTGGTTTATACAATGCGGGCAGCATTGTCCTTAGTGAGAAAGGTTTTTACGGCATGTCATTTATCCTGAGTATCTTTGCGGCCATAACCGTTCAGAAGAACATCAGGGATACAAGGATGGCGAGGGAAAACGACTAAAATGGGGAGCTGATGTCAGCTCTTTTTTTGCATAAAAATAATATAATTCATTCATTTGCGTTTTCATCTGGCTGGAAACACCTAAGTGCTATAAAATGACATTGTAGCTTTTTAAATCCGTTTAATATGTTTTTGTCCACTTATTAAAATGATTTAAAAAGGTTGTGAAGGGAGTGGTTAAGTAAAATGAAGAATGAGCCTATAGCGATGAGCCAGGCAATCATGAAGGGTATTCGTTCCTCTTTAATTGAGCTAAGAAGTGTGACTAAGCCTGAACTCAGTGAAAAATTAGGAATCAGTTTCCCCACAATCAGCAAGTTTTTGGATCAGATGCAAGCAGAGGGGGAACTGTTATCAACTGGGTTGGATCGGTCAAGTGGAGGGAGAAGGGCGATCAGATATACATACAATCCGGATTATATGATGGGGCTTGCCATATTTTTGGAGAAAAAGGAAACGAAGTATGCGGTTTTCAACTGTTTTGGGGAAGTGAAAGAAGAAGGTACTGTGGCCAGCGCACTGATGGATGAAGATTTGCGAGTTTTGACAGCGTGTCTAGAGGACCAGCTGGTGAAATATCCGAAAATCAATGGCATTGCAATCGGTGTCCCCGGTTCTGTCAAGGATGGCCGGATTTTTTATATACCTGGATATGAGCAGCTTCAAAACATGGAATTGAAGGAATACTTGGAAAACCGTTTCTCGATGCCAGTTGTCATCGAAAACGATATGAATGCAGCTGTGCTCGGATTTAATGATAGACAAATAGAATCAAAAAATAGATCGCTTGTCTATTTGTATTCTGGACAGAACGGCCCGGGGGCGGGCATTATGGTTAACGGGGTTGTCGTGCGGGGTAGCACCCATTTTTCCGGAGAGATTTCGTTCGTGCCCCAGTATGATGGACTCAATTTTGGGCAGGCGCTGGAAGGCAATGATGCCTTTGGTGAACAGCAGTATGATGCAATCGGCCGATTAGTGTCAGCGTTTGCGGCGATCATTAATCCACATATGTTCATCCTTTGTGAGAGTGAAATCACAAAGCAGGGCTTGGACGTAATAAAGAAAAGAAGCGCTAAGTATATCCCGGCTGAACATCTTCCTGAATTCACCTCAAGTGATTGGGAACAGGATTACTTATCCGGATTGCAAAGGCTATGCCTTGAATGTATGATTCGTGAATTAAGTAAATAAGGTGGAGGTACCTATGATTAAATTAGTATTGACTGATATGGACGGAACTTTTCTGAATAACAGCGGCGACTTCAACAGGGAGCTGTATAAGAATGTAAGGAAATTAATGAAAGAAAAAGGAGTTCATTTTGCCCCGGTCACCGGTAAGCAATGTGAGCGGATTGAAGAATTATTTGGCGAACACTCCGAAGATTTATGGATAGTGGGTGATAGTGCGACGAGAATCAAGCATAACGGGAAATTTGTGTATGAATCTTTGTTGAGCAATAAATTGGGAATGGAAATCATCCGTTTGCTCGAAGAAATCAGCTTGGACCATACGATCATTGCGTGCACGAGGAACGGAGCGATTATCAAAGACAGCATTTCCCCGGAAGAAGCAGCGATCGTAAGAGGCTCTTATGCGCATGTGAAGAAAGTATCTGATTTCAGTGAGGTTAATGATGATTTCGTGAAAATAACGATCCACGATCCATTATGCCAATGTTTTGAGACGAGGGAAAAACTATCCCGTTTCTTTGATTCGGCCTACATTGTTGCATCCGAAGCAGCCTGGATCGATATCGCCAATGTTAATGTTCATAAAGGAACTACGGTGGAACATCTGCAAGGTCTATTGAATGTCACTCCGGAAGAAACGATGGCCTTCGGGGATGGCTACAATGATTTGGAGCTTATGACCCGCAGCGCCTATAGTTTCGCCGTACGGAATGCGGTTGAGGAACTGAAGGATTCGGCTAATTTCATTACTCGTTCCAATGAAGAAGATGCCGTCATGAAAACAATCATTCAAATGCTTTCTTTACAATGAAGACGAGGCATTACGGGATCCAAAAAATCCATTCAAAGAATTGGATTAGATGAAGATTGAGCATGTGGCGATTGGGGTGAAGGATATCGGATTCATAAAGTCATTTATGAGACGTCCTTTGATGGAAAAGCGACTGAAAAATACCATAACCAGAGCAAAGGGTCCCATTCTTATTTTTTGACGTTTGATTGATGGGCGCATATTGCGATTTCCTTGGGCAGCAGAGAAGAGGTCGTCGAGAAAACAGTCTGGCTGCAAAAGGATGGCTATTGCTTCGTGAAAGGTCCGGGCATCATTGGGGATGACTACTATGAAAGTGTAATGGAAGACCCGGAAGATAATCTATTGGGAGACCGTACACAAATGTAGGGGGATGAAAATATGAAGACAGAGAAGCAAAAAATGATAGAAGGTGAACAATATCTTGCGGACGACTCCGAACTGGTCAAAGAGAGAAAGAACGCCAGAAGACTGACCCGATTATTCAATGAAACTACGGAGGACGATGATGTAAGAAGAAAGGAACTGCTGAATGAATTGTTCGGATCCAGTGGCAAGAACCTATACATAGAGCCGTCATTTCGCTGCGATTATGGATACAATATTCATGTCGGCGAGAATTTTTACGCGAACTTCGACTGTGTCTTCTTGGATGTATGTGAAATAAGAATCGGCAAAAACTGTTTCATCGCGCCTGGGGTACATATTTATACGGCGACTCATCCGCTAGATCCAGTCGAACGAATTTCGGGTATGGAATACGGGGTGCCTGTGTATATAGGTGATGACGTCTGGATTGGCGGAAGGGCGGTCATCAACCCGGGTGTCCGGATTGGCAATGGTGTTGTAGTCGCCTCTGGAGCGGTTGTGACAAAGGATATACCGGATTATGCGGTAGTGGGCGGAAATCCTGCGAAAATCATCAAGCAATTGTAAAGTGATTAAAAAGAACGTATCCGTGAAGGACTGCATTCTTTTTGGTGGTTCCCAGAGACTCAGGACCAGGAGAGACTTGGCGGCTGGGCATGTTCCAACATATTATCCAGCAATGTACTGTAGGTATTAAATTCTTGCCATATCATTCCTCCTCCGCCAACTTCTAATTCCTCAGCCAAAAGCCCGGATTTGTTTCTGTGCAAATCAATGTAATGGCAACAAAATTACACCTATTTATCTATTTTTAACAAGGTCCGCTTCCTTATTAGAAAGGGATATAGAATGGGAGGATCCTGCATGGTATGATTGTGAAAAAGGTAAGGCAGGAGGAATTCAATGAATAGGAAATTTTTCTGGTTATGGATAGTATTCATTGCGATACTGGCGCTGATCACAGAGGAGCTGGTTAACTTTATGATGCTGTTGCTCATTTTGCTCACCTTAATGGAAATAAGCGATGAATTGAAAAAGCGGAATTGAGAAACGGTCATGTATCCTGCATGAAGACTTTGGTTCTTTATCAGAGGATGATGCAATAAATGGCGTAAACTTGGGAGGACAATATGGAAAACGGCTTCTTTTGGCTAGGGGTAGGATTAGCTTTATTGGGGTATTTTATCGGGGACGGACTTAGGCATTTTCAAATCCCGAAAAAAACAGCTAAATATCAGGTCTTTCTGAAAGAGAATGAACTGCACTACTATGTCAGCCTCAATAGAAAGGAATTGAAAGAATTATTGAATCAATACCCGGATGCCCCTAAAATCGTGCTCGACGGGAAAGTATATTATCCGTCGAAACAATTTCAGGATTGGTTGGCTTCACTGGAAACGACACAAGACCAGCACAATTAATTTGGAAGCGTACGTACAAGATACATATCATTCAACAGAGGCAGACCTGTTCATATTTATATCTGAAAATTCAGTACAATAATCCTGGAGGTGGACAATGATCCAGCGATGGTTAGGAAACCAACTGAGAAAACCTGCAGGCATACTTTCCAAACAGATTGGCGCCTATATGCAGAAAGGGAATGATGAGATCAACAGATGGACTGTTGATTTACTCGATCCAAAGTCAGGTGAGGCCGTTTTGGAGGTCGGAATCGGGAACGGCTCGACATTGGAAAGGGTTTTAAGAACGGCAGACGTTGTAAGTGTATGCGGTGTGGATATTTCTGCAAGTATGATAAAAGAAGCGGGGAAGCGTCTTAGGAGCGATAAGGAAGAGGGACGTGTTACCCTAAAAGAAGGGGACATACACTCTTTGCCTTGCGAAGATTCATCCTTCGATAAAGTGTTTTCGGTCCACACCATCTATTTCTGGGACGATATTCAGAAAGGAATCAGCGAGATCCATCGTGTGCTGAAGCCGAACGGAAAACTGTTCTTATCCATCACAGATTCCGGACAATTGGAAAGAATGAAGAGAGCTGAAACTTTTGCTCTATATAAAACGGAGGATATAGTGAAACGATTGGCAGATGCGCATTTTCAGGGAGTTACTGTTCATCACAAAAAAGCATACCGATGCATCGAAGCACAGAAATAAGCGGGGAGGTGAATGTCATGGAGTACACCGTCAGAAAGGCCAGTCTCAATGATGTCGCTCACAATTATCGATTTGAGGCCTGGAGCTGTTGATGGCTGTTGGAGATGTAGACGAGGTCAATAAAGCTGATGTTCATGAAGCCAACAGGCTTTATTTCCAAACGTCCTTAGTAACTGGCGATTTCATAGCTTGGATTGCTGAGGTGAATAAGGAGATTGTGGTCATCAGCGGCTTGGTTTTCTTCACCAGGCCGCCTCATGCGGAAAACATGAAGGGGTTAGCGGTGTATATCATGAACATGTATACGAAGCCTGGTTTCCGGAAAAAAGGAATGGCAAGGTCCTTATTGGAAGCCTGCGTTTCAGACTGCAGATGTTCGGGTGCGGGTAGAATCTGGCTGCATGCTTCTGAGGAAGGCCGAGGGTTGTATAAGCACCTGGGCTTTTCTGACAATGAATCGGAAATGGAGCTGCTTGTAAATGGAGCCAATGACAGTGATCAAAATGGTGAGGTAAGCCAATGAAGATTGAACCGAAGGAACGTAATGCCGATACATTCCATTACATAGTAAGGTCTGCCCTTGAAAAGGATGCGAAGCAGTTATCGGAGGTAAGGCTTCAGATAGACGGGGAAACAGAAAACTTGGATCGGGAGCAAGGCGAAGCATATATAGATGAGAGCGGGTTTAAGCTGTTGATTAAAAACGACAGCGAAAGCAGGAATTGTCTCTTTTTGGTAGCAGATGTCGATGGGAAGATTGTTGGGTTTTCAAGATGTGTTGGGAATGACTTGAAACGGACATCGCATAGAGTTGAATTCGGTATCTGTATTTTGAAGGACTATTGGGGATATGGCATAGGGCAGGTATTATTGAAGGAATCGCTGCGGTGGGCAGATTCAAACGGGATCAAAAAAGTGGTTCTGAGCGTACTTGAGTCAAATAAACGGGCCATAAGCATGTATAAGAAATATGGATTTGTTGTGGAAGGGTACTTGAAGAAAGATAAATTACTATCAGATGGAAAATATTATGACACAATCCTGATGGGAAGGTTTCTGGAGTGAATGTATGATTGGGGAATCAGTCTATACAGCTTTGAGTCTTAGACCGAAAAGGAAGACATAAACCAAAAACAAGTAATCTCGGTGGAGGGGATCAGAATGAAACATATTTTCATAAAAGGGAAAGATGCATCAAGACCGACATTGCTTCTGCTTCATGGCACAGGCGGAAATGAACATGACCTGCTGCCGTTGGCTACTATGATTGACGGGCAAGCATCGGTTCTTAGTGTCCGGGGGAACATTTTAGAAAATGGGATGCCCCGTTTCTTCCGAAGATTGGCGGAAGGTGTGTTTGATGAACAGGATTTGATTTTCAGGACGAAGGAGCTGTATGAGTTCCTTGACGAAGCGACTGAAAAGTATGGAATTGATAGAAAGAATATAATCGCCATCGGCTATTCAAATGGAGCTAATATTGCGGCAAACCTATTTTTCCAATACCGGGACGTATTGAGGGCTGCGATTCTCCATCATCCGATGGTACCGAGAAGAGGGATCGACCTCCCGGATTTGACAGGCATTCCTATATTTATCACAGCGGGCGCCAATGATACAATCTGTCCGCCTAAGGAAACAGAGGAATTGCAGGCAATGATGGAAGGAGCCGGCGCCGAGGTTGACATCCATTGGCATCAACAGGGACATCGATTGACTCAGGACGAAGCGGAAGCTGCAGAGAAATGGTATGCAAGTCGATACAGCAAGTAAATCAATATCAATCAATAGGGAGCCCTTTGATTTAGGGGCTTTTTTATGATGAAAGGGGTTCAACAAAAGGTAATTTCAAATTTCATCCTAAATATTGAATGTTTTGTGAATGATCTGATTGTGTATATAGCAGTATGGCGGCTTATTGCTATACGGCCGCTCTTGGCATATGCTATACTTTTGCCTACAAATAAAAGAAGGAGGGACCACATTGGGAAGGATTCACTGATATTCAAGCGCATGCCGGCAATAAGCAGTTGTTCTTCATACGTGGTTGTTTGAGCCTACACGGTTCAAGTGAACCCTCTGCGGAACGTGGAACAATCTGTCTTTTTTTCTGGAAGCATGGGCTTTTATAAAGGAAATATTTTGAATTTTTGAAATGGTTTTTGTGTTGAAGAGTGAAACAGCACTCTTGTTTAGGATTAGTCAGTGGGTGTCACTTTTGTGAGACAAGAAGCGGGCACTGCATTGTGTTTGTTGAATGTTTATTTTAATGGAGGTGAATCCCTCTCAAGAGGGAAGTAATTGGATATAGTTACGGTCACAAATTTATTTTTACTGGTAATTTTGATTGGACTGACAGCCTTTTTTGTCGGTGCTGAATTTGCGGTTGTGAAACTCCGCATGTCGAGGATCGAACAGCTGATTGCAGAAGGAAACAAGAAAGCAGTTACGGCAAAAAAGGTTGCCGGCGATCTGGATTACTACCTGTCGGCTTGCCAACTGGGCATCACCGTCACGGCTTTAGGGCTTGGAGCTCTAGGTAAGCCGGCTATAGAGAGACTTTTATATCCTGTGTTTGACTTTTTGAATATCTCGGAGACGACTTCATCGGTTTTGTCTTACGCGATTGCCTTTTTACTGGTGACGTTTCTTCATGTCGTTGTCGGAGAGATGGCTCCTAAAACTTTGGCCATCCAATATGCGGAGAGGATGAGCCTGTTGCTTGCTCCGCCGCTTTATTGGTTCGGAAAAATCATGAAACCCTTCATTTGGGCGTTAAACGGAACATCGCGTCAAATTCTTCGTTTGTTTGGAGTTAGGCCAGCAGGCCATGAGGATACGTATTCGGAGGATGAATTGAAGATCATTATGGCTCAAAGCTTTCAAGGCGGGGAAATCGATAAGACGGATCTCGCTTACATGGAGAATATCTTCTCGTTTGATGAGCGGGTCGCAAAAGATATTATGGTACCGAGAACAGAAATCACTACGCTTGATAAAGGGATGAGCTATGAAGAGATTATCAAGGTGCTGGATGAACATAATTATACCCGCTATCCTGTAGTAGAAGAAGGGGATAAGGACAAAGTGGTGGGTATCCTCAATGTCAAAAGGATGCTTACTAATATCGTTGCCAAGAGGGGGGCAAAGCCCGAGGACTTTGTCAGGGAGCTTCCCTTCGTAATGGAAACGACCCGGATTCAGGATGCTCTACTTAAGATGCAAAAGGAACAGGTTCATATGCTGCTTGTCATTGATGAATATGGAGGCACCGCCGGGATTCTATCGATGGAGGATGTTCTTGAGGAAATCGTCGGTGAAATACGTGACGAGTTCGATGCAGATGAGTTGGCTGATATCCGTTCTGCTGGGGATAATCAATATTTGATTAATGGCCGGGTCTTGCTGGAAGAGCTTGAAGAGCGTTTTGGTCTGGCATTTGATGAGAGCGAAGATATTGATACAATCGCTGGATGGATTCATTTCAGGAAAGTCGGTGAAGTCCACGAAGGCGATGAGTTGGAGCTGGGTGAACATATATTGGTGGTTAAAGAAATGGAGAACTATAAAATCAATCAGGTCCTCTTAAAGTATCTTGCGCCCGCCAAAAAATAAGCGTAGTTTAGGCACCATCATTTCAATAATCTTGGAGGTGAATCCTTCTTAGAAGAAGGAACTAATTGGACGGATTAATTGCTTTAAATTTATTTTTAGTAGTCGTTTTCATCGCTCTGACTGCATTCTTTGTCGGTGCGGAATTTGCCATACTGAAGGTCAGGATGTCGAGGCTTGATCAATTGATTGCGGAAGGGAACAAAAAAGCGGTCATGGCGAAGAAGGTAGCCCAAGGGCTTGATTATTACTTGTCTGCCTGCCAATTGGGCATTACCATTACCGCGCTTGTGCTCGGTGCATTGGGGGAACCTACTGTCGAAAAGATGCTTCATCCGCTGTTTGAAAGGTTCGATGTACCAGACGCGGCATCAACGGTCCTTTCCTATGGGATTGCTTTGGCCTTGGTGACATTCCTGCACGTAGTCTTCGGTGAATTGGCTCCCAAAACGTTGGCCATTCAATATTCGGAAAGAGTGACTTTATTGCTTGCGTCGCCGCTTTATTGGTTCGGAAAAATCATGTATCCTTTCATCACATTCCTGAACGGCTCCTCGAGAGTATTTCTGGGGTGGTTCGGCGTTAAACCGGCAGGTCATGAAACGGTCTATTCGGAAGAGGAGCTGAAGTTGATTGTCACCCAGAGTTATCGAAGTGGTGAAATCAATCACACTGAGCTGTCGTATCTGCAAAACATTTTTTCTTTTGACGAACGGCAATTGAAGGAAATCATGATCCCTGAAGCGAAAATGGCCATGCTTGAAAAAGAGATGAACATTGATGATATCATTAATGTTCTGGATTCTTATAATTATACCCGTTACCCTGTTGTGGAAAGAGGGCGGAAGGACAGGGTTCTTGGTTTTATCAACACAAAGGAAATGTTGACCAGTATTGCTGCGGGTAAAGAAGCCAGCATCGAGAAGTTCATACATGAAATGCCTCGTTTCCCTGAAACAGCATTGATCAAAGATGTTTTACTGGCTATGCAGAAAAATCGGATCCATATGACGGTTGTAATGAATGAGCAGGAAAAGGTTGTCGGGCTAGTTACAATGGAAGATATCCTGGAAAAAATCGTCGGGGAGATCCGTGAAGAACTTCCGGCCACATAGGAAATGCCTTATTATCCTGTCTGGATTGAGAACCAGGCAGGATAAATATTTTGTGTTAGAAAAATCCGAAATCTTCGCGGTGATATAATTCAACCAGTGTGTAGTGATAGAGTGATTGCTTCGCGGAATGGGTGATGAAGACGTTGCATGCCAGGCAGGAGCGTAAAACTGAACTTACCAGTATGTAGCCTAGACTTTTTATATCAAAAAACAGAGCTCTTTCCTCCTTTTATCTTGGCGGTGGAGCTTTTTTGTTTTCTGTATCTGTTTTCGGATAGTACCTTGTTCCCTTTAAGGAGACATAGTTTTTCTGTTTTTTTGTATCGGTTTATGATAAATATCGCAAACAATCTTTGCTAGTTCTTCAGGGCTCTCTGATATACCTTCCTTCATCCATTCCAGCAGCATATTATGCAATGAGCCAACAATGCAATATCCAACGTATTTTTGCTTGGCGGTTTTGGAAAGGGAGGAAATATGTGAATTAATATGCAGCAGCATCAAATAAGAGAGTCGGGATTCCTCTAAACATATCAAAAATCCCCTATGCTTCATCCAAAATCGGAAGTATGCTAAAACCCATTTATAAACATCCTTAGAGGCATTCAGGCTATTAACCTCTTGATCGAACTGATAGGTAAGTTCCTGCAAATACTGGGTTATGATGTCTTCTTTCGATTTGTAATTCCGATAATACGTGACCCGTGAAACTCCTGCCGTATGACAGATGTCGGTCACTGTTATATCCTCATAGTTCTTTTGTTTCATTAATTTTATTAAAGCTGTAGCGATACAGTCCTTGGAAAATACATTTACGGAATTTCTTTTCTTTTTCATGTAACAAAACCTCCCTATTTGTTACAGTTTCTGAGTTTGCTATTGAGTTCAAATATTATTTTAGTATAATAAATTCCATTCAGTGTAACAAGTGTTACATAAGTGAACAATCAGAAACGAAGGAGTAAAAATCTGAATGGTCAAAATATTCAAGTATGTGAAGCCGAAAGAATGGCTGCTTGTAGCCGCCAGTTTGCTATTTATTGTGACACAGGTATGGTTTGACCTGAAATTGCCAGATTATATGTCAGAAATTACTGGCTATGTCCAAACGGAAGGCAGTACGATGACACAGATATTGGAAGCTGGGTGCTATATGCTTCTTTGTGCGCTAGGAAGTTTGGCTGCCGCCATTGCAGTAGGTTTTTTTGCGACACGTATTGCCGCTTCCTTTACAGCCCGTCTGCGAACATTATTGTTCAACAAGGTCGAATCATTCTCGATGGAAGAAATCAATCGTTTTTCGACAGCGAGTCTGATAACGCGTTCGACAAACGATATCACTCAAATCCAGATGATTGTGACGATGGGTTTGCAAGTATTGATCAAAGCGCCGATTCTGGCCGTTTGGGCAATTGTGAAAATATCGGGGAAAAGTTGGCAATGGACAACTGCAACAGCTGGAGCAGTAGGGGCCTTGTTGCTTTTCATTCTTATTGTTGGTTTATGGACATTGCCTAAGTTCAAGAGAATTCAATCGCTGACCGATAACCTGAATCGGGTATCACGTGAAAATCTGACAGGGCTGCGTGTCGTGCGTGCTTACAATGCGGAAACGTATCAGGAAGCGAAGTTTGAAGTGGCTAACGATCAATTGACAAAAATAAACCTATTCACCAATAGGATGATGGCAAGTTTCATGCCATTCATGATGATGATTATGAGCGGTCTTAGCTTGGCTGTCTATTGGATAGGGGCCTACTTGATCAATCAAGCTGATATGGTGGATAAAATCGGTCTGTTCAGCGATATGGTTGTCTTTTCTTCTTATGCGATGCAGGTTGTCATGGCTTTCATCATGATGACGATTGTGTTCATTTTAGCTCCTCGTGCTGCTGTGGCGGCAAACCGCATCAATGAAGTATTGGACACGGAGCTGTCTATTGCTGATGGAGCCGTTGAGGAATCAACATTAAACGAGACAGGTACGGTCGAGTTCCGCAATGTCTGTTTCAAGTACCCGGACTCTGCCGATTATGCGTTGCGAGGTATCAGTTTCACCGCAGCAAAAGGCGAGACTGTTGCCTTCATCGGGGCGACAGGAAGCGGGAAAAGTACGTTGGTCAATCTGATTCCGCGCTTTTATGATGCTACGGAAGGGGAAGTGCTGGTGGATGGCCTTAACGTCAAAGACTACAAACTGAAGGCGTTGCATAATAAACTTGGCTATGTTCCGCAGCGAAATGTGGTGTTCAGCGGCACTATTCATTCGAATATCGCTTATGGAACGAATGGCAAAGTTCAGGACAGCGATTTGGCCGTGAAAAAAGCAGCCATGATTGCGCAAGGACAAGAGTTCATTCAAAAAATGGATGGCGCTTACGAAGCCCATGTGGCTCAAGGAGGTTCAAATCTGTCCGGTGGCCAGAAACAACGGCTATCCATCGCAAGAGCCATCTTCAGAAAGCCGGATATCTATATTTTTGATGATTCATTTTCGGCGCTTGATTATAAAACAGACCGCGTGCTGCGTGCTGCTCTGAAAGACGAAACAAACTCTGCCACAAAACTGATTGTCGGGCAACGGATCGGGACAATCATAGATGCTGATAAAATCATCGTACTGGATGAAGGGAAAATGGTCGGCTGCGGCACGCATGACGAGCTGCTGCAAACATGCCGTGTCTACCAAGAAATCGCTTATTCGCAACTTTCTAAGGAGGAGCTGGAAAATGCATAAGAGAGACCATAAAGCGCCTGGATTGTCTGCGGGGGAGCCAAAGGCAAGCTTCGGAGAAACATGGGGCAAGTTGATTGGCTATTGCAAGCCGTATTTGCCGATCATTGGATTGGCGTTTACGTTAGCCATCGTTGGAACCATCCTCACGATCAACGGTCCCGATAAACTGAGTGAAATGACAGATGAGATTACGGCGGGCCTCATTAGCAGTATAAATATGGAGGCTGTAACGAAAATCGGCTTCACATTAATCGTTTTATACGTATTCAGTGCCTTGTTTTCATACACGCAAGGCTTCATTATGGCAACTGTTACGCAAAAGGTTACAAAAAAACTGCGTACCGATATTTCGGAAAAAATAAATAAACTGCCCTTAAAGTACTTTGATTCCCACAACTTTGGGGACGTGTTGAGCCGGATTACAAACGATATTGACATGATCGGACAGACGATGAACCAAAGCATCGGAACTTTGGTCAGCGCTACGGCACTCTTTTTGGGGTCGTTGGTGATGATGTTCAAAACAAATGTCACGATGACTTTGACAGCCATCTTGTCCACAATGATCGGTTTTGGATTCATGGCTTTGATCATCAAAAAGTCTCAGCAATATTTCTCGAACCAACAGCGTGAGCTTGGAGCGATAAACAGCCATATTGAAGAAATGTATGCCGGCCATACGATCGTAAAAGTATATAACGGGGAAGAGGAAGCCAAGAGGACATTTAATGAGATTAATAACCGACTTGCCGATAGTGTCTGGAAATCGCAGTTTCTCTCCGGTCTGATGATGCCGATTATGACATTCATCGGAAACTTCGGTTATGTGGCGGTTTGCGTGGTCGGCGCGGCCTTAGCGATGGAAGGGGTCATCTCATTCGGTGTCATCATCGCATTCATGATCTACGTCCGATTGTTCACTCAACCGCTCGCCCAAATGGCACAGGCGGCTACATCGCTTCAATCCACAGCTGCTGCTAGCAAACGGGTCTTTGAATTTCTCGAAGAGGAAGAGTTGGAGGACGAAAGCCATAAAACGGCTGAATTGACGGAAGTCAAAGGTGATGTTAAATTCGACCATGTCAAATTTGGTTATAATGAAGATAAAATGATCATCCGAGATTTCTCGGTACATGCGAAAGCCGGCCAAAAAGTGGCCATTGTCGGGCCGACAGGTGCCGGTAAATCGACGATGGTTAACCTGCTGATGCGTTTTTACGAAGTGAACGGCGGAACAATCAAGATCGATGGTGTGCCGACCGATACGTTAACAAGGGAAAATATACACGAATTATTCTGTATGGTCCTGCAGGACACATGGCTATTTGAAGGGACAATCAAAGAGAACATTATCTTCAATAAGCAACATGTGACAGATGAAGAAGTGATTAAAGCCTGCCAAGCTGTCGGCATTGATCACTTCATCCAGACATTGCCGCACGGTTATGAGACAGTGCTAAATGACCAAGTCAGCTTGTCCGCAGGTCAGAAACAGCTGATCACGATTGCCCGGGCAATGGTAGAGAATGCTCCGTTATTGATTTTGGACGAGGCGACAAGTTCCGTGGATACCCGGACAGAATTATTGATTCAGCAAGCGATGGATCAACTGACAGTCGGACGGACATCTTTTGTCATTGCCCACAGATTGTCTACCATTAAAAATGCTGACTTGATTCTGGTTATGAAAGACGGGGATATCATCGAAAACGGCACCCATGAATCCCTATTGGTAAACGGCGGGTTTTATGCTGAACTGTATAACAGTCAATTCAATGAACGGGTAGAAGAGGGAGAATTGTGCGGATAAAAAATGGAGCTCCTCTTGTTCAGGAATTGATAGGACATACAAAGGGACTGACCGAAAAGCAACTTTTCAAATGAATCCTTAAGAAAAGTCAAAGCCAAGAATGTTGGTTTAACAGCATTCTTGGATTTTCAATTTGGTTTCATTTAACTCGCTATGGACTTATTAGACAGCCCCTTTTTGATTTATCCATTTGAGCTGTAACCATCTTTGCTGGTCAATCCTTTCTGTTTCCGGCCAAAGTGATAGATGCCGATGTACAAGGAGATTCCGGTCAATACAATGGCACCGATCAAGACAGGGATGGATCCGAATTGGATGATGAGGGGGACGGAGGCAGCTGTAATTAAGCCGCCTCCAACCATAGGCTCGAAGAGGATCTGTTTGTATCCGAACGCATTCAAGGCAGGGCTTTTTCCTTCGGGATCGACAATTCTTATGAGCATAATTCCGGTGGCAGCGACACCAGTTGCTTGTCCGAAATCGCCAAGGCCTCGTTCGAACCAATAATCTGGAATCATCCGGGGCGCTAAATACAAGAAGAGCGCTACATTCAGCAGAACGCCTGTCACAGCCAATAAGAGAAAAGGAACGAGATTATCACCGATGACCTGCAGGCTCAATGAGGCGATGGAGGCAATCACAAGAAAGTCGAGAGCGACCCCTTGTATACGGTCGATTAACCCTCTGTCGACCAACTGATATTTTGACTTTGACAGGGCAAGCTGCACGAAGATGCCCCCGATCATGGCAAATGGGAACAATGGAACATATCGGAAGAGATAGATGCCGGTTGCCTGTCCATAAGTGATATTCTCAAGCCATACGAAGAACTCCAATAATATGTATCCGGTCAAAATGGCAATTGAAACAAAGCCGGCATGCAATGCCAGTGGTTCGATGGACATCGTAGACGTGGTTTTGCTTCCGGCCGATTCCCGTTTACTTTCATCTATGATACCTGACATTTGTTCGACGGATATATCATTAGGGTTCTTTAAGGTTTTCGAAATTCCATTCCTTGCTCCCCAGTTGATTAGAATCATGCCGACAATAATGCCGGATAACAGGCTGACAGTTGCAAGGCCGATTGCCAAATCGTACCCTTCTTCAAAATCGAACTCATTGAACGTGCCTTGCATGCCTGCAGCTGTCCCATGACCGCCGACAAAGCTGATCTCTATCAATGAACCAGCCGCCGGGCTAAGTCCAAATACTGGTGTGAGGAGTGTAATGGCGAGAAGGATGCCCAGTACATATTGCGAGAACGAAAGAGTATAGCCTAGGGCGAGATGAGGACCTCCTACCTTGAGCATTTTCCTAGGTTTTGGGAGAGCCAAACCGATGAATAGACAGGCAAATACAACATTGATGAGTAGACCCGGCAGCTCTGCCCATACTTGGACGATCTCTTCGGTGAAGAGTCCGTTATCTAGTGGGGGTCCAACTGCTCTGCCGAGTATCTCCGGGCCAAGAATCAAAGCTGTGAAACCGCCGATCAACGATGTAGGCAAAAATAACTTTTGAAGGAACGCTGCTTTAATCCGCACCCATTTTCCAGTGATCAACAAAGCCGCAAGAACAATTGCTGCGAATCCGGCCACTTCCAATGACATATGTGAATCACCTCTTTTTCTAAAATTGTATATAGGAAATGAATACCCTCTCCTGACGAACAAAAACGTAGACTTGAATGTACACAACTGAAAGGGCTCCTTTATAAGGCGGCATAATAGGGATATTTCGTTTACAAAATGTGAGCAGTTGGAGTTAGAACAGATATCAACAAGTTACGGATGATCTACGACGTTAATGTATTATATGGTAACATTCAAGCCGTTGTTTGAATATAAAGAGAGGGAAGGGTATAATATATTCAAAGGAGTATTTGAATGAAATGAGGTCCTGCATATGAACAAGAGTGCAAGTTGTGATGTTTACAGTTATGACGAACAGAAAGTTTCCGAAATGAAAGAAAACCTTAAGGAAGAAAACATGCTGCGTGTTGCCGGTCTGTTTAAAGCGCTGGCCGATGAAAATAGAGCCAAAATTATTTATGCGCTCACAAAAGAAAAGGAGTTGTGTGTTTGCGATCTGGCAAACATCATAGGATCGACTGTCGCTGCAACTTCTCACCATTTACGGACATTATATAAACAAGAGTTCTTGACTTATCGGAAAGAAGGAAAAATGGCCATCTATTCTTTGAACGATGAATGTGTCAAACAATTAATCCATGTAGCCATGACCCATGTGAAAGAGGTGAAGGACCATGTCTGATCAGCAAAATATCAAAACGGACTCTGAAATGAAGACGTATCGGATTCAAGGGTTGTCTTGCATTAATTGTGCAGCAAAATTCGAAGAGAATGTAAAAAAAATCAATGGAGTAAAAGATGTGCAGCTGAATTTCGGAGCTTCCAAAATAATGGTACAGGGTGATGTGCCTATCGTGGAGATCGAGAAAGCCGGTGCTTTCGAAAATCTGAAAATAAGGGACGAGAAAGAACAGAAAGCAGAACGGCAGCCATTCTGGAAGCAGAAGGAAAACATCCCGGTCTATATGGCCGCCTTGATCCTTTTGGCGAGCTGGTCTATGTCTTTTGGCATGGGAGAAGATAGCATATTGGTTGTGCTGGGATATGCAGCATCCATTGTGGTAGGAGGATATTCTCTCTTTTGGAAGGGGCTTAAAAACCTTGTTGCATTCAGATTCGATATGAATACCCTGATGACAGTGGCTATCATAGGGGCAGCCATTATAGGGGAATGGGGTGAAGCGGCGACAGTCGTCATCCTGTTTGCAATCAGTGAAGCCCTGGAGCGTTATTCTATGGATAAGGCACGGCAGTCCATTGAATCATTGATGGATATTGCGCCGAAAGAGGCCTGGATCCGAAGGGACGGGAAGGAGCAGCTTGTTCACGTTGAAGATATTAAAATAGATGACATCATGATCGTGAAGCCTGGCCAAAAACTGGCCATGGACGGAATCGTCGAATTCGGCACCTCGGCTGTCAATCAGGCGGCCATTACAGGAGAAAGTGTCCCTGTAACAAAACAGGCCGGGGATGAAGTGTTTGCCGGTACTCTGAACGAAGAAGGGCTATTGGAGGTAAAAGTCACAAAACGGGTGGAAGATACAACCATCGCAAAAATCATTCATCTTGTGGAGGAAGCTCAGGCTGAAAGAGCGCCTTCCCAAGCATTTGTCGATAAATTCGCCAAGTATTACACCCCGGCCATTATCGTGCTGGCATTCTTAATCGCTGTCATTCCTCCGCTATTTTTAGGAGAAGACTGGGGAACATGGATTTATCAAGGGTTAGCGGCCCTGGTTGTCGGCTGTCCTTGCGCGCTCGTCGTATCGACGCCTGTCGCTATCGTGACGGCGATCGGTAATGCAGCTAAGCAAGGTGTTCTGATCAAAGGCGGCGTACATCTTGAGGAAGCCGGACATTTGAATATAGTCGCCTTCGATAAGACGGGCACGTTGACGAAAGGTGTACCATCCGTAACAGATGTGATCGCGCTTGATGGCGATGAGTCAGAGTCCCTTGCAAAGATGGCCTCGCTAGAGAAAGGTTCGCAGCATCCGCTCGCAGCCGCCATTATCCGTAAAGCGGAAGAAATGGGAGGACAGGGCATGATGGCCGTCGATTACTTCCAGTCCCTTACAGGCAAAGGGGTACAAGGCACTATTGGTGGTATAACATACTATGCCGGAAGCCCAGGCCTGTTTTCGGAATTACATCCAAATGTGGACCCATCCGTGAAGGAACAAATCAGTACACTTCAATCGCAAGGAAAAACAGTGACAGCCTTCGGCACCGATGCTAAGATCCAGTTGCTTGTTGCAATCGCTGATGAAGTAAGGGAGACTTCTGCAGGTGTCATTCGGAAGTTGCATCAATTAGGGATTAAAAAGACGGTCATGTTGACAGGTGACAATAGCCTGACGGCCAACGCATTAGCTCACGAAATCGGAGTGACAGAAGTCCAGGCTGAGTTGCTTCCTGAACAAAAATTAAATGCCATTAAGCGATTGAGGGAACAGCATCGATATGTTGCCATGGTAGGGGATGGCGTCAATGATGCACCGGCATTGGCAGCAGCTTCTGTAGGTGTCGCCATGGGCGGGGCAGGAACCGATACGGCTTTGGAAACGGCTGATATCGCTTTAATGTCAGATGACTTGGATCAATTACCGTATACAATTAAATTAAGCAGAAAAGCGTTGAGAATCATCAAACAGAATATTACGTTTGCCTTGGGAATAAAAGCTATCGCTTTATTATTGGTTATTCCTGGTTGGCTAACGTTATGGATTGCCATCTTTGCTGATATGGGAGCTACTTTACTTGTGACATTCAACGCTCTCCGTCTGCTCCGGGTCCGTGATTAAAATACAAAAGTGCTCCTGTGGGGGCACTTTTTTTATGGGGAATTGGAAGCTGATAGAGGATAGGTAGTATTTCCTGCCTTTTGTGAAAACGGAACACACGTATTCATTACAGGAGTCTTTTTTACCCGCTTCCTCATTCTTTTTGATAAGTCGATATTGCACAGGTGGATCTTATAGACTATTTTCGGGTCATGCCGCTGAGGTGTAGACAATTCTACTTAGTATATAGTTTGTTTGAGCTATTTTTTTATGTTTCTATGCATATTCCCTAATTATTTCCGCACACGAAGTATTTTTACATATGTTACCAATTGTTCATTTTCCCGATTCGACAGAATAACGAACAGTTTTCTACAGGATTCGACTGCTCTTTTACTATATGGTTACAGTAGTTACCAAAGTATTACAGTTGGTAATGAAATTGAAAGAAAGGAGGCTGTACGATTCAAATTTACGAAAAAAATTAAAACGGGAGGGAAATGCATGGCCAAAAAGAAGAGAAAAAAATTATCTTCTATTCTGTTGTCAGCACTATTGATTCCATCACTGATTCTTCCTTCAACACTTAGCACCACAGTCTCCGCAAAAGATCTTCATACATCTGCAAAGAGTGAACTTTCTACAAAAAACGCGAATAAAATTTCATCAGACCTGTTAGATCAATTTAAAAAAGATGACAAGGTTACATTCCTTATTAAGCTGAAAGACCAGGTAGATACGGCAGCCGTATCGAAAAAGGCAGCAAAGAATGCTGATAAGAAAAAGCTGACTCCGGCAAAGAAAGAACTAGAGGTCCGATCGTCGGTTGTGACAGAGCTCCGCTCTCAAGCTCAATCAAGCCAATACGAACTGAAACAGTATTTGAAAAAGCAAGAGAAAGCGGGTAATGCAAAAGACATCCAGTCCTTTTATATTGTCAACGGAATGGCTGTCACAGCAACAAAAGAAGTAATGGAGCAGGTTTCGGCTATGCCGGAAGTAGACAAGGTGTTGCCGAACGAAACGCGACAGCTTATTCAGCCTGTGGCAAAGACACCAGTTAAGGAATTGGAAGCCAGCAAAGCTCCAGCTTTGAAGAAAGAAGATAATAAAGAAACAAGTGCTGAAACGAATGCCATCGAGTGGAATATTTCCCAGATTGGCGCTCCTCAAGTATGGGATATGGGGATTGATGGATCTGGGACAGTCGTAGCATCCATCGATACCGGCGTACAATGGA
The DNA here is from genome assembly GCA_051893455.1 of Bacillus sp. (in: firmicutes). Taxonomy (GTDB): domain Bacteria; phylum Bacillota; class Bacilli; order Bacillales; family DSM-1321; genus Bacillus_AD. The sequence goes on from JBJFHG010000048.1 coordinate 23,417, forward strand.
ATCACCCGGGATTGAAAGAACAGTACAGAGGCTATGACCCTGCAAATCCAGATTCTCCAAGTCATGAGTTTAACTGGTATGACTCTACATCTGGAAATGGATCGACACCTTATGATGACCAAGGCCACGGTACACACGTAACGGGTACAATGGTTGGTGCTGAGCCGAATGGCTCGAACAAAGTAGGTGTAGCTCCAGGAGCTAAGTGGATAGCTGTAAAAGCCTTCACTGCATCCGGTGGTACGGATGTTGACCTGCTGGAGGCAGGAGAGTGGATTCTTGCTCCGAAAGATGCTAACGGCAATCCGCATCCAGAAAAAGCGCCTGATGTTGTCAATAATTCATGGGGTGGCGGACCAGGAATGGATGAATGGTATCGTCCAATGGTTCAAGCATGGAAAGCTGCTGAGATCTTCCCTGAGTTCTCCGCTGGTAATACACGGGTCGGCAATCCGGGCGGACCGGGATCGGTAGCGAATCCGGCCAACTATCCGGAATCCTATGCGACCGGCGCAACAGACATCAACAACAATCTGGCCAGCTTCTCTTTGAGAGGACCTTCGCCATACGGTGAATTGAAGCCTGATATTTCTGCACCGGGTGTGAACATTCGCTCCACAGTGCCAGGAAGCGGTTATGAAGGTGGATGGAATGGAACATCCATGGCAGGGCCGCATGTTTCCGCAGTCGTTGCTTTATTGAAGCAAGTCAATGCCTCATTGACTGTTGACGAGATTGAAGAAATTTTGGAAACTACAGCAACGCCATTAACGAATAACGAATATCCTGAATCACCGAACCATGGTTTTGGACACGGGCTTGTCAATGCATTTGATGCAGTCAATTCAATCGTGGATGGCCTTGGGAAAATCAAGGGATCGGTTACAATTGAAGGAGATGATTCAGAAGCCCCTACAATTGAGCATGAGCCGGTGACAGAATCCTATAAAGAGATGGATTTACCTTTAACGATGACAGCTTCAGATAATATCTCCATAGTTTCCGCAACGCTGAAATACCAAAAAGCGGACGGAACATGGGCAGATATCGAGGCAAGCAGAACAAGTGGGAATCACTTGTCAGGAACATATTCGGCTACTATCCCAGCGGCCGAACTGACAACAGATTCGATCTCCTACAAGTTTGTCGTTACTGATTTTGCCGGTAATCCAGCTGAAACAGCAACCAATGAGGTGGCTTTGCTAGATGGTATCACTGTCGGTTACAGCACGGATTTCGAAAGCAATCCTGTCGGCTGGACATCGTTCGGCACGAAAGACTGGGAATGGGGAGCACCCCAGACAGGTCCGGAAAGCGCATTCTCCGGTGAAAAAGTGTATGGGACGAACTTGACAGGCAATTACCCGAACAGCGCCAATTTCAGCCTGAAAATGCCGCCGATCGATTTGCCGGAAGGGGATAGCTACCTTCAGTTCAAACAATGGTATAACCTAGAGAATAACTGGGACTTTGGCCACATATTCGTGTCTACTGATGGCAAGGCTTGGACTCAATTATCCCGCTTCTCCAACCTTTCAAATGGCTGGATTGATGGGCAAGTGAATCTAAGCGAATATGCAGGACAACGTATCTACATCAGCTTCAACCTGACTACGGATGGATCTGTACAACGTCCGGGCTGGTTCATCGATGACGTCAGATTGGCGGATACACCGTTGAGCACACCTGAGATGAACAAAGCAAAAGCTTCTGATAAAAAAGAAACCGGAAAAGCAAAAGATAAACCGGCAGTCAACCCTGACAAGATTGTTCCGGAATTGAGCAAGCCAGAGAAAGAGAAGAAATCAAAAACTTCCGATGCAGCTCCAGTGTTGTTGCCGTTGCAGGCACAAGTGAGCGTGTTGGAGACAGGCCGCTCCGTTTATACAAAAGCGCAAGATGGTTCTTATGAACTAACCCATGCCGCCGGTGATTACACAATGATGGCTGAAGCCTACGGCTATCAGTCACAAACACGACCAGTGACAGTCAATGTCGACCAAACAAGCAACGTGAATTTTACGTTGGAACAAACTCCGCAAGGCATCATCACTGGAACAGTGACGAATGAGCAGACAGGAAATCCTGTGGCTGGCGCGACTGTATATGTGGTTGAAGATGCTGCCATTGTACCAGCTGTGACAGATGAAGATGGACGTTACAGCCTGACTGTATATGAAGGCACATATACATTGAAAGTTTCCGCTCCGTTATACTATGGCCAAGAGGCTGCAGTGACAGTTGAGGGAGACGGGACAGCAGAAAAGAATTTTGACTTGAAACCGTTCATCGGATTCACGGGCGAAATCAAATATGATGACGGCACTGCCGAAAATGCCAGAGCGTTCTACGATGCGGGCAATGGCTGGGCTGTAAGAATGTCATTGGAGGAAGGCCAGGAAACAGCTCAAGTGACTGGAGCATCCTTACGCTTCTGGGATACGACATGGCCTACACCTGGAGGAACTGAATTCCAAGTTGCTGTGTATGATGCATCAGGTACGAATGGGGCACCAGGCAAGAAGCTTGCGGGACCATTCACCGAAACAGCATTGAGGAACGGCAATTGGACCAATGTAGATCTTCGTGAGCATGGAATCATGGTTGATGGAGACTTCTATATTGTCTATATTCAAACAAAGGCCAACCCGAATGCGCCAGGATTGGGAACAGATGAAGATGGACCGAAGGCGAAAAGAAGCTGGCAGCTTGTTGGAGGAGCTTGGTCACAAGCACCTGAAGCGGAAGGAAATTATATGATCCGCGCCAATGTGGATTATGAAGTAACATCACCAACAATCACTTCACCGACAGACGGCTCATTCACAAATCAAAAAGAAGTCACTGTTGAAGGGGAAGCGGCGCCAAACACGAAAGTCGAAATCATGAACGATGGTGAAAAGACAGCTGAAACAACAGCCACTGGGGACGGCAAGTTCTCTAGCACGATCACTTTGAAGACCGGGGAAAATGAACTTACGGCCAGAGTGACGGCTGATAACGGCTGGACAGAACCATCTGCTCCTGTAACGATTACCCTGGATGAAGACAGTCCTGAATTGGATATTACTTCTCCAGAGGACGGGTCAAAATCAAATCGTGAAACAGTGACCGTGACAGGGAATGTAACAGATGCCAATCTGGATTACGTGAAAGTCAATGGCCAAACCGCCACAGTAAAAGACGGCAAGTACAGCAAACGTATTTTGCTGGATGAAGGCGAAAATACAATTGAAGTCGAGGCAAAAGACAAAGCAGGAAATACAACGGAAAAATCTGTGAAGATCGACGTTAAGTACACTGCTCCGACAGTGTCCAACCTGAAACCGGACGAGGATAAGATTTTGGAGAGCGGGGATACCGTCAAAATCGAGTTCGATAGTGAACCGGGATTAGATGCCGACTTCTCAATCTTGATGCCTTTGACGAATATTAAGACAACAAGCAATGCCACTGAGTTGCCGATGAGGGAGACGTCTCCTGGCCATTATGTCGGCTACTATACAGCAACGAAGAATGTAGTGGCTCCGGGAGCTGTCGTAGAAGTGAAAATCTATGATGAATACGGAAACGTCACGACTGAAAAGGCAACCGGAAAATTGTACATCAATAAACAGCCGTAATCGTAACTAGCGTCAAAAAGGCATCCAGGTCTACCTGGATGCCTTTTTGCATTCATATCTTTTTTGTGGGTGATTGGTCTTTGTAGGCAATCAAAATCAGTTCTTCACCGGTTTCTTCCCGGAGCTGTTTCTCTAAAATCTGTATTTGAGAAAGTGTTTTATTAGAGATGGATGCTATATCGTATGGTTCTTTCATACTGCACGCCCCTTTTCGTTAAGTATTACAAGCTTGGTTCAGGCAGCGGAATCTTATACATAGATAGAGCTATTTTTATAATTTTTTCTATTCTTTTGAAGCTGACACAATATCCGTTTTGAATGGACTGAAAGGGGAAAGAAAGAGGAAAGGAGGCTTATTGATGTTGAAAATATTACCAAGTGTGGTTGATACGGTCATTGCAGTGGAATTCAGCGGGAAAATGACGGAGGAAGACGCACAGGTGCTGGACAGGTATATTGCTGAACGATTCGGAGAAGAAAAGCCGTTCCACCTTTTGGCTATTGTGAATGATTTGGACGGAACATCGTTGATGGGGATGGTCAAAGGATTGAAATTTGATTTCAAAAGAATGGGACAAATGAACAAAATTGCGGTCGTCAGTGAAAAGAATTGGATCAAGAACCTTACGGATGTCGGTGATTATATGCCGAATCTGGAAATGAAGCATTTCTTGCCGGTGGAGATTGATGATGCTTGGCAATGGCTGAAAACCAATGATATGGAACAGAATCAGCGACAGCTTTGAATACTTTAATCATGCGGCAGGAGGGAAAAACCTCCTGCTTCTTTTATTTGGGCTTTTGGACTATCGATGCAACCGAAATATACTAGTGAACCGTCGTTTTTTTAAGCCGGATATGCACAAGCTAAAGGAAACTCACGAGTATGAGGAGCATACTGATGGAATTAATTCAACTGGTCAATGTCGAAAAAGCATACAAAAGCCCGAATGGCGATACTTTCAGCGCATTGAATGGGGTGACGGCATCCTTCGGGAAAGGTGAGCTGGTTGCATTTGTGGGGGAGTCCGGCAGCGGAAAGACAACATTGATGAATATCATTGGCGGGCTTGATTCTGCCTACAATGGTAAGGTTTGGGTGGATGGGCAGAATATTGGCTCTTTTACGGAACGCCAGCTGGATGAGTACAGAAAAAATAAAATAGGATTCATTTTTCAAAGTTTTTATCTCATCCCGCATTTGACGGTATTGGAAAATGTGGAAATAGCACTAACAATCAGCAATGTCCCGAAACAGGAAAGAATCAGCAGGGCTAAAGGTCTTCTTTCTGAGGTGGGGTTGGCTTTGCATCTGGACAAGAAACCGAACCAGCTGTCCGGAGGCCAAAAGCAGAGAGTGGCGATCGCAAGGGCCCTCATTAACAACCCGGACATCATTGTAGCGGATGAGCCGACAGGAGCGCTTGATCAAGAAACAGCGGAACAAATCGTAGACATACTGAAAACAATTGCGAATAGGGGCAAACTCGTCCTCCTCGTCACTCACTCGGCAAAGGTCGCACGCTGTGCTACGAGGATCATTGAGTTGGCGGATGGGATAATCAGGTCCGATAAGAAGCTGGACTCGGGTGAAGAGGTTAAAAAGCCTTATCCGGATTTTGACCCAAAAGGTCCTCAGAAAGATGGCGATCTTCTTACTTTCAGTGAAGCTGTCCGGCTGGCTCTGCGCAATTTGCAGGCAAAGTGGGGCAGGGTATTGTGGATTGCTTTAGGGGCCAGTATAGGCATTATGTGCCTGATTATGATGCTTGCCCTCGGCAATGGATTGAAGACTTACTTCAAAGAATCTATGAATAGTCTCATGAATCCCTTGGTTGTAGAAGTGAATATGCCGAAGGGGGTGAGCGGGGTCGAGGGCCCGGAATTCAATCTTTTGGCCCCATCAGAAGCAATGATGGAACTCATGGGCGAGCGTGCGCCTTTTAAAGAGGAGGATCTCAAGCGTCTGGGACGGATTGCGCACGTCAAAAAAGTGGAAAAAGCTTTTAATGTTTTATCGCTTGGCGCCAATACGATTAAGTATGGGGATAATCAATCACCCGTCATGCTATTGGCCACTGTCTCCGCCAATCTGACAGAATCGGGAGTCAGGGAGGGAAGGATTCCTGAGGACGGGGAAATACTGATAACAGAAAGGACTTCTGAACTGTTTGGGGGGAGCATGCTCGGAAAGATAGTGACTCTTCAGTTTGTCTTGGACGATGATGTTATTAGCGGCGATTTCACAGTAAGCGGGATTAGTGAGGCCTCAGGGGAGACTTCCGGAAATCCTCTGGAAATCACCTATGTCCGCTATTCTGATCTTGAAAGACTGGCAGGAGAAAACAACCGATCATTAAAGCCAACAACGGCTTATTTGATGACTGAAAATGAAAAGTATGTGGAGGACATAAAAGCAAGGGTAAAGGCTATGGGTTACACAGGCGCTACTGGGGAAGCAATGTCCAACATTTTTAATGGGATGCTGAACATATTGACGATTATTCTGACAGCCATTTCGGTTTTGTCTTTGCTGGTTTCGGCCATTATGATTATTGTGGTGCTGAGGATCAGCGTGACGGAACGAATGAAGGAAATCGGTATTCTGAAGGCAATAGGTGCAAGGAGAAAAGATATTCGGATGATTTTTGTTTCAGAAGCTTTTTTGATCGGCCTAGTGAGCGGGATTGCCGGTCTGGTCTTAGCGTTTGCGTTGACAGTTGGCGCTAATGCTGTTTCCATGAGAATCATCCATATTGAAATGGTGAAAATGACTGGCGGGTACTTACTTTTCAGTATGATCCTCAGTGTGACGGTTAGTACATTGTCGGGAATTTTGCCTGCTTCCGAAGCTGCGAAGCTTGATCCGATCGAGGCAATGCGGATGGAATGAGAAATTATTTATCGTACATGAAATACTTGGACAATAAAAACGCACAAATGCTGGTCAAAGAGCTTGTGCGTTTTTGTTTGCTTATCAGCGCTGTAGCTGCAATCGGCTGTATGTCGTTGGGTGCTATGTATTCATGACAGGAAACTAATAATCAAGTATACAAGCAGCGCAACAATGATGCTTTCCAGATAGGGATTGGATCGTTTCTTATTGTTGTCTCTTTCCGACTCTTTTTCTTGGAGATAGGACCTCACAGTCCCGTATAGGATTCCCGCTATCACAGCACTAATCAAAGGTGTCGTCATGTTCATTCCCCCTTCTATTATTTATCCTACCATAATAAAAAGTTGCTTCCTATTCTAAAACGAAGAGGCCATTTGCCTGACAGTCCTTCATTCAGGTTTTGCAGCGTTTGCGGATCGTTCCCGGTTGTCGTAGACTGGAAAGAAAGGGACATTCAGAGCAGGCAAAAGGAGAGATGGTCATGACGGAAAAACTGTACTATGAGGATTCTTATACAAGAGTGTGGGATACCTCAATCAAAGCGAAATACATAGAGGACGAAAAATGTTATGTCATCTTGGATGAGACGGCTTTCTACCCGCATGGCGGTGGCCAACCATGCGATCACGGGCTGATTGATGGCATTCCGGTCATGGATGTCACATCTGTCGGTCCTGATATCGTCCATCAGGTTGAACGATTGCCTGAACAGGAGGAAGTCCATTGTATACTGGACTGGGAAAGACGTTTTGATCATATGCAGCAGCATAGTGGACAACATTTGTTGTCTGCTGTCTGCTTAAACTTGTTTGGGGCTGAAACGGATGGTTTTCATCTTGGAGAAGAGATCGTGACGATAGATGTCAATACAGCGGACTTCGGTGAAGAACAGATGAGGCAGCTGGAAAAAGCAGTGAATATGCGAATTTATGACAACCGGCTGATAAGAAGTTATTTTGTGGCGGAGGAGGACTTGCATTCCCTGCAGCTAGTTAAGAAGCCGAAAGTCACAGAAGAGATCAGAATCGTTGAGATAGAAGGCATAGAATATAATCCTTGCGGGGGTACACATGTGAACCGAACAGGGGAAATCGGCATTATTAAGCTGCTGAAAGCAGAGAGGCAGAAGAGTTTCACCCGTCTTTCCTTTAAATGTGGAGCAAGGGCACTGGCAGACTATAGGGAAGCCATGAACGTATTGTCTGTTATCGCCATGAAATTCAATACAGGACGGACGGATATACTGAATCGGTTCGGAAAATGGGAACAGGAACAGCGGAGCATGAAACAGCAAATCGTCCATTTGCAGGCGGAGTTGGAGAAACTCGAAGTTACCCAATTATTGGGCGCGGAAACGGACGGAATCATAGCCGCCAATTATGAGAACCGGTCATTGAAGGAATTACAAAGGCTGGCTGCCTCACTGGTAAAGGAAACGGATGCGGTCATTATGCTGGCATCCCGTTCGGAACAGAAGCTTGTCTGTGTGCATAACGGCAACCGTCCGGAAGATATCGGCAAAATATTTAAGGGAAAATTGCCGCGCTTTCATGGAAGAGGCGGCGGGAAAGCTAATTCAGCCCAAGCAGGTTTTGCTGAACGTCATGACCTGGAGGAATACTTTACCTGTTTGAAAAATCAGTTAAAAGGCTGATTTATGTTCTCCATTCTGTTACATTGATTATGTCACAATATTTTGTCTGGATTATGGTGGGGTGCATCTAATGATAAAGTTAATAGCAACAGATTTGGATGGAACATTTTTGAACGATGATAATCAATTCCCTGACGACTTTAGCGATGTATTTGATATGCTTAGGGAACAGGGCATTGTGTTTGGTGCAGCGAGTGGGCGCCAATATTATAATTTGTTGTCCCGTTTTGACGGGTTTCATAAAGATATGCTATTTATCGCAGAGAATGGGACATATGTGGTCTATAAAGGCCAGGAGCTGTATTCTAATACACTCGACAGGGAAACAGCTTATGAGCTTGTGAAAATAGGAAGGGGTATCCCGGACTGTCATATTGTTCTATGCGGTAAGAATTACGCATATGTGGAAAGTGATCAGCCTGAGGTGCTCAAGGAAGTCGATAAGTATTATGCGAAGCGGAAAATCGTGGACGACCTTTTGGAAATAGAGGATGATTTCCTGAAAGTGACAATCTTAGATTTCGAAGGGGCGGAGCATAACAGCAACCGCTATTTCGATGCGTATCGTGACCGCTTGCAAATCACTGTTGGTGGTTTCATATGGCTTGACATCATGAATGCAGGGGCTAACAAGGGAATTGCAATCTCCAAAATACAGGAGCATCTGAACATCACAAAAGAGGAGACGATGGTATTTGGCGATTACCTGAATGACCTGGAAATGATGGACTCTGCCCATTACAGCTATGCGATGGCCAATGCCCATGACAAAGTGAAAGAAGCAGCACGCTTTCAGGCAAAGTCGAATAACGAAGCCGGTGTTACGGCTACAATCAGGCAGATGGTTTCCGTATGAAAAAACTCCCCGACTAACAAGCGGGGAGTTTTTCTGTTGGCTAATTACAAAACAGGTGCCATCGTTTCTTTCAGTACTTTGATGGAGTGATCCAGTTTTGCGATTTCTTCTTCGGATAAGGCTAGTTCGATTACATGCTCCACACCGCGTCTTGATATAACGGTAGGGGTACTTGAGTAGACATCCGATTGGCCGTAGATGCCATCCATATAGATCGAGACTGGCAGGATTGCACGCTCATTGTTCAAGATGGCTTTGGTGATCCGGGCTATACACATACCAATTCCGAAGTAAGTTGCTTTCTTGCGCTCGATAATATAGTAGGCTGCATCCCGCACATCCACAAATATTTTTTCGAGGTCGTCCATATTATATTTATAGGGATCTTTTTCGATGAATTCTTGGATCGGCTGTGAAGCAATCGTGCAATGGCTCCATGTTGCGAATGACGTATCTCCGTGTTCTCCCATAATATAGGAGTGGATGTTTCTTGCATCTACATCAAAATACTCGGCCAATCCAGAACGCAATCGGGAAGTATCAAGCGTTGTTCCTGTACCGATTACTTGGTTGGAAGGGAGGCCGGATTCTTTCCAGGCAATGTAAGCCAAGATATCGACCGGGTTTGAAGCTATGACAAGTATGCCGTTAAAGCCTGATTCTTTGATTTGTTTCACGATCCCTTTCATGATGGCCGCATTCCTTTCAACCAAAGCAAGGCGGGTCTCCCCTGGCTTTTGGTTGACACCGGCAGTGACGATGACAACATTAGCATCACCGCACTCATCGTAGCCGCCTGACCGGATTTTCATCCGGGCCGGTCCGAATGGGGTTCCGTGCAATAGGTCGACAGCTTCCCCTTCCGCTTTATCCATGTCAATATCCGTCAACACAAGCTCTTCTGCTATTCCTTGATTGACAATTGAATAGCATGCTGCTGTGCCGACGAAACCAGTGCCCACCATCACGACTTTTTTAGTCGGTTTATTCGCCAATATAAACACTCCTAACATTTTAAAATGCTGACATGTATAGTCTTTTCTTTTTTCGTGACTCCATTCCTCTAGATTTCATCTTTTTTATGAAAATATATCCAAATTTGGTTAATTGTGTATTTGGAATCTAGCCGGACAGATTGAGGTGGAACCTTTTAGGAGCAGCTTTAAAAAGACTTCTAAGTTTACCATTGAACGCCCTGCATTATTCGGGATACAATGATGGGGATATTCTATCGGGTGTAAGCCGATCGATGATGTTTCAAAAAATGAGATGAAAGGTGAAATATGAACGTAATAAAAAAACTGCGGGAATCCCTTTTCAGCTGCCAAGCGCTCTTTACCATACTGTTGTTTCTTCTTGTTGCGGCTTTCCTTACCAATAACAAGGATTTACTGAGTGCGGTAAGGCAAGGGGATATTGCCTATGTTAGGGAATCTGTATCAGGGGATCTCTTGGAAGCTTACCTCTTAATGCTTCTAGTCATGATTATCCAGAACTCCTTCACAGTCATCCCCCTTATCATCGTCATCACGATAAACCTGGCCTTATTCGGGTTTGTTTACGGCTTCTTATGGAGCTGGTTTACCAGTGTCATTGCAGCCGTAATCATTTATACTCTGTTCCGTTACTATTTCCGCCATATTGTGACAAACAAGGTGAATAAAGATATTCTGAAGAAAATAAATGAAAACGGCTACGGGTATGTGTTCCAAGCGAGGATATTTCCGTTTGTGCCGACGAGCTTGATCAATATCCTGGCAGGGCTGAGTTCGATCCATATAGCCGATTTTGTGAAAGCGACTGTATTTGGGAACCTCATTTATTTCTTTGTATTGGCTTTAATACCGGCAGGCGTTCTGTCGTCATCTGTGACAGTCACTGTCATAGGGATTGTAGTTTTTCTCTTAATAGGCTTTTACTATTGGTTCAGCAAGAAGAAGACAAAGGCAGCCGATAATGAAAATGCCTCCCAACAAGAATAAAAAACCGGACTTTTTGGTCCGGTTTTTTGGTTCATGATTTTATAGAAGCTACTATTAGCCCTCTTCTCCATGCAGTCGTGACTTTTATGAACTGTATTTGCCAGCGGTAGCCAAGAAGGCAGCGAGGAATGATGAGCTCCGAACGTCTGAAAGGAGAGCGCTGAAATAGGCTCTCCTTTGTCATGAAAAGCTTCACCATCTGTGCGCTTTGGCATTGCTTCTTAAAATGATATTAGTTTGAGACATTTCCGTATGCCCGTTCACTTGCGACTTAGAGCGTTTTGGTCTTGTCCAATTGTGGTGAAACTTCTGAGAACGCTGATCCATTTGATCTTTATAACTCATGTTATGTCACCTCTCTAATATTTTTAAAAGCGTGAAGCCTATCAGAAGTAGTATGGGAAAGCAAACTCCTTTCCATGCATAGGGATTGAGATGAAAAATATGTTCTTATGAGGTCCTGCCTGTACATAAACTGTATAAATCGCTATTGTCTTTGAAGCAATGGTCATGCAGGGGGAGGGAGAGGAAGATCAGCATCAATATTTTAGCAGGCTATATATTATTGGGGTTAAGTCTGGCGGCGCCAATAGGACCGGTGAATTCGGCAAGGATAGATAAAGGAATCAAAAACGGGTTCTGGCATGCCTGGATTGTGGGGGCTGGTTCCATGGTGGCGGATGGACTTTTTATGCTCCTTGTGTACCTTGGGCTCTATCAATTCCTGAATGTTCCGATCATCCAAATCTTCTTATGGCTGTTTGGGGCATTCATATTATTGTATACAGGTTTTGAGGGCATCTTGAAATTGGACAAGGTTTCCTTAACATATAACAGGTACAAAGAATCAATGCTTCGCTGTTTTTTTGTTGGTTTCGTCATGTCGGTCACAAGCCCTTTATCCATCCTTTTTTGGCTCGGCATATATGGATCAGTGCTTGCTCAGACAGCACAGACACAAGGGACGGGTTCTTTACTCATCTACAGCTGCATGATTTTTTTGGGGCTAACGATGTGGGATTTGTTCATGGCTGCTTTGACGAGTTTCTTTCGCAGATTCTTGAGCGTGCGGACATTAAAGGTTATATCCGTCCTATCGGGGCTTTCCCTGCTGGGATTCGGCGTTTATTTTGGTCAAAAGGGAATTGTCATGATGCTTTCGTTTATTTGATATTACACGGATGAGCGGAATATTTATCTCCTTTTATCGAACAATATAGGGAAAAGGAGAACGTCATGGGCAAGAAGAAGCGGAAGAAACTGAAAAAGAGCAAAGGGACCATGAAATGGTGGCAATTGTCGTTAATTGGGGTAGGATGCACAATCGGAACCGGATACTTTCTGGGATCGTCCATCGGCATTATACAGACTGGGCCTTCCATCGTGCTTTCATTCATTGTGGCTGCAATCGGGACGTATATCGTCTTTAATCTATTGGCCAAAATGACGGCTGATGATCCGCAGGAAGGCTCTTTTTGTTATTATGCGCGGAAGGCATACGGTGATTGGGCGGGCTTCAGTTCCGGTTGGAATTATTGGAGCTGCAATATCCTCATCATGGGAAGCCAATTGACGGCCCTTTCCACTTTATCGAGATTTTGGTTCCCTAATGTGCCGTTGTGGATTTTTGCATCCGGTTATGCAATTTTGGCGATAGCGGTTGTCCTTTTGGGAACAAAGGGCTTTGATAAGATGGAGAATTTTTTTGCTGTCATCAAGCTGGCAGCTATAGTGATGTTTATCATCATAGCGCTTTGTGCCGTTTTTGGATGGATTCAGGGCGACGGGTCGGAGCCAAAGCTTGCGACAGATTTGGGAGATATATTTAAAAAGGGATATAAAGGCTTTTGGGCTTCGCTCATTTATGCTTTTTACGCTTATGGCGGCATTGAAGTGATCGGATTGATGGCTATGCAATTAAAGAAGAAGGAGGAGGCGCCGAAGTCGGGGACCATCATGCTTATTGTCCTGACAATCATTTATGTCACTTCCTTGATATTAGCTGTTAGTCTGGTCGGTTATGATGCCTTCAATGAGAAGGAAAGCCCGTTTGTGACAGCATTGAAGGATTATGGTTTATCTTTCTTTCCCCACATATTCAATACCTGCATCATCATTGGGGGATTCTCGACAATGACGGCCTCATTGTACGGTGTGACTAATCTCTTAGTGACCATGTCGGATAGCGGTGATGCGCCGGCGATGTTTGCAAAAAAAGTCAAGAAAATAAAAAATCTGCCATTGCCTTCCCTCGGGCTGGCTACGACGGGCCTTGTCCTATCCATCGTGACTGCTTTGCTTTTACCTGGAAAGATTTATGAATACATTACTACTGCTGCAGGGATTTTGATTCTTTATAATTGGGGATTCATTATTCTTTCGTCATTCAAGTTACTGAAGGATAAAGTATTTGATAAAGTGCTTGGAATAACAGGCTTGCTGTTGCTTGCGGCGGCTATAAGCGGAACCATGGTGGAGAAGGAGATCCGTCCAGGTTTCATTGCGAGTCTTGTTTTGGTGGCCATTATTGCTTATGTAACCGTGAAGGTAACGAAGAAGGATGCGGCTAACGAAAATGCGTAAAAAACAGATCGGGAATCCCGATCTGTTTTTTTATGATGCGGCTACTTTTGTCTCGTTGTTTGGGCCGTACAATTTCCTGGAAAGATACGTTTGTCCGATCATAAAGCATCCGCTCACAACCCAGTATAGCGGGAGCACAGCAGGTGCGCTGATGGAAACGAAGCCCATCATGATCGGGGATATATATCCGATGGCAGCCATCTGTTTTTTCTGCTCTTCCGGCATGCCGGCAACGGAAAGCTTGAATTGCAAAAGATAAACAAGCGCCGCAGCAGCAGCCATTATTAAATCGCTTTCCCCCAGATTAAACCATAGGAAGGGCTGTGCAGCAATTTCCGGAGCGTTGCGGATCGCATAGTAAAGCCCCATCAGGATCGGCATTTGAATTAAAACCGGCAAACATCCGCTGAAGGATGAGAGCGGATTAAAATTATGCTTCTGGTAGATGGCCATCAAATCCTGCTGCAGCTTCATTTTTTCTTCTTGGGTGGCAGCTTTTTTCATTTTTTCCTGAATGCCTGCCATCTCTGGCTGGATTACCGACATTTTTTTTCTTATAATCTGCTGTTGCTTATTTTGTTTAAGCATCATCGGCATGAGGACCAATCGCAAAAGAATGGTTACGAGAATGATGGAAAAAGCATAGTTCCCGTCAAACCATTGGGCAACTGTTTTTAAGATGACAGAAAATGGGTAAACGAAATAGTGTTGAAAGAAACTTTGGGACTCTGCACCGGTACCGGCTGCCAATGAGTGCTGGCCGCCTAAGACAAAACTGATTAATACGATTCCGATAATAAGAAGGGCCTGCTTAGCCATAAAGGAAACGCGTTTTGTAGAATTTGTTGACATGTTTGACCTCCCGATTTTTGTGTATGTGTAGGTTCAGTCGGTCGAACATGCGGTTCTTCGTCAGGAGAATCTTTTCTTCTGACGCATAATGCCAGCCAAATCAACAGTGCATTTACTTCATTGTGCATACTGCCTGCATTCCGGATCAGCCCAGGATCCAATATCAGATCATGGATATTGAGTTTCGTCCCGTTCCGGATATGGTATTGAAGAAAATACAGGCTGATGTAGTTTGAAGCATACAGGAACAGGCAAACAAACATAAATGAATCAGCCAGATTCTGCAACTCAATAAATTCGAACAATCGCGCTTCCCTCCCTTCTTTTCTTAATATCTTATCATTTTATACGTCTGAAGGGGAAAATAGTTACTTTTTATATTTACCATGAATGGAAAAAAATGTATCGAGGTGAAGAGTAGGCATAACAAGCTTTTATGGAAAAAGGAGAGGAAGAGGAAAGATGGGAATGGAAACATACATTATGGCCCTTGATCAGGGTACAACAAGTTCACGGGCAATCTTATTCAATAAAGAAGGGAAGACTGTCCATATATCACAAAGGGAATTCACTCAATACTTCCCAAAACCGGGCTGGGTTGAGCATAACGCCAAGGAGCTATGGGCAAGTATATTGTCTGTCATTGCGACTGCCATTACCGAAGCGGGGATAGAGCCGAAGCAGATCGAGGGGATCGGCATCAGCAATCAAAGAGAGACGGCAGTCGTATGGGATAAAACAACTGGGAACCCTATCTATCATGCAATTGTTTGGCAGTCCAGACAAACGAATGATATATGCAAGGAGCTGAAGCAACAGGGCTATGAACAACTGTTCAGGGATAAAACAGGATTGCTGCTGGATCCCTATTTTTCAGGGACGAAGGTGAAGTGGATCTTGGATAATGTGGAAGGGGCAAGGGAGAAGGCTGAAAGGGGGGAATTGCTTTTCGGCACAATCGATACATGGCTGATCTGGAAGCTTTCTGGAGGCAAAGTTCATGTGACAGATTATTCCAATGCTTCACGGACATTAATGTATAACATCCATGAACTTAAGTGGGATGAGGAACTGTTCGGTTTACTCGGAGTGCCGGCATCGATGCTTCCAGAGGTGAAGCCTTCATCCGAAATATATGCATATACGGAACCGCAGCATTTCATGGGAGAAAAAATCCCGATTGCCGGGGCAGCCGGCGACCAGCAGGCTGCTCTGTTCGGACAGGCTTGCTTCGAAGTCGGAATGGCGAAGAATACGTACGGAACAGGATGCTTTATGCTGATGAATACTGGGAAAGAGGCTGTCGCATCTGAAAATGGCCTATTGACGACCATCGCTTGGGGGGTGAACGGAACAGTCGAATATGCACTTGAAGGAAGCATATTTGTGGCCGGGTCAGCCATTCACTGGCTTCGTGATGGAATGCGGATGCTAAAAAAACCGGAAGACAGCGAGCAATACGCTTCAAAAGTCGCTTCAACCGATGGGGTGTATGTGGTACCGTCTTTTGTCGGCCTAGGGACGCCTTACTGGGATAGTGACGTCAGAGGCGCTGTATTCGGTCTGACAAGGGGTACGGCGAAGGAGCACTTCATAAGGGCTACGCTTGAGTCGCTTGCATACCAAACGAAAGACGTGCTCGGCGCAATGGAGGAAGATTCCGGCATTGAGCTGAAGACACTCCGTGCCGATGGAGGTGTTGTGAAAAATGATTTTCTGATGCAATTCCAGAGTGACATCATCGGTGTCCCTGTGGAAAGGCCGGAAATCAATGAGACTTCCGCTTTGGGCGCAGCCTATTTAGCCGGGATCGCTGTAGGTTTCTGGGATGGCCAGGAGGGTATAACAGAGAAATGGCAACTTGACCGGGAGTTTAAACCAGAGATGGAGCAAGAAGAACGGGAGGGGCTCTATGAAGGCTGGAAAAAAGCCGTAGAATCAGCCATGATGTTCAAGCTTTCATAAATCCCTTCCTGAACCATAAGCCATTGATATTCGTTATCCAATCAAATACAGGAGGTACAGGTATGGCATTTAGCAATGTAAATCGAACAAAAGAAGCGGAAACGGTAACTACTCAATCATTCGATGTGTTAGTCATCGGCGGCGGAATTACAGGTGTCGGTATTGCGCTTGATGCCGTTTCGAGGGGGATGTCGGTCTGTCTTTGCGAGATGCAGGACTTCGCTGCAGGGACATCAAGCCGTTCCACGAAGCTTGTGCATGGAGGATTGCGCTATTTGAAGCAATTTGAGGTGAAGATGGTATCCGATGTTGGTAAGGAGAGGGAAATCGTATATGAGAACGGCCCGCATGTCACAACCCCTGAATGGATGCTATTGCCGTTTTACGAAGGTGGTACATTCGGTCCGCTCAGTACTTCCATCGGTTTGAGGGTATATGATTTTTTGGCCGGGGTCAAAAAGGAAGAACGGAGAATGATGTTGAACAGCCAAAAAGTACTGGAAAAGGAGCCAATGTTGAAGACAAAAGGTTTACGAGGCGGTGGTTATTATGTGGAGTATCGGACGGATGATGCCCGTTTGACCATAGAAGTGGCCAAAAAGGCAGCCGAGTTCGGAGCTGTCCTGCAAAATTATATGAAGGTGACCGGACTGACCTATCAAGATGGCCGGGCAAACGGGGCAACAGCGGAAGATATGTTAACAGGTAGCACTTATCAGATCAAAGCGAGAAAAGTCGTCAATGCTTCTGGTCCATGGGTAGATAAAATCCGAGAAAAAGACCATTCGAAGAAAGGTAAAACCCTGATGCTCACGAAAGGGGTACATGTTGTTTTCGATCAATCCCACTTTCCATTAAAGCAAGCGATCTATTTTGATACGGAAGATGGACGGATGATGTTCGCTATACCAAGGGACGGGAAGACATATGTAGGGACATCTGATACGTTTTATGAAAACGATCCCGTTCATCCGACAGTGGAGGAGGAAGATCGCCAATATATCATTGATGCCATCAATAATACTTTCCCAGATACTCATATCACCATGGATGATATAGAATCCAGCTGGGCTGGCGTAAGACCGTTAATCAATGAGGGAGGGAAAGGACCATCGGAAATTTCACGGAAAGATGAAATTTGGGTATCGAAATCCGGTTTGATCACGATAGCCGGCGGTAAATTAACCGGTTATCGCAAGATGGCTGAGATGGTGGTCGATCTTATTGCAAAACAATTCAGGAACGAAAAGTATAAACTATTTGGGGAATGCGTCACAAAAAACCTTCCGATTTCAGGCGGGGAGGTTGGCGGCTCCGGGAATTTCCCTGGTTTTGTCCAGCTACATGTGTCAAAAGGGGAGGAGCTCGACCTGACGGAGGCAGAGTCTAGACATCTCGTACACTTATACGGGGGCAATGTTCCGAAAGTGTTTCGGCTCCTTATGCAGCATCAAGAAACAATCAGGGTAAATGAAATGGAGCCCTTATTATTTGCCAAGTTGGCTTATGCGATTGAGGAAGAAAAAGTATCGACTCCCCTTGATTTCTTTTATCGACGGACAGGGGCCCTATTGTTTGATATCCAATCCGTTCTGAAATGGAAGGATAAGGTCATCCGTTATATGGCAGAGATATTCGGATGGTCAGAAAAAGAAACAAACCTCTATACAGAGCAGCTGGAACAAGCGGTCTTGGAAGCTTCAGGATTGAATGAAAGTACACATGCCAAATCCAAGTAACGAAAAAAGAGGCCCAACCGGCCTCTTTTGTTTGAACAGGGCTCAAAATAAATGGCTGTTTTCTAAAAGATTGTTGTTTTTACATAAGTTCGGTAATGAAAACCAGTTGATTGGGAGCGGAAGGTGCGAGACTCCTGCGGGCTCACCGCCCGCCCCGCGGAAAGCGAGCAACCTGGAGCCTACTTCTTCATAGGCAACAAAGTTTGCGAAGCAGCCAAATAAATAAAAAATTATATATAATAATGGTATGTATATAAACATTTGGCTTTGTTAAAGGGCTCATTGTTGAATTTTTAGTAAATGGATTGGTACGGGGCCTAAGGCAATGGGAAATCCAGCAGGCATCTAATTGTGCGGAGGCTTCCGGACCGCCCGGGGAAAGCAAAGGCCAGGAGCGGCATTCAGCATGCAAGTTTAACAAAGCTTAACATGAAAAGGAGGGTTCAATATGGGGCATGAACACAGCCATGGACACCATCATCATACATCAAACAAGAAAGCCTTGCTTGGTGCCTTTCTGATTATCTCCTTGTTTATGATAGTAGAAGTAATCGGTGGCATCTGGACCAATTCCCTTGCTTTACTGTCGGATGCCGGCCATATGCTTAGCGATGCAGCTGCTTTGGGATTAAGTCTGTACGCGATTATCCTTGGAGAGCGCAAAGCTTCGCCGAAGAAGACATACGGATACCGGAGATTTGAAATCATTGCTTCAGCAATCAATGGACTGACGCTATTGGGTATTTCAGGCTTGATTCTTTATGAAGCTTTCAAAAGATTCACTAATCCGCCAGAAGTGCAAGGTGGCGGCATGCTGACGATTGCTGTAATCGGGCTGTTGGTGAATGTGGTGGCCGCTTGGTTACTAATGCGAGGAGATAGGGAACACAACTTGAATGTCCGCAGTGCTTTTCTGCATGTGCTGGGGGATCTTCTTGGTTCTGTTGGGGCTATAACGGCCGCTGTTCTGATTTATTTCTTTGGATGGACATACGCGGATCCGATTGCGAGTGTGATTGTGGCAATCTTGATTCTTGTCAGCGGAGTGAGGGTGACAGGCGATTCATTCCACATACTGATGGAGGGTTCCCCGCAATCGGTTCTTCCTATGGACATTAAGGGTCAGCTGTTGAAGATTCCTGAAGTGGTCGATGTCCATGATCTGCATATTTGGTCGATCACTTCTGAACTCCCTGTTCTGACCTGCCATATTACAATAAAAGATGGTGCGAATCATGATCAGGTGTTACAGGAAGCGCAAGTATTGCTTAAAAATTCATTTGGGATTAATCACAGTACAGTCCAAGTAGAGACAGAGGCAGCAGGTTGCCCGTCGTCGGAATATACATGCGATAATTGGTGAGGGCAGTTTGCTTAGACACTTGTGCCTGTTCATGATAGTTTTGGATAGCCTAAACAATGGGCTAAAAAAGGCGGAAGTTACACTAAATAAATGAATGGAAGAAGCCCCTGTTGGTGCCGGAAAACAGGGGCTTCAATCTTCGAGCTTTTTGGCTTCAATAAAAAGGATGTGCTGACCATCGACTTCTGTCACGATGAACATGTATCCATCCTCAACCATTCGATCGCCTTTTTGGACATTGTATTTCTGTGTGAGGAACCAGCCTCCGATTGTATCGACATCATCCTCCAATAAGTCAGTCCCCAGCAGGTCGTTCACGTCCTCTATAAGCACTTTTGCATCAAAAATATAATGATGTTCCGCTATTTTTCGAATATCTGGTAATTCATCTTCGTCAAATTCATCCCGGATATCGCCGACAATTTCTTCCAAAATATCTTCCACTGTAACTAGCCCTGCTGTACCCCCATACTCATCAAACAGGATAGCCATATGCGAGCGTTTTTTTTGCAGGGTGACCAATAGATCATGGATAGGGATGGTCTCCAGTACCGACACGATGGGGTGGACAAAGGACAGGATGGAATCAGTGAGCTTAAGGTCTTGATTAATGACACTTGTCAGTACTTCTTTCATATTTATGATGCCTATAATATTATCTTTATCTCCGTCTACAACAGGGTACCTGGTATAGTGCTGTTCGGAAACGATCTGCACTGCCTCCTTCAGAGTGGCGGTCTTATCGACCGTCTGCATCTCTGTACGCGGAACCATTATTTCTTTGGCAATCCGTTCATCAAAATCAAAAATCCTATCTACATATTTATACTCAGAAAGGTTGATTTCCCCGCTTTTCAGACTTTCCGATAGAATGATCCGCAATTCTTCCTCCGAATGGGCATCATGTTCCGATTCCAGTTTCAATCCGAACAGGCCGCTAATGAATGCCGCCGACTTGTTCAGCATCCAGATAAAAGGATACATGACTTTATAAAAGAGAATAAGCGGTCTGGCGAAAGCCAAGGTGATGGTTTCCGCTTTTTGAATGGCAAAGGTTTTCGGCGACAGTTCACCGATCACCACATGCAAGAATGTGATCAACAGAAAAGCAAGGATGAATGAAAGAAATTGAGAAATGGCCTCGGGCCAGCCGAACTGATCGAACAAAGGGGCCAGCAGATGTTCCACCGTCGGTTCCCCCAGCCAACCCAATCCTAAAGAGGTTAAGGTGATGCCCAATTGGCATGCCGATAAATATTCATCAAGCGCAGATACGACCTTCTTGGCTGAGAGGGCGTTGCGATGACCTTCCGCGACCAATTGGTCTATTTTAGTGCTTCTCACTTTGACAATCGCAAATTCAGACGCTACAAAAAAAGCGGTAATGGCGATGAGCAAGAATACGATAAGAATGTTCAAGAACATATATCACCTTACAGATCGTAAGGAACGTCACCTCCGAAAAAACGTATGTTGGTTAGATTTTGCCCTTAAACTCGGGGAACCATACCGAATTAAGGTTGCGTGAATTTTTGAGGTGATGATGACGGTATTCATGCATACATATTTAAAGAAAGGTAAACAAGCTTTATATACGCCGAAAATGGTTCCCATTGGTATACTGAATGTAGTATGGAAAAAGGGGGAGAAATGGTGAATCAAATTCCTTTATGGATTAACGGAGAAATGGTGACTACAGACAAACAGATTGCGGTGATGAATCCTGCTACAGGCGAACAGATTGCGGCTGTGCCGTCAGCCGGAAGAAACGAAGCCAGAGCAGCTGTCGATGCTGCCCATGAGGCATTTCGGAAATGGTCAGCCAAAACGGCCGGGCAACGGGCAGAGCTGTTGAAAAAATGGTTTAATCTTATACAGGATCATCGTGAGGAACTGGCAAGAACGATGACGATGGAACAGGGCAAGCCGCTACAGGAAGCTCTTGGGGAAATCGATTATGCCAATAGCTTTATCGAATGGTATGCAGAGGAAGGGAAGCGGCTTTATGGAGATACGATTCCTGCGAGCGATCCTTCTAAGAGAATTATCGTCATTAAACAACCTGTCGGAGTCATCGCAGCGATTACACCATGGAACTTCCCTGCAGCCATGATTACACGTAAAGTCGCTCCGGCATTGGCGGCAGGGTGCACAGCAGTCATTAAGCCAGCTAAAGCGACGCCGCTTACTGCGCTTAAATTAATTGAACTGGCGCATGAAGCGGGGATTGAGCCCGGGGTGCTGAATATTGTAACAGGCTCTGCCTCACTAATAGCAGATGAATGGATGAAGGACGAGCGGGTCAGAAAGGTTTCCTTCACAGGTTCAACAGAAATAGGCAAGCAATTGATGAAAGATAGCGCAGATACGATGAAGAAAATTTCACTTGAACTGGGCGGGCACGCTCCTTTTATCGTTATGGAAGATGCGGACATCGACAAGGCGGTCGAAGCTGTCGTCCAGTCGAAGTTCCGCAATGCCGGACAAACTTGCGTCTGCACCAACCGCATTTATGTACAAAGAGGGATTTATGAGGCTTTCACGGAGGCATTTGTTGAAACTGTATCTCGGCTGAAGGTAGGGAATGGCTTGGAAGAGGGCGTTGACATTGGGCCATTGATTGATGATGAAGCAGTTCAGAAAGTAAGTGGACATGTAGAGGATGCGCTTGGAAAAGGAGCAAAATTGCTGTTCGGGGAGCCAAAGAAATCTTCCGGGCTCATGATGGGACCGGTTGTTATTGGCCAAGCGGGTGATGAAATGGTCTGTATGAATGAAGAAACCTTCGGACCTCTTGCGCCTATCGCCCAATTTGATACAGCGGAAGAAGCAGTCAAACGAGCAAATGATACACCGTTTGGCTTGGCGGCATACGTGTATACAAAAGATATATCAGCAGCCGTGCGTATAGCCGAACAGCTTGAATATGGCATTGTCGGCCTGAATGATGGCCTTCCATCTGTAGCTCAGGCTCCTTTCGGAGGGATGAAGGAGAGCGGAATCGGGCGCGAAGGAGGAAAGTACGGGATAGAAGAGTACGTGGAGACAAAATACATCTCATTGAAATTCTAAGGATCTCATCATTTCCCGCATTGGATGCACTATTTTTTAAACCAGGATTTCAACATATTCATGGTGAGCCTTTAAAAAAGGACGGACGATATGTTAAATGAATGGCAAGCTCTCATACTGGGCTTAATACAAGGTTTGACTGAATTTTTGCCGATCAGCAGCACAGGCCATCTGTATATCGGCAGAAACCTTTTTGATCTGCAGGAAGCAGGCCTTTTTCTCGATACGATGCTGCATATCGGCACATTGCTGGCAATCTTTGTTTTCTATCGGCATGAATTCCTGAAAATCGCAAGAAATCCATTCGGAAAGATGACATGGCTTCTAGTAGTCGGAACAATCCCAGCTGTGGTGGTTGGGTTGACTTTTAAGGACTATTTTGAGGCCATCTCTAAAACCGGGGTGACGATCGGGTGGGAATTTTTGTTGACTGGCTGTTTCCTTTGGTATGCGGAAACAATCAGGCATGGACGGAAGAAGTTGAAGGATATCACAATGGCAGATGCGCTATTCATCGGCAGCTTTCAGGCAGCGGCGATTTTTCCTGCCATCTCCCGGTCCGGCTTCACCATTGCCGCCGGATTGCTCAGAAAACTGGACCGAGAGACAGCTGCCTACTTTTCATTCCTGCTGTCCACTCCAGCTATCGTCGGGGCGACGATTCTGCAAGGGGTCGATCTGGCAGAAGGGAAGGGAGAACAGCTTGGGACTATGCCGCTTGCAATCGGCATCATAGCTTCTGCCGTGTTTGGTTATGTTGCGGTCAGATGGATGATCGGTTTCCTGAAGCATCACTCGTTGAGGAGTTTTGCTGTTTACGTATGGATTATAGGCTTTTTCATTCTTGGGATGCAATTTGCCGGCAAGATGTAAAAGTGACTGGAAATAGGAAGGGGGGAAATATATATGTTACTTAGATGGCTTCTACGAATCGTCATTATTATTCTACTAATTTGGCTGATTCCATATTCATGGACACTTATTTTCGCAACCATTACGGCAGTACTATTGGAAGGAGCCGTCCGTTTTTTTCAGAAGAAATGCAAAGATAATAGGTTGATAGGTGTCACAATCACTTTTATCTGTTATATTGGCAGTCTCTTGGCACTTGCCTATATCACTGTATCTGTACTGGTGAAACAGGCAATCACATTAGCTGAGAAAGCCCCCGGCTTTGTGAAGGATATTTATCAGAGCCTGGTATTGCCGAATATATCCAAATGGGAAACGTATACAGCAAGCATCCCGGAAAATGTCATACCTTCTATGCAAAACATGATGGAAAGGGGCATTACTTCTTTGGAGGGCTTCACTCAGACGACTGTCGAGGCTCTGATCGCTTTTGCAGGGTTCATCCCCGGATTTTTGATTGAATTCATCATCTACTTGGTGGGCTTGTTTTTAATCAGTCTTGAACTTCCTAATCTGAAGGAAAAATTCAAGCTGCTAATTAATCCGGTTACATATCAGAAGATTTCATTGGTCGTCAATGACCTGATGAAGGCGGGGGTCGGCTTTCTCAAGGCACAGATTGTATTGAGCGTCATAACCTTCATAATGGCTTTTGTCGGTTTATCGATCCTCGGTGTCCCGTATACTTTATTAGTATCAATCTTGATTGTAGTGGTCGATATTCTTCCCATCCTCGGAACCGGTTCGGTGCTGGTGCCTTGGGCTACCGTTGCTATTCTGCAAGGGAATACATCGCTTGGGATCGGTTTGATCATCCTATTCCTTGTGATTACGGTGGTACGCCGGATGGTCGAGCCGAAGGTTTATTCGGCTAATATGGGATTGAGTCCGCTTGCCGCTTTGATTAGCTTATATTTAGGATTTAAGGTGATGGGGGTTGTCGGTCTGTTTGTCGGACCGGCATTGGTCATTGTCTATGAAACATTGAAAAAGGCCGGGGTCATCAAGTGGAAGGTTACACTTTAATAAAAACAAGTGAAGAGAGAAGAAAAAATCGGTCAGCGGGATATTGACCGATTTTTTTTGTTAGGAAGATGGAGGGGATTCAATAGGCTTTATTTCAACATAGGAGATGTGATGATCATCCATGTCTGTGACAGAAAAATGATAGCCTGCTTCCTCAATTACATCCCCAATATGAAGATCGTATTTTTTTGTCAATAGCCAGCCGCCGATTGAATCGATGCCTTCTTCACCTATATCGATGTGGAGCAGATGATTCACTTCTGATAAAAGCAGTTTGGCATCAACAATATAATGGTCTTCGCTGATTTTTCGAACTTCCGGTATCTCATCACTATCGAATTCGTCCCGGATTTCTCCGACAATTTCCTCTAGAATATCCTCCACTGTGACAATCCCGGAAGTACCGCCGTATTCATCAAACAATAGCGCCATATGGCTTTGTTCTTTCTGCATCTTCAAAAGCAGGTCATGGATCGGAATCAGCTCAATGACTGCTATGATTGGGTGCATGATTTCATGTAAGGAAATTTGTGAACGGTCCTGTTGCATAGCGACGGTAATCAAATCCTTCAGATGAACCACCCCGATAATGGAATCCTTATCTCCTTCCACAACAGGGTATCTTGTAAAGCGCTCTTTTCGGACTACATTCAATATTTCCTCCCAGGAGTCACCGGTCGATATGGCGACAATCTCTGTGCGGGGTTTCATAATTTCTTTGGCAATCCGATTATCGAACTCGAAAATCCGGTCCACATATTTATATTCAGATTGGTTGATCGTCCCCTTTTCATAACTTTCTGATAGGACGATGCGCAGTTCTTCCTCGGATAAGGCTACCTCATGCTCGGAA
Source organism: Bacillus sp. (in: firmicutes) (assembly GCA_051893455.1). Classification (GTDB taxonomy): domain Bacteria; phylum Bacillota; class Bacilli; order Bacillales; family DSM-1321; genus Bacillus_AD. The sequence goes on from JBJFHG010000048.1 coordinate 48,793, forward strand.
GCAGGCTGCAATCCGAATAGACGGGTGATCAACTGGGCTGAACGATTCAGCACAAATATGAAAGGATACATAATCTTATAGAAAATGATAATTGGTTTGGCAACTGCTAAAGAAATTGCTTCGGCTTTATGGATGGCCAATGTTTTGGGTGCCAATTCACCGATTACAACATGTAAATACGTCATGATGGAGAGCGCTAAAACAAAAGAAATGAACAGGGTGACGGATTCAGGAATATTTAAGCGGTCCAAGACCGGAGCAAGCAGCCTCTCTATTGTCGGTTCGCCTAGCCAACCAAGTCCTAGGGATGTGATCGTAATCCCGAGCTGACAGGCCGAAAGGTATTCATCGAGGGCAGAAATCACTTTTTTGGCAGAGACAGCCCTCGGGTTCCCTTCCGCAATTAATTGGTCAATCCGGGAGGACCTGACCTTGATTATGGAAAATTCAGTTATGACAAAAAACGAGGTTAAGCCGATCAACAAGGCTACTAAAATCAGATTCGTTATCAATGACAAAAGGAATCATCAAGAGATGATTCCGTTCACCTCCTAAAGTTCCGAGCCAGTTGGCCGGTAAAAGTATAAAAAACTTCTTCCATACTTCTAGCCTTTATCGGGAGTTTTGAAACGTTTAGAAAGCTGGAAACCGATTATCCTAATTAAACAAGAATGCCCTTCCGAATGTCCGGAAAGGCACTGCGCTCTGCTCTACAGATGTTTAGGGGGGAGGGTTGTGACCCTGCGCCCCTTACCTTTGCAATTAGAGCAATTCCTGGAAAAGAATTGAAGCAGCGGGACTCTCCCTTTACCGCGGCATCTTTGGCAGATTTCGATATATTTCATCGTTGTGGCTCCTTTTGGGATGATAAATTGAACTTGTTTTTGATAGCGTAATCGTTATTTTTAGTATGGACAGTTTATCCGGTTTCATGCCAACAGCTTCAAAGCAAAAAAACTGCCCGGATTCAGGGCAGTTTAAGATTGTGAACAAATTCAGGTTGTCAGCCAATATTATTTGCCATCCGAAGGCGATGACGATCGCAGGTTCACAATGGATTAAGATAATAGTTCACTAGTTGCCGCGGCACCGGGATGATGGTTGCGTCCGGTGCTTTCAACAGGGAGCGGCTGCAAATTTTTTTCCGCTGTCTCTTCTTCCGCTATCAGCGGTGTGACTACCTTTTTGACGGATACATACCGGATATGATGATCTTCCATTTCCAGAATCTCGAAGTTATAATCATCGAAAGACAGGATATCTCCTTGCTTTGCTTCGTAATTCTCTGTTAGGATCCAGCCCCCGATTGTGTCGATATCCTCATCCGATATTTCAATGCCCAGCAGCTCATTGATTTGGCTGATCAGGACTTTTGCATCCAATATATATTCATCTTCATTTATTTTACGGACTTCCGCGACTTCATCCAAGTCGAATTCATCACGGATTTCCCCGACAATTTCCTCCAGAATATCTTCGACGGTCACCATACCTGATGTACCTCCATACTCATCCATCAATAGTGCCATATGAATCCGCTCCTTTTGCATCTTCAGAAGCAGGTCATGGAGGGGAACTGAATCAATGATCCGGATAATTGGCCTGATCAGTGGAGCGATTGATTGATTATCTTTGTCATCGCAGGATAACATGTATGTGAAAAGTTCTTTGACGTTGATCATTCCGATGACTTTGTCCTTATCACCATCAATGATCGGATAACGGGTATATTTCTCTTCTTTCACGATTGCAAAAGCTTCATTCAAAGAATCCTCGACGGATAATGTAATGATCTCGGTGCGAGGCACCATGATTTCTTTGGCAATCCGATCATCGAATTCAAATATTCTGTTTACATATTTATACTCGGATTGGTTAATTTCACCGTTTTTATAACTGTCTGACAGAATAATGCGCAGTTCTTCCTCAGTATGGGCCAGTTCATGTTCACCGACAGGCTTTAAGCCACACATCCTTATGATTAGCCGCGCTGATCCGTTCAAGAGCCAAATGGCCGGGAACATTAATTTGTAGAATATGATCAGTGGTTTAGCAACTAATAACGTGATCGTTTCGGCTTTCTGAATGGCGATGGTCTTAGGAGCCAATTCACCGACGACAACGTGCAGGAAGGTCACAAGAGAAAAAGCAATTGCAAAGGAGAGTACATGAGTGGCAGATTCGGGAATCGCAAACCTCTCGAAAAGCGGTGTGAGTAAGCTTGCTACAGCCGGCTCCCCAATCCACCCCAATGCCAACGCGGTAATGGTAATACCCAGCTGACAGGCTGACAGGTACTCATCGAGATGGAGGATCACTTTCTTGGCGCTTGCGGCACCAGCTTTCCCTTCCTCCACGAACTGATCAATCTTTGTACTTCTGACTTTTACAATGGCAAATTCTGAGGCTACAAAAAAAGCTGTCATAGCTATTAACAGAGCCAACATAACCAAGTTTAATATGTCCAAATAGTTTCCTTATCCCGCCTCTTTTGGCGAGAAAGGAGTCACCTCCTGAGTTTATAAAATCTTACATATTTTTCGAGCGGTTTCTTGATGATAGAGACATGTGCACCAACTTACGGACCGTGGAAACAGCCACGGAAAGCCGTGTCCACAACTCATGAAATTGTCTCGTCAATTCTGCCCCATCAAATCACCTCATTAAAACAAGCAAGATTAAGAACATTATAGAAAAACTTCCTTATACAGTCAAACAGATGTATTAAATATGAAACAAGAGATGACCGTTTGTAGAGATTTATATTCAAATACAGAAAAACTAAGAATAAGAAATGTTTATGGGAGCGGATTGCAGGATATATAAATATGGAAAAAGAGGTGAAAATTATGAAAAAGGAAATGATCAGCAAAATGCAGGGGCAGGGTATTAAAATCTCTAAAACGAAATCAAGACAGGCCGTATTTCAAGCCATTTTTCACAAAGAGCTTCCTTATCAAAATGGGAGGGCTATGACAGGAAGGCAAATCCGGACTTGACAGAGGATTGTTTGGCCTGAACATTGAATGCTTTTTAAATTGGTACAATGAAGCCTGCACAGCACTTGCTATCCAGAACAGGTTGATTTGTTGCGCTACGTTAAGAAAATGGCATAGTTAACCACTAACCCAAATTTAGAATAAATTTGGTTTTTTTGCGTCTTTAAACGTAACATAAATCAATATTTAATGTAAAAATATATAAAAACCTGAAAATTAGAACTTTAAAGGAGACAATTTGTAATTATATTGGTACTATAAATTTTAATTACGCTTTTTTTAAGGCGTGGGATGGGATGAAAACATACAAACAGAGGATGGTGCAGATGAAATTAACAAAAAGAATTATTATTGCCCTCATTTTGGGTGCTACTGTCGGGTTGGTTCTCAATTTATTCGCTCCCGATCTTTTCACTACCTTAAACACATTTCTTTTTACTCCTCTTGGGAAAATCTTCATTAATCTGATCACTATGTTAGTTGTGCCTATTGTCTTATTTTCTATCATATTAGGTACGATAGGACTCGGAGACCCAAAGAAACTGGGAAGCATCGGCTTTAAGACGATTTTCTATTTCCTGACTACCACGGCTTTGGCGATTGTGATAGGCCTAACGTTAGCGATTGTTGTGGCACCCGGGGAGCAGGGAACATTTGACACGTCGAATGCCTCATTTGATGCAAAAGAAGCTCCTCCATTGACAGATACCTTGCTCAACATTATTCCTTCTAATCCTGTTATGGCTATGGCCGAGGGTAATATGCTTCAGATCATTGCGATGGCAGTTTTGATTGGATTTGCCTTGAATGCTCTGGGAGAGAAGACCAGAGGTTTGGTCAAGCTTGTAGAACAGGGTAATGAACTGATGATGTATTTGGTGACCCTGGTCATGAAACTGGCTCCATACGGTACCTTTGGTTTGATCGCTACAGCAATCGGGTCTCAAGGATACGATGCCATTAAAGCAATGGGTCTCTATTTCATGGTCGTATTGGGCGCCTTAGTTATTCATGCCGTATTCACATACGGGGGGACAATCTTCTTCTTGGCAAAGAAGAGTCCGATCTGGTTCTTTAAAAATTTTGCTCCGGCGATGACAGTAGCTTTCAGTACATCAAGCAGTAACGCCGTCTTACCAGTATCCATGGAAACGGCCCAGAAGAATTTGGGGGTCAAAAAGAACATCAGCAGTTTTGTGCAGCCATTGGGCGCGACGATAAACATGGATGGAACCGCTATCATGCAAGGTGTCGCAACGATTTTCATTGCACAGGTGTATGGTGTGGATCTGACCTTTACGCAATTGTTGATAGTCGTATTGACAGCTGTTTTGGCTAGTATCGGTACAGCAGGTGTGCCGGGTGTCGGATTGATCATGCTCGCGATGGTCCTTTCCGCAGTCAATCTCCCGGTAGCGGGGATCGGTTTAATCCTGGGTATCGACCGTCTGTTGGATATGGCGCGAACAGCGGTGAACATTACTGGTGATGCCGCATGTGCCTTAATGATATCTGAACAGGAAAAAAGCAAAGAGAATAAAGCCGCTTAAATATAGCGATAGACGGGATGCCGGAATAGGCATCCCGTTTTTTGGATATCCAAATAGTTTATGGAACTTTGTGTAATATATTGTGCCGGATGGGAAAAAATACTTGTCGGGGACGAGACCCATATGTAAGGCTCATCCAATACATTACTGGAGGAACTAGACTTTGGATTTAACTAGTGAACAAATGATTGTGAATGTACAGCATAAAGGAATGTCGATAAAAAATATCATCAAGAGGGGAATCTTGATTACATTAGGCGCACTATTGATGGCAATCGGCCTCGAAGTGTTCCTCGTGCCGAATCAGGTGATCGATGGCGGAATCACCGGAATTTCAATCATCCTGTCTTCCATGACGAATGTTAAATTGGGGATATTTATCTTTTTACTGAATGTCCCTTTTGTCTACATAGGCTATAAGCAAATCGGGAGAACATTTGCTTATTCGACAATGTATGGAATCACCGTGCTGTCTGTTTGTACGTTTTTATTGCATAAAGTGCCTGTTTTTACTCATGATGTTCTATTGGCTTCTGTATTTGGCGGAATATTTATTGGTGTAGGGATCGGGCTGGTTATCAGATATGGGGGTTCGATGGACGGCACTGAAATTTTGGCTATTTTAGTGAGCAGGAATCTGCCGTTCTCTGTCGGAGAACTGATCATGCTCTGCAATGTGTTTATATTGGGGAGTGCCGGTTTTATCTTTGGCTGGAACAGCACCATGTACTCTCTCATTGCGTACTTCATTGCTTTCAAAACAATTGATGTGGTAATTCAGGGGCTTGAGGAATCGAAGTCAGCGTGGATCATCAGTGAACGGCATCTGGAGATTGGCGAAGCGATCTTGGCTCGCCTGGGGAGAGGGGTGACTTATTTCAGAGGGGAAGGGGCCTATACTGGTGAAGAAAAGAAAGTCATTTTCTGTGTAATTACCCGTCTGGAGGAGGCAAAGCTAAAAGCTATCATTGAGGAGCTTGATCCGGATGCCTTTTTGGCTGTGGCTAGTATTTCGGAAGTCAGGGGGGGCCATTTTAAGAAACAGGCCATACACTAATCAATCAAGCTCAATGCTTTTTTTGCTTATACAGGACTAAAAAAGACAGTCTTTGGCGGGCTGTCTTTTCAGGGGACTGGTCATGCTTGGGGCAGTTCAATGACGAAATCGGTCATCTCTGGGGTAGAGTGGCAAGTGAGCGACCCTTTATGCTTCTCGATGATTTCTTTACATACAAAAAGGCCTAATCCGGTGCCGATTTTCTTGGTTGTGGTGAAAGGCTTGAAAATTTCCACCTGCATATCTTCGCCGATCATGGGGCCGTTATTGGAAATGGTCAAAATAATTCCACCTGTCGATTTATGTTCGCCCTGAATAGAGATGATGGGATTTACTGTGTGTATGAGTACATCAAGGGCATTGAAAATTATATTTAAGAGCACTTGTCTGATTTCTTCCATATTTCCTTTAATGCGTATATCATCACAGATGTTGATCTCAATCCGTACATTTGTATTGACAATACTTGGATAGAGAAAGGTAATGACTTCTTCCATCAGATGATCGAGCTGGAAAGTGACAAGGGATATCTCCACTTCTTCTCTCCGGGATATCATTAAAAATTGGGAAATGCGATTATTCAATTGTTCAAGCTCGGATGAGACAATATCTACATATTTGAGATCAGGATATTCAGATTTCAGCAATTGAATGAATCCTTTGATAGAAGTTAAAGGATTACGGAATTCATGAACAAAGCTCGACGTCATTTTCCCTAATAAAGTCAGTCTCTCCTTATGTTTATCGGACATATTGTCCGGTTTGCTGCCAGTTGTTGAAAGGGGATATACAGGAATGGTCTGGCTGATCAGGAGATCTAAGCTCTGCGAAATTTCCACTTTCATATGCATATAGGCGTAGGAATCACTTATGTTCTGATCGATCTGGCTGAAGATTTCAGATTTTAGCAGATGGATGGCCTGAATGAATGATTTGATGTCCAGCCCCTTTTCGGTAGCAGTTTTTATTATTTCGACTCCCAATGCGTGTGAGTGCGCACCTTTGGGATTATGTTCAGACTGCAGGGAGGTATATAAGTATTCCATAATTAAAAGGCATAAATCGTTTACAGTGGTGGCAGGAACGAAGGCTTCCTGTTCCGATAGTTTGGCGTTCCACTTCTTTTGAATTTGACTGTTTACGTTTTTTAAGTATTGAATCATCTGTCCATCATTCATAATCATCCATGTGACACCCCCGACTCATTTTAATAGATAAATGGTAAAAGGAGACTGCTATCAATCTGCATAATCATACAGTTTCAGGTAATATATGTATTCTTCGTGTGGGTTGCCATATCCTTTTTATTCTTACAAAAATTATGGAAATTGAATTTCATGGACCATAGAAAAAAGCATAAAAATAAGGCTTACAGCCTTCCTTTTATTATGCAGAACTAAAGGATGGCCCAAGCCTTACCGATTCCCATTTCCATTCCATCTTTCATACGGCTCAATGTGAATCAATGCATGCTGGATATTAAACTGTTCATGGAGAGCCTTTTCGACATGGTCTGATATTTCATGTCCTTCCACTACAGTGAGGATCGGGCAAACTTGAATCGTCGCTTCAACCAGAATATCATTTCCATGCATTCTTCCTTTGAGGTCGCTAACTTCATAGACGCTGTCTATAGATTGGATCGTTTCACGAATCTCTGTCAACAGATGCTGATCGAATCCGTCGGTCAAGCTATGGGAAGCTTCGGAAAAAATGTCCCATGCCGTCTTGCAGATGATGAAACCGACGATGATGGCAGCCGCCACATCCAGCCAGGGAAGGCCAGCCATTGTACCGATAATCCCCACCAATGCCCCAGCGCTGACAAGGGAATCTGACAGATTATCTTTTGCGATTGCATTCAGTGAGGCGCTTTTTGTCCTTTGGCTCAATTTTTTATTGAATTGATAGACTCCAAACATGAAAAGGAAAGAAAAGGCTGCTGTAAACGCGGAAAGGAGTGATGGTGTCTCGGACTCCTCGCTCATAAGCGACTGAAAAGCATCGAAGATAACGGTTATCCCGACTGTCATCATAATGAAGGCAGCGATGAGGGAGGCAACTGTTTCTGCACGTGTATGGCCGTATAAATGATCATCATCAGCCGGTTTTGCGGAAATTTTCATTCCGATCAAAACAGCTATCGAAGCGATGATATCCGTAGAATTATTCAAACCGTCTGCCCAAAGACCCTCCGAATTTCCGTAATAGCCCATGGTTAGTTTTATGGAGGCCATGAACAGATAGGCAAAGATGCTGATCCAGGCACCACGCTGGACTATATGTTCGATGGATGCGTTATTAAACATGGAAGGCCCTCCTTCTTTTTAATACTATCTTAATAAAGTAGAAATTATGTCCTTTCATTGCTGTATAATGATAACAAATGGTTTTTGTGTGGGTCTACAGAAAAATTATATGATTCCTACATAACAATTGAAGAGACGCAGTCTTATTGTATGGAAGAAAAGAAGTTGCCTTTAGGAAAAATGAGTATTATTTGGTTGATTTTCCTGTTAGGAAAAAGTAAAGTGATAGATAATGATATGAATAGATTCCACAAGGGGAGCTTTCGCTGAGAGTGAACGTTAGAGTTCTGACCCTATGAACCTGTTAGTTAATGCTAGCGCAGGGATGTGGTTATGGATCAGTAGCAATGATTGGCGTCCATTTCCGTCCCTCATTGCTTTTTTGTGTTTTCGAAACAGAAAGCAGGGAGGACTTTTACATTAAGCTAGTGCGGTTCCTTTGTGTAAAGGAGAAGAGTTATGAGCAATCGAAAGACTTTATTCATGGTGGAAGTGTCGGTTTTTGCAGCCCTTGCCTTGTTGCTTGATCTTGTTTCGGGAGTTGTATTTTCCCGTATTTGGCCGCAGGGGGGATCGGTCTCCATCGCGATGGTTCCTGTGTTTTTAATGGCTTATCGCTGGGGACTAAAAGGAGGGCTACTTACAGGATTTCTTTTGGGCTTGCTCCAAGTCGCTCTTGGCCAGGCCTATGTAATTCATCCGCTGCAAGGATTCTTGGATTATTTTGTGGCTTTCACGGCAGTAGGAACTGCCGGATTATTTGCCGGTGCCATCAATAAGGGGTTAATCGAAAATGAAAAAAGAAAAGCAGTTACCCTGATGGTGTTGGGAATATTGTTGGGAAGTTTTCTGCGTTTTATATGCCATTTTCTGACGGGCATCATTTATTTTGCATCCAGCGACCTGGATGGATTCAACATTGTGGCATTTTCAGCCGGGTATAACGGAACATATATGCTTCCTAGCTTTATATTATGCTCGATTGTTGTTGTCGGATTATACACTTCTGCCTCTAAAATACTCATAAGGCGCGAGATGGCCGATTGAGTAAAAACCTATGGTTAGCGAGAAAAGGCTTTCCATAGGTTTTATTTGTTTGGCGGAAAGAAAAGGGTGGCCCAACTAAGAGTAATGGCTTCCTTTAGGGTATAGAGTAGGGAGGAGGGAAGATATGAAAGAAAAATGGAAGGCTCTTATAGCGAAAGAAGCAGATGATAGGATAATTCTATCCATTGAGCACATGCAGCTGTCTGATCTGCCGCAAGGGGAAGTAGTGATTAAGGTAGCTTATTCAAGTGTTAATTACAAGGATAGTCTGGCAACCAGCAAAGGAACGGGCGTCGTCACCGGATATCCGATGATCCCTGGAATCGACTTGTCCGGTACGGTAATTCATTCTTCTGATATTCGTTTTTCCGAAGGTGATGAAGTTATTGTGACCGGCTATGGTTTGGGTGTCTCCCATTATGGGGGGTATAGCGAATACGCACGTGTACCCGCTGAATGGGTTGTCCCGCTTCCTGAAGGGCTGTCGCTCAAGGATGCAATGATCATCGGGACAGCTGGATTTACCGCTGCTTTATCCATCTTCAGATTGGAGGAAAATCATATATCGCCGCAAAAGGGGCCTATACTTGTCACCGGCTCGACTGGCGGAGTCGGAAGTTTTGCTGTATCGATTTTATCTGCGATTGGGTATGAGGTGATAGCTAGTACAGGGAAAGTGGATGAATCGTTCTATCTGAAAACGTTGGGCGCAGCCGAAGTCATCCCGAGAGAAGAAGTATTCGATGGGAAAATCAGAGCATTGGAAAAGCAAAGGTGGGCGGCAGCGGTTGACCCAGTCGGAGGGGAGCCGCTTGCATCCATACTGAGTCAACTAAAATATGGAGGAGCCGCAGCTGTCAGCGGGCTGACTGCCGGTACGAATATACCAGCAGCGGTATTCCCGTTCATATTGAGGGGAGTCAGTCTGATCGGTATTGACTCGGTCCAATGTCCGATGGAAACACGAAGGCTGATTTGGCATAGGATCGCTTCCGAATGGCATCCGGGGGATTTTGACAAATTCATTCAGCAGGAAGTCGGCCTGGAGGAGTTGCCGTCCGTTTTTCCCGTTTTATTGAATGGTGCGGCTAGAGGAAGGACAATTGTTCAGATTGACTAATCATTTTTCTATCAGTTGGCACTCCCCTTTGTTGAGCAGCCGAAGCTGTATCGGCTGTTCCGCTTGCGGGTTTATCGAGTGGCGTTCTCAAATCACGGTCAAAAGTGCTGAACAGAATGAACAAAAAACCCCTTCTTCACGAAGGGGTGGCTGGTTCATATTAAAATACAAAGCTGACGACAGCCCCGATTACGACAATGGCACCGATGATCATTAAGATTGTCCTGACCATGTTTTATTCCTCCTTCACTCAGTTATTTGAAAACAGTTGCATTTCCTTGTGCGTATGTTTGGTAAGTAAGTATTTTGCTGAATCTATGTTCCATCTCTTCTGGATTTTGCCCCTCAAGGACCATTTTGACAGGAGTGGATGGTTGAGCGGTTAATATGAATGTAATAAGTTTGGCAAGATGAGAGCAATCAACCATGCGTCTGTTCTGAATCAGATATATATTGCCTCCCCAGCTTTTCATCTCTTTATAAAAATTCATGATGGAATGAATAGGTGTTTTATAAGATAAGTATAGGTCTGTTGCCATAATGGTTTTTCCCATGTTTCTCAGCCCCTTTGAATAAAGATTAGCATTGCTTCAACGTTGAATATGTGCGTACCCTGTTTTACCCGGCAGTGATAAAACTCAAACATTTCCATTATAACCAGTAGTTGACTGTATATTCCGAAAATGATTGACATCATCTGGAAAGGGAAGTAATATCGATACGAAGAAAGAAAACGAACGGAAAACATAGGAGTTATGTATACGGAAGGGATTGCTGGATGATAAAAGGCTTCTGCTCGGAAGGAGGGGCCTTTTTTCTGTGGTTTGGGGGATGATGGGGATGTTTGAGATATACGGGAAGCTTGCTTGGTTTTTTAAAGAGCATTGGAGAAGGTATACTTGGGCGATAGGCTTATTGGCGCTTGTCAATGTGGTCGGGATGTTGCCCCCAAAATTGGTCGGCTTGACTATTGATGAGATTCATCGGCAGACGTTGAGCAACTCTGCGTGGCTATGGATCATTGCAATCTTGTTTTCGATTACAATTGGAATGTATTTGATTGGCATCTGCTGGCAATCCGGTCTGTATGGAGGGGCGGGGATACTGGAGAAAAGTCTGCGATACAGGCTGGTGGATCATTTTTTGCGGATGACACCTTCTTTTTATGAGAAATACAGAACCGGGGATCTGATGGCAAGGTCGACCAACGATCTGAAAGCAATAGCGCTTACAGCGGGATTTGGCATATTATCGTTGACGGATTCTATTTTGTACACAGGATTGATCATTGGCATGATGGGCTTTACGATATCCTGGAAATTGACTTTGCTTACGATTATTCCCTTGCCGGTTATGGCTTATCTGATGAAAATATACGGCAAGAGGCTGCACGCGCATTTCGAATCCGCACAATCCGCTTTTGGACGGATGAACGATTCGGTGCTGGAATCTGTGAACGGAATCAGGGTCATCCGAGCTTATGTTCAGGAAGGGCAGAGTGAGAACCGGTTTGCCGGGATGACAGATGATGTGTACAGAAAAAATCTGAAAGTGGCGGCTGTGGACTCCTTATTTGATCCGACCATCAACATACTTGTCGGCATTTCCTACTTGATCGGGCTGGGTTGTGGAGCAAAGATGGTATTTGAGCAAACGATGACTTTGGGGGATCTGGTCGCATTCAATGTGTATTTAGGAATGCTGATTTGGCCGATGTTCGCGATCGGCGAATTGATGAATCTGATGCAGCGGGGAAATGCCTCGCTTGATCGGGTCCAGGAAATCCTCGATAACGAAGAAGATGTGTCTGATACGGAGGCTGATTTGGCGCATGAGGCAAAGCCGGGTGATATGCGGGCGGAGCGCTTTGTTTTTCGTTATCCTTCTTCCAAGGAAGTAAATCTATGGGATATTGCTTTCAAGCTTAAGGCTGGGGGAACAATGGGCATCGTCGGGAAGACCGGGAGCGGGAAGACAACATTGATCCGCCAATTGTTACGGGAGTATCCATTGGAAAGGGGGGGGTATGACCATCTCAGGAAGGTCACTTGAGCAAGTCAGTATCGCCAATCTTCGCGGCTGGCTTGGCTATGTGCCCCAGGAACCCTTCCTTTTTTCAAAGACGATACGGGAAAACATCCTCTTCGGCAATCTGTATGCAGGGGAAGAAGAAGTTTTGGAAGCCATCAGGCTGGCCGATTTCGAAAAAGATTTGCTGATGCTACCGGCGGGCTTGGACACTTTGGTCGGTGAAAAAGGAGTCGGGTTATCAGGTGGCCAGAAGCAGCGGATTTCCATCGCCCGGGCACTGATTAAGAATGCGGATATTCTCTTGTTGGATGATTCATTATCTGCGGTCGATGCCAGGACCGAGCAAACAATCATCAACAACATAAAGAAAGAGAGGTCCGGCAAGACGACGTGGATCAGCAGCCATAGGATGTCAGCGGTTAAACACGCTGATGTGATTCTGGTGCTTGATGGTGGACAAATCGCCGAAAAAGGCTCACATGAGGAATTGATTGAGCTTGGCGGCTGGTATAAGCAGCAATTCGAACGTCAACAGTTGGCCGGTAAGGAGGAGGGGTCATGACGACAGGAAAAAGATTATATCAGTATGCGCTGCAATATAAGAGGATCATTATTTTGGCCCTTTTCATGCTCACACTGGCTGTTGCCGCTGAGCTGGCAGGACCGTTTGTCGCGAAAAGGATCATTGATCACCACATTCTCGGCATCCAATCTCACTGGTATGAAGTCCCTGCCGGAGAAGAGGCAGTCAAGTACGAGGCCGGTTGGTATATGCGAGATGACTACCTGCCGGAAGGGACAGCCAGAGGGAAAGCCCTCACTATCATCCAGAACGGCATCCGCTTTTTGCTTGTGGAGGAGGCAATCCCTCTTGATGCGGAGTATGAGATAGGGGATGGATATTTGACAGCAACAGGGGGGGAAACATATCGCTTTACAGTATTGGCAAATGACCAAGTGTATGGTTTTTACCAGCCTGAAATACCTCGTATCACCAAACTGATCGGTTTTTATTTGGCCCTTCTTATTGTGGCTGCGATTTTTCATTATGGCCAGAGTTTTCTTTTGCAGAAAGCAGCCAACCGTATCATCAAAAAAATGCGAGATGATCTGTTCCGCCACTTATCGACACTACCAATCCGTTATTTCGACCACTTTGCGGCCGGAAAGATTGTTTCCCGGATCACGAACGATACCGAAACAGTTAAGGGGCTGTATATGACGGTGCTCTCCAATTTCTTTTCCAGCTCCATCTACTTGTTCGGTATCTATATCGCCTTGTTTATCTTGGACTGGAAACTTGCCTTGTTCGCGCTCATGCTTTTACCAGTTTTGGGGGTTTGGGCTTATATATACAGAAAGTATGCTTCTCGATACAATCAGGTGATGCAGTCAAAAAACAGTGATATTAATGGGGTTATTAATGAATCAATCGAGGGACTTGCCATTATACAGGCTTTCCGGCGCGAAAGCATGATAAAGGAGGAATTCGGACAGCTTAATGAAGATTATTTCCGCACTCAGAGAAAGATGATCAGACTTAATGCCATGACTTCATTCAATCTGGTCAGTATGCTTAAGAACATTGCTTTTGTCTCTTTTATTGTCTATTTCGGGAATATCAGCTTTAATGGGGCGGGTGTAGTCAGTATCGGTGTCCTGTATGCTTTTGTCGATTATATCAACCGTCTTTTTGAGCCTGTGCAAGGGATCGTCAATCAATTCTCTGCCCTAGAAGAGGCGTTAGTTGGAGGAGCGCGGGTTTTCACGCTTTTGGATGAAAAAGGAGAGGAAGTCAGTTTTGAGAAGATGCCGAGATATAGAGGCAATGTCACATTCGACCGTGTATCGTTCGGATATGACGCTAACAAATACGTTCTGAAGGATATCAGCTTTTCGGCGCAACAGGGAGAAACAATTGCTTTTGTCGGTCATACAGGTTCGGGGAAGAGCTCGATTATGAACTTATTGTTCCGCTATTACGAACCGGGCGAGGGAGAGATTAAGATAGATGGAATAAACATCAGGCATATGCCGAAACAGGCGATGAGAGAGCATATGGGGATTGTATTGCAGGAGCCGTACCTATTCACCGGGACAATAGCCAGCAATGTAAGTCTGGGCAGCCCGGCTATTTCTGATGAGGAAGTGCAGCAGGCTTTAAAAGAGGTAGGGGTATCCGATTTTATCGAAAGGTTGGATCAAGGAATCCATACACCGGTGATGGAACGGGGTAGCACGTTCTCTTCGGGTCAGAGGCAACTGATATCATTTGCGCGGGCGCTTGCTTTTAAGCCGGCGATCCTGATTCTAGATGAAGCGACTTCCCATGTCGATTCAGAGACAGAACATATCATTCAGGAAGCGTTGGAGGTTCTGAAGAGGGGCAGAACAACATTTATCATTGCCCATAGGCTATCGACTATTAGAAATGCCGATCTGATTATTGTTCTCGACCAGGGCAGGATTACAGAAAGCGGCACCCATGAACAATTGATGCGTGAGGAAGGCAAGTATTATACGATGTACAAGGCCCAAGCCGGGCAGGTTGTAGTGTAATGAGCTAAGTGTTCAGAAAATGGATAATAATTAGACATAAAATAGCAACGAAAGAGAACGCTATGCCGGTTACTCCTATGTTACGTTAACAGTAGTTAACCGAATGAGGGGGAGAAATGATGGAGAAAGAATGGTTCTCGGTTACATTGGCTATTGCGAGTATCATCACACTTCTGTATTTCGTCGGATATTCATATTTCACAAAGCCAGATTAATTCAGGGAATGGTTGAAGGGACATAACGCTTCAACCATTTTTTCTTTTGAATTTTTCACCTGCAGGAAGGGTATAGGAATATGTATTGATGTAAAGGAGGGGGAAGGAATGAGAATCGAGAAGGATTCAATCGGGGAAATCGAGGTCTCAAGCGATAAGTATTGGGGTGCTCAGACAGAGAGAAGCAGAAGGAACTTCCGTATCGGGTGGGAAAAGATGCCGACCGGGTTAATCAGAGCGTATGCTTTGCTAAAAAGCGCTGCAGCCAAGACGAACCATCAGTTGGGATTATTGTCGGAGGCAAAGACGGATGCGATTCAAGCAGTGTGTGATGAAATCATCCGGGGCGATTTGGAAGAGCATTTTCCATTGTCTGTCTGGCAAACGGGAAGTGGAACCCAAACGAATATGAACCTGAATGAAGTCATTGCTCATAAGGGCAATATCATATTACAGGAGAAGGGAATGGGGGAACAAATCCATCCTAATGATGATGTCAATAAAGGGCAAAGTTCCAATGACTCCTTTCCGACAGCGATGCATGTGGCAGCATACACAGCGGTGCAGGAAGAATTGCTGCCGCCCATCAGGGAAATGAAAAGAATTTTGGAGAGGAAAGAAAAAGAATACGCTGCTATTGTGAAAATCGGGCGTACACATCTTCAGGATGCAACACCGCTGACCCTTGGACAGGAAATCAGCGGATGGAGAGCGATGATGGACGAAAGTGAACGGATGATCATAGAAAGTTCAAACGCATTCCTCCAGTTGGCGATCGGCGGCACAGCAGTAGGCACTGGCATCAATGCGCATCCTGATTTCGGAGCGGAGACAGCGAAACGGTTGGCGCAA
This sequence comes from Bacillus sp. (in: firmicutes), assembly GCA_051893455.1. GTDB lineage: Bacteria > Bacillota > Bacilli > Bacillales > DSM-1321 > Bacillus_AD. Next base: position 64,532 of record JBJFHG010000048.1, read on the forward strand.
GTGACCGGGTATCCGTTTGAAAGCGCGCTGAATAAGTTCCATTCGCTTACTAGCCATGATGCTTTCGTCTATAGTCACGGAGCATTGAAAGGGTTGGCTGCCAATCTCATGAAGATTGCCAATGACATAAGGTGGTTGGCCAGCGGGCCGAGATGCGGAATCGGTGAACTTCAGATACCCGCTAATGAACCGGGCAGTTCCATCATGCCGGGAAAAGTCAACCCGACGCAAAGTGAGGCTGTTACTATGATTGCGGTACAGGTAATGGGAAATGACACAGTCATTTCCACAGCTGCCAGCCAAGGAAACTTCCAGTTGAATGTCTTCAAGCCGGTCATTATTTATAACTTCCTTCAATCTGTACAACTGCTTAGCGATGGCATCAGCTCATTCGTTAAGAACTGTCTGGAGGGGCTGGAGGCGAATGAGGAAGCGATCAAGGGCTACCTGGACAATTCCTTAATGCTTGTGACAGCATTGAACCCGCATATCGGTTATGAGAAATCAGCCGAGATTGCCAAACTGGCTTTCAAAGAGAATAAGACGCTTAAAGAAGCTGCTATATCTCTGGGTTATGTGACGGAAGAGGAGTTTCAAGCAATCATGAAACCGGAGAATATGGTCTGACATAGGATATGTAAAAAGCCCAGGAAGCAATATTCCCCCCTGGGCTTCTGTTATTATTGTTGTCTGCCGCTCATGGATTGCTCCGCCATTTGGACCAGACGTTTCGTAATCTCTCCACCGACTGAGCCATTTGCCCGTGAAGTGGCATCGGGTCCAAGGTTCACACTGAATTCAGAAGCAATCTCTGTCTTCATTTGGTCAAGCGCTTGTTGGGCACCTTGAACCAATAACTGATTAGATGAGTTTCTTGATGAATTTTCCATATGTCAGACTCCTTGTATGTTTTATTTGCTGAAAATTTAATGTGATTATGTAGCATTAAATATTTCAACATAAATTGGCTGGATGCTCTGGGGTTGCACCAGTCTCAGATCCCGGCGCGTTCAGACCTGGATCCTGGCCATCTCTACTGGCTGCATCCAATAGGTTGATGGTATTAATATGGGTCAAAGATGGAGAGCTTATGATGGTAATAGGTGGCGCAGCTGGTAAAGGGCTGTCCAAAAGTCAGCGCTAACTAACTTTTGGACAGCCCTTGCGTTTTAGCTATTGTTGTTCGATATAATCCGTTCAATATAGTCCTGTTCCCTTTCTGACGGGAAAGGAACAAGCGCAAGCAACATCAATAATACGGAAAATGTACCAAGCGGGTAATAGAATAAGCTGTATTCAGTCAAGCCGAAATGATTGATGACAAGGAATAAGCTTAGGCCTGCACATAGCATCTGACATTTGATCAGCAGAAAAAGCAGGATTTTTCGCAGGGTGGTTTTAGTGAACACAAATATCGCTCCTAGCTGCATGTATTATAGTGAAACTTCTTGTCTGTCCTTCAGGATGTATATAGCGGTGTGAAGTGCAAGATTCCCAATTCCCAAATTCCGCTCTGCTTCAACCGGAGTAGTGCCGCCCTTACGTTTTGTATACACCGTCAGGCATCTGCATAAACGCAAAAACGGCATAACAAAAAGGCAAAGCGATCAGAATCAGCTTTGCCTTTTTATGGTCAGCGTATACGCATTTCTGTTTCTTTATCGAAAAAATGGACTTTGTTCATGTCGATTGCCAATGACAGACGGTCACCAGTTTTGACTACGGTCCTTGCATCGATTCGGCCTGTGAATGCTTGGCCTTCGATATTCGAGTAAATCATGATTTCAGCGCCCATCAATTCGGCAACCTCTACCTCAATTCCGATTTTAGACCCTGGGGATGATTCAATGAAGACCGGCTCATCATGAAAGTCTTCTGGACGGACACCCAAGATGATTTCTTTTCCTGCGTAACCCTGATCACGAAGCACCTTCATCTTGCCTTCCGGAATTTCGAGCGTAACATCTTTGAACTGTATTTGTCCCTCTTTTATGCTGCCTTCGAAGAAGTTCATGGCAGGCGATCCGATAAACCCTCCGACAAATACGTTCTCCGGATTTTCGTATACATCTTTTGGAGCTCCGATTTGTTGGATGACCCCGTCCTTCATGACGACTAGTCTTGTTGCCATCGTCATTGCTTCTGTTTGGTCATGTGTTACGTAAATAGTTGTTGTATTCAGTCTTTTGTGTAACTTCGCTATTTCTGTGCGCATCTGCACACGGAGCTTAGCGTCCAGGTTGGAAAGCGGCTCATCCATCAGGAAGACCTTTGCATCACGAACAATGGCCCGTCCGAGCGCCACCCGTTGGCGTTGCCCGCCTGATAAGGCTTTAGGCTTCCGTTTCAGATATTCAGTAAGACCCAAGATTGTTGCTGCTTCCCTTACCCGGCGGTCAATTTCCTCCTTTGGCATCTTGCGCAATTTCAGGCCAAAGGCCATATTGTCATAAACGGTCATATGCGGGTATAACGCATAATTCTGGAATACCATGGCGATATCGCGGTCTTTTGGAGGTGTGTCATTCACACGTTTGCCATCAATGTAGAAATTCCCTTCGGAAATCTCTTCAAGACCTGCAATCATTCTCAATGTCGTTGATTTCCCGCAACCTGACGGACCAACAAAAACGATGAATTCCTTGTCTTGGATATGAAGATTGAAATCTTTCACTGCGGTCACTTTGTTATCATAAATTTTATAAATGTTTTCCAATTTAAGTTCAGCCATTTTGCTCTCCCCTTTTGTCGCTTATCCTGCTTCTTATTGTAATCGCTTAACCCATTGCCGGTAATGGACTGGCTGCACAAAAAAACGCTGGCTGATTTGTGCAGTCGGCTCAGTTTGCTCAGCATGGCATCATTCATTTAGACTATTTCAGTAACAAAACAAGATGGGCAATCATGGCATCATGAAAGGTACGGACGTCGAGCCCGGTTTTTTCGATGAATTTATCGATGCGGTATTGCAGGCTGTTCCGGTGAATATAAAGTACTTTGGCGGCCATGGTAGCATTTTGGTTCAAACGGATATACGTCTGAACGGTTTTGAGTAGATCAGCATCATCTGCTGTGCTACCGAGAAGTTCCCGGCAATACCACTCTTCCTCCCCTTGAATTCCTTTGATCAGCATGTAAGGGAAAATGTTTTTAGCTGTGTTGATTTTCTGTCCTGTATCATGCAATGTCCGCAGAAAAATGTGATTTTCGGTACGGCGGTGCAGGCGAAGATGCTCATCCATCGGTTGGAAGCTGCCGACATAGACAGATAATTGCACATAAAAATCACTTTCAAGTATTTGGATGACCTGTTGGATTTCCTCGAGAGGGATTTCTTCTGTTTTCAGATTATCGATTATGAACCCGTCTGTTGCTGACTCCCAGATCAGCAGTGCATCCTCCGAAAACAATGACAAAAAGGCCTGCTCAAATTCCTGCACGGATGATATGGCCGATGATGCATGGAAATGGATGAACCGGATGCTTTGCCAATTATTCAGAGGGAGATTGTCATTTTCAAAGAAGAATCGTTGCCATTTTTCCTGTGAGTAGCTCCCATTTTGGGTGGCTGCCTCTGTGGCTGGAAAAAGAGTCGACAAAAGTCGGAATTCCTCCTCAGTCAGTCTTTCCTTTGGAATCCCGACTTTTTTCCCCTCAATGAGGAACCATGCATAGTCACGATGGTGAATGCCCGGAGTTTGCCATTCCACTGAATGTTGATAGTGCATTTGAAGTTTATCGGCAATCATATTGATCTTCCTTGTCTATTGATAATTTTCTAAATTATAAAATAAATATTGGACATTCTCAAATAACCGATTTGCTATTTCAAACAGATTGTTACTATAATGTGATATGGATTTTTGATTAAAGGGGAATAGAGAATGAATCATATATTGCTGATAGGTTCGATGGTTATGATTGGGGCCTTGATCGGCGGGTTCACAAATTTCGTCGCTATTAAAATGCTGTTCAGGCCGTACAAAGCTATCCATGTGTTTGGCTATAAGTTGCCATTCACACCTGGTTTGATCCCAAAAAGAAGAGGCGAGCTGGCAGAACAGCTGGGAAAAATGGTGGTTGATCATCTATTGACTGCAGAAGGTATCCAGCAAAAGTTCATTACCCCTGCGTTTCGGGCTGAATTCATACTATGGATGCAAAAGAAAATCAGCCAGAATAAACAGTCGAATATGACGTTGCAGCAGGCGGCTGAACCGCTTGGAATACAGAACGCCCAGCAAAAGGCGGAAGCCTATTTGAACAGTGTTCTTGAAGACAGAGCTTTCCGCTGGTACGAGAAAAATAAACATTCAAAGCTCTCGGAAGTCTTGCCGGAGAAGCTAGATCTATTTGTGGAAGGTAAAATACCGGACTTCTCCCAATTTCTGCTTCAGAAGGGGGCAGATTTCTTCAACAGTGCAGACGGGAAACGCCAACTGGAAAAAATGGTCGAGGATTTCTTCGAGGATAAAGGCATGCTATGGAATATGCTGCAGATGTTCATGAAGAATGAAAGGCTTGTCGATAAGATACAGCCTGAAATCAATCAGTTCCTGCAGGCGCCGGGCACTAAGGAAACGATCAACGAGTTGATCAGGAAAGAGTGGCATACTCTCCGTGAACAGGAAGTAGAATACTTGTATGAAGTCTATAACTTGGATCGGATCAAATTCCCAATTCAGCATGAACTCAAAAAAGTGGTACAATTAGATAAGTTCTTTACAATGGAAATAGGGGAACTGATTGCAAAAAATGAGAATGTCATCAATCATCAATTGTTACCTGCGGTCACAGATCTTATTTTTCAAAAGGTGCTGAACCATTTGGAAACATTGATGGAAAAAATGCACCTGGAAGAAATCATTCAGGAACAGGTTGATAATTTTTCTTTGGAAAAACTTGAGGAGATGGTTCTTTCCATCGCGAAGAAGGAACTGGGCATGATCACTTATCTTGGCGCACTGCTTGGAGGCGTCATCGGATTGGTGCAGGGATTCATTGCCCTGCTGGTCTAATACAGCCAAGCTAAATAAGGGGAGGAATATAATTATGAGCAGAAACGTATATGATTTAGCTTATGCTTTGGAAAACGGCATTAAAGAAAGCAAAGACTATCAAGATCTGAAGGCCGCATATGAAGCCGTTCATAAAGATGAGATCGCAAATCGAATGTTCGAGAACTTCCGCGATCTTCAAATGAGATTGCAGCAAAAACAAATGGCCGGCGAACAAATTTTGCCGGAGGAAATGGAGCAAGCTCAAAAAACATTCCAGCTTGTTCAACAAAACCCGACCATTGGAGCATTGATGCAGGCAGAACAAAAAATGAGCACTATCATTTCCGAATTAAGCCAAATCATTACAAAGCCGTTGGCTGAACTATATGGAGCGCCACAACAATAAACATAGAAAAAAAGCTGTCCTTTCCGGTGTGAAAGGGCAGCTTTTTTTGAGGAACGGAGATGGACCCCATATCTGAAGGGGGCTGTTCTATGTCTTTCTTAGCATGAATACATAAATAGGGAACAGTATTATGGAGAGGCGGGGGTTCAACATGATATACAAAATGCTGGCAGTCAACATAGATGGGACTTTGCTCCAGAGTAACGGGAAGATCAGCAAGGCAGCCAGGGATGCTATCGAGTATGTCCATGAGAAAGGGGTAGCTGTTGTATTGGTCACATCAAGGGATATACAGGTGACCAAAAAGCTGTCCAGAGCGTTGAAGATTAACCCGATGATTATCGCTTCACAAGGCGCCTTTGTCGGTGCGTCCATCGATAAACCGCTCTATGTAAGGAAATTGGATGAAAAAACAACCATTGAAGCCGTTCAAGTGCTGGAACATGCCAATTGCCGATTCCAATTGAATTTCGAGGATTCCCATGTTTGCAACAGAGTGAATCTGCCGGAGAATCTGATCAGTAAAGTGGCTATTTATGTAAGCGAACAGGCAGCTTTCTCCAATCACTATGTGGATTCGGTCAGTGGTTTCCTTAGTGAAGATCCGGTTGCTCCCCTTGGGATAGAAGCCGTATTCAACAATGAGGAAGAGAGGGATGGCACAAAAGCGGTGCTTGAATCAATGTTTTCCGATCTTTCGGTCACTGTGAAGGAAGGCAGTAAATTACTTATATACCATGCATACGTCGGCAAGTGGGAAGGCCTGCGATATTTGGCGGAACATAATGGAGTTCCTATCCAGCAAATCGTCGCAGTAGGAGATGGGCTTGATGATTTGGAGATGATCAGGAAGGCAGGCATCGGGGTGGCGATGGGCAACGCCCATCCCAAATTGAAAAAACAAGCGGATTGGCTAACGAGATCTCATGATGATGAAGGTTTCTCCTATATGGTGAAGGAAATATTTCGCAGGCAATACCAGATCCGCTTCTTGGAGAGAATGAACTTGATCAAAAAATAGAAAGCCTAAGTTGATTTACGACATACAGTTTTGTACACTATTAGCAGCATGAGAGCAGGAATAAGCAAGCCATCCTGCAAATGTCCTAAAATATACGAAACAAAAGGTGATATGGTTGCAAATCGAAATTACAGGCATTCAGGATGAACGCTTCCTGATGCCTTTACAGCAAATAACAAATCTATTTTTTGAAGAATCCAAGGTCAGCTTCAAACCAAAAAAGGAATGTGACTATCGCGCCCATCTCGACAAGGAGGAGAAGGACGGGATGGTCCGGATCACTGTCACGCTGGATCATTTGGCGACAGGCCGGCAAACAGTGGGTTCAAGCGAGAAGGACTATGAGTTCACTGATAAGAAAGAAGCTATGAAACAAGTAAAGCGGACCATTTCCCACGCCTTTCTGATTGCCCTCCAGGATATGACGGGTATGGTGCAGAAGTGGGGATACCTGACGGGGATCCGTCCGACAAAACTGATGCACAAAGCTCTGCGTGAAGGGAAATCGGAAGAAGAGACGCATCAGCTTTTAAGCGAGCAGTATATGATTAGTGATGAAAAAATTAATCTGATGCAGGAAATCGTCAAAAGGCAGCTTTCTGCAATTCCGGACTTATATGATTTAAAGAGAGAAGTCAGCATATACATCGGTATTCCATTCTGTCCTACGAAATGCGCTTACTGTACATTCCCGGCCTATGCGATCAACCCGGCCAAAGGTTCAGTAAACGGATTTTTATCAGGGCTGCATCATGAAATGAAGGAAATCGGCACTTATTTGAAGGAAGCCGGCATCGGAATCACTACAATCTATTACGGCGGAGGCACACCGACCAGTGTGACTGCCAAAGAGATGGATGAAATGTATGAAGTCATGTATGAGTATTTCCCTGATGTGAAGGATGTCCGGGAGGTGACAGTGGAGGCCGGAAGACCGGATACCATCACTCCGGAGAAGTTGGAAGTCCTGAAGAAATGGAATATTGACAGGATCAGCATCAATCCGCAATCGTACACGGATGAAACGTTGAAAGCGATCGGGCGGCACCATACTGTTCAGGAAACGATCGACAAGTACCATCTGGCAAGAGAGATGGGAATGAACAATATTAATATGGACTTGATCATCGGATTGCCTGGTGAAGGCACCGCCGAACTGAAGCACTCCTTGGATGAGACCGAAAAACTGATGCCTGAATCGCTCACGGTCCACACGTTATCCTTCAAACGGGCTTCCGAAATGACGCAAAACAAGCAAAAGTACAAAGTAGCAGACAGGACTGAGGTCGAAAAGATGATGAACATGGCGGAAGAGTGGACAGCTGCCCATGATTATCACCCTTATTACCTGTATCGACAGAAGAACATTCTAGGGAATCTGGAGAACGTAGGATACTCCAAACTGGGTCAGGAAAGCCTCTACAACATCATGATCATGGAGGAGCAGCAATCAATCATCGGCATCGGCTGCGGGGCTGCCAGCAAATTTGTCCATCCTGAAACAGGGAAAATTGAACACTTCTCCAATCCGAAAGATCCGCGCTCTTATAACGCTAATTTCTTAAAGTATACGGAAGAGAAGATCGCCATCATGAAAGAATTGTTCAAAAAGGATTGAGGCATCGACCCTTCTTAAGGATGCATACTATATGCATCCTTTTTATATGTGTGCCAGGCATAGGAATACTCATGACTGTACTCGTTTACACGAATAATTGATGAAATATTTATTTTTTTTAGATTATTGGTATTCGGCTTCTGGGACGAAATGTATAATGGAGATGAATGAATGTTAAAAAGGGGGCTTCATGGTGACACGTACTGACCTTGTTTCAGGTGTTGAACCGGTAATAATCCACAGAAACGGCCGGGTGGCTACCGTTGAGTTGAACAGACCGAAGGCGATGAATGCACTTGATATTAAGACTTTGAAGATGTTAGGGAAAAAATTGAAGGAAATCAGCATTGAAGATGAAATTGATATTGTTTTGCTGAAAGGCGCGGGTAAAGCATTTTCTGCAGGTGGAGACGTTAAGATGATGGCGCAGATGAATGATGAGAAGGAATTTTACCCTGTTATGGATGCAATCACAGACCTCTCTTTGACCCTTTATTGTATGCCGAAGCTGACCATCACAGCCATTCAGGGAGCAGCAGCAGGATTAGGTCTGAGCTTGGCACTTGCCAGTGATTACATAATCGCTGACAAGGACGCCAAAATTGCCATGAACTTCATCGGTATCGGATTGATTCCGGATGGAGGAGCACACTTTTTCCTGAGCCAAAGGATTGGTGACATAAAAACCAAGGAACTGATTTGGGAAGGGAAAGTGATGCAGGCAGACGAAGCCTTGGCCCGTGAACTGATTCAGGAAGTTGCTGATGGCGATTTGGAGCAAGCAGTGGAGAATAAAATCAATGCTTGGCTGCAAAGTCCTACTAAGGCCATGATCAGGACCAAAAAAATCCTTGCCGAAAGAAATCGTCCCAATCTTCTCAAAATGCTTGAGCTTGAGAAGCACGGTCAGTCAAAGATGAGACGGACGAATGACCATAAAGAAGGTGTCTCGGCCTTTATTGAGAAGCGTAAACCGAATTTCCAAGGGAATTAAAAATAGAGAATGGGGTTTCTTACTCCATTCTCTATCTATTGCACGGTTATAGTTAGCGGTGAAACAGCAGAAGTTTTCCGGATGGTGAAGTGCAACGATGTGTTGCTTCTTCTAATCCTTTTTCCGCCAGGATCTGTTTTCCTTTTTCCTTTGCTGATTCATCTGTTTCTGTTTGGAAGGATTCATCAAGGAGTTTGTTTCCTTCTTGGTCAAAAGCGGTCAATTTATATGTTTGCAAAGTGTACACCCTCTTCTGAATAATCTATTTTTACTTTATTTTTACATAATACAACATTTTATGTAAAGGGAAAAAGAAACATATCAGTACCTGGCACGTATACGATATAAAGAAATAAAGGAGGTTATCTAAAAATGGCATTAATCATCGATTCCGTTACAAAACGGTTCGGGCAGTTCACAGCCGTGGACAACATTGAATTCAATATACCAGAAAAGGAGATTTTTGGATTCCTTGGGGCAAATGGAGCCGGGAAGACGACGACATTCCGGATGATTCTAGGCCTGATCGATCCGTCGGAGGGGACCATTACATGGGACGGCAAGCCTATTGATTATTCTGTCAGTTCGGCGATTGGCTATTTGCCTGAAGAGCGCGGATTGTACCCAAAACTCAAGGTGCAGGAACAAATCATCTATCTTGCCAAACTGAGGGGCATGAAAAAACAGGACACGATAAGGGAATTGGATTATTGGCTTAGCCGCTTCAACATCTCAGATTATAAGAACAAGAAAGTGGAAGAACTGTCAAAGGGAAACCAGCAAAAAATCCAATTTATAGCCGCCATCATACATAAACCGAAGCTGTTGATTATGGATGAACCGTTCAGCGGGCTGGATCCGGTAAACGTCGATCTGTTGAAGGCAGCGGTTCTTGAATTGAAAGAAAGCGGAACGACCATCGTGTTCTCCAGTCATAGGATGGAGCATGTAGAGGAGCTTTGCGAAAACTTATGCATCATGGATAAAGGGAAACCTGTCGTCCATGGCAAGCTGAAGGATATTAAGCGTTCATTCGGCAGAAAAAATTTGGTAATCCATGCTGACTTCGAACTGGATTTCCTAGCTGGCATGGACGGTGTCTCGAAGATGAGGAAAACATCAGAAGGAGCTGTGCTACAGGTGCTTCATGAAGATGCGGCTAAGGGTATCCAACAGAAGTTATTCGCCGAAGGGTTTGTAAGGAAATTTGAACTTGAAGAGCCCACTCTTCATGATATATTCGTAGAGAAAGTAGGTGCTCGTCTTGGATAAGTTCTGGGTGGTATTGTCCCATACGTATATTTCAAAGATTAAAAGCAAATCCTTTCTGATTTCAACAGCCATTATGCTTGCCATTGTTCTGCTGCTGAGCAATTTATCGGCAATCATTGATTTCTTTGACGACGATAAAGCGGATCGCGTGGCAATCATTGATGACGGCGGACAATATTATGAAACTATGACCGCCCAATTGAAATTGATAGATACTGAATTGGAGATTGTCAGGGCAGAAAATGAAGCGGAAGCAAAAGAACAAATTAATTCTGAGGAGATCAAAGGGTATTTGATCATCAGTGAAGATAAGTCCGGGTTGCCAAAAGGTGTGTATAAGTCGGATACGATTTCCAATGACAGCATCTCCGGCGAACTGGAACAGGCTTTAACTAATATGAAAAATATGATCTATACGGAAACGAAGCTGAACATTAGTCAAGATCAGATTGCAACATTGTACCAGCCCGCAGGATTCGAAAAAGTCGCATTGACGGATACGGCCAAAACGGAACAGGAATTGAACGCAGCGAGAGGGCTAGTGTATGTTCTTCTGTTTGTCATTTATATCGGTGTCATCAGTTATGCTGGTATGATTGCTTCCGAAGTGGCCGGAGAAAAGACATCAAGGGTCATGGAAATATTGGTGTCCAGTGTTTCGCCTGTCCAGCAAATGTTCGGTAAAATCATGGGTATCGCATTGGTCAGCATGACACAGATGGGATTATTTTTGCTGCTTGGTTATGTTTCCCTCAAACGTATGATGGATGACCTGCCGGGAGGGGCTTCTTTCTTGGGCTTTGGTGATACAAGCGTTTCGACAATCGTATATGCGGTGATCTTTGCATTGCTTGGCTATTTGTTGTATGCAACGCTGGCTGCTTTCCTTGGGTCGCTGGTGAGCCGTGTGGAAGATGTCCAATCTATGATTTCTCCTATGACGTGGCTCGTTGTGATCGGTTTCATGCTGGCCATATTCGGACTGGAGAACCCGGAGGCCGGCTTTGTGACCGTCACATCGTACATCCCTCCTTTTACACCGATGCTTATGTTTTTGCGTGTCGGTATGCTGGAGTTGCCATTCTGGGAAATTGCCCTGGGAATCGGGTTGCTGACAGCTACAATCCTGTTCCTCGCTATTTTCGGTGCCAGGGTGTACAGGGGAGGCGTCCTCATGTACGGCCAAGGTACTTCTTTCAAAAATATCAAGAAAGCTATTGAACTGACGAAAAAAGGATAAGAATGGAGAGGGCCGTCCTATAGCGGATGGCTCAGACCTTTTAAAACGACCATTTGTGTTGTATTCCCTAATCGGATCATTCCCAAACGGGGTTATACTGGGAACAGTATGACTATAAAAAAGCCAACTCGCTGTAGGTGGCTTTTTTTTATGGGAGGGAGGTTCGGATTCAGGAAGCATAGTCTTTTTAGTGCCCGATAATCATGGAAACATAGGCGAAAGCATGTTCTTATTTATGGTAAAATAGAAGAATCGAGGTGATGAAAGTGAAAGAACTTACATTTATCCATGCGGCTGATCTGCATCTGGATAGTCCCTTTGCCGGACTGAAGCAGGTGCCGGAGCATCTGTTGACGAAAATGAGGGATGCCACGTTTCAGGCTTTTAAGAGAGTGGTTGATGAGGCTATCCAGTATAGAGTCCAATTTATCTTATTGGCAGGCGATTTATACGATGGGGAAAACAGAAGCCTCCGTACCCAAGTCCGAGTGCGTGAACAATTGGAAAGGCTTGTGCCATACGGCATTCAAGTGTATATAATCCATGGGAATCATGACCATTTAAACGGAAAATGGGTTAAGCTCGAAATGCCGGAACACGTGCATAGTTTCCAGGATCAATACGAGATGAAAGTATATGAACATGCGGGACTGAAAGCGCATATTTACGGGTACAGCTATCCGGTTCAGCATGTGAAGCAAAGAATCATCGATCAATATAAGAAGACAGGAGAAGCGGACTATCATATAGGTATGCTGCACGGCAATCTGGAAGGCAGTAAAGGCCATGGAAATTATGCACCATTCAGCCAGGCTGACCTCCTGGATAAGGATATGGATTATTGGGCTTTGGGCCATATCCATGCGCGCCGTGAATTATCGCAATCCCCTCCTGTTGTTTATCCCGGGAACACACAGGGAAGGCACAGGAAGGAAGGCGGTCCAAAAGGGTGCTATCATGTTGTCCTGAAAGGCAAGGAAAGTCGATTGACCTTCCTGCAAACAAGTGAAATCATCTGGGAAGACGTAGTCATCTCCTCCAAAGCAGAGGAGGGATTCGATGATCTGTTTAACCGTTGCTGTACTAAATTGGATGAGATCAGGGATAATCGGTGCGGCAAATTCATTTCTGTTACCATCGGGGGCAACGGATGGATCGGGGACGAAACGGAATTACTGGAGCTATTGAAGGAACGGGAAGAGAGCCGGCCTGATTTTGTATTTCCTTATAAGCTGAAGGTGAGGGATGATCGAAAAGATGCCACAACTGCCGCTCCATTGGCCCATTTGGTGAAAGAGTATGAACCAAGCGTAATGGATGTGCAGGAAGCCCTGCGCCCGTTATATAAACACAGTACGGGGAGAAGATTCCTGACCGAACTGACCGATGAGGAACAGTTTGATCTGATTAAAGAAGCAAAGGAATTGCTGTACCGGCAATTGGCCTACGGAGGTGATGACTGATGCGTTTAAAAGAATTACATATATACGGGTATGGAAAATGGAGTCGTGTCTCACTGACCAATATCGGCAAGCTGCATATTTTTTTCGGGAAGAATGAAGCGGGCAAATCGACTATGATCAGTTTCGTGCATAGTATCCTGTTTGGATTCCCCCATAAGAACAAGAGCGAAAACCGGTACGAGCCGAAGGATTCATCCGAATACGGGGGGAAAATCATTGCATCGACGAATGAGGGAGATGTGACGATTACCCGAGTTCGGGGCAAGGCGGCGGGCGGTGACGTCACAGTCGTGTACAGGGACGGACGTACGGGCGGTGAGGAAGAGTTGGCCCGATTGCTTATGGGATTGGACCGGCAAACGTACCAGGCCATCTATTCATTTGATCTCCAAGGTATTTCCAATATTCATAAATTGAAGGAAGAGGATATTAGCAAATATTTACTGTCAGCCGGGCTTATGGGCAATGATCGTTTGTTGAATGTCGAGAAACAACTGAGACAAAAAATGGAGGAACTGTTCAAAACGGGAGGGCGAATCCCGTTGATCAATAAGAAACTCTCGCATATCAAAGACACGTATAAGGCGGCCGAGCATGCAAAGAGCGAGCAGAATACATATACTAGGTTCATTGACCAGGAGAAGAGACTGGCAGCCGAGCAAAAAAAACTGAGTGCCGGAGTGACCCGTCTAGAGGAACAAATAGCAACGGGGAATCATTATAAAGCAGCAGAGCCTTTATTGATTGAGAAAAGGCAAATAGAGGAGCGATTGCTCAATATCGGGGATACTCATATATCGGAAGAACTGCACAAGCAATATGAGGAATGGAAGCAGGCACTGTTGCCGATTGAGATGATGATTGCCTCCCTCGGGCAACAGCTGGATACCGCCGAAAACAATATACAAGGCCAAAGATGGAATGAAGAGGTGCTTGAGGGGAAGGAGGAGATTCAGCAAGCGATTGAACAGACTTTGAAGATAGATGCATGGGAACATGACTTGATCAGCATCCGTCATTCCTTGCAGCAGATTGGAGAGAAAGTCCGCCGGCTGCGGGAGTATGCTAACTTGAATGTCAGTGAAGAACGCGTGCTGGAACTGGATACAAGCGTTCTGATGAAGGAAAAAATCAAATCGTTGGAAAAGCAGGCACAGAAGCTTGATAACGATCTTTCCCATTTGGAGGACAAGCAAAAAACAGCTGAAGACAAATTGGCAGCCAGGAAACAGCGTATTGCCTTTTTGGAGGAGAGCTGCCTGCCGGATGAAAAAAGAGCGGCCCTCCTGCAACAGAAGGAATGGAACGAAGCCCATATCCGCACGAAACTGGAAAGGCAGCATGTGGAAGAAATGATTTCCATGCTCGAAAAACGGAAAACCAATGCCATGCGCAGCGAGAAGCAGGCAGACAAAAAACGAAAGAGAACAAGCATGATCTTTGTATTCAGTTGTCTGGCTCTTGGACTTTTGAGCGCTCTTGCGGGCCAATGGCTCCTCGTGATCGTTTTTGCGGCGGCTGTGGCAGGGATCTTCCTATTCCTGTCCTTTATGAAGCCGGAAGAAACGATGCAGGAAATGGAGGAAGAACTGAAGGAATGGAAGGAAAAAAGGCAGCACATGCAGCAAGAACCTTATCATGAAGAAGAAAATGGTCTACACCTGCTTGAAAGGGATAATGAAATCCGTAAAGAGCTAGACATGGAGAGGCTGCAAATGAAGGAGCTTGAGGAAGCCTTTGACAAAACCGTTGATGACTTCGAAGAGTGGGAAAAGCGTTCCTTGGAGCTGGAAGCTTCGATTCAGGGCATCTTAAAGCAGTGGAACCTGCAGGTCAAAGGGTGCTCAACGGGGCAACTTCTGGAATTGTATGATACGTTCACTTTACTGAAGGAGTGTATCCATGAGTGTAAAACTCTCCTGGATAGATCGGAACGTTTGGAAGCGAATGTGGACAAGGTGAAACAAAAGGTGCTCTCTTTGGCGAAGCGGTATACGGATTACAAAAAGGAATCATACCAAGAAGCCGTGTTGGTGCTCAAAAACGAAATCCAGGCTGCAGAACAGGCTCGAACCTCCCTCAGCGAGCAAAAACGGCATATTCGACAGCTGAAGGTGCAAATAGAGGAACAAAAGCTGAAAAGAAGTCACGCGATTAGAAAGCTTATGGCTTTGTATGCAAAGTCGGATTGCTCGGGGGAAAAGGAGTTTCTGGCGAAGCTCCGTCTGTCGGAGGAAAGGATGACCTTAAAACAGAAACGAGATACCTTGCTTCGTCAATTGGCTCCATACGACAAGGAAATGGCCAAATGGGAACAGGAAGATGAAATTATGAATGATTACTGGATCAGCTCGAAACAGGAAAAACTGCAATCCAGTAAGCGACAGCTGACAACAATTAATGAGCAGTTAAACGAAACCCGCCATACACTCCGGAGAATGGAAGAAGGGGGGACATTCGATGAATTGTCTTTCCACTTCAACACTGAAAAGTCTGAGCTGGACGAATATGCGAGGGAATGGGCCAAATTGGCACTGGCTAAACATATGCTCGCAAAAGTGATGAAAGATTATCAGGACGACAAGTTTCCGGCTATCCTCAGCAAAGCGGAAGAATATATCAGGGAGATCACTCTGAATGCATATAACCGGCTGATTTGGGCTGAAGAAGATGGCAATCTCCAGCTGCAAAGGAATGATGGCCTAATATTTGGGGCCGATGAAGTGAGCAGGGGCACCCAGGAGGCTGTATATGTTGCGTTAAGATTATCTTTGGCCCAATTCTCCCATATTGAAGAACCGATGCCGATTATCATTGATGATAGTCTCGTCAATTTCGACAAAGATCGGGTCAAACACGTGTGTCATATTTTGGATTATTTAAAAAATACGCATCAAGTCATATTATTTACTTGCCATCCTTCGTTCCTGGACTTGTTCCCCGATGCAGAGAAGACCTGTTTAAATGAAATCAGTCATGCATGAGGAAGAATTTTGCAATAATATTTACGTGAGAGCCAGAATAGCTATAAAATAAAGGCAAGGATACTTGGAAGCTTTCACCTAAGTGAGCGGACAAGTAAAGAACAGTAAAAAGCAAAGAAATGAGTGAGGATATGGCAGAGAATCAATCCTATTTTTATAATAAGATCCCGGTCCGGTTTGAAGTGACAGATGAGGAAAGGCAGGCTATTTTACGGGAATTTCCTGCACCGGTTCTTCCAGATTCAGAAGAAGGTTTTTCATTGGATAATGAAGTGGCTGGCAATAACATCAAAGTTGTGCTGCTGCTCACCGAATATTCGGTGGAAACGACCAAAACTGGTAAACAATACTTGAAGATGCGTTTCAGCAATACAAACGGTACATACAATTGCAAAATGTGGGATAACCAAGGGGAAGTAAATACGTATAGCCCATTGCTGGAGGAACATTCTGTTTTCCGAGTGGATGGGCGCGTGGAGGATTACAGAGGCCATAAATCGATCACAGTGACAAAGATGACACCTCATAAGGGGGAAGTCGATCCTTTTTCGCTGCTTGCCTATTCTAAGCAGAATATGGAAGATATTACAGTTGAGCTGTTTTCGTACCTTCAAGGATTAAACAGTCCGTTCAAAGAAATTGCAATGGCAGCTATGAAGAGGTTCTGGAAGCAATTTTCCATCCGTCCGGCTGCAAAAGGATTCCATCACAATTATCTGGGCGGCCTTCTGAAGCATACTGTCGGTTTAATGAGGTTTGCCCGTTTTATCCTGACAAACGAGGATAATCATTATGAAGCGGTGATCAAGCTTATTACCATTGTAGAACGCGCCCATAAGAAAGAGATTTGGGAACAGTTGCAGTCAGGGAAAATAGCGACGCAGTCTTTCGTATGGAAAGAGACAATTGACCATCTGTATAAAATGTTCTATGGAATGATGAACTTCCATGAGACAGAACCGAACTATGATATTGTGATGACGAGCATCCTCTTCCATGATATTGGCAAATTGCTTGAGTATGACCATGCCGGCAAGGAGTTTGATGAATTCCATTTCCTGTTTCCGACCGCTAATGCCGATTTTAGTCATCGTAAAGGGACCGGCATCAAAATGGACGAACTGGGCGTAATGATTGGCCATATCCCATATGGGGTGCTGTTCTTCACAAAACTGCTGGAGGCAGAGCAGATTGAAGTGTCCATTGAGGATATCCACGCTGTATCTCATTGCATATTGGCGCATCATGGACTTCCGGAATGGGGTGCCTGCATCCGTAATCCGCAGACGGTTGAAGCATATATTGTCCACATCGTGGATTACTTGGATAGTCGTTATGAAAACACCGAGACGATTAAGTGACAATCCTGCATATTTGTTTGTACCCGGGCATAGTAATGTAAAAAGGGACGAGCTATAGGAGGATGAATAATGTATATTGTGATCAGTATATTGGTTGCAGGTATCGTCGTAAGCGGGATAATGGCAGTCAAAACAGGCCGTGAGGAAAGGGATACAGAAAATGAATGGATTGAGCAGGAAGGTATGAAATTCCTGGAGCGAATGAACGACGAAAAGATGCGGAAATTGGAGAAAAGCAATAGCTAAATAAAGGGCAGCTTGCTGGGTGGCGAGGGAGATTTAGGCAGAATGCACATGCTGAGTCCTTTGCAGAATGGTGCGCATTCCAGCAACAGAAAGTAGGGCACCAAATAAAAAAACCTTGCCAAAATACGGCAAGGTTTTTTTATTATGATTCAGCACCACTCGTAGCCATGGCATCTTCCAAATCTTTATCTTTGATTTTAACATCTGCTGCTTCTAATTCTTCCTCCAGCACTTTTTGAAGTGTGGCGGAGTCGATTTTAGAGACCTTCACTTCATATTCGATGTCTTTCTTCATATCTTCATAAGAAGGTTTTTCTTTTTTATCGGTTAACAGGATGAGGTGATATCCATTTTCGGTCTGTACAGGGTCGCTGATTTCGCCTTTCTTAAGGGCGTAAGCAGCTTGTTCGAATTCAGGGACCATGTCGCCTTTTCCGAACCAATCCAGGTCTCCGCCTTTTTCAGCTACTCCATCGGTGGAATGTTCTTTTGCCAGTTCGGCAAAATCGGCTCCCTCGTCAAGTTGCTTTTTCAGGTCTTTCGCTAATTTTTCGTCTTCGACAAGGATGTGGCTTGCACGGATTTCAGGCTCGTAGCTCTCGTAATATTCTTTCATTTCTTCTTCAGTAGCTTTGACTTCCTTAAGTGCGGCCTTCTCTTGAAGCATGCCAAGCTTGAAGTTCTTTTTCAACTCTTCTTCACTTGATAATCCAGATTGGGCAAGTGCCATTTCAAAGTTGTCACCGAGGCTATCT
This sequence comes from Bacillus sp. (in: firmicutes), assembly GCA_051893455.1. Classification (GTDB taxonomy): domain Bacteria; phylum Bacillota; class Bacilli; order Bacillales; family DSM-1321; genus Bacillus_AD. Next base: position 82,892 of record JBJFHG010000048.1, read on the forward strand.
TTGACTTCCTTCACGCGTTCGTCCAATTCTTTATCACTGACTTCATATTTTTCGGAAAGGATCTTTTCATAGACAAGATCTTGAAGAACTTTTTCCCCGTTCGTTTCCTTCAGAGCTGCGTACAATTGTTCCTGTGTTATGTTCCCTGCTTTCGTTTCAACAACCGCTTTTGATCCGTCTTCGCTGGAGCAAGCTGTCAAACTGACCAAACCGGCAGTCAAGGCAACTGGTAGTACCCATTTCTTCATCCTAACAACTCCTAGTCTTTGTTTCTAATATTTCATACACAATACTATAACATAATATTCTAAACTGGTAAAAAATTTAATTCAACTGAAAAGTTATTTGGGTAAATTAGGCGATAACCTATCCACATTAAGGTGACTTACATACTATGTAGCGTAAAGGCAAAAGGAGGTTTGAGAAATGGGCTACGGCTACGGGATCAATGGGTTCGCCTTTTTGGTGGTGTTGTTCATTCTGCTCGTCATCGTGGGTGCGGCGTATATTTGCTGAAGGCTGTTAACGACCATGACATTAGCCTTCTCTCACACACATCCGTTTGAATATGATGTGGTGAATCATCAGAATGGGGGTGGTACTATGTGGGGCTATCAAGGTGGATTCGCTTTATTAATTGTCCTCTTCATACTATTGGTCATTTTGGGTGCCTGCTGGCTGTGATCAAGCGTGAAGAGATCCATAGTGAAAGGGAAAGGGGGTAGGAATATGTCAAGTTCAAGCTCGAATTCTGGTGGATACAATTGCGGAGGCGGTTACGGCTATGGCGGAGGATTTGCGTTATTGGTTGTATTGTTCATCCTTCTTGTCATCATCGGAGCTGCATGGCTATAAAACAAAACGCCTGCCGAAATAAGCGGAGGCGTAACTAAAGGTGGAGCATAGGCTTCACCTTTTCAGATTGAGGTGATTAGTATGTCAATGATACTTCAATATAAGATGATAGCAATAACATGGTTATACATATATTGATCATACGGTAAACCCCTATTTGTTTTTCTTCCGGGATCTCTTTTTGAATACATAGCCGAGTGGCCATCAGGTTAAAGTTATACAGAATCACCGCTGAAAAAACGAGAAAGGCTGCTGCATACAACATCGGCAAACGGAATTCCCCCCAACTGTTCACATTTCAGTATTTTAAACATAACAAATAAAACCAAAAAAAGATAGTATGGAGTCCCACACTACCTCAGCTGTTGCATATACGCTAGAGAGGAAATCAGTTCTGGTCGGCAACCAAAATTTCATATCCTTCATCTGTTTCCTCGATAAAGCTCTTATAGGGAGAATAAAAGGTATTCTTCAGTTTCAGGAAATCCGAGAGACAAATGCCTGTATGATAAGACAGCAAGATTGCGCTGTAATGGGAATAGGATGGGTACTTCATAGTGATCAGGCAAATGCTTGCTGTCACCACAATAAAAGGGGTCAGCAGAGCTGCTGTATATAAATGTTTCGAAATCGGCTCCTTGACCATGATCGAAAAGCCGGGAAGTATCCTGACCTGCAGCTTTGCCATGAAAAAAAGCAATGGAATCAGATGTAAAAGCTTATGAATAGGGAATAATAGTAGCAGTAAGCTTATGAATGGCAGCATCTTATCGTCCTGCAACGGAACGCTGTCGAAGTGAAAGCTCGTGAATGGATAGATCACCATAAAGGAAATGACCATCGTCATACAGGACAATATCAGAATCTTATGGAATCCATATTGTTTGTTAAGGTTGATTGATTTCCAGCATTGCATCGTTGATTTCATCCTCCATGGGAGTTAGGGTTCTATTTGTTTTCTTTCCGATTTGCTGTAGAATAAAAATACTAGACTACTTTACGATGAATGAATGGAAAAAGCAATAATATTTTATAGACAAATTAAGCACATCTGACCGACAGACATTTGGATGTGAATTGAGGGGTTTTAAGCATGGAAGATGTACGCAAAAGAGTGGAGCAGTTGGAGTTCCAACAAAGCTTGCTGCTTAGGATGCTAAAGAACTCTAAGGAGCAGTTATACTATATGATTATCCAAAAAAACCTTACAAAGCAGCAGACAGAAGAATTGTTGATATTGTGTGAAAATATGAGCAAAAAATACGAAAAACAAAAAGCGGAAGGTTATGTTACGTTTTATCCGCTTCTGTCTGAATTGAAAAAGCATCTGCCGGCGAATATTTCCCCGGAAGAATTAGTATCAGCCTGTTTAAGACAAGGTGAATTTCTTGCTTTTATGGAACAGATGGGTGAAGAATTAAAGCGTTAGAGTCAGAGAGTCTCAACTTTTTCGGGCTCATTACCGCTTTTTTCTGCTTCTTTTTCTTGAATATGCTTATCTATATTGGAGAAAGATTTTTCAAAAATCTTCATAAAGTCATCTCCATATATATTGCGGATGATGGCCATCAGTTCAATCATCTCTGGAAACTTGCCATATAGATTATGAAGTGGTAATGAAGCCTCGAATACGGCATTTCGGGATGGATCGAAGTTTTCCATCAGGTCGAGAAGGATTCTTTCTCCGGCTTCGGTGATTTTAATGTACGTATTTCGTTTGTCGTTCTCTTTTTTGGAGAATTCCAAAAGTCCCCTTTCTTCCAACTTTTTAGAAAAATTGAAAGCTGTTGAGACATGCATTACACCAAATTTGGCGACATCCGAAATGGAGGCTCCATTCAGATGGAAAGCAATCCATAGAATATGGTGTTCATTGATGTTCAGGTCATGTTCCTTGATCCAATTCTGCCAGTCTTTCTCAATGGATTTCCATAATGCCTTACTAAGTTGGGCGATGCGGAAGTTAAACAGCATCGCTTCTTTCATAGAATAATTGTCTTCATGCATGGTTCCTTCACCTACTTTACGGTTCATTTACTTATTATTATGACAATAAAGTAAAAATTAATAAAGATAAAATTTACTAAATTTTTTGAAATTTTATTTTTTTATACTTGAAGCAGTCTTTTATTATACAAAAATACAGTTCGTCTGTAGGGGACTTCATTTATTTTCGCCGGAAGTGCCGGAGACGGCCTTTTCAAGGTCTGTAATGGCCCCTTCAAGCTCCTTTATACGATACTGGATTTCTTGTTTATGCGGTTCAATCTCTTTTTTCCAGCTGCCGATCAGCGCTTTTGCTTCCTTGATGAATGCCGTGACCGTTTCTTTGCTCACTTTGGAGGCAGATACCGTTTCTTCTTTCATTTCCACGACACGTGTTTTCATTTCGTTCATGATTGCCTGGATCTCATCTTTATTTTCCTTCAAGTTCTTGCGTAATTCTTTCCCGGACACTGGCGCGTACAGAAGGGTGTATGCCCCGGCAACCGCAGCTCCTGTGAGGAAGCCGATCAGTAAGTTTTTGGTTTTCATACGATCCCACCTCTTTCGAATTTTTGGAATGAAAATTAAGGTGAACAATTTGGATTAGGATAGTAACATTACTATCAATTATCATAAAGAATCAAGGAAAGTCAACAAAAATATCCAATTAACCTAATTTTGTCCATATAATGATATATCGGGCGATGGAAGAGGAATTGTTACATTTTCAAAAAATAATTTCTATTGGTCTCTTCACTTACATATATAACACAAAAGACAGTGACTAAACCAATATTATGCAACAATATATTATTTAAAAATAGTGTGCTCGAAAAAGATATAAGTGCGATGCATGCTAGGCCTACTTTCAGAATAGAAGTTAATTATAAGCAGAACAAAAAGGGGGCCTATCGGTGTTTACGATTGCCATGATCGGGATTATCGTTTTGTTGCTTGCATTGGTTTATAATGGTCTCTTGCTGTTGCAGGCAGGCATATATCCATCCAGGTATGTACTGCAGCGAAGGATGATCGGGCTGGGGACGGGAATTTCTTTGCTGGCATTCTTCTGTCTCATTTTCAGGTAAGTAAAAAATATAAAAAATATGGAAAAAGATGGCCCCGAAAGGACCATCTTTATTTATGTTATTTGGGAGTTATGCCGAAACAGTAAAATTCGATCTTCTCATGATACCGGCAACAATCGGATGAACGATGATCATGACGATTGTGTTCAATAAGGCTGTCGGCAGAACCACTGTGGCGAACAGAATCAGGAACGGAGCCGGCAGACCGGCAATGAATAGCGCTGAACCGAGAAAGATGACCCCAGATACAATTGTTCCGGCAGCAGTCAAAATCGCCAAAGTAATGATACGCTGTGTATATTTCTTTGCCATCATAAGCAATCCGTAAAAAATGAAGGCACTCACAATCTTATCCAATAGATTCGGGATTTGCCCACCTGGAAATGATGTTGTCATCAAAGCAATCACCCCGGTCACAATGCCAAGCAAAACTACATTCTTCTTATCGGGGAACAGAATGATGCCAAGGAACATCATGGTGAGCATTAAATCAGGTTTAATACCCATGAATACACCAGGTACAACCGTATGGAGCACTGCTCCAATTCCGACGAGCAACGATAAAATAACTAATACTTTTGTTTTCATCTACTCTTTCTCTCCTATTCTCTTCTCAACTTGTAAACAATGGCTACCCCTCCAGTGCCCTGTGGCCTGAAGCAGGAAACTTATGAAAAGTATATCATTTATTGGTTTATTTTAGAAGCCTATTGTTTGAAGATTGGAATTCTTTCATGAATGTGACAAGCTGTTCGCAATGGGAAAGCGGGACAGCGTTATAGATTGATGCGCGGCAGCCTCCGATGGAACGGTGGCCGTTCAATCCGACAAAACCGGCTTCCGTGGCTTGTGTCAGGAATTTCTTGGTCAATTGTTCATTCGGGAGTGTGAACGTGACATTCATAAGGGAGCGGGAGCCGTTATCAGCATGGCCCTTGTAGAAACCGTCGCTTTCGTCGATAGCATCATAAAGCAGTTGCGCCTTGACGTTGTTCTTTTTTTCGATTTCCCGTACGCCTCCTTGCTCTTTTGTCCATTCCAGCACCAGGGAAAGCAGGTAGATGGCCAAAGTCGGCGGCGTATTATATAAGGACCCGCTCTTTTTATGGGTGGCATACCTCAGCATAGTCGGCAGGTGATCCAACTCCCGTATCAATGATTTTCTCATGATTACGACAGTCACTCCCGAAGGACCTAAGTTTTTTTGCGCACCTGCATAGATCAACCCGAACTGCTTCATATTGATAGGCCTGCTCAATATATCGGAGCTCATGTCAGCCACTAGAGGGATGTCGGTGTGAGGGAATTCCTGCCACTGCGTGCCGAATATCGTATTATTGCTGGTGATGTGCAGGTATGAACAGTCCTTATCATATGAAATATCTGATGCGGAAGGGATGAAAGAGTACTCCTTCTCTTTGGAAGAAGCCGCAATATGTGTTTCGCCAATCATTTGTGCTTCTTTTAAAGCCTTTTCCGACCAGGAACCAGTCAATACATAGGCCGCTTTTCTGTTTTGATCGAGAAGGTTCATCGGAACCATAGAAAACTGCAGGCTTGCGCCACCCTGAAGAAACAGGACCTCATAATCTTCTGATATCCCCATCAGTTCCCTCAAAAGCAAGGATGCCCTTTGATGGATAGCTTCGTATTCTTTGCTTCTATGGCTCAATTCCATGACACTCATTCCGCTGCCATTGATGTTCAGCCATTCGCTTTCGGCTCTTTTGAGGACGGCTTGCGGTAGAGCGGCCGGACCGGCGTTGAAGTTATAGACATGTTTCATATTTGTAGTACCCCTTTCGCTGTGCTGGATTAAAGTACTTTTATCGTATCAGACTAAGAGCGCTGTTGACAAAATTTTTTGAAAAAATTCAAGGCAAGTGATGAAAAAAAACAGGCCAACCGAGGGGTGGCCTGTTTGGTGGTTCTTATGATAGGTGGCGGCTGATGCCGCTTGAAATGGCAGCGAGGTCTTCTTGTGTATACTCGCTGTTATGCGTCTCCCAGACAGCGCCAAATCCATCACCTTTGCCGTATCGGGGCAGTAGATGGATATGGAAATGGAATACGGATTGGCCGGCATGCTCGCCGTTGTTGTTCAATACATTCAATCCGATCGGAGAGAATTCAGCTTTGATCGCATTGGCAATTTTCGGTACCGCTTCGAATACATGCCGGGAGTCTTCCGGTGTCAGTTCGAATACATTTTCTCTATGTACTTTCGGGATGACGAGCGTATGTCCTTTTGTTACTTGGCTTAAGTCGAGAAAAGCAAGTACATGGTCATCTTCGTATACTTTGGCAGATGGAATATCCCCTTTAATGATTTTGCAGAAAATACAATCACTCACAATTTTTCACCCTTTCCATTACTCCGGCAAATGCATAAGCCGCATTTACAGGCTGATATGTATCCAGTGTACCATAGGGGCAGAACGAAGGGGAATAGCACCAGAATTCAGACCAGAAAACAGGGCACAACCGGTAAACGGTGCGCCCTGTCCCTTGAGGAAGAAATTATCTCTTTGTGTCAACTTTGCTTCAAACTCTCTTTGCAATCTAAATGTCGGACCATCAGATTGCGGGTCGAGAAAACATCTTTTTGTCCAATGCAACCAACCCCCGTATCAGCTGCCTTATCGTTATATAACGTCTAAAGCTACAGGATGCCTGCTGCAAACACCTCATTCCGGATTGAAATTGAATGTCAACTTGAACAGCCAGATATTATTCGCAAGATAACCATCTCCTTGCATTTTTAGGAAAGCTTAACGGATAATCGATACTTTGTCTTTTAGAGACACCTCATTCCAATTTTGAAATGGTGAGATATTGATTACGAAAGAGCTATTCCTTCCTCACTACATATGATATCCAAAGTTCCGGAAAATATAATGGGTAATTATGGATTTTATTTTCTGCTAAGTGTATATTGACCGGAATTTTTGATAAAATCAATATATGACTTTGAAAGGGAGAGATAGAAATACACTATGTCGCTATTACAAATCAATGGATTATATGGTGGTTATAATAAAAACCTTGTTCTGAACAATGTTAGCTTTGAAGTGGAGAGCGGCCAACTGGTCGGGCTAATCGGCTTGAATGGAGCTGGCAAGAGTACGACAATCAAGCATATCATCGGTACGATGGAACCGAAAAGAGGATCCATCACAATTAATGATCTGTCCCTTTCAGGCGACCTGGAAGCATACCGGAAGCAATTTACATATGTCCCCGAGACACCTGTTTTGTATGAGGAATTGACTTTAGAGGAGCATTTGCGCATGACAGCGATGGCTTACGACATTCCCGAAGAGGAGTATGAATCGCGTAAACAAAAGCTCTTGAAGGAGTTCAAGATGGAAAAACGGCTTAAATGGTTTCCATCTCATTTTTCCAAAGGGATGAAGCAGAAGGTGATGATCATGTGTGCTTTCCTTGTACAACCTTCCTTATATATCGTTGACGAGCCATTTGTCGGATTGGATCCGCTCGGCATCCAATCATTGCTTGACCTGATGGAACAAATGAAAAAGAGCGGGGCCGGCATCCTGATGTCTACTCATATATTGGCGACTGCAGAAAGGTATTGTGATTCTTTCATAATTCTGCATAACGGGCAAATCCGTGCCAAAGGGACCTTAGCCGACTTAAGGAAGGAATTCGGAATGCCGCAGGCGACATTGGACGATCTTTACATTGAATTGACGAAGGAAGAGGAAGCAAATGAACAGTAATCAACTCTGGAGAGAGCGGTTCACTGTCTTTGTGGGGGAACTGCAAAAATACGTAAGGTATATTTTAAATGGCCACCTCGTGTTTGTCATGATAATCGGGTTAGGCGGACTGGCTTACTACTACAGCGAATGGGTGAAGACGCTTGGGCCTTCTTTTCCGGCGGCTGAATTACTTGCCTTGATTATCGCTTTGCCGCTGACGAATAGTCCGGTCTATTCACTCTTGAAGGAACCGGATATGTTTTTCCTTCTGCCGGTCGAACGCAGGATGGACGGCTATTTCCGTAAGGCAATCAGGCTTAGCCTAGTATTCCAAAGTTATATCCTGCTTCTCTTTTTGGCGGCGGCAATGCCGCTGTTTGCCGCGGTTGAAGGAGGGACCTTTCGGGACTTCGTGTTGATTTTAATACTGACGCTTGTCGCAAAGTATCTCAATTTGCTTTCCAAGTGGTCAGTCTTGAAATTTCAGGAACAATCAACGATATGGTTGGATAATGTCATCCGTTTTTGCCTAAATGCAGGCTTGCTGTATGTTGCATTTTCCAGAAGCGCCCTTTTCACAGCCATCGTCTTTATCCTGCTTGCGGGCCTGGCATTTTATTACTATAAAGCGACGGAAGCGCAGCCTTTAAGATGGGAGCGGCTCATAGCCCTGGAAAGCAGGCGGATGCAAATGTTTTACCGCTTCGCCAATATGTTTACGGATGTTCCGAAATTGAAGGAAAGAATCGCGAGGCGCAAATGGTTGGATCCGTTGTTGTCGGTCATCGGTTACAGGCAGGCGAATACGTATTCCTATTTATATTTGCGGACATTTATCCGCAGCGGCGACTTTTTCGGGCTTTATATCCGGTTGACGGTGATTGGCTTATTTGTCCTCCTGTCATTGACCTCACTAATCCCCCAAATGATCGGGGCTGGTTTGTTCATCTATATGACGGGCTTTCAACTGATCATGATCAGAAAGCAGCATGATAGCCTGATTTGGCATGATCTATATCCGGTATCGAAAGAGGTAAAGGACAAATCGATTCATTCTTTACTGTTGACTGTTCTGGGGGCGCAGGCAGGTATATTCGCTTTGACTGCATTGTTCACAGGAGGACTTGTATCGGCGGCTTTGGTATTGGTGACCGGCTTCTTTATTCTGTTGCTGCTTCGGACCTACTATCAGAAAATGATCCGCTTGGATGAAGATAAATGGGAATAGGCATTTTACAAATACAAGACCAGATCTTTCATGATTGGGTCTTGTATTTTATTTATTTTCTCTGGATGGAGGAAAGGGGTTAGTAACTTATGGGACAGGTATTTTAAGGGCATATTAAGTAAGGAAAGATGGCAGGGCGTTACGCTCTGATACATTTTTATAAGTGAGTCCCTTGATGGCTTTCGTAATCAAAAAAGTATAGACTGTTTTTCTTTTTTTTTTGGTAATAGAGCTTGTTCCATTTCCATATATGTAAATAAAGAGTTTTGCCTGGGAGGAAGCGAATATGGACGAACAAACACAGGAGTATGCCGGTAAAAGTACATATATAAGGGCAGGGCTTGTTATTCTTGCATTCATCACTTTTCTAGTTCTGATGTATGGCATCAACAGTGAATATGAGTTTTCATGGGAAAAGCCGGTGCAGAGCTTTTTTCAGAGCTGGAATAGCGGTTTTGGCGCACGTTTCTTTACAATCTGGACAGAACTGGGTTCCATTTGGTTCATAGGGCTTTCAACAATCCTCATGTGTGCATGGCTGGCATGGAAGAAACGTGATTTTGTGGCTGTAGGCATTGTGGCGTTACTGGTTGTCGGCGGCAATCGTCTTAATGTGTTCATTAAACATTTAGTTGCCCGTGAACGCCCGGAGGTGAATGAAGCTATAGATGCTATCGGGTACAGTTTTCCTAGCGGCCATTCGCTGCTCAGTATCGTCACGTACGGTATCGTTGCTTATTTTTTGGCATATTATTCCCAAGTCCCTGGTACTCGTTTTCTGATCTGGCTAGGGGCGGCCGTCATAATAGCAATGACGGGCATCAGCAGAATTGTCCTCAGTGCCCATTTCCCTACAGATGTGGCAGCCGGATTTTGTCTCGGCTTTGTATTGCTAGTGATGGCCTGTACCTTGTACCCGCAGTTGAAACACTGGGTTGGGCGTATTCCGATCGGAAAGAAAAAATAAGGCCTTGCCTCCTGTAGGCGGGCCTTATTCGTTTTTGAAGGCGGTGTAAGAGCAGAATCAGATCATCAGCATAGCAACGAAGGTTGTCACGGCTAGACCGAGAGCTACAGGTATTAGATTACGCCGGGCGAGTTCGAAAGGGTCTACACGGCAGATGGCAGCTACCGGGATTAGAGCCCAAGGCACAAGTACGCCTCCGCCGACCCAAATGGCCGACAATTGGCCGAGTGCCGTTAGGGTTGCTGTGCTAGAAGGCAGGGATGAAGAAAATAGTTGGGCTACGGACCCGGTCAAAGAAATCCCGGAGAACCCTGAGCCATCGAGACCTGTAATCGCCCCGACAGTCGTTAGGGTAATCACCGCAATCTCTTTTGTGATAGGGACTGCCTCTGCCAATGATGTCCCTATGTCATTGACGATTCCATGTGAGCCATCAGGCAAGCGGTCGCCCAGTATGGAAGTGAAGCCTGCATCACCGAGGTAGAAAAAGGCGGCAATCGGGATGACGGGTCCAAACACCTTAAAGGCGAATTGCAGTCCATTGATCAGATAGGTTGTCGTCTGTTCCAGGCTTTTTCTTTTATGGGCAAGTACGGTCAACAGCACGAGTATGAATATGGCTGTTCCGCCGATCAGGGCGGTCGCCTCACCCCCTTGAAGACCGAAGTGGAGCATGGCTGCCACATCCAGAAGGAAGAGAACAGGAATGCCGGCAGCCAACCAATTCTTCTGAAACGCGGGCAACAATTCGGTCTTTTGTTTTTCATTATTATCTTGTTCCTTTGTATCCGGGATGGAGGGAGCTAATGTTCCGTTCTTCATGTCTCTTTTCAACAGGAAGAACGCCGTTGCAGTAGTGACGGCCCCCATCGTGATCACAAGCGGAATGCTTGCCTGAATGACTTCGCCGACAGCTAAACCGGCTGCATCTGCAGTCAATTTAGGCGCGGCCTGTATGATATAGTCACCTGATAGAGCAATCCCATGGCCGAAAAGATTCATGGCCATGGCGACTCCAAGACCGGGCAGTCCTATACGGAGCGCTGCGGGAAGCAAAACCGCTCCAAGCAGTGCGACGCTAGGGGACGGCCAGAAAAACCAAGAAGAAACCATCATGATGATGCCGATTGTCCAGAACGACAGGGACGGCGTTTTCATTAGCTTGGTGAAAGGATATACCATCACATCATTAATTCCAGTATCGGCCAGAACACGACTCATTGAGACTATGATTGCTATAATAAGGATAGTCGGAAGAAGTTCTGTCATGGCGAAGACGAAACTATTGAAGATTCCGCTGACGGAGCCTGGCAGGCTGCCTGTAGCTAAGAAGGCAATGGCAAAAATGCCGGCAATGCATAAGAGGGTTGTATCACGGCGGAAAATCATCATACAGATGATCCCGAAAATGAATAGTACATAAACCCAGTGGAGAAGGGTCAATTCCACACCCATAATAAAGCCTCCTTTGTTGTGAGGGCCTAAAGCCTATTACAACATATGAAGGAGGCGGGGAGGAAGGAAGCTGTCCCTTACATTTTTTCAGGCTCCGGCGCTATGAAGGTCTTCACATAAGCGTCCCCTGAAAAGATTTTTTGGGGGCTTGCAGCCAGACTTGGCGCTTTCATTTGATCCATGGTTGTGTAGGAATCGGCTTGTTTCCATTTGTCGAAGGCTGTTCCATCCACCCATTGTGTCATGATAATGTATGTGTCCGATTTAATAGGACGGAGAATACGTATGGATAAGAAGCCTGTTTGCCTTTTAATATCCGGGACAAGTTTTCGGCACGCTTCCTCGAAGCTTGAGCGCCCTTCAGCAGTGACAGGAACGTGATGAAGCGCAGCGACCCCTTTTTGGACAAGGGAACCTACGGACTGAAGCACTTCAAACTTGCTCGGATGTTTGAATAAGGTCCTCCCGGATGATTCCTGTATAAGTGTTGTTTGGTTGTTATTCTGCAGAAGCACAATCTGCTCTTCCGGATGATCTTTCATGATTTTATGCATGAAATCATAAGTGCCTGATGCTATATACATAAACATGGGCCTTCACTCCTATTTGTTTTTTAAAAAGTCGGAACAGGTGAAATGATGTCATTTTTTCGACAAATCACCAAGTTACCTATACAGCATGAAACGAAAAAGATATATTGGTACAGGTGCCTATTACAGGAAACCTATACAAAGTCCGGTAATCCTGATAACGAAAGCCATATGACTTCTGATCATTCTCAATTATATGTTAGAATAGCTTGATTTTATATATTATTCCCCGTTTTCTGTCGTATGATAACCTTCAGTTTGCAACCGATTTTGGAGCATACAGATTAGGATGTGCTGTTTAACGAGGGAATATCAAAGGTTTTGTCAACAATGGTGAAAGGTGGATAAGAGATGAAACAATTCAATGATACTTTTTTAAAGGCTGCAAGAGGTGAACAGACTGACTATGTGCCTGTGTGGTACATGAGGCAGGCTGGGAGATCACAGCCGGAATATAGAAAGATAAAGGAAAAATATTCATTATTCGAAATTACCCATCAACCTGAACTGTGCGCCTATGTCACTAGGTTGCCTGTAGAACAGTATGATGTGGACGCCGCTATCCTGTATAAGGATATTATGTCCCCGCTGCCGGCAATCGGAATGCAAGTGGATATCAAATCGGGCATCGGACCTGTCATCGACAACCCGATCAAATCTTTGGCTGACGTGGAAAAGTTAGGGATGATTTCCCCAGAGGAGGATGTGCCGTATGTACTTGAGACCATCAAGCTATTGACGACAGAACAATTGTCTGTACCTTTAATCGGTTTTTCCGGTGCGCCATTCACTCTCGCTTCCTATATGATTGAAGGGGGGCCTTCTAAAAATTACAATAAAACAAAAGCTTTCATGTATTCTGAACCAAAGGCTTGGTTTGCGTTGATGGACAAGCTTGCCGATATGATTATCGTGTATGTGAAGTTCCAGATCAAGGCTGGAGCAAAAGCAATCCAAATATTCGATTCTTGGGTAGGGGCTTTGAATGTAGAGGATTACCGCTATTATATCAAACCGGTCATGGAACGAATCTTCACCGAACTGAAAGAAGAGAATGTGCCATTGATTATGTTTGGGGTCGGTGCAAGCCACCTGGCCATGGAATGGCATGATTTGCTGCTGGATGTAGTAGGGTTGGATTGGCGTTTGCCGATTGCCGAGGCAAGAGCGAAAGGCATCACGAAAACAGTGATGGGGAACCTTGATCCAGCAATCCTGCTATCCTCATGGGATGTCATCGAGGAAAAAGCAAGAGCGATTCTTGATCAGGGAATGGCGCAACCGGGCTACATTTTCAACTTGGGTCATGGGGTATTCCCGGAAGTCAATCCGGAAACGTTGAAAAAACTGACGGCTTTCATCCATTCGTATTCTGCTTCACAAATTAGACAATAAATCAGCTCTGTCCTAGTGCTTATCGTTTGATAGATTGCCAGTTTGGCAGGCAAAATAAAAAGAAAAACTTCTGTACAAAGGTGGATCTCCGAAATGAAGAGAAAAATGGGATTATTGGTGATGGCTTATGGCACACCATACAATGAAAACGATATTGAGCGTTACTATACACATATCCGTCACGGCCGCAAACCGTCCGAAGAGCATTTGGAAGATCTGAAAGGCCGGTATAAAGCCATTGGAGGCATCTCGCCCCTTGCTGAAATCACAGAAAAGCAGGCAAAAGGATTGGAAGAAAGATTAAATGCAATCCAGGATGAAATCGAGTTCAAAGCCTATCTGGGACTAAAGCATATCGAACCTTTCGTGGAAGATTCAGTTACGCAAATGAAGGAAGACGGCATCGAGGAAGCTGTGAGCATTGTCCTGGCCCCTCACTTTTCCACTTTCAGCGTGAAATCATATAATGGGCGCGCACTGGAGCAGGCTGAGAAGTTGGGAGGTTTACAGATTTCCTGCGTGGAAAGCTGGTACGATGAGCCGAAATTCATTCAATATTGGGTTGACCGTATGAAAGAAACAGTGGCAGAGATGTCCGAAGAAGAAAAGGAAAACTATGTATTGATCGTTTCTGCCCACAGCTTGCCGGAAAAAATTCTTCAGCAGCAAGACCCGTATCCTGAACAGCTTAAGGAAACAGCTGAACTGATTGCTAGAGGCGCTGGCGTCCAAAATTTCGAATTGGGCTGGCAAAGCGCCGGTGCTACCCCGGAACCTTGGCTTGGGCCGGATGTTCAGGATCTGACAAGGGAATTGCATGAGGAGCGCGGATATAAAGCATTTGTTTACATTCCTGTCGGCTTTGTAGCAGAGCATCTTGAAGTGCTTTATGACAATGACTATGAGTGCAAGGTCATCACAGATGAGTTGCAGGTGGGATACTATCGTCCTGCGATGCCGAATGATCACCCTGATTTCATCGATGCGATGGCTGCTGTTGTTATAAAAAAATTAGAGAAATAATTCAAGTATAAGAGAAGGCGATATAATGGGAAATGAAAAAAGGCAAAAGGCAGTGGTCATAGGGGGAGGCATCACAGGGCTTACAGCAGCGTACTATCTACAAAAAGAAAAGAGGCAGCAAGGTCTTGCTTTGGATATTGTACTGATTGAAGGTTCCCAGAGGCTAGGTGGGAAAGTCCAGACCGTCACGAGGGATGGCTTTGTCATTGAAAGAGGGCCGGATTCGTTTTTGGAAAGAAAAACGAGTGCTGCCAGGTTAGTAAAGGAAGTGGGGATGGGTCACCATCTCGTCAACAATACAGCCGGAAAATCCTACGTGCTCGTCCGGGATAAGCTTCACCCGATGCCGGGCGGCTCTGTGATGGGCATACCGACTCAAATAAAACCATTTGTAACGACCGGTTTATTTTCTGCTGTAGGTAAAGCGAGAGCTGCTGCAGATTTCGTTCTTCCAAAATCAAAAGGGACAGGTGACCAATCACTTGGGCAATTCTTCAGGAGGCGACTTGGGGATGAGGTTGTTGAGAACTTAATAGAGCCATTGCTTTCCGGCATTTATGCCGGTGATATCGACCAGATGAGCCTGATGTCGACATTCCCGCAATTTCATCAGGTAGAACAGCACCACAGGAGCCTGATTCTCGGCATGAAGAAAACCACGCCACAAAAGAAAGGACCAAGTTCAAAAGGAGCATTCCAGACAGTTCGGACAGGATTGCAATCTCTAGTGGAGGAGATTGAGAAGCAGCTGCAGGATGTGACAGTCATGAAAAGCGCCAAAGTCAGCAAAGTCTCTAAACAGGAAAATGGCTACCGCATCACTTTAAGCGATGCCACTTGTTTGGATGCCGATGTCATCATTGCGGCCGTACCGCACTTGGCAGCCTATCAGATGTTCTCTGACTACGGATTTATGGAAGCTTTCAGGGATGTGCCTTCCACTAGTGTCGCTACAGTGGCAATGGCTCTCGATGCCGATGCTGTGGAGGGTGACCTGGATGGAACGGGCTTTGTCATCTCGCGGAATAGCGACTATACCATCACGGCCTGTACATGGACTCATAGGAAATGGCCGCATACTGTACCTGATGGGAAGGTACTGCTCCGCTGCTATGTGGGCCGCGCCGGCGATGAAGCAGTTGTCGATCTGTCTGATGATGAAATCAAAAGCATCGTGCTTGAGGATCTCAATAAGACAATGACTATCAAGAAAGCGCCGAATTTCACAGTCGTTTCACGCTGGAAACAGGCAATGCCGCAATATACGGTCGGCCATAAACAAAGAATCGAAAAAATCAAAGCCGAAATGGCAACCCAATTGCCGGGAGTTTGGCTATCAGGGGCATCCTATGAAGGACTCGGTTTGCCGGATTGCATCGACCAAGGAGAGGCCGCAGTCGAGAATGCACTAACCTTCCTCGGGCAAAAAAGAGAAGCTATCCGCGTATAATTGGATAGCTTCTCCTTTTCCCTATCCGTAGAAGAGGCGGTACATTCGTTGTAGAAAAATGTATATAGAGATTGCGCGGGTAAGAGAGCTATGTTATTATGAGGTTCATACTGATTGACCATTTTGGTTTTTTGGTCATTTTTCCGGAGGTGGTGGAATGGCAGTAGATCGAAAGCAGTTGATCCTGGAGGCTGCAGCCAAATCGTTTTCTTTGTTTGGTTACAAGGCCACAACGATGGATCAAGTCGCTAAGTTGGCAAATGTCGGGAAAGGAACAATCTATACGTTCTTCCAGAATAAAGAGGAGCTCTTCCGGTACATAGTTCATAACTTGATCACGGAAATGGGGCAGACTGCCGAGGAGTGCATTGATCTTGAAAAGCCTTTTCTGGATAATCTCCAGGCTGTCCTGACAGCATTGCTTGCATACCGCAAGGAGCACCAGTTTATGAAAATGCTCGTCGAAGAGGAAAAGGAGCTAGGAACTCCGGCCGTAGTAGAAATGTCGCTTGAGATTGAGAAAGAGATCGTGACTTTGATCCGTCAAAAATTGACGCTGGCCATAAAAAAGGGCGAACTCGTCGAATGTAATACGGAACTGGCATCTTTTTTGCTATATAAAATCTATAGCGCTCTCATCATTGACTGGGAGCGGAATCATCCGCCGCTTAGTGAAGAGGAAATAAAAGAAATGCTTCAACAGCTGGTGATAAAAGGATTATCAAATCATTGATGGTCCCTTTTTTACCAACTAAAATGACCAAATGAACAAAACGGTCATATATTCAAATACTTAATATAAAAAGGAGTACGAAGATGAGAGGAAAATCTTTTCTGGGGGAATGGAAAGCAGTTTTCTCCAACAAAAAACTTTGGATATCCATCATAGCGGTTATGTTGGTCCCAATTATGTATGCAGGGATGTTCTTATGGGCGTTTTGGGATCCCTATGACAAGATGGAGGATTTGCCTGTGGCAGTTGTGAATCTGGATACAGGGGCTGAGTACAATGATACAACACTGGAGCTCGGTAACGAGCTTGTCAAAAATTTAAAGGATAATGAATCCTTTAAGTTTGAATTCGTGGATAAAGAAACGGGTTATAAAGGGCTCGAAAATATGGATTATTACTTATTGATAGAAATCCCTGATGATTTTTCCGAAAATGCGACGACCCTGCTTGACGATCAACCACATAAGCTGGAGTTGAAATACGTCCCAAACGAGGGATATAACTTTTTAGCAGCGCAAGTTGGTGAGACTGCGATTGAAAAGGTGAAAGAGGCTGTCGCTACTGAAGTGACAACTACTTATTCCGAAACCATTTTTGAAGTGTTGGAAACGATGGCGGATGGATTCCAGGATGCCAGCAGTGGAGCAAGTGAACTATATGATGGCTTGCTGGACATTGAAGGTGGTGCAGGGACACTTAAGGACAAATTGGCCTTGCTTGCCGAAAAGCAATTGGAATTGAAAGGTGGCATCTCAACGGCAAACAGTGCCGTCAGCCAATTGGAGGAAGGTTCCCAGTCCTTGAGTGAAGGCCTTGGACAATTGGAAGAGGCGCACGGACAGCTCTTGCAAGGGACGGAGTCTGTGCAATCCGGGTTGGCTGCATTAGCTGATGGGAATACCCGAGTGAATGAGGGGCTCAATAGTGCCTATACGTCCATGAGCGCCTTAATGGACGGAACAGCAAGTGCCAAAAATGGGGCCGATGCACTTAATCAAGGAGCATCTCAGCTAGTCGCTGGTATCGAATCCTTGCAGTCAGGTGCCGACAGTCTGAAGACAAACCTTTCCCAATGGAGCGAAAAGGCGAAGGATGCCTCCTCCGGCGCGTCAGACCTGAATAAAGGAATCACCCAATTGGAGCAAAGCCTGAGTGGGCTTAAACCATTGCTGCCGGAAGCAAAGCAGGCTGAATTAGAAGCTGTACTTAGTCAACTGAAGGCCGGCAGCGATTCTTTAGCTACAGGCGTTTCTTCCTTAGCTTCAACTGCCGGACAATTGACGACAGGTGCCGATAGCCTTTCTGACGGGACAGGAGCCTTGCTTGCGGGAGCCAATCAATTGAGTTCTGGAGCAGGAGACCTGTCAAGCGGACTCGGTACAATCCAAAATGGGCAAACACAGCTTTATAACGGTATAGGACAATTGGTTGATGGCAGCGGACAGTTGACTGGCGGAATCAGCCAGCTGCAGGAAGGCCAGAACAAAGTGGTTGATGGCATGAACACGTATGAACAGAAATTTGCGGAAGCCGTCAGCGGCTCAGCCAAAGTAACAGCCGGTCTTCAAGAACTTTCTGGGGGAATCCTTAAGCTTGAAGATGGTTCTGAACAGATATCTGACGGCGCAAATCAACTTGCTGGTGGAGCGACTACACTGGCGGACGGAGTTTCCCTAGCTTCCAAAGGGTCGGAACAATTGAAGGACGGATTGACTGACGCAGCAGACGTAAGCTCGGAGGTCAATGGTACAGAGGATACGTATGACATGATCGCCGATCCAGTCAATGTCCAAAAGGATTCATTTGATCCCGTTCCGAACTACGGAACAGGCTTTGCGCCATATTTCATATCGCTTGGATTATTTGTCGGCGCTTTGATGCTATCGATCATTTATCCATTGCGGAAGCCAGCAGTCACACCAAGCAGCGCTTTATCCTGGTTCTTGAGCAAATTCGCCGTGCTGGCAGTCGTTGGTTTGGTACAGGCATTGCTGGCTGATGCCATTTTGCTCGGTGTGCTGAAAATCGAAGTACAAAGTGTACCGTTGTTCATCTTCTTCAGTGTATTGACGAGCTTTGTGTTTCTGGCGATTATTCAGTGCCTTGTCACTTGCTTTGAGAACCCGGGAAGGTTTATGGCAATCATTATGCTGATTCTGCAGCTGACTACCAGCGCAGGAACTTTCCCGGTGGAACTTATTCCGAATATGCTTCAAAAACTAAATGCCTGGTTCCCGATGACATATACGGTAAGGGGCTTTAAGGCAGTTATATCTACAGGCAATTACAGCTATATGTGGGAAAATGCCGCTATTCTGGCTGGATTCATGGTGTTATTCCTGACAGGGACGATGTGTTACTTCTTTATCCACTTTAAGAAAGGGCATCATCGTGAAAGTACAGAAGACAGCTTGACTGTGTAACGGCCAATCAGTCGGCGACGCAAATTAGGAAGCAAAAAAAGAACCAGTCGCCGTAGCTTCTGGTTTTCCAACAAGGGTCATCGATTATGATGGCCCTTTTTATATGCACAATGTTGGGGAGTGCATATAAAAAGCAAAGAGGGAGTATGAGTCAGAAATCTGACATCATAAATATGGAAGCAAAATACAAACAGGTGTATTTTGACATACCTAGGTTAAGTGTGGATCAATGATTGCATTGATCGCACTTGTTGCCATAGCATTCATGCTGTTCTTCTATTTTATGGCCACATTCAACACATTTTTTGGGCGGTAAGTTCTTGAAAAATTCAACACTGCTCTGAAGCATAGTCCATTACCTCCTTTAATGTTTATTATTCAGATATTAGTAGAGCTGGTTTTTAGTGGTATGATTGCATTGTATTATAACAGATACGTATATGTCAATGGTTGTTTTATAACAATTCAAAAATAAGCCTTCCGCCCAAGGTGTGGAAGAGAATCAAGAGTTGTCAGTTGTGGGGAAGAAGACGATTTGCTTATAATGAGAGGGGTTAATGATAGATTGGGAGGAATTTATATGCTTTTTATTGATAATAAAGGAATTACAGATCCGCAAATCAACCTGGCGATTGAGGAATACGCATTGAAGAATCTGGGGCTCGAAGAATCATACTTACTGTTCTATATCAATGAGCCATCCATCATTATCGGCAAAAACCAAAATACAATAGAAGAAATCAATACAGACTATGTTGAAAAGCAGGGGCTGAAGGTAGTCCGGAGGCTTTCAGGAGGCGGTGCTGTATATCACGATCTGGGGAACCTGAACTTCAGTTTCATCACGAAGGATGACGGGAATAGTTTCCACAACTTCAGGAAGTTCACGGAACCGGTAGTGAAGGCGTTGCGTAAAATGGGTGTCGATGCCCAACTAAGTGGGCGGAATGATCTGGAAGCGGAAGGGAGAAAAATTTCGGGAAATGCCCAATTTTTCACCAAAGGGAAAATGTTCAGTCATGGGACATTATTATTCAATTCTGAAATGGAAAATATCGTTTCTGCCCTGAAAGTCAGGAAGGACAAGATTGAATCAAAAGGCATCAAATCTGTCCGTAGCAGGGTGGCAAACATCTCTGAATTCCTATCTGAGGAAATGTCAATTGAAGAATTCCGCCGGGAACTTCTAAAGAATATTTTTGAAGGGTATGATGAGATTCCTGAATATGTGTTGACAGAAGAGGATTGGAAGAATATCTATCAATTATCGGTGGAACGCTATCAGAAATGGCAATGGAATTATGGGAAATCCCCAGACTTCAATATTCAGAATTCCAAAAGGTTCCCGATCGGTATGATTGAATTCCGTCTGCAAGTCAAAAAAGGGAAAGTGGAAGATTGCAAGATTTTCGGGGACTTCTTCGGTGTGGGCGATGTCGCTGAAATCGAAAATTGTTTGACCGGCGTCCAATATGACCGTGCATCCATTGTTGAAGCATTGGAACAAGTAGATGTGAAACATTATTTCGGCAATGTAACAAAGGAAGAAATCATTCAATTGATATATTGATGGTATCTTCGGATTCGAGCAGATCCAAAAAAGGAACGGCGCTTTGTATAGTGCCGTTTTCTCATTTTACAGAATATTTTAATAGATTGTATTGCTCATATTTTTCCTGTTGTCTATAATAAGAAATGATGGAAATGAGTGAGTATTCATTCATTGAAGAAGGGGAGGAAGAAAAATGAATGTTTCGTCACAGCTTCACAAAACAGCTTCTGAAAACGGTAACAAAGTGGCTTATCATTTTCTGGATCAGCAAAAGACATATGCAGAACTTGATGCGGCCGTTACGATGTTTGCCAGCGGATTATCGAAGCTAGGCATCGGCAAAGGGGATCATGTCGCTTTAATTACAGGAAACTCTCCACATTTCCTGATTGGTTTCTACGGGGCATTAAGGGTCGGGGCTACCGTCATCCCAATCAATCCGATCTATACGCCTGATGAGATCGGTTATATATTGGTGAATGGCGATGTGAAGGCGGTCATCACGCTGGACTTGTTGCTGCCATTGGTTGAAGCCCTACATACTAGCCTTCCTTCAGTTGGCCATTATATCATTTGCGGGACGGGACAGGTTGAAAAGAAGCTGGATCGGGAAACGCTAAGCGTTGCGCCAAAGCTTGTTCCTTTTGAACAAATTATCGGGATGGGGCAGGAACCATTTGAGGGGCCTGTGCTTAATGGGGATGATGTGGCAGTTATACTATATACATCCGGCACGACAGGAAAGCCTAAGGGTGCGATGCTGACCCATACGAATATTTTCAGGAATGCAAAAGACGTAGGGGACTATTTGGATATCAATAGCTCAGATAGGGTGATCACCGTCTTGCCGATGTTCCACGTGTTTTGCTTGACAGTCAGCATGAATGCGCCGCTGTTGGCAGGTGGGACCATCATTATTATTCCTAGATTCAGTCCGGCCGAAGTTTTCCGTGCTGTTAAAGCCTATGAAGCGACCATATTTGCAGGAGTGCCGACCATGTACAATTTCCTGTTGCAGCATGGAGGGGAAACAGCCGATTTCGAATCAGTCCGTTTATGTATTTCTGGAGGCGCTTCCATGCCAGTGGCTCTGCTCGAAAGCTTTGAACAGAAATTCAATGTCCAAATATCGGAAGGGTACGGCCTTTCGGAAGCATCCCCTGTCACTTGCTTTAATCCATTGGATCGTCCCCGAAAAGCCGGATCAATCGGGACATCCATCATCAATGTCGAGAACAAGATCGTAAACGAAATCGGTGAAGAAGTAGAAGCAGGAGAAGTAGGCGAACTGATTGTCAGGGGACCTAACGTCATGAAAGGTTACTATAAGCTACCGGAGGAGAGTGCCGCAGCGATTAAGGATGGATGGCTATACACAGGCGACCTCGCGAAAATGGACGAAGAAGGTTATTTTTATATTGTTGATCGCAAAAAAGATATGATTATTGTCGGCGGTTATAATGTCTATCCGAGAGAAGTGGAAGAAGTGCTGTTTGCTCATCCGGACGTTGTCGAGGCGGCTGTTGTCGGTGTGCCAGACCCAGAACAAGGTGAAGCGGTCCAGGCATTCATCGTCCTTGGGGACCAGGCTGTCACCGAAGAAGAAATCCGGGCATACTGCAAAGAACATCTTGCCAGATACAAAAATCCGAAATTCATTGAGTTTATGGAAGAATTGCCGAAAAATACAACAGGAAAAATACTGCGCAGAAACTTGAAGGACATTGTAAAAACAAACTAATGTATTTTGTAATGGAAGGCGTTCAGAAATGAGCGTCTTTTTTATTGAACTCTAACAAGCAATCGTTTAAATAGGGTAAAAATTCAGAAAAATATATTAATTGAACAAATTTCACGCTATAATTTAATACATAAAAGCATAAAAGTAAAAAAGCGTGATAGGGATAAGGGGGAAAGGGAATGAAAAAGAAGTATCGTTTAGTGATAGCCGGAGTATTGTCGGTTTTGCTTGTAGCTGGCTGTGGGAGCAACGGCGGAGGAAATGAGAAAAAAGAACAGGAAGAAAAAGCATTTCAGATCGGCATTTCCCAATTTGTTGAACATCCGTCGCTTGATGAGGCGACAAAGGGCTTTAAGCAAGCATTAGATGATTTGGAAGTCAAAGTGACATATGATGAGCAAAATGCTCAGGCAGACCAAAATAACACAGGTCCGATCGCCCAAAACTTCACTTCACAGGGTGTGGATCTAATATTCGCAAACGCTACGCCAAGCGCTCAGGCGGCAGTTAATGCAACGAAAGATATTCCGGTCGTATTCACGTCGGTTACAGATCCTGTCGGAGCCAAACTGGTATCATCGATGGACAATCCTGAAGGAAACGCAACCGGTACGTCCGATGCCAACCCAGATGCGATACCGAGTACCATTGCTTTTATTGCTGAAGAACTCGGAGTGAAAAAGGTCGGTACAATCTATAATGCCGGTGAGCAAAATTCGGTTGCCCAGATTGAACAAATGAAGGAGGAAGCCAAAAAAGCAGGAGTCGAAATTGTGGAAACCTCTGTCTCCACAACAGCTGAGGTTAAGCAGGCTGCGGAATCATTGGCAAGCGACGCGGACGTATTCTATATCATCACCGACAATACCGTTGTTTCTGCCCTTGAATCTGTCATACAAGTATCGAATCAGGAAGATATCCCGCTTTTTGTCGGTGAATTGGATTCGGTTGACCGTGGGGGATTTGCTGCTTATGGCTTCAACTATTATGATATCGGCTATCAGGCCGGGGAGATGGCGGCGTCGATACTTGAAGACGGCAAAAAACCGGCTGATATTCCCGTGCAGTTCCCTGATAAATTGACGCTGGTCATTAATGAAAAAGCTGCAGGAGAGATGGGAGTGCAGATAAAGGACGAATGGCGAGATACTGCCGAAATCAAGTAAGGCATCATGCAAGGGGATAACCAAGCAAATTGGCTGTCCCCCTTTGCGGCAACCTACGAACAGAAAGGAAGAGATTTATGCCTGGAGCACTATTTAGCGCTGCAGAGGCCGGTATGATTTATGCTTTGATGGCTCTCGGCGTTTACTTGTCTTTTCGAATACTGGACTTTCCCGATTTGACTGTTGACGGCAGTTTTGTCACTGGAGCAGCTACAGCTGCTATATTGACGGTACAGGGTGTCCATCCGTTAGCGGCTACAACGGCTGCAGCTGCTGCCGGACTTTTGGCGGGGATTTGTACAGGCCTCCTTCATACAAAAGGAAGAATTAACCCGCTGCTGTCGGGGATTTTGATGATGATTGCCCTTTACTCGATTAACCTGCGGATTATGGGCAAACCCAATATTGCCCTCCTGTTCGAAGATACCATAATCACGAAGATCAGGGAGCTTGGGTCAGTTTCTGGATTGGATAGCCTAACGGCCTCCCTGTTGACCTTTGTCGGCCTCGAGGAAGTTATCCCGTCAGGCTGGAGCATCCTGCTGAGCATGTTGCTCCTCACATTCGCAATCAAGCTGTTGATCGATGCTTTTTTGAAAACAGAAATCGGGCTGGCTATGCGGGCGACGGGTGACAATGAAGGTATGATCCGCAGTTTTTCGGCTGATACAGGAAGGATGAAAGTACTTGGGCTCGGTATATCGAATGCTTTGGTGGCATTGTCTGGAGCATTGGTCGCCCAATATAACGGTTCCAGTGATGTCGGCATGGGGGTCGGTATGATCGTGATTGGCCTTGCTTCTGTCATTATCGGTGAAGCTGTATTCGGCCGCCAGACGATCGGCCGTGCAACATTGGCGGTTGTGATGGGGGCAATCATTTATCGAATGATTGTGACGCTCGCTATGCAGGCTAAGTTTCTTGAAACCGGCGACATGAAGCTAATTACAGCTGTCATCGTGATGGCTGCTTTGATCCTTCCGAAGATGGTAGATCACCGGAAAGCAACTAGGCATAAGCGGAAACGGCTACAGGAGCTTCAATTGCTCCATAACAATACGGAGGGAGGCGGATCAATTGCTGCAGCTAAAACAGATATATAAGGTATTTAATGAAGGTACGGCAGATGAAAAGCTGGCTCTATCCAAAATAGAACTGGAATTAAATAAGGGCGACTTTGTCACGATTATTGGAAGCAACGGAGCCGGCAAATCCACTCTCCTGAATACAGTGTCCGGAAAGCTGAAGCCGGATGTCGGCAAAGTGCTGATTAACGGGAAAGACGTAACCGCTCAGTCTGAACATCAGCGGGCGGCACAAGTCGGGAGGGTGTTCCAGGACCCGATGGCGGGCACGGCTCCTACTATGTCTATTGAAGAAAATATGGCCATTGCCTATAACCGGACAAAGAGGCGGGGCTTACGGTTTGGTGTGACGAAAAAGCGCCGGGACTTCTTCCGGTCCCAATTGGAGACATTGCATTTGGGCCTCGAGAACAGGCTGAATGCAAAGGCCGGGCTTTTGTCAGGAGGGGAACGGCAAGCATTGTCGCTTTTGATGGCGACGTTTACAGAACCGGACATCCTGCTTTTGGATGAGCATACTGCGGCTCTTGATCCGTCCAGAGCCGAACTGATCACCGCGCTTACAAAAGAGATTGTCGGGGCATACGGGCTGACAACGGTCATGGTAACCCATAATATGCAACAGGCACTGGATCTCGGAAACCGGCTGATCATGATGGATAAGGGCCGAATCATCTATACGAGCGATGAAGAGCACAAGCAGCAGCTGACAATCGAGAAACTGTTGCTGGCATTCCGGCAAATCCGCGGCGAGCAGCTAGCGAGCGATAGGGCAATGCTTATTTGATAGCGGCGATCATAAGCCTGCGGGTTCTTGAGGCGAACTTTGCCGTAAAGAAAAACAAATCAGCATTGTCTTAGATATGACATATTGATGATGGAGTGTGAGAATAAGAAATGTCCTCTTCAACTATGTTTGGGAGCAATCGAGATTTTAGGAAGGGCATTCTGGCGGGCACAAGCATCGCCATCGGCTATGCCCCTGTTGCGTTGACGTTCGGATTGCTTGCTAAATCAGCAGGCTTGTCTTTTTTGATGGCTGTGTTGATGAGCTTACTCGTATATGCCGGGGCGGCTCAATACATGTCTTTGAATCTGATCGGGTTAGGGACGGGGATGTTTGAAATCATCCTGACGACCTGTATCGTAAACATCCGTCACTTTCTGATGTCGGCAGCGCTTGAGGAGAAAGTGGGGGAAGAGAAAACAGGCATTAAAGCCATCTATGCTTTTGGAGTGACAGATGAAACCTTCTCGGTTGTTGCAACAACAAAGGGTACTCCGACAACCGGCTATATAATGGGGGTATTCTCTTTGGCTTATTTCAGTTGGGTCTTTTTCACAGCGGCTGGTTATGCATTTGGAGCTGCTTTGCCTGATCCCCTGCAGCAGAGCATGTCGATTGCCCTTTATGCCATGTTTATCGGTTTGTTAGTTCCGGCAGTTAAAGGAAGCATGAAAGCATTATTTCTGGCGATGATTGCGGCTGCTTTCAGCAGTATTTTCACAGTCAATGGCATCCTGCCGGCAGGATGGGCCATCGTTGCTGCGACCTTGCTGTCATCTATTTTGATTGAAACTGTCTTCCATTTCAAAAAGAAAACAGGGGTGGGATGACTATGGAAACTCAAGCAGCTTTCATGATGATCATCAGCATGGGGATTGTTACTTATATACCGCGCATGCTACCGTTTGTACTCCTCGGCGGCCGTTCATTACCTTCCTTTATCCAAGGGATTTTGAAGAATATTCCTTATGCTGTCCTTGGAGCCTTGATTTTTCCCGGGATTTTCTTCGTTCAGGAAGGGAATATCCTATATGGGGCAACAGGGCTGGCGGTTGCTTTGATTATAGCTTGGACTGGTGCGAACATCATCTTTGTTGTACTCGGTTCCATCGTAGCTCTTAGCTTGTTTGCTGAATTTTTCTTCTAGGACTGGTATACAGTAAAAAGGGGCTGTCCGAAAAGTAAAAGCCAAGAATGTTGGTTTATCAGCATTCTTGGCTCTTCAATTTGGTTTCATTGAACTCGATAATGGACTTATTAGACAGTCCCTTTTTACTTCAGGAATATCTTCAATTATAAGTGCTTTGTAATGGTTTTATAGACTTTATCCTTATCGAAATCTTTTTCTCCCATACCGAATACTGTGATTACCTTGTTGTTTTCATCTAGAAGATAGGTAGCACTCGTGTGAATGAATTGTCCGGTGCCAGGATCCCGATATTGAAAATCAAAGTTATCCGCAAGCTTCTTTACGTCCTGCTTATTACCGACCATCAGGCGCCAACCGTCTATTTTATCAATTTCAAAGGCATTTGCATACTCCTTCAGGACATCAGGGGTATCTTGATCAGGATCGAAGGAGATGGTCAGAAATTCAACTTTGCTTCCGAATACATTGTCTTCGGCAAGCCGGTCACGGAGTTGTTTCATCTGGTAGGTCGTATTCGGGCATATGTCAGGGCATTTTGTATACATGAATTCTATCAGACGAATTTTAGGTTCCATATTGTTGAAGGTAAAATTAGTACCGTTATGTTCCTGCAAGGCGACATCCTTCGGAAATTCCATCTGCCCTTGACGGTATTCGGTAAAGTAGTAAATGCCGGATGCCACACCGGCCACTAACAGCAGTGCGAATATACTATACAGTTTCTTCATCTTTCCACCCCGTTTTAAGCTAGTTGACAGACAATCTTGTAAAACGTTGATTTCTTCATTAATCATACATCAGAGTTGCGCGGAAAATATTGATAAATCAGGGAAAATATCGAAGATTATATGAACGTGCAAAAGCAGGGGAATACATATCAGGGAAAAGGCAGTTCTATTTATTTTTTGTAAATACTACATTTATAGAAAGGCTTGTATAAGGGGAGAGCGGAATGCGGAAATACATAAAATGGTCTATATTGCTTTACCTGCTGTTTGTTTTTGGTCTGTATCTGTACATCTTTCAATTTGCCGATACGTCCATTCCTGGCGAATATAAAAGTACAAGTGCAGACCCGGAGACATTCATGACTGAGCGGCAGCTTGTGCTCAGCGAAGAATATTCACAGGTGCGGAACTACTTGTTCTTTATGGAGACACCGTTGGAATGGCTGATTTACTTTTTGATTCTTGCCAGCGGTCTTTCAATGAGTATGGAAAAAAGTTCTGACGCGGTTTCAAGATTCAGGATGATACAAAGGGGGACCTATCTGTTTTATTTGTCTGTCCTTTCCTTCGTAGCTTATTTTCCGTTGAATTATATCTCGTACCGTTTGTCTAGAAAGTACCAGATATCCAATCAGGAATTCACACCTTGGTTCAGGGAGGAGATTATGGACTTTTGGGTGAATTTCGGGACGACTCTTGTGATTGTGCTGGCCCTTTTCTACTTTATTCAAAAGAGTGCAAAAAAATGGTGGCTGTATATGTGGCTGGCATCCATTCCGTTTACGCTCTTTTTCATGTTCGTGAAGCCGGTTGTCATTGATCCTTTGTACAATGATTTTTACCCGCTAAAAGATAAGGAGCTGGAAACCAAAATACTGACCTTCGCGGAACAGGCCAATATCCCTGCCGACCATGTTTATGAGGTGGATATGGCCGCCAAGACAAATGCGATGAATGCCTATGTTACCGGGATAGGGGGCAATTCAAGAATTGTTTTATGGGATACAACTTTACAGAAACTGGAAGAAAGGGAAATCCTTTTCATTATGGCCCATGAGATGGCGCATTACGTCGAGAAGCATATATACATCGGAATCGCACTCTACTTAATCCTTGGATTGGCCGGTTTTTGGCTGACAGCTCGGATGATGGAATATATTATCAATAGATGGGGGGACGGCCTACGTGTCAAAAGCGTGAATAGCTCTTCGGCTTTACTAGTTTTCCTTTGCATCTTTTCATTTCTCTCATTTGTCTCCAGCCCTTTTTCCAATGCAGTGTCGAGGTATCAGGAGACAAGGGCGGACGCCTATGCCATGAAAATAACGAATGATCCGGAAGCAGCGGTCAAAACATTCCAGGAACTCTCTAAATCATCACTCAGCCAAGTCAATCCGCCAGGGCTCGTAAAGATTTTCCGCTATTCGCACCCGACAATGCTCGAACGCATTTCTTCCGTTGAACAATCAGGAGATGAGGGTTCCGACTGATTTCCGGAGCCAGCAAAGAAAGGGATATGCAATATTGCATATCCCTTTTCGTCAGAGTTTTCAATTTCCGAAACGTTTGTTCAGCTCGAGCAGCTGAAAAGAGTAATCCATAAATAATTTTCTGTCTCTTTGGTCGAGGGCATCATCGATTTTTTTTAGTAAGGTGTCTTTTTCCGTTTTCAGGATTGCCTCCTGAAGCATCATATCAGCATAAAGTTCAAGTATAAATGTTTCCTTACCCAGGTGTTTTTGTAACGCTGATGATTTTAACATTTCAGTATATGATTGTTCATGATTATGATTCATGAAGCCTCACCCCTAAACCTTTTTATAAGTATAAGAAATTCATGATCATAAATCAACAAAATATTTAGAAAATTTAAACAAAAGGGCCGTAGGTCTTATTTTTTTATGTATTTTTTGTGAATACACGATTATCGAGTGGATTTGTATGCTATCTTTTAATTACTTACAAATAAGGAAAACATTACTTGAGGAGGTTGGTTTTTATGGGAATTCGCTTTAAGAACTTAGTGGAAGAATATGAAGTTAATGCTTACACAACCATGATTAGGCCAATGATGGTCGATGATAAGGTTTATTCGGAAATTATGGAGCTGGATGAAGAGTATACATCCCCTTTAAAGCCGCTTGACATCATAAAGAATAGCTGCAATTACTTCGGTTGTCAGTACGATGGGCGCCGGGTAGGTACAAAGAGTCTTACAGGTTATACACACAAAGCCCCGATTGCCATAGAGCCGAGCAGTTCCATCTATTTCTTTCCTACTACCTCTCCGGAGAAGGAAAGTTGTGTTTGGATCGCCCAAAAGCATATTGCCAGCTTTGCAAAGAAAGGCCCGCTAGAGACGGTCGTCACATTCAGCAATAAACAGCAAATTGATGTACCGGTATCTTATAGTACATTTGAGAATCAGCTGAGCCGGACATCTATCCTGAAGCTGACTCTGGATAACAGAATTGCGGAGGTCGGCAAGAAATATTACTCGCATCCACAATCCAAGTAGTTGTCCATTCAATGTCCATGCAGATAAAACCTCAGTAATTCCTCCACTTTATTGCGAATGCGGGGATTAAAGTAATTATGATATTCTTCATACCCCTTATAGAGGAATATGTACATAGTAAAAGCTTCGTCCCTTTTCATTTCATTTACTTTGATGTTTTCTTTCCTCAGAAACTGTTTGACATCAAACAACTCCTTCTGAATCCTGATTATAGTTTGCTCCACCCAATCCATATATGGCTTCGGCAACTTGAAGCCGCAACTTTGAAATAATGCGAGATCGCGATGAAGAATGGTCAGTACCATCGGCAAGTAAATGGCCTGTTCAATTATATCGCGGTCTTTTTGTGGTATCCGTGTCATCGCAGATTCTCCTGTCACACTTTGGAATACTTATCGAACGTATGTTCTTGTTTATAATAAACAATTTCTTTGTTGCTTTCAAGATTTTTTTGATTGTTATAGGCAATAGGGGGAAGATAGGAATATATCGGATTTCCCTACTTCTCTTTATAAAATAAGATGTATTATAATAATAGTAGGTAAGATATAGTTTATGATTATACGCTCAGAGCATTCATGGAAACCCGGATGTAAGGAATTGTTATCGAAAAGTAGGAATTGGCCTGAGAGAAGGAGCTTCTTATGGATTTTCACTTTCTTAGCAATATAATGACAGAACAGAATATGTTAGAACTAATCGAAAGATATAAAGCATTTGGTCCGATTCCGGGTATCTTGTTTCCAATGATTGAAGCTTTCCTGCCATTTTTGCCTTTGTTTGTTTTTGTCATTGCGAATACAAACGCCTTCGGGCTTTGGTTTGGCTTCCTTCTGACATGGGTGGGCTCGACCTTGGGGGCCATTTTCGTCTTCTTGATTATCCGTAAATTTGGCCATACGAAAGTACTGGCATTCATCAAGAGGAATAAACAGGTGAAAAAGCTGACGAGTTGGTTGGATGTCCATGGGTTTGCGCCCATTTTCCTGCTTCTTTGTTTTCCGTTCACTCCGTCCGCGGTTGTCAATATAGTGGCCGGGCTCTCGGAAATCAGCAAAATTCAATATATATTAGCCGTAGCGACAGGGAAACTGGTCATGATATTCATGATCAGCTTCATAGGTCATGACATTATGTCGCTTGTGGAGAATCCCGGCAAGACAGCTGTTGTACTGATCCTTATATTTGTGCTGTGGTATGTGGGCAAACGGGTAGAGGCGCGACTGAACAAAGGCATGCATCAATTGGCTGAAGGCGTCGAAAGAGAGAAAGCAAGGAAACAACGGGAAAGAGGCTAATCTGATTTGGGGGACAAGCTATTGGCTGAAGGGAATAAAAATAGTTTTATGGAGTGGCTGAAGGTGATTGGGTTGGGGTTGGTCCTTTTCCTTTTCATCCGAACGTTTTTATTCTCCAGTTATGAAGTAGACGGAATCTCAATGGAATCGACACTAGCTAATGGAGATAAGTTGGTTGTCAATAGAATTGGCTATGACTTCGGTAACATTTCCCGCTTTGACATCATTGTGTTCCATGCAAATAATGGCAATGATTATGTCAAACGGGTAATTGGTTTGCCGGGGGAGCGGCTGGAATACAAAAATGATCAATTATTCATCGACGGTCAACCAGTCGACGAGCCTTTCTTGATCAGCAAGAAGAACGTCATATTAGGCCAAAAGGAGACCGGCGATTTTACACTGGAGGAAATAGAAAACAACAAGGATGGGAAAGTGCCGGAAAATTATTTGTTTGTCATGGGGGATAACAGGATGAATAGTCTTGATAGCCGTCACTTCGGTTTTGTGTCCATCGAGGATGTCGTCGGAAAGGTGAATATCCGCTATTGGCCGCTTGATGATTTTTATATGGAACTTTAAGAAGCAGACAGTTTATATGATGAAGCTGTCTGTCTTTTATTTTGGCTTTTTTCCTATAGATTGAACCGGCTAAAAGCAGGGGGGTATGTCTTCCTGTGGGGGATGCCGAAGCTGTTATTTTGAGGCCGTTTCTTATAGAATAGATATACGGGAACGTATGTGTCCTATTTCGCTTAAATAATTGGGAAGAAATGAGGGGGTAGAGTAATGTCTTTACAATTCATAATGGGACGTTCTGGTGCCGGCAAAACGACATGGATGTTGGATGATATCCGCACCAAATTACGACAACAACCGGCTCGTACACCCATCATTTATATAGTGCCTGAACAAATGACGTTTACGTCTGAACATAAATTAGCGGCGACACCGGGCCTTCAGGGGACCATCTCGGCACAAGTGTACAGTTTTACCCGACTCGCTTGGAGAGTGCTTCAGGAAACCGGCGGTATGAGCCGGACACATATCACCAGCGCAGGTGTTGATATGATGATCACGAAAGTCATCGAGGAAAAAAAGGATGAATTAAAGCTCTTTTACCGTTCGGCTGGTAAGCCGGGCTTTGTGAGCAACCTGGAAAAGATGATCATCGAATTGAAACGTTATTGCATTGCGCCGGAACAGATGGAGGAATCATTTGCGGAACGCCTGAATGAGAACGAGGATCAGAACTTGAAGGATAAGCTGCATGATCTAGGTATTGTGTATGGGGCGCTGGAAAAATTGCTGGCTGAAAAGTACATTGACTCGGAGGATTATTTATCTTTGCTGGCGGAGAAGATTCCGCAGTCTTCCTATCTGAAGGATGCCGAAATCTACATCGACGGGTTCTACAGCCTGACACCGCAGGAATTGCTTGTTGTCAATCAACTGCTGAGAACGTGTAAACATGTGAAGGTTTCCTTGACGCTCGATAAGCCATTCCGCCAAGGGTTCCCGCAGGATTTTTACTTATTCGCCACTTCGGCCAGATTGTACCATACTGTATATCAGCTCGCGCAACAGGCAAGTGTAGGGGTGGAGGAAGACCTGCTTCTTCAGGGGACAGAACGGTTTACGGAAAGCATGAGCCTTGCCCATCTGGAAACGAATTTCAATATACGTCCGGTAAGAGCTTATCAGGGAACACCGGATGCCGAAATTCTTATGGCGGCCAACCGGCGCGCAGAGGTCGAGGGAATCGCCCGGGAAATATTGCAGCTTGTACGCACAGGCAGGTGCAGGTGGCATGATATAGCTGTTCTGGTCCGAAATGGTGAAGCTTACCATGATTTGATCCGCACAATCTTTCAAGATTATCAGATCCCTCTGTTCATTGATGCGAAACAGACGATGCTTCATCATCCGCTGATTGAACTGATGCGTTCTGCTCTGGAGACAATACAGACCAACTGGCGGTACGAACCTGTGTTCAGAACAATCAAAACAGAGTTGCTGTTTCCGGAGGAAGCTGACCACTCACAGATGAGGATCCAAGTCGATCGATTAGAGAACTATGTCCTTTCAAGGGGCATCAAAGGGGAGCGTTGGACATCCGACGAACTATGGGTCTACCGAAGATTCCGCGGGCTCGAGCTGGAGGATCGCGGGCAGACTGATCAGGAACTGGCGATGCAAAAAGAGATTAATGCCATGAAAAAACTGGTTGCCGAGCCATTGGGCAAGCTGGAGAGAAGATGCAAAAGGGCTAAGACTGGACTGGACTTTTGCAGGGCGATTTATGTTTTTCTCGAAGAGCTGAAGGTGCCTGTTAAACTGGAAAAGCTCCGGGCTGATGCTGAAGCGAAAGGGCATCTTCATGTCTCAAGGCACCATGAGCAAGCTTGGAAAGCAGTTGTCGGGTTGCTGGATCAGTTCGTGGAAGCGATGGGGGACATGCCGTTATCGCTCCGTCACTTCTCATCGGTCCTTGATACAGGGCTACAGGCGCTTTGCTTTTCACAAGTCCCGCCGGCAATCGATCAGGTTTTGGTCGCCAATATGGATCTGTCGCGGCTTAATGATATTAAGGTCGGATTTGTGATTGGATTAAATGAAGGTGTATTGCCGATGAAGCCTGTGGATTCCGGAATTTTATCGGACGAGGACCGGATTGCACTCCATAAGGCGGGGGTAGAAGTGGCGCCTGACTCCGTCACGAAACTGTTCGACGAGGAATTCACAGCGTACAGGGCGTTCACCACACCGTCCCATAAGCTGTACCTTAGCTATCCGCTCGGGGACGAAGAGGGAGGGGCCTTGCTGCCGTCACCTTATATCAAAAGGGTGCAGGAAGTCCTGCCCGATATGAAAGTGCGTATGCTCCATAATGAACCGAATGAGGATCCGGAACATGAGCAGTTGCTGTATATAACGAATGAAGACATGTCGCTATCCTACTTGACATCGGTTCTTCAGGTGAAAAAACGCGGATATGAGATAAGCCCTGTCTGGTATAGCCTGTACAATTATTTCCTTGCCTCCGAACAAAAGGCCGACAAAATGCAACGCGTGCTCAGCAGTCTGTTCTATGAGAACAATGCCCGCCGGCTGACCAAAGAAACAGCAAAACAATTGTACGGCAAAAAGATTGTCGGCAGCGTTTCACGGATGGAAAGATTCAATAGCTGTCAGTTTGCCCATTTTGCATCCCATGGACTAAGGCTGAAGGAGCGCAAAGTCTATCGTCTTGAAGCTCCCGACATCGGGGAAATGTTCCATGGGGCTTTAAAGATTATTTCCGATACATTAATACAGCGGAATATCCTATGGTCGTCCCTTACGAAAGAGGATTGCCGCAAGTATGCGAATATGGCGGTCAATGACCTGGCCCCTAAGCTGCAGAATCAGATTCTGCAAAGCTCGAACAGGCACTTTTATATACAGCGCAAATTGGAGAATGTCATTGGCAGAGCATCAATGGTTCTGAGTGAACAGGCTCGCCACAGCGGCTTCGAACCGTACAAGCTTGAGCTCGGATTCGGGTTGGGCGGAAAGGATCAGCTGCCGCCGCTTCGCTTCACACTGCCGGATGGAACAAATATGGAGCTTGTCGGGCGAGTCGACAGGATTGACAGAGCTTTTCATAATGAAGAACTATATGTCCGTATTGTCGATTATAAATCGAGTGAGAAAGACCTGAAACTGGATGAAGTGTATTATGGGTTGGCCCTGCAAATGCTTACCTATCTTGACGTTGTTATATCGTATGCAGAGAAGTTGATGGGAAAACAGGCATTGCCAGCCGGGATGCTGTATTTCCATGTGCATAATCCGTTCATCAAAGCGAGCGAGATGCTATCCGACGAAAAAATTGAAGATGCCATCTTCAAACAATTCAAGATGAATGGGCTTTTACTGGATAATCAGGAAATTCTGCATTTAATGGACAGTGATCTGAAAGTCGGGGAGAAAAGCGAATCCAAAATCATACCAGCTAGTATCCTGAAAAGCGGCGGCTTAAGCAAATCTGCGAAGACAGCCACGAAAGAGGATTTCGATGCATTGCGCCAGTTTGTCCATCGCTCTTATCAAGGATCAGGGTCAGAGATTATTGATGGGGAAACAAATATCAACCCTTATAAAATGAAGGATCGGACACCATGCACATTTTGTGAATTCCGTAGTGTCTGCCAATTTGATAAGGGTTTGGAAGAGAACGGGTATCGTCTGCTTAAGCCGATGAAGCCCGAAGAAGTGCTTAATGCCATCAAAGGAGAGGGGGAAGGGCAATGACAAAAGCAATCATCCCGGCGAAGCCGGCAGATGTAACATGGACAGATGATCAGTGGAAAGCCATCTGGGCTGATGGGCAGGATGTTTTAGTCGCTGCCGCCGCCGGTTCCGGGAAGACAGCGGTTCTGGTTAACCGCATCATCAATAAACTGCTTGAAGGCCACACGAATGTCGACGAATTGCTTGTCGTAACGTTCACGAAGGCTTCCGCTGCCGAAATGAGGCACCGGATCGCTGAAGCACTCGAAGGGGCCATCAGAAAAAATCCTTCCTCGCAGCATTTAAGGAAGCAGCTGAATCTAATGAACAAAGCGTCTATCAGTACACTGCATTCCTTCTGCCAGGAGGTCGTGAAAAAATACTATTATGAAATAGATATAGACCCAGGCTTTCGGATTGCGGACACGACTGAAGCAGAGCTACTGAAGGATGAAATGATCGATGATCTGCTTGAGGAACAATACGGAATCGAAGGAAATGAAGATTTCTTTCGGCTTGTGGATGCATTCAGCTCAGATCGCAGCGACATAGAACTGCAAAATATCATCCGCAGCCTGCATGAGTTTTCATCTTCCCACCCGTACCCGGAAGAATGGCTGGATGACATGTTGGCGATGTATGATGTATCGACGGATTCTAAAATCGATGATCTGCCGTTCATGGAATCATTGCTGTTCCAGGTGAAATTGCAGATCGAAGCTGCCAAAGATTGTTTCAAAGAAGCGATTGCATTGGCTGAACTGCCGGAGGGACCGTACGACCGCAAGGAAACCTTGTTGGCTGATATGGCGCTTATTGAACAGATGGAAGTGGCAGGCGATAAGTCCTGGCAGGAAATATATGACGTTATGGAAACATTGCAGTTTGTCAGCCTGAAACGGCTGAAGGGCGATTATGACAAGGATATAGATAAAGAATTACAGGCCTTGCGGAATAAGGGGAAGAAAATCCTGACCGATCTGAAGGGGGAACTGTTCTCCAGAAAACCTGAGAGCTACCTGAAGGATATGCAGGAAATGCGAGGATATGTCGCCATGCTTGTCGAGCTTGTTAAGCAATTCAAGAATAAGTTTGCTGCAGAAAAAAAAGAACGCGGGCTAGCTGATTTTTCCGATCTGGAGCATTTTTGTCTGGAAATCCTGACGGAAAGACATGAGGACAAGAGGATATTGCCTTCAGCAGTTGCCGGTAAATACCGCCAGCAGTTCAAAGAAGTGCTTGTGGATGAATACCAGGATACGAACCTTGTTCAGGAAACGATCCTGAATCTGGTCAGCAAAGAAACGGAATCAGAGGGGAATATGTTCATGGTCGGAGACGTGAAACAATCGATTTACCGTTTCCGTCTGGCTGAACCGAATTTGTTCCTTGGCAAATATACCCGTTACCGCCGTGATGGGCAGGAGGGTGGACTTCGAATCGACTTGAACCGTAACTTCCGTAGCCGGAAAGAGGTGCTTGATGGGACCAACTATCTTTTCAAGCAGATTATGGGCTCCACGGTCGGTGAAATTAACTATGATAATGATGCGGAATTGAAGAAAGGGGCACCGTATCCGGAAGATGAGGCGTTCCCGATCGACATACAGTTCATCGACAAGGAAAATAGCAGTTGGGAACAAGATGATACGGAGAGCAGTGACGGGGAACTGCTGGAGAAGGCTCAGCTAGAGGCCAGGCTGCTGGCCCGGAACGTGAAACAGCTAATCAAGGAAAAAAGAAAGATCACCGATCTGAAAACCGGAGTTCAGCGATCAATCACTTATCGCGATATCGTCATCCTTATGAGATCGATGACTTGGGCGGCTGAGACAATGGAAGAATTCAAAAAACAAGGCATTCCGATATATGGAAACCTATCTTCCGGTTATTTCGAAGCGACTGAGGTGGCAATCATGATGTCGCTTCTCAAAATTATCGATAATCCGCTGCAGGACATTCCGCTTGCATCTGTGCTCAGATCACCGATCGTCGGGCTCGATGAGGAGGAACTGGCAAAGGTCAAAGTGGCCTACCCTTCCGATACTTTCTATCAAAGTGTGCAAGAGTATTGTGAAGCGGGAGAGCCGGCGGAAGACACGGCGCTCTATAGGAAGGTGGCAGGCTTTTATAAAAATCTGGCCAAGTGGAGGGACCTTGCGAAACAGTCCTCTCTTTCCGACTTGATCTGGCAATTATACAGGGACACTGGTTTCTATGATTATGTTGGCGGTATGCCGGGAGGAAAACAAAGACAGGCTAACTTGCGGGCGCTGTTCGACCGTTCAAGGAAGTATGAGGAAAGCTCATTTAGAGGGCTATTCCGCTTCCTGCGTTTCATCGAGCGGATGCAAGAGCGCGGTGATGATCTCGGTGCTGCCCGGGCATTGAGTGAGCAGGACGATGTCGTCCGGATTATGACAATTCACTCAAGCAAAGGTCTTGAGTTCCCTGTCGTGATGGTTTCGGGGTTATCGCGTCCTTTCAATACGATGGATCTGAAAAAAAGCTATCTATTAGACAAAGAATTCGGGTTTGCCTGCAGGTACACAAATCCCGAGAAACAGATCACATACCCTTCGCTCCCGCAGATTGCCTTCAAAAAGAAAAAGCAGCTGGAGTCCATCGCCGAGGAAATGCGCGTATTGTATGTGGCATTGACAAGAGCGAAGGAAAAACTGATCTTGATCGGTACTTTGCCGGATAAGGAAAAATCGATGACAAGCTGGAAAAAAGCTGAACTGTTGGAAGGGTGGCAGCTGCAGGATTACGTCCGAGCGCAAGCAAAGAGTTACAGCGATTGGATCGGCCCGGCTCTTGTTCGTCATCGGGATATGCAGGAAGCCTTCGGGTCAGGTTGCAGCAATCCCGAAGTGTCAATGCACCCGTCATGCTGGAGGCTCACTTGGGTCGATGCAGGTTCACTGGAGGAAACTGCTGAAGAGGAAGATACAGAGCAATCAAAAGAAGTTATGGATTTAATTAAGGCATCGAAATCTATTGATATCACCACCGATTTTGATGAGGAAATTAGAGCTCAATTGAACTGGAAGTATAGGTATCCGGAAGCAGTGAGCCATATGGCTAAACAGACGGTCACAGAGATGAAGCGCCAGGTGGAGGTCAATGAACGGGATAATTCGCTCCAGCTATATGAGCAAAAAGGCGGAGCCAAGTTATACGACAGACCGGCATTCATGCAGGAGAAGAAAATGACGCCTGCCGAAAAAGGGACCGTCATGCATATGGTTATGCAACAGATTGACCTGAAAGAGCCTGTAACTGTGGAAAGCCTTGAACAATTGAAGCTGCAACTGATCAGCAAAGAATTTCTCCGTCCAGATCAGATGGCTGCCATTCATAACGAGGAAATCCTTCAGTTTTTCCGGACAGATGTTGCGAAACGACTCAGGAAAGCCAGAATGATTCAGCGTGAGGTGCCTTTTAATATGGCAATCCCGGCACGTGAAGCGTATAAGGATTGGCAAAGTGATGCTGAAGAATCTGTCTTGGTTCAAGGCGTCATCGACTGCCTGTTTGAGGATGAAGAAGGTTACGTCCTTCTTGACTACAAGACCGATAGGATCACAGGGCGTTTCCAGGGGGGATATGAAGAAGCCAAAGCTGTTCTGGCAGACCGGTACAGAATCCAAATCAACACGTATGCGAGGGCGATTGAGAGGATTATGAACAT
Organism: Bacillus sp. (in: firmicutes); assembly: GCA_051893455.1. Taxonomy (GTDB): domain Bacteria; phylum Bacillota; class Bacilli; order Bacillales; family DSM-1321; genus Bacillus_AD. Next base: position 121,804 of record JBJFHG010000048.1, read on the forward strand.
TCGTCTCCATAAGAAGTATTTATATTTCTTTGATGATGGAGGCCACTTAATGGAAATGTAGGAAAAAGCCGTATGCTGGATTGAACCGGTGTACGGCTTTTTTGGAGCAATTCGATTTGTCCGGACGGCGGTCAGGGCGTAGAGAGATAGGAAGTATGGCATCATATTAAAAAATAACAGCAGAAAGCGGTGTTCGTAATATGTGCGCATTCAAGAAGCAGGAGCAAGGACAGTGTCAATTATGCGGGAGGCATCCTGTTATTATGACGAAACACCATTTGACCCCGAAGGAACTGGGAGGTACTTTATTACCGACAGCGATGCTATGTATCCCTTGCCACAAACAGATCCATGCTTTGTATACGAATGAAGAAATTGCAGCCCGGCTTACTACGATAAAAGAATTGCAGGCAGACCCGAAACTGGCTAAATTTCTAAAATGGATCAGAAAGCAGCCTGCCGAAAGGCTGCCGAGGACAAGGAAGTCGAATGACCGGAAAAAATATAGATGAGGCAGCCGGTTTGAATCCGGCCAAATGATAGCACCGTATTAATTATTGCCGACAATCGGCATATCGGCGAGATTCGTATCGAGTACGTTCGTGGCATTCAAGCCGCTGTTTGTTATGACAAATACACCAGTGTTTTGTGATCCGGAACCAGAGAACGATTTCCCGGCTGATTTGGGCGAATAGAAGAAAGCATCCCCAAATTGCATGGATCCCCCTGTTATGCTTCCGACCTGTACCGGTCCGACTAGTGCGGGCATATTTCATCCCCCTTCCTGGATTTGGGCGTATAATTGTTCCTCCGGTTTTGTCAGCTTGCGTACATGGACAACCTTCGAGCACATGCGCGCGTGGAGTGTATTGCCGGTTGAGACGATAGAAGAGGCCGCAATGGAAGAAACCTGGACACAGTTGACGCGAATATCGGGCAGTAAATCCTCCTTGTAAAATGGCAACGACTCATAGATGACCGGCACTGGGAGAGTTTCAGTAAACCGCGGGTACTGATTGAAATCTTCCGGGAAATTATGAAATGTATTTTCATCTACTTGCAGGGCGAGCGCACGGTTGGAGGAATCCATATAGGAACTGTCTCCCACCTGAAAAACCGAACCCGAGATGATGACATTTACGTTAAGTTGTTTGATGCGTACTGTTCTGGGAGACAAACAGAATTCACCCCTTTGGCGCCAATGGGACGTATGGACCGATGATCAACGACTCAGGAGGAGTATCGAATGAAGACGATAGCTGGATTGTTTGGGCATCGCCGATCTGCAGGAGAGAGGAGCTGGAAACGGACAGCACCTTGATGGTGTCGATACAAAGATGTTCATTCGTAACATAAAAAGCCATCGGAGTTACCCTCCATTCTGCCCGTTGGCAGCATTTGTGAGAAATGTCCTAACCGCCTGCATGACATCTGTTTTGATCTGCTCGGTCATCCTCGATAAGTATTTCCCGTGCTGTTCGTGTTGCGGATTAAAAGGAAATTGTTTCAGATAGTATTCAACCCGGTCGGGGAGCTGTCTCAATAAGTCTTCTTTGATGAAGGCGGCATACTGTGCATTTCTTTGCATGCCGATCTCTCTCTCAATGCTGGATATGACGTCATCAAGATCTTTTTCGATATATGCCTTTATGTTTGAGATGATGCTACCGAAGCTATCTTCCCGATATGGCGGGGCTCCTGGCTGGACATGTGGCTGGCCGTTTACGAAGAAGTCATCCAAATCCTCAAGTTTGGCCGGATTAAGGCCGATATTGAGAGTGCCATCCAAACTCTCAATCTTCAATTGATCGAATTTATATTCCAACCGTTCCACTGTCACAGGTGAACGGGCCCCCAATTGCTCCAATTCTTTTTTAAGGGCCTTCAGTTCTGCTTCTAAAGCAGATACTCTCTGTGACTGATCATCGAGATATCGTTTGACATCACCCGCGTACGTATTGATATCGGTATGCAATGTAATCCCTCCAGGAAAGATTGTTTCTGTACAGTATGTGAGAAATGGGAAATGGGTGAATACCTATTTTTCTACAGTGGTTACGTCGGTCGGAATCTCAGGGGCTATTTCCGTGAACTTTCCGCTGTTGGCCAGCGTGCTCAATGATTTGATGATACCGGCGCTGCCGATTTGAAAGATTGACGAATTGCTGATGCTAGTGATGCGTATGCTGTGGATATGGATATTTTGGTTGATGTGTAGACCCATCTTCCTTCCTCCTTATACATTAAATTGGATCGGCAAATCCTGAAAGTCGGAATCATAAGCCGTCAGCTGTCCATTCGTGTTCGTTACTGTAACCCGTTCGCCGGTATTGAATGAACCGGGGCCGGTCTTAGTTTTTACATTGGAGATGGGAAAGATTTTATATACATCGCCTACGTGGAATACACCGCTGCCGCTCACATTTACAACCTGGATAGCCCCAACGATTGCGGGCAAGGCTCCCACCTCCGTTTCGCCAGTTTTTTTCAGTATATGTGGGTATGGGGATGATGTGATTCAAACACCCATTAGGAGGAAGGTGTGACTTTTGGAAAATTCGAAGTTTTTTAGCATTTACTGTCAAGAGCTAGTATAATAGTTTGTATGATTTGAGAGAGGGATGATTTCGAATGAAAGATTTTGCAAGACCGATTGATGAAAAGGATCGGCTGATCACAATCGACGTAATCAGGGGATTTGCACTGCTCGGCATTTTCTTTGTGAATATGCCAACTTTTTTTAGCCCATATCTTTACATCGATCCTAAGACATATTGGGAAAATGGTTTGGATTCTACCTTGAGCAGCTTTGTGGAAACTTTCATGACAGGCAGTTTCTATCCTTTATTCGCCTTTTTGTTCGGTTTTGGGGCTATCCTTCAGTATGAGAGACTGAGGTCAAAGGGATTATCGTTTCCGAAGCATTTTTCAAGAAGACTGTTTGTCCTGCTTTTGATAGGAGTCATACATGCCTTTCTTTTTTGGCATGGGGATATCCTGATTACATATGCGATTGGGGGAGCTGTGTTTCTGCTTTTCTATAAATTGAAGCCGTTGGCGCTGCTGCTCATCTCCATCCTGTCATACGGAATATTCTTCGGCTTGTTCGCGCTTTTGACATTGATCATCGACCAAGATTTTATGATGAAACTGACATATGACGCGGAAGCAGTGGAACGGTCGTTGACAGCTTATGGGGATGGCAACTTCCAAGATGTATTCTCCCAAAGGATGCAGGATTGGCTGATGGTGAACGGTCCCCAGAACTTCTGGCTTTTGATCTTGTCCATCGTACCGTTCATGATGATTGGGGCAGCTTTCGCCAAGAATAAATGGCTGGTCAGCGTACAGAAGCATAAACGGATGTTGGTGGCCATCATGATTTTCGCTTTTGTGAGTGGATTCTTTTTGAAAACATTGTCTTATTTGCCGTTTGCTGACAGTTTTCCGTTTACAGCGATGGTTGTAAAGAGCTATATCGGAGGCCCCTTGCTGACATTTTTCTATATTTCTGCCCTGGCGCTCTTATTGGATAGTGAAAAAGCTAGAGCAGTTTTACATCCTTTTTCATATGCAGGCAGGATGTCAGTCACGAACTACTTATTCCAGTCCGTCCTGTTTACAAGCCTGTTTTATTCCTATGGTTTAGGTTTATATGGAAACGTATCGTATTCAGTCGGTTTCGTGCTTGTGATCATCACATTTGCTCTCCAAGTTTGGTTCAGCAAATGGTGGCTTTCGAGGTACAGATTCGGGCCCGTCGAGTTCTTATGGAGATGGGGAACATACGGCAAAAAGCCGGTAAACAAAAGAATAGAGGAGCAACAATATGAAATTGGCAACAGTTAAGCATCAGAATAAGGTTGTGACGGTGGCCGTCAATAAAGATGCGACCGCCTTATTGCCGTTGCAGCAGGCGGCAGCTGCCTGTTTTCGTGAAGGGCATCCCTCATTGGCGACAATGGAAGACATCATATCTGGCGGCAAAGAGGTCGTGGATCTGATCCGCCGTCTGGTGATAGATCCCCGAACACAATGGCTTACAGCAGAGGAAGCGGAATGGCTGCCGCCGATTCCACGTCCGCAAAAAAATATCTTCTGTGTAGGGAAAAATTACGCGGACCATGCGATAGAAATGGGCAGCAAAAAAGATATACCGCAACATGTCATGCTGTTCTCCAAAGCGCCCACTACTGTCATCGGTCATAACGAGCCGATCCCGTTGCATGCCGGGGTGACCGATGCGCTTGATTATGAAGGTGAACTGGCTGTCGTGATTGGAAAGCGCGGCAAAAGCATTAAAAAAGAGGAAAGCAGCGACTATATATTCGGATATACTATTTTGAATGATGTAACGGCCAGAGATTTGCAAAGCCGGCATAAGCAATTTTTACTGGGCAAAAGCCTTGATGGGTCTTGTCCAATGGGTCCTTATATCGTGACGAAGGAAGAATTGCCGTTTCCGGAAGCTTTGCATATCATGACAAAAGTCAACGGTGAAATCCGCCAAAACGGAAACACAGGCCAGTTCATTTTTCCGATAGCAGAAGTGATAGAAACATTATCGAGAGGCATGACGCTCGAGCCGGGAGATATCATTGCAACAGGCACCCCGGCCGGTGTTGGGAAAGGCTTCAAACCGCCAAAATATTTGGCATCCGGGGATATTATCGAGATAACAATCGAGCAAATCGGAACATTGAGGAACGAAGTTCGATGAAGAAATGATCAAGATTCTGCAGTCGGTATGAGTATGGCTTAGTCGTGTTTGCTTCATCCCGTTTCGAGTAGTTTTCCGCACTGTTTGAGGCAGGGCTTTTCAATATGTAAAAAAATGTCCGTATGATATGATATGGTTGAATAATAGTGGAGAGGGGGATAATTATGATCACTGATATGCATTTGACATCATGGATGCTTGGTTTGATTTTATTGGTAGTATCCATTACCTTATTTAAAAAGGGGAACCAAAAAGGCTATAAAATAACACATATGATTTTGCGTGTAGTGTTCCTTTTAATCATCGCGACAGGGGCCGATTTGTTGTTCCGCATGGCGACCATCACAGGGGAATACATCGGAAAAGCTATGCTTGGCCTTGTAGTCATCGGTTTAGCTGAGGTGTTTTTAAGCCGTTTGGCGAAAGGAAAAAGCACGAAGGGATTCTCGATTGCATTGGCGGTTGTATTCGCATTGGTCGTAATAATGGGACTGCAGATGCCGATGGGCTTCGATCTCTTCTAATCTGAAAGAGGGAAAACCGTTCATATAGGGCGGTTTTTTTGAATGTAAAAAAGAATCGGAACGAATCCGACTCTTAAGCCTTGAAGGAAGACTGAATGTAAGATAGTTGAGGCAGCCGCGGGCAGTCAACGTCTCACGCACTGCCTGGCATTGCCATGGTTCAGCGCAATGGGTTCAGCTTTTCAATGACGATTCGTTTTCCCGTGTTTTGGGTGAATTCAAATCGATCATGCTCCTTAGCGGAATAAACGAAATGATGTTGGACGGAACAGACGGACAACCCATTATCGAAAGTGAAGAAATTCACTCCGCTACAGTTTTGCCGTTCCTTCAAAAAAGTAAGCTGGTTATATCCGTATATGCAATCATAAATGGAAAAGGAGAGCGAATTAAGTGTCATGATGAATTGGAAAAAAGAATCATCATTCAGCTCCTCCACCAAACGCTCAAATGAATACAATAGGTTCCTCTTGATCTTCACTTCTTCCTGGTGATGCAAAAACATTGTTTCCTGTTTTAGCTTGGCAACACCTGGCTCTAAAAGTGTCCCCCTTCTCCAACGTCCATTACGGAAAACTTCTATCTCTGAGCCGACATACTCCTCAAGTGGATAAGCTTCGTCATTTTCCTCATTGAAGAAAATCCATTGATTGTTTATGAACTCAACAACACCATCTGTGAAAGCGCGAGGTTGATGTTTAATCAAGTCTGTTCTTTGTTGCTCTCTCATTCTGGTACCCTCCGAATTGAAGAAAAAATATCTCACCTACTTTGTTGACAGTTTCTGGTGGAAATATAACTTATTTCAGAAAAAACCTCAGTCTTTACGGACCGGATTTCGTTCCGAGGTTTTTTATCCTTGTTCATTAACACTTCCTTTCGTTCTGCATAGGCTATTACACATAGTTGGAAATCAATTTTGCCGGATGCGGAGCAATTATATAGCAAATGCCGTTCGCCAAGACGGATCCGGCAACATATTTGATGCCTTGAGAGGATGATGCAGGATGTGCGGGATAGCAGGATGGATAGATTTTACGGAATACATGCCGAATCAAACGCGACTGGTGAAGAATATGACTGAAACGCTAGCGAAAAGGGGTCCTGATGAAAGCGGAGTGTGGTCTGATAAGCATGCATGCTTCGGCCATAAGAGACTGACGGTCGTCGATCCGGCCGGCGGAAAGCAGCCGATGTCGGTTCAGCACGGAAATCATTTATACACCATTTGCTACAATGGCGAGCTGTATAACACAGAAGAATTGCGCAAAGACCTGCTACTAAAAGGATATTCGTTTCAGGGTCATTCTGACACAGAAGTTCTGTTGACTTCCTATATTGAATGGAAGGAAAAATGCGTCGATTTACTGAATGGCATCTTTGCCTTTGCGGTATGGGACCATGGGAAAGAGGAATTATTCTTTGCCCGTGACCGGATGGGAGTGAAGCCGTTTTTCTATAAGGAACATAAAAAAGGGCTGCTGTTCGCTTCAGAAATAAAGGCAATCTTTGCCCACCCTGAGGTGAAAGCGGAAATCGACCGTGAAGGCCTCGCAGAACTGTTCGGATTGGGGCCGTCTCATTCACCGGGCGTAGGCGTGTTTAAAGGAATAAAGGAGGTCAGGCCGGCTCATGCAGGCAAGCTGTCCAAAATAGGTCTGAAGTTGTGGCGTTATTGGGATGTCAAAAGTGAAAAACATCACGATTCATTGGAAGAAACAAAGGAAAAAGTCCGTCAGCTTGTTGAAGATGCTGTCGTCCGTCAATTGGTTTCAGATGTGCCGTTGTGCACATTCCTGTCGGGAGGGGTCGATTCGAGTATCATTACAGCGATAGCTGCCCGTTCCTTCAAACACTCAGGGAAAGGGGCCCTCCATACTTATTCCATTGATTACGAGGACAATCATCTGCATTATAAAGGAAATGCCTTTCAGCCAAGCGATGATAGGCCTTGGATTGAGATGGTCTCACTCGACAATGGAACGGTTCACACACGCTCGGTCATTTCACAGGAAGAACTGGTCCTTGGACTGAAGGAAGCAGTACTGGCAAAGGACCTGCCGGGTATGGCTGATATCGACTCATCGCTGCTTTGGTTCTGCAGGGAGGTCAAAAAGGATTTCACTGTCAGTCTTTCAGGAGAATGCGCCGACGAAATATTCGGTGGCTATCCCTGGTTCCACAATGTCGGCGCAGAAGGGGATCTCTTTCCTTGGATCCGGTCGACCGGTGAAAGGGCAGGTTTCCTTAAAAGCTATTGGGGAGAGAAGTTGCACGTTGAAGAATATGTCCGATCTCAATATAGGAAAACAATGGACGAAACACCATTGTTGGAAGGGGAAACAAAGGAAGAATCCAACAGAAGGCAATTATTTTACAGCAATCTGCATTGGTTCATGACAAACCTGCTGGAACGGAAAGACCGGATGAGCATGGCAGCTAGCCTGGAAGTACGCGTTCCTTTTGCTGATCACCGCCTTGTCGAATATGCTTGGAATATCCCGTGGGAGATGAAAATGGCAGGAGGAAGGGAAAAAGGCATACTGCGCCAAGCGATGGAAGGCTACTTGCCGGATGAGGTGTTATATCGGAAGAAGAGTCCATATCCTAAAACCCATCATCCGGTTTACACCGACAAAGTGACTGTATTGCTTGGGGGCTTCCTGGAAAGACCGAACAGCTTCCTTAGGGAGTTTTTCCGCAACGATCGACTGGAAGAATTGGTGAAAACGAAGGGAGCTTCGTTTGGGATACCTTGGTTCGGACAGTTGATGTCGGGTCCTCAGTTATTGGCCTATTTGGCACAAATCGAGATGTGGTTCGACATGTATAATGTGCAAATTATAGATAATTGAGAGAAAGGCTGGCCAGGGAGGCCGGCCTTTCGGCATACTTTTCAGGTTATTGATAGCACCAGGTATATTGGCTGTCGCGTTTTAGGGGGCAATGGATGGTGTATACTTAGAGTACGTGAAGGATAAAAGGAGAGAGTCGGAGGTATGAAGAAAAAAGCATTAGTGGGGGGAGCTACTGGCCTGGTCGGTTCCCATCTGGTGAAGATACTGCTATCGGCTGAAGAGTATGAGGAAGTAAGGGTCATTGTACGGAGGCCAATAGGCATCGATCATCCTAAATTAAAAGAAACAGTTGTCGATTTTGATCGGTTGGGGATGTATGCAGAGCTTTTTTCAGTGGATGACGTGTTCTGTTGTCTTGGGACGACAATCAAAAAAGCAAAGACTAGGGAAGCAATGCTGAAGATTGATAGCGACTACCCGTTGCAGATGGCCGCACTTGCCGTTGAACAAGGGGCAGGGCAATTCCTGATCATAAGCTCGATGTCCGCCGATCCGGATTCGAAGATCTGGTACAGCAGGATGAAAGGGAAACTTGAAGGCAGGCTGAAGAAATTTCCCGAACTCTCCGTTTCGGTGTTGCGTCCGTCTCTGTTGCTCGGGAAACGTGATGAGTTCAGGCTGGGTGAATCCGCAGGAGCGGTGCTCTATAAAATTCTATCACCGTTTATGAAGGGACCATTACGGAAGTATCGTGCCGTTCAAGGGGAAACGGTAGCGAGGGCCATGTACCGGATTGCGGTGAAAGGAAAGGTAGGATACACCGTATATCCTTCCGATGAGATAGCGAAAATCGGAGATGTGTACTAAAAAAAGCAAAGGCAATCTGCACGGGGCAGATTGCCTTTGCTTTTTAAGCTGCTTGTTCCGTTTCTTGGGCGACGAAGCTTTTCTCTATCCATACTTTCGATTTCCAGCGCCTCAACATAAGGATTCCGCGAAGCCATTCGTCTACAATGAAGGCAACCCACACGCCGAACAGCCCCCAGCCGAAGTGAATCCCCAACAGATAAGACAGGCCGACAGCGACTCCCCACATCGACATAATGCCGACAATGACAGGGAAGCGGACGTCACCTGCAGCACGCAGCGAGTTGATGATGACGATATTGAACGCTCGGCCGGGCTCAAGGACGACCGTCAGCCAAATCAGCATCATTCCGACAGATAGGATTGCGCTGTCGGAAGTGAAAATCGACAGGATCGGTTCAGAGAAGATCGAGAAAGTCAGTGCGCAAGAGAAGGAAATGATAATGGCAATCCGCAAACTTTTCAGGCAGCGCGTATAGGCTTCTGCAAATTTGCCGCCGCCGATCTGATGACCAATAAGAATCTGTGTCCCTTGCGCAATCGCAATGGCGAACAGGTACATGAACATCATCAGGTTCTGTGTATACACCTTCGTCGTCAAGGCCTGTGTCCCCATAGCCGTAACAAAAATGGTGATAACCATCTGCGAGGCATTATAGGACAATTGTTCACCAGCCGATGGAATGCCGATCGCCAACAGGTTTTTCAGATGCTTAGCGGGCATCTTGAATACTTTTGTGAATTCCAGTTTATGCGGCACTCTTTTCAGGAGTAGAACCATAATGACGACCAAGCCTACGATGCGGCTGATATTGGTGGAAATGGCTACACCTTTGACACCGAGCTCAGGAAGACCGAATGCCCCGAAGATCAGTATATAATTACCGATGATATTCAGGATGTTCATGCCGATTGTGGCATACATCGCATCACGGGTAAATCCATAACTGCGCAGAATCGCTCCGGCAGTCAGAATGATGGCTTGGGTAAAGGCAAGTCCCCCAACCATCTGCAGGTAGATGTCGCCTTCTGCCATCAGTTCAGCGGGCATATCCATCCAAGTAAGTAAGGTGTCGCTCATGAAAAAGACGAACAGGCTGAGCGACACGCCGAATACAAGATTCGTGGCCAATGAAATGACGGAAACTTGTGTCGCAGCCAAGTGATTGCTAGAACCAAGGTTTTGGGCTACCAAGATAGCAGTCCCAGTTGCCACAAAACCGAACATGACAATCACAAGGGATAGGATTTGGTTGGATACACCGACTGCCGCCACTGAATTGTCGGAATAGAGGCTGAGCATCAGTGTATCCGCATTGCCCATTAAAATATGAAGAAAAAGCTCAATAAATAAGGGCCATGTTAAGGCAAATAATGAGAGATGTGTTTGCTCGGGTTGTTTCATTCTTTTCTCCTTATCAAGGTTTATAGACCAAATACACATGTTAACCAGATACGGTAAGTTTTTCAATGCTAAAAATTATCCTATTAAGTTAAAAAATTATGATACCGCCGATGAAAGCTACCCGGCTTCCACGAGGATAATTTCGCTTATTTTGATTGAAACGAAAGAAAGATATTGTATAATGAAAAAGTCTCCCTATCTATCCTTCTCTGACAATACATCCAAACTAGGTGAACTTTTTTTTACGGCTTTATGCAACCGATTGCATAGACTTCGTAAAACAATGAGGGAAAAATATCCTCTTCATTAAAAGATTGGCAGTATCTTGTTTGCGTTTGCAAGCGGAAAGATATAATCTAAAATAGCGTACTAGTTTTACGGAACAGGGGGAGCAATAGGTGAACAAAAGGTTGATGGTATTGGCATTATTACCAATGATGTTGTTTGGATCGAACCAGGCCCAGGCCCTAGAAAAGGAAGAGCGGCTTTGGGAGGATGAGACCATTTATCAGATCAGTGTGGATCGTTTTTTTAACGGCGACAGCGGAAATGATTTTACGGTCGATGTAAGGAAGCAGGACGTTTACAATGGTGGGGATTTTAAGGGAATTATGGATAAGCTTGATTATATAAAGGATATGGGCTTCACTGTTATCTCCTTATCTCCGGTCTTTGACAACGAAGAGAATGGCTACCATGGACATTGGGTTACAGATTTCTATAATACGGAAGAGCATTTCGGCACGATTGATGAGTTTAAGGAACTCGTGGACCAAGCACACAAAAGGGATCTGCGGGTGATTGTGGAATTTGTCGTCGATGAAGTCGGGAAGACCCATGAATGGGTTTCGGATCCGGCCAAAGAGGATTGGTTCACAGAGAAACCAAAGTTGAACCTTGATCATCCAGAACTAAAGGATTATTTGCTGGAGTCCGCCCAATGGTGGATTGCTGAAACAGATATCGATGGCTACCAAGTAAGTGGTATATCCTCTATTCCAGCAGCTTTCTGGCAGGCATTCAACGATGCGGTCTATGATGTAAAGGACGATTTTATGGTAATCGGAAAAGATGATAATAGGGCTGCTGATGATAATCTCTCAAACTATGATAATCTTGGGTTTACCTCTATCGCAGATACAGCAGGTACCGACATGTACCGGAGCGCGTTCTCTGACTTCAGTACTGATTTAGAACCGGCTATCCGAAGATTAGAGGAGCAGGCATCACAAGTAGAGTTGAACAGGCAGGTTAACATTCTAGATGATGCCAGTATGAGCCGGTTCACAAGAGAGATGGATTTTTCAACACAAAATCCGGGCACTCGCTGGAAGCAAGCGCTAACCTTCCTTTATACGATACCTGGAATCCCTTCGGTTTTTTATGGTTCGGAAATTGCCATCGACGGAGGTGAAGCCCCGGATAACCAACAGCTTATGGGCTTCAAGGCCGATCGGGAGCTGATTGATTATATCACCACAATCGGCAGGCTGAGGCAGGAACTGCCGGCATTGACAAGAGGAGATTTCGAAGTTCTTTATGCAAACGACGGGGTATTGGCATTCAAGCGTGAATATAAAAGTGAAGTGATTATTACGGCCATCAATGATACTTCTTCGACACAAAAGATCACTCTGACCGCCGAACAGTTGGATGACAATAAGGAATTAAGAGGGCTGTTGGCTGGTGACCTTGTCCGGGAAAAGGACGGGAACTATCAGATCGTCATAGACAGAGAAGAGTCGGAAATTTATGCATTGGCAGAAAAAACAGGAATTAAAGTGGGCTATCTGGCTGCAGTTGCAGCGGTATGGATTCTCTTTGCGATATTTATATTGCTTGTCATGAAACGTTCAAAAAGGCAGAGCGTCGAATAAAGCGCACTAAAACCGGGAAGGTTTCTTGGCTTAGTTGACTCTCTCATACAAACATGAACATGCGAAAAAAACTGGGTCAGGGGGTTAAGGAATATGAAGAAAATTTGGTGGAAGGAAGCTGTATGCTATCAGATCTATCCGAGGAGCTTTATGGACAGCAATGGTGATGGCGTCGGTGACCTGAAAGGAATCATCGGAAAGTTGGACTATTTGAAGGACTTCGGCATTGATGTAATTTGGGTGTGCCCGTTCTTCAAATCGCCGAATGCCGATAATGGGTATGATATTAGTGACTATCAGGATATTCTTGAGGAATTCGGAACAATGGCGGATTTTGATGAGTTATTGGAGGAATGCCATAAGCGCGGCATGAAGCTAATTCTTGATTTGGTGATTAACCATACGAGTGACGAGCACCCTTGGTTCATTGAATCGCGTTCTTCCAAAAAGTCACGAAAACGTGACTGGTACATATGGCGGGATGGGAAAGACGGAAAAGAGCCTAATAACTGGGAAAGCATTTTTTCAGGAAGCGCCTGGAAAATGGATGAGGGTACAGGCCAATATTACTTGCACCTGTTCGCCGAGAAACAGCCTGATTTGAACTGGGAGAATAAAGAAGTCCGAACGGCTTTGTATGACATGGTGAATTGGTGGTTGGATAAGGGGATCGACGGCTTTCGTGTAGATGCAATCAGCCACATCAAAAAACGGGATGGATTCCCTGATATGCCGAACCCGAAAGGTTTGGATTATGTGCCTTCTTTCGATATGCACATGAACCAAGAAGGCATCCATGAATTCCTTCATGAGCTAAAAAAAGAAACATTCGACAAATACGACATCATGACTGTCGGCGAAGCCAATGGGGTAAACACCCGCCAAGCATCGGATTGGGTCGGTGAGGAAAACGGCAAGTTCAATATGATCTTCCAATTTGAACATCTGGATCTGTGGGGAACGAGTACGGTACGTGATGTGGATGTACCTGCCTTGAAAAAGATATTATCCAAATGGCAAGAGGCATTGGATGGCGATGGCTGGAATGCTCTCTTCTTTGAAAACCATGATCAGCCTCGCAGTGTAACTGTTTGGGGTGATGATAAGGAATTTTGGAAAGAAAGCGCTAAGATGCTTGGAGCCTGTTATTTCTTCATGCAGGGGACACCTTTCATCTATCAGGGACAAGAAATCGGCATGACCAATGTCCGTTTCAACAATATCGATGATTATAATGATGTCAGTGCCAAAAACCAATATCGGATTGCGGCTGAAAAAGGCGAAGACCTTGAGGAAGTCATGAAGTCGATCTGGCTCGGCGGGCGTGACAATTCACGGACACCTATGCAGTGGGAAGCGAGCAAAAACGCCGGATTCACAACAGGAACCCCATGGATGAAGGTCAACCCTAACCATGACGAGATCAATGTGGAAAGCCAATTGAAGGATGAGCAATCTGTTTACAGCTTCTATAAGAAAATGATTGAGATTCGCAAACAGCATGAGGTGTTCGTATATGGCGACTACACATTGCTGTTCCCAGAGGATGAGCAACTGTTTGTTTATAAACGTGAATTGGATGGACAACGGGCCGTTGTCATTTGTAACTTCAGTGATCATCCTGCTTCGCTGGAAGTGGATGGCGTATTGGATGAGGGTGACCGATTGCTGCTCGTAAACAATCAGGAAACTGGAAAGACAAAATGGGATGGCAGCCTGAAACCATATGAGGCCAGAGTCTATATAAAGGATAAATAAAGAAAAGGAGCCTTCAAGGGCTCCTTTTTCATAAATGGTCTGTCTTTTTCGAGTATGAATGTTTGCCGGCTTTTCTGTTGGCATCGGTTTGCCGGTTTTTCATCATATTCTCGGCATTATGGTCTTTTGCTTTTTTATCGTCGTCCTTCGTTGGCACAGGCAGTACTCCTTTCTGTCATATCCAGGTTATTAGCTTGGGTCAGAGCAGCAAGAAGTATGTATGAAGGTATATTAAGATTGCAATTTATTTAAGAAGAAAATAGCGATTGTGCCTGGCCCAGAATGGGCGCCGATTACAGAGCCGACCATTTCCACTTGGAACTCTTTTGTACCGAATTCTTCCGTGATGGCTTGCTTCCATTCTTCCACACTTTCCAAATCATCCCCGTGGCTGATGCCAATCAGCTGCCGGTCAAGGTCGACCCCGCGTTCTCTCATAAGTTCAAGTGCTCGGTTGAATAGTTTCTTTTTGCCGCGTAATTTCTCCAGGGGTACGAGTGCGCCATCTTTGACTTCCAGTAGCGGTCGTATATTGAGCAATCCTCCCACCAAGGCAGATGTTTTCGAGATCCTGCCGCCTCTTGCAAGGTATTCGAGCTTCTCGACAGTAAATAGATGCTCCATGTGTTGACAATTGAATTGAATATTGTTTATAATATCTTGTTTTGATGCACCTTTTTCGGCTAGTTCAACGGCATATTTCACTACCAGCCCAAGACCGAGTGATGCACATCGGCTGTCGATAATTTCTAGGTCAAAGTCAGGGTACTCCTCGCAAACCTGCTGTTTAATCATCATGGCTGTCTGATAGGTACCCGATAATACAGAAGAAAAGGCGATATAGATAGCGCTGGTTTTCTTTTCAGCTAGTTCCGTGAAGATCTTCAGGAACAATTCAGGGGACACCTGTGATGTTTTGGGGCTTGCTCCTTTTCTCATTTCATCATAAACGGTTTTGCTTTCAATGGTAAGGCCGTCAACATAGTTTTGCCCGTGCAAGTGCACATTAAGTGGGATATATGTAAGATGATGTTCTTTAAAATAGGATACAGGCAGGTCACTGCCGCTATCCGCCATAATGTGGATTGTCAAAAAATCACCTTCTTTAATTGTTTAGTTACAGTGTATCACTGGGGAAAATAATTAGAAAGTCTCGTGTTTGTTTTTTGGAACAATTAAAAAATGTTTTATTCCCAACCTGGGGGATATGATACAAAATATGGCAAGTGATGTCGTAGGAGGGAATCAGTATTGTTTAAATACAAAGATGAAATTGTAAAAGTTGTCATAGTGATCATCGGTGCATTTTTGAATGCTATAGCGATGAATTTCTTTTTGATTCCGGCAAATGTTTACGCTAGTGGATTTACTGGGGTGGCGCAGCTTCTCTCCAGCGTGGTGGCAGACTATACACCTTTCACAGTTTCCACAGGGATTCTGCTGTTTGCCCTGAATGTGCCGATTACAATCATCGCGTGGAAAAAAGTCGGTAAGTCCTTTACATTTTACAGTTTCTTAAGTGTGATTCTGATGTCCGGTTTTCTTGAAATTGTTCCGGTCCAGGCATATTCTAATGATATCATCCTGAATGCGGTGTTCGGTGGTGTCATTGCGGCTGTTGGTGTTGGGATCACTTTGAAATATGGGGCATCAACCGGGGGGATGGATATCGTGGCAATGCTTCTGTCCCGTGTGAAAGATAAGCCAGTCGGTACATATCTGTTCGCGCTTAATGGCTTGATTATCATCACAGCAGGTCTTTTATATGGACCTGAAAAATCATTATACACCTTGGTCGCCCTCTATGTGACGACACGGGTGATAGATGCCATTCATACACGTCATGAGAAATTGACTGTATTTATTGTTACAAAGAAAACAGCTGAGCTGAAACAAGCCATCCATTCGAAATTGGTGCGGGGAATCACAGTGGTGCCTGCGAAAGGGGCATTCACAAATGAAGATAAAAACATGATGATGATGGTAATTACAAGGTATGAACTTTATGACCTCGAACATATCATTAAAGAAGTCGATCCGCAGGCCTTCACAAACATTGTGGAAACAACGAATGTGTTCGGTGTTTTCCGGAAGGATTGAGTAAAAAAGGAAGAGCGATGATTCGCTCTTCCTTTTTTTGCTATTGGGTTGTAAGGGTGCCGATTATTGAAGCGAATCCAATTCATCCTGCATTTCGCGCAATTGAGCCTGTTCGGCTACTGTAGAGTTGGCATATGCGGAGGAAAGGGCGTTTTGAGCCTTAGCAATTATTTCCTCTTTATGGTAAGAGCCTGTCTGCTTTGCCTCGTTTACCCAGTGGTGGGCCTGCTGAAATAGTTTATTGCCCATCTTTAAAGCCCACCATCGTAGTGTGAAGTTGCCCTTCGTTCTTCCGCCTCGGCCATGGTCATCCTATAAGGGAATTTCTCTGCATGTTTTGCGACTGCATCTTTGCTTTGTTGAAAGAAACGTTTCGATTTTGTGCTTTTGCCCATTCGTAACCCCTCACAATCATCAGCATTGACATTCTGGATGTCCAGCTTAGTTTGTGCATGGATTATGGAAATCATGTATGTTTGTCTATCTATTGGGCTTTTCTTTGCAGGTTCAGGTTAAGTTTATCTTCCAGATAAATGGCGATTCCGTCTTCTTCATTGGCCAAAGTCACATCATTTGCCACATTCTTGACGATTTCAAGTCCATTCCCCATTGCTACTCCATGCCCGGCATATTCAAGCATCTCCAGGTCATTGTCTTCATCGCCGAATGCAATGATTCTTTCTCTCGGAATATCGAAGTATTTCGCAACTTTTTGGATGCCGACTGCTTTATTTAATCCTGATTTTACGATTTCAATGACGTGGAAAGGATCGGCCCAACGCCTGTGGTCAATGACTTCCGCATGCACTTCGGACAAATGCCCCCTAATTTTTTCGACATCATCCTGCTCGGCGTGGATCAGCATACTGGTAGGGGACTGTTCCAGGAAATTGCGCAAATCCCCGATTTTCATTTTCGGGTTGCCCATCTTGAAGATATCGATTATTTTTTCATCGTGGTAGTGGAAATAAACATCATCCTTCACCTCGGCGATAATGTTGTGATAACTGAATTGGTCACAGGCATCGACGATATCTTTGGCGGTACGGATATCCATAGGGCTGTGATAGGCGCCCCAGCTTTGTGTGAGCGGATGATGGACAAAAGCCCCGTTGAAGTTGACGATAGGTGTCCGCAAGGAAAGCTCCTGGTAATAAGGAAGGCTTGAACGGAACGGTCGACCGGTTGCGATCATCACTTGATGTCCCTGCTCCATAGCTGTTTGGACCGCCTGTTTGGTTCTTGCTGAGATTGTTTTATCATCTTTTAATAATGTCCCATCAAGATCGAGGGCAATTAAATATTTTTCGTTCATAATGTCTCCTTTTCCTGTGCTTAAGTTGATGTTTCCTATTATTTTGTCCATGTTCTCTAAATGGAGAAAGACCGCACCTTTATGCGGCAACTGTTTCCATTTGCTTTTTCTGTCCATTGTAAAGGAAATCCTCCTATTTTTCCATTATTTAAACGTTTGAGGTATAGTTAAGGAAACATATTATCATGGGAGAGGGGAATAATGGATGATAATAATAGATAGAGGGGAAGCCGGGAATATTCCTTTTTTGCATATATATAAGCAATCATTGAAAGAGCAAGAACTGCCATTTGTGATGTTTGTCCACGGTTTTGAAAGCAGTAAAGACAGGAATATTCAATATGCCTATCTGTTAGCGGAAAAAGGGATACGAGTCATTTTGCCTGATGCTTTGTATCATGGAGAAAGACGTGAAAAAGAACAGCTTACTAGCCATTTCTGGAATATTGTCATCCAAATGATCCATGAGTTACAGTTCCTTAAAGATCAGTTTGTGGAAAACAGATTGGCAAATCCCCGGAAAATAGCGGTAGGGGGGACTTCAATGGGAGCCATCGTTACATTAGGCGCGATGGCTAAATATGATTGGATCAGTGCGGGGATTTCAATGATGGGAAGTCCGTCTTATGCAGGGTTTGCCCAATACCAGCTGGAGCTTATGCAAAAGGCGTACGGAAAACTGCCTTTGCTGCCGGGACAAATCGAGGATCAACTACGCCTTCTTTCGGATTATGAAGCCGTCGGCAGGCTTGAAACATGGAGACCTGTCCCATTATTCTTCTGGCATGGGAAAGCTGATCAAACGGTTCCATATAAGTGGGCTTATGCGTTTTACGAGCAACTGCACCCATTGTATGCCCGTTTAGAGATGCCGCTTCATTTCCGGTTAGATGAGAAAGCCGGACATGCCGTGCCGAATGATGCAGTTCATGAGGTCACGGACTGGCTGGCGGAGCAATTGGCTGATTGATGTCCTTATATTTGAATGATTGGGCATATTTGATACAATATAGTGAAGAAGGAGATGATGATGAATGGATCAAGATTTAAAAGAGAACCTTATGGGAGCGCTCGAACAAGTAATTGACCCGGAACTGGGGATTGACATCGTCAACCTTGGACTCGTATACGATATAGATATGGATGATGAAGGCGTGGCTACGGTGACCATGACTTTGACATCAATGGGCTGCCCGTTGGCAGGCACCATCATGGATCAGGTGAAAACAGCTTTGTCCGATATTCCGGAAGTGAAGGATACAGAAGTGAATATCGTTTGGAATCCGCCATGGTCTAAAGACCGGTTATCCCGTTATGCAAAAATCGCATTGGGAATATCCTGATTCACCGGGAGCAACTCTTTAATGGGTTGCTCTTTTTGTTTTGGCTGTTTTCGCAAACTTTGTTGCCTATGAAGAAGTAAGCTCCAGGTTGCTCGCTTTCCGCGGGGCGGGCGGTGAGCCTCCTCAGCGCCAAGCGCTTGCGGGGTCTCACCCGGACCGCTAATCCCGCAGGAGTCTCGCACCTTCCGCTCCCAATCAACTGGTTTTCATTACCGAACTTATGTAAAAACAACAATCTTTTAGAAAACAGCCTTTGTTTTAAAAGCGCTAAATTCGTTTGAATACGTGAAATAGGACTGAACCGGAGACTGAGAATCCTCCGCAATGGGCTGCGGACCGGGGGCCGAGTTCAGGTCAATACGAAAAAGCGGAAATAGCCTGTATAGGGGATAAAGCAACCAGAAAGAGGGGCCAATCGCCGGCAGCCTTTTTTTTGTCTGGCTTATTGAAGCAGATTTTCCGGTGAGGAGGAGATCCCTATGGAAATATTCATTTTTTTGCATGGAATAATTGATCGTACTTTAAGGATCAGGAACCCATGCCTATCATATTTACCGGCTGGTTCCTTGATAGTCTCGCAGAATTTATTCTTATACCTATGGGGAGTGAAATCGTTATTCTGAACCAGTTCTTTATCTTTTTTTTGATCAGTTGGTCAGTTGAACTATAAGGGCAGCTTATGTGTAACATACAATATTCCTAAAACGTCAATTATTAATAAAAATTCATTTGCATTTATTTTTATTCATATTTATAATGTGTAAATACCAATATTTTATAAAATTGACAATGAGGTGCTAAATAGGATGAATGTTTCTATTATAGGTGCATCAGGATATAGCGGGCTGGAATTGATCCGTCTGATTGATCAACATCCTCGATTCGAAATTGCCTCCGTGCATTCTTCTTCAAAGGCAGATCAGCCAGTAGCAGCAGAAAACCCCCATTTGAGCCATCTGAATTTCGTTTATGAACCAATTGAACCTAAGGAAATCGCCAATAAATGCAAAATGGTTTTTTTGGCCACTCCTTCAGGGATATCAGCCGCATTAACACCGCAGCTTGTGTCGGAAGGATTGAAAGTCATAGATCTATCAGGGGATTTGCGGCTGAAAGATAAGCAACAATACAGGGACTGGTATGGAAAGGAACCGGCTCCTGAAAATCTATTATCGGAGGCAGTATATGGGCTGAGCGAGTGGAATGCGGA
Source organism: Bacillus sp. (in: firmicutes) (assembly GCA_051893455.1). Taxonomy (GTDB): domain Bacteria; phylum Bacillota; class Bacilli; order Bacillales; family DSM-1321; genus Bacillus_AD. The sequence goes on from JBJFHG010000048.1 coordinate 141,721, forward strand.
ACCAATTCAACATGCAAATGTGATTGCGAATCCAGGCTGTTATCCAACTGCGGTATTATTGGGTTTAGCTCCCTTATCTACTAGAGGCCTCTGCCGTTCGGATCAACTAATCATCGATGCCAAATCCGGTGTGTCGGGAGCGGGCCGTTCGGCAGCTGCAGGCACGATGTACAGTGAAATCAATGAAAATCTGAAAATATATAAGGTGCATACACACCAGCACATCCCGGAAATCGAACAGCAATTGTCTTTTTGGGATGCAGCTACAGGAAGCATAGAGTTCAACACACATCTTATCCCGATGACAAGAGGAATTATGGTGACGATGTATGTGGAGCTGAAAGAACGAATTAGTCAGGAGGACATACATCAATTGTATGAGGATGATTATCGTGAGCATCCATTTGTAAGGATGATGCCATTGGGCTCTTATCCCGCTACTAAACAGGTTTTAGGCTCCAACTTCTGTGATATAGGCACTTCCGTGAATGCAAGGACGGGGAGGGTGACCGTAGTTTCAGTGATTGATAATCTATTGAAAGGAGCGGCAGGCCAAGCGATACAAAATGCGAATATTCTCTGCGGATATGAGGAAGCGGAAGGGTTGCTGAGCATACCGCAGTTTCCATAGCCTGTCTCGTAAATCTTATGAATACTATAATATTTAACAATCCCATATATAGGATCGAAAATGGAAATATCCTTGATGCGCAAGGATATAAAGCTGGTGGACTCCATGTGGGGCTGCGGTATGCCAAGAAAGATCTGGGAATCATCGTGTCTGATTGTGAAGCAAATGCGGCGGCAGTCTATACCCGAAGTTTTGTGCAGGCAGCCCCTATCCATGTGACGAAAGAAAGCATAGCGAAAAGCGGCAAAATCAAGGCAATCATTGCCAATAGCGCATGTGCCAATGCCTGTACAGGCGAAAAGGGCCTGCAGGATGCCTATGAAATGAGGAGAGTTACAGCTATGAAAATAGGTGTGCCCGAGCATTTGGTTGCAGTGGCCTCTACTGGCGTCATCGGTGAGTATCTTGATATGGAGAAAATCAAATCCGGTATCAAGACCATTGATTACACGGGGGATACGGAAGGGGCCAGCGGCTTCGCTTCCGCTATCCTGACAACGGACACTGTTATGAAGGAGTGTGCATACAGCACTAATATTGAAGGAAAACAGGTTGTGGTCGGGGGGACGGCAAAAGGTTCAGGGATGATTCATCCGAACATGGCAACCATGCTAGGCTTTTTGACCACAGATGCCCAGGTGTCTGCTGATCATTTACATCTGGCATTAACGGAGGCTGTCGATCACACATTTAATCAAATTACGGTGGATGGCGATACATCCACCAATGATATGGTCATTCTTGTTGCCAATGGGCAAAGCGGCACGGGAGAGTTGACACCTGATCATCCGGAATGGGGTACTTTTATTGCCCTTGTCACAGCCGCCTGCGAAGATTTAGCCAAAAAAATTGCCAGGGACGGGGAAGGAGCGACCAAATTGATCGAGGTGCTGGTCAAGGGAGCTGCATCTGTGGATGATGCCCGTGCTTTGGCGAAGACGATAGTCGGCTCTAACCTTGTTAAGACTGCTGTATACGGCAAGGATGCGAACTGGGGGCGAATCATTGCTGCGATGGGAAGAAGCGGAGTCGCTTTCAATCCTGATACTGTCGATATCCATATAGGTGATATTGCGATGCTCCGGCACGGCAGTCCGGTGTCATTCCGAGAAGAGGAAGCCCTTACTTATTTGGAAAACAACACAGTACTCATTACGGCAAGCCTGAATGAGGGGGACTGGGAAGGCCGCGCATGGGGGTGCGATTTGACGTATGATTATGTAAAAATCAATGCGAGCTACCGAACATGAGGAGGAGAGAGATGAAAACATTACTCATTAAGCTGGGCGGAAGTATTCTGCATGAAGTAAATAGCTCCTTCTTTTCAAGCCTTAAGGAACTTCAAGCGGCAGGATACAAAATCATCATTGTCCATGGTGGGGGCCCGGATATTAATCATATGCTCGATCTGATGGAGATTGAAGTAGAATTCCATAATGGCCTGCGGAAGACGACAAAGGATGTATTATCAGTGGTGGAGATGGTTTTATCGGGCAAGACAAACCGCACAATTGTCTCCATGCTTGAACAAAACGGGTTGTCTGCCATCGGATTGAACGGGAGCGATAGCGGCATTCTGACGGGGGAATATATTGATAAAGATTCATTAGGCGAAGTCGGACAGGTGAAATCAGTGAATGATTTATTGCTCCGGAAGATAATATCGATGGACGTCATTCCGGTCATAACCCCATTAGCCCAATCGGAAGAGGGGCAGTTACTAAATATAAATGCGGATATGGCTGCTGGTGCAGTTGCCCGCGCCATGCAGGCCGAATGCTGTGTCTTTGTGACGGATGTCGGTGGAGTGCTGAATGATGGGAAGGTGGTCGGGCAACTCTCGATTGAAGAGACAGAGGATTTAATCGGGAAGCAGATTATCCATGGCGGGATGATCCCGAAAGTGAAGACGTGTCTTGATGTGCTGCACACCGGGATCGCCCAGGTCCGGATCGTTGGGGGGAGCGAGCCATTTTACAAAGGGAAAACATGGAGAGGGACATCATTCAAACAGAAAGTGGGTGCGAGGATATGAGCCATTTGTTTCCGACGTACCAACGATGGGAACTGACACCGATGTCGGCGGAAGGGTCATTTATAACATTATCAGACGGGAAGAGCTATCTCGATTTCACTTGCGGGATAGGAGTGACGAATCTTGGCCATCGGCATCCTGCTGTGGAGGAGGCAGTTAATCAGCAGCTTCGGAAATATTGGCATACGTCTAACTTATTTGAACAGCCGTTGCAGGAGGAGCTTGCTGACCTGTTGGTCGATGCTTCAGGACTTGAATCTGTCTTTTTTTCCAATAGCGGGGCTGAAGCCAATGAATCAGCCATCAAATTGGCTAAGAAAGCGACTGGAAAGAAAAAAATTGTCACGTGCCTGCAATCATTCCATGGACGTACGTACGCTACAATGGGAGCTACTGGGCAGGAAAAGGTGAAAACAGGGTTTGGACCGATGCTTGATGCATTTGAGTATATTCCGTTCAATGACATTGATGCATTAGAATCGGCGGTGGATGATGATACGGCTGCTTTCATGGTCGAAATTATTCAAGGAGAAGGCGGCATACATTGCGGTTTCCAGACCTATTGGCAAATAGCGGAGAGGATCACTCGGGAAAAGGGCGCTTTATTGATTATCGATGAAGTCCAGACAGGCATTGGGCGCACTGGTGAAATGTTTGCCTATCAACACTTCTGCTTATCGCCGGATATCATTACATTGGCAAAGGGTCTAGGGAACGGTTTGCCGATTGGGGCGATGCTTGGCAGAAGAGGGCTGAGCGAATATTTCTCGGCCGGAAGCCATGGATCCACATTCGGAGGCAATCCGGTCAGTGTCTCGGCAGCAATTGCCGTCATTCGCGAAATTAACCACAGTGGTCTTGTCAAAGAGGCGGAAAAGAAGGGCCAATATTTGATGGACCAACTCCAGCTGGCCATACAGGACATGGATGGCGTAAAGGAAGTAAGGGGATTAGGGCTGATGGTCGGTATAGAATTAACCGAAGAGGCATCGCCGTTATTGAAAGAATTTCAAAAGGAGAAATTGCTCCTGCTGACAGCCGGGGCGAATGTCATACGTCTTCTGCCAGCTTTAACAGTGACATATGAAGAATTGGACAGAGCTGTCGGCATCATCAAGGAAGTATTCGAGCATCATTTGGCTGTTCATAGGCAATAGCTTATATTTTTTGATCTGAATGTATAAATAAACTTTTTTATTTATAAATATACATCGATAGAGGTGACTGGGATGGAAGGCTATATTCAATTGCATAACGGGGAAACATTCGGCGGTAAGTGGCTGACTTCTCCCCCAGAGAAGGAAGTCGCAGGGGAAATTGTTTTTTTTACCGGTATGACCGGTTATCAGGAAGTTTTGACAGACCCCTCTTATAAAAATCAGATTGTCGTTTTCACGTATCCGTTAATAGGGAATTATGGCATCAATGAGCATGATTTTGAAAGCAAGAAACCGCATGTGGCTGGTGTTGTGGTCCATCGGGGGGATATGAAACATTCCCATTACGATGCCCATACATCCCTGCTGGAGTACTTGAGAAAGTGGGAAATCCCGGTGATGGGGCATGTGGACACACGCGCCATAACAAAAAGGATTCGTATGTATGGTTCAATGCCAGCTTTGCTTCGAGGGAAGAACAATTGTCTACTGCCTGGTTGGGAATGCATCAGTGATCTGCCGATCCCGCTCGTTTCCCTGGAAAAGGCAGAGACGTACGGATCAGGGTCGAAACATATCGTGCTCGTTGATTTCGGCTATAAACAGTCAATTCTTGAATCATTACTGGCAGATGATTGTACAGTAACAATCGTTCCCTATAACAGCACATTCAATCAGGTGGCGTCGCTACAGCCGGATGGTGTGCTTTTATCCAATGGCCCGGGGGATCCGCGGCAAATGCTGCCGATGATCGGGGAAATCAAACAGATGGCAATGGCTTTCCCTACATTAGGAATCTGCCTCGGGCACCAGTTGATCGCCCTGGCTTTCGGAGGGAAAACCAGAAAGTTGCTTTTCGGGCATAGAGGGGCAAATCAGCCAGTCAAAGATGTGGTCAAAGGGACTGTCTTTATGACGTCGCAAAACCACAGTTATGTTGTGGATGAAGACAGTCTGGCCGATACAGGTTTACATGTAAGATTCATCCAGGTGAATGATGGGTCAATTGAAGGGATGCAGCATGCCGACCTGCCGATTATCACTGTGCAATTCCACCCGGAAGCAAACCCGGGGCCGGCAGAAAGTGCCGTAATTTTTAATGAATTCATAGAAAATGTAAATAGTCGAAGCGGGAGAGAGAAAGTTTATGCCTAAAGATACATCGATACTATCTATTCTAGTCATCGGCTCCGGCCCAATTGTCATCGGGCAGGCAGCGGAATTCGATTATGGCGGCACCCAGGCTTGCCTTGCCCTGAAAGAGGAAGGGTATAAAGTCATTCTGATTAATAATAACCCAGCTACCATCATGACGGACCAAAAAAATGCAGATATTGTCTATTTCGAGCCACTTACGAAAGACTCGATAAAAGCAATTATCCAAAAAGAAAAGCCGGATGGCTTGCTTGCTACCCTAGGTGGACAGACAGGCCTGAACCTGGCCTATGAGCTGGACAAAGATGGGGTATTGAAGGAACATAATGTGAAATTATTGGGTACTCAAATTGATTCCATTAGAAAAGGGGAGGATAGGGAACTGTTCCGGAAATTAATGCTGGACATTAATGAACCAGTACCGGAGAGCCGGATTGTCCATACATTGAAAGAAGCTATCGCATTTACAGAAACAATCGGATTCCCGATCATCGTCCGGCCCGCCTACACACTTGGTGGGACAGGGGGAGGGATAGCCGATGACTTTGAAAGCCTGAAGGAATTGGTGCGGCGGGGACTGCAGGAAAGCCCCATAACACAATGCCTGATCGAGAAGAGCATTGCCGGGTTCAAGGAAATCGAATATGAAGTGATGCGTGACAGCTCCGGTACGTGTATCACTGTATGTAACATGGAAAATATTGACCCTGTTGGGATACACACGGGAGATTCTATTGTAGTCGCCCCCTCACAGACATTGACGGATGAAGAATACCAGATGCTGCGAGCGGCATCCATCAAAATCATTTCTGAATTGGAGATTATCGGAGGCTGCAATATACAGTTCGGCCTTGATCCCAAAAGCAAGCAGTATTATCTGATAGAAGTGAACCCGAGGGTAAGCCGTTCATCCGCTCTGGCATCAAAGGCTACAGGCTACCCGATTGCCAGAGTGGCAGCAAAACTCGCTGTCGGCTATCAGCTGGATGAATTGGTTAATCCGGTGACTAACAGTACGTACAGTAGTTTCGAACCGGCATTGGACTATATTGTCGTCAAATTCCCGCGTTGGCCATTTGATAAATTCGAGACGGTCTATAGAAAGCTGGGGACACAGATGAAGGCGACAGGGGAAGTCATGGCAATCGACAGGAATCTGGAGAGTGCCATTCAAAAAGCGGTCGCTTCCCTTGAGTTGAAACATGAAGGGTTGAAGTTGACGAAACATCGCAATTTGAGCACGGAGGAACTTATAGGTGCAATGGAGGAAGGGAATGATGAGCGGTTCTTTATCATTCTTGAATTGCTGAGAAGAGGTGTATCCACAGAAAGCATCCATACCGCCACAAAGATCGACCATTTCTTCTTGGCTGTCTTCGAGCAGCTGATTGCGGGTGAGAAAATGATTGAGAACAGCAGCATGAAAATAATATCTATTGATGAGTGGAAAACAATCAAGGAACTCGGGTTCAGTGATCAATATATCGCCTCTGTATGGCAAGTGGAGGAAAAGGCAGTCAGGGAAAAAAGGAAGCAGGCGGGTGTTATTGCATCCTACAAAATGGTCGATACATGCGCAGGAGAATTCGATTCAGAGACCAGCTATTTTTACAGTTCCTATACAGGGGAGAATGAGCAAAGCCCCTCGAACAAGAGGAAAGTGCTGATCATCGGAAGCGGGCCGATCAGGATCGGCCAAGGGATTGAATTTGACTATTGCTCCGTCCACAGCGTATTGACCCTGCAGCAGCATGCAATCGAAAGCATCATGATTAACAATAACCCCGAAACGGTCAGCACGGATTTTGCAACCGCCGATAAGCTGTATTTTGAACCATTGACTCTTGAGTATGTGCTGAACGTGATCGAAGCAGAGAATGTTCACGATGTCATCGTTCAGTTTGGCGGACAAACGGCCATAAATCTGGCAGAAGGTTTGGAGAAAGCGGGTGTCCGCTTACTTGGAACTTCTTATGATGTACTCGACCAATTGGAAGACCGTTCCCGTTTCTATGATTTGCTGGAGAAACTGGATATTCCACATATCCAGGGAGCAGTTGCCTGTAATCAGGAAGAATTGCTCTCCTTGGCCGAACAGCTATCTTTTCCGGTTCTTGTTCGACCGTCGTATGTCATCGGAGGAAGGGGAATGAACATTTACGAAAGTCTGGAAGATCTAAAAACCGGGACGATTCATAATGCCTTTCCGATTTTGGTTGATCGCTACTTGCCTGGTAAGGAAGCGGAAATCGACTTGGTTTCCGATGGCGAAGATATCTCAATTCCTTTGATTTCAGAGCATATAGAAAAGGCTGGTATCCACTCCGGGGATAGCATGACATTGATGGAAGCCCCATCATTGACAAATGAAGTCAAAACAAAAATGGAAGCATATGCCTTGCAGATCGTAAAGGAACTTCAATATAAAGGCTTAATGAACATTCAATATGTTATCCAGGAAGATGAAGTGTATGTGCTTGAGGTGAACCCGCGGGCTAGTCGTACAATCCCAATCATCAGCAAAGTGACCGGCATACCGATGGTCCAAGTTGCAACAAAAATATTGCTCGGGAAATATTCGTTGTCACAATTAGTCGCTAAGACCGGATTAATGCCTGACTTGCCATTCTGCGCAGTCAAATATCCCGTATTTTCAACATTCGCATTAAACGGGTTGGACAGCAAGCTCGGCCCTGAAATGAAGTCGACCGGGGAAGGAATCGCAATCGGCAGAAACAGGCAGCAGGCCATGTCAAAGGCATTTGCTTTCCTGGAAAAAGGATTGAAAGACCGGGGTAATGAAGTATATATTACAAAGTCTGCAGAATTAGACCCTGATACCGAATCAGCCATGTTGGCAGCCGGCCTAAGGCCAGTAAGGGATGCACCTCTTGAAGAATGGCTTAAGGAAAAGAAGGGGAAAGTGATTCTTTCCTTTGCAGAAGAGGAGAGGGATGTGAGGCTGCAGGCAGCCAAATATCGTTTGCTGAGCTTTACAGCAAGCGAAACATTCCAGGCATATATAGAATCCTGCAGAGAGAAAGAGACGAAAGTAGTATCACTGGAAGAATGGAGCAGTCAACTGAAAGAAGGGGTGATGAACAGATGACAGTTGCAAATCCAAACAAAAAGATCTTGAATAAAAAAGATTTTCTGACGCTATCCGGCATATCAGAGAAGCAGTTGATTGAACTGCTGGACCTCGCAGAGGAAATCAAACAGAAGACATCATATAAGCCGCTGAGCGGAAAGACGCTAGCTATGATATTTGAGAAGTCTTCCACTAGGACACGAGTTTCTTTTGAAGTGGGGATGCTGCAGTTGGGCGGGCATGGCTTGTTCCTGAGCGGCAAGGAATTGCAGCTCGGGCGCGGGGAAACAATCGGAGATACAGCAAAGGTCCTATCTCAATATGTGGACGGCATTATGATCCGCACATTTGGTCATGAGAAAGTGGAAGAACTGGCCCGTTTTGCAGATGTACCAGTCATCAATGGATTGACGGATGCTTATCATCCTTGTCAGGCATTGGCTGACCTCTTGACCATCAGGGAGCTGAAAGGACATCTGAAAGGCCTTAAAATGGCGTATATCGGAGACGGGAACAATGTCGCTCATTCTTTAATGCATGCGTGCGCTATTGTAGGGATGGATCTATCGATAGGCTGTCCGGTAGGCTATGGGCCAAACGCAGAAGTGATAGAGGAAACAAAAAAAATGGTCAAACAGTCCGGCTCCGAAGTCGTGATATGCCATAATGCGAAAGAAGCAGTTCTTAATGCTGACATTATCTATGGGGACGTCTGGACAAGTATGGGCCAAGAGCAGGAAAATCAGATCAGACTAATTGATTTTGAAGGATTTCAAATAAATAAAGAGCTATTGGAATCGGCAAATAAAGACTATTTGTTCATGCATTGCCTGCCTGCGCATAGAGGGGAAGAAGTGGTGGCTGACATCATTGATGGCTCCCATTCAGTCGTTTTCCAGCAAGCAGGGAACCGATTGCATGCTCAGAAAGCATTACTGGTCGACCTTCTGGGATAAGCATTTGAGTGAAAAGACCGTCTAGATCTGTAAGACAATATAAGAGTTTTCTAAAAAGGTCTATGAGTCGACCTTAATCCGTCCAGTGGAGAGGAAGACGGCAAAGCGCTAGTAAAGTCAAACTCGCGCATTCCATCCTTCTCCCTGCAGGGCATACATAAACAAAATACTCTACTTTTGTCATTTATCTCGGACAAAGGCTACCCGTTCACATATGTCGCTGGATGGGTGCTTTTGCATTCCTACTTTCAGTCGCTTTTGTGTCCTCTGTTGAATATCATGAATGTATTAGTTCGGTGAAAACGGAGGGGAATCGATTGACAGTTCAGACCGATGGTGAACAAAGAATGACAGACAATAATTTACAAGGAAGTGAGCGGACTTTTACAGGGGTGGTTTTGTTGTTGGTGGGCAGCATTTTGAATGCTCTGGGATTGACAAATGTGTATGTGACGAGAAGCCCGGCTGGAGCGGAGGGCATTATCGTAGGCAATGCGCTTGAAAGTCTTGGGAACACGTACGTAGCCATTGGCACTCAAGATCGAAACATAGAAACAGAAGACATAGAGCGAACTATTATCGCTGGAGATTGGTTGCAGGCCTTAGGGAATGCCGGAAATGTGATTTTTGCGAGTGAGGGGGTAAGGTTGTTTCGATATTCTTTCTCAGATCAAGGAAGTAGGGAAGAGCGTGTTCGTCTAGGGGAGATTCCGCTCGAAGAGTTGAATGAAAGAAGTCTTCCGCAAAGGTTTGGTACAGATCAAATACTAAAAAGGATTGCCGTGGCAGATACGATTTCAAACGGATTACAAGGAACGGGATCATTGGTTGTTGCAGAAGCGGTATCACGACTGCCTGCATTTTGTGGGCAACAGGACGAGGTGATTGGGAATTTGTTTGTCGGTCTGGGAGGCTTCATACAGGCAGCCGGAGGATTAGTCGCACTGAACCAAAGTGAATTGAGAGGTGTATTGATACAGACAATTGGGGCCTGGTTACAAGTGGCCGGGGTCATAAGGGAGTTTAAGGGAGAGATAGAGAAATTATCGGAAACGATGATCAAATTTAAAAAACCTGCCTAAGAAGCTAGGCAGGGATTACGGCATTAACCGAAGATAAGAACGCTCGTTCCGACTATGAAGCAATATATCGCAAAGTATATCAGGTTTCCTCGCGCCATAATATTCATGAACCATTTTAATGAGAAATAAGAAGCGACAAGGGAGGCCATAAATGCCAATGTATAGGGCAGTGCCAATGTCCCAAGCTGCGGATCGGACAGGATGTCCGAGAAGCTCAATATCATGCCGCCAAGGCTGACTGGAATGAATAACAGGAAGGAGAACCGAAGTGCCGTTTCCTGTTTAGTCCCTAGCAGCATGGCTGCAACGATGGTTGCGCCTGAGCGACTGATGCCCGGAATCAAAGCAACCATTTGGGCCAACCCGATTATGATCGCATCCTTGATGGAAAGGTCGTTATCATTTTTCCGTCCGCGTAGATTCCGAATCGACCAAAGTGCAATACCGGTAATGAGCAATGTAACTCCAAGCACTTTAATGCTCTTCAGATTATCAGAGATGAAATCCTCAAACAAAACTCCCGCCAAGCCTGCAGGTATAGTTGCGATAATTAAATATATAATGAAGCGAAAGTCATCCTTCGCCGAGTCCGTTCTTTTGGTCGCGTATTGCAGCCCATTATGAGCCAAACGGACGATATCCTTTCGATAGATCAGCAAAACGGCAATCAATGAGGCTGAGTTCATCAACAGCTCAAAGCTCATCCCTTCTACTTTAACACCGAAATAATGCTGGATAAGGACGAGATGTCCACTTGACGAAACCGGAATCGGTTCAGTAAAACCTTGGACGAGCCCAAGGACAATGTATTTCACCAATAAAACAAATTCTTCCACTCTTAACCTCCTGAGACGATTAGATCTATATCTATAATTTATCACAATAAGCAACGATGTAAAATACAGTATGGTACATATAATGGTTGTAAACACAAAAGCTTCATAGATTGCACGGCAAATGGGAACAATAAGACTGATCTTACATTTTTTGAAGAGGAGGTCAGCCAATGGGACAACGGCGCCATTTTAAACATGGGCAAAAGGCCCCGAACAACGGTTATTATGTAGAGGTTGGGGAAGAAGGTAGCATGGTCGTAAATCCGAAAAAAGTCAAATTGAAAGCTGGAGACCGCTTTCCTGAAACATCAAATGATGACCGGCACTGGACTTATCAGAGAAAACCGTAATTCAATGAAGCATGGCGGGTATTCCCGCCGTGCTTCAATTATATGGATACATAGGATAGCCTTTGCATGAATTTGTACGAAAAGTTATAATAGGATTAAAGGTCAGAAAAGGTCAAGATAATAATCAAGTCAGAAGGAGGAGTTCGTATGGATATCAACCGTATGACCGAAAGGGTTCAGCAAGTGCTTGTTGGAGGTCAGGAGCTTGCCCGCAGTAATCAACAGCAACAATTGCGAATCGTGCATTTGCTTTCGGCTATGCTCAAACAAGAAGACTACATGCTGCTTAGGGTTCTAGAGGAACAGAATGTCAAAGCATCAGAATGTAAGGAACGGGTAAATCAGATGATTGAGAAGCTGCCGCAGGTTTCAGCGAGTGATGGATCAGTCCAGATATTTGTCGCTCCTTCTTTGCAGAGTGCATTGGATCAGGCATGGAAATATGCCGAAAAGTGGGAAGATGACTATCTGTCGGCAGAGCATTTGATTCTTGCCTTTTTTGAGAGCAAGGCTGAAGAGATAGTAGAATTGAAAAAAGTATTCAATATAAGTTCTAAAAAAGTTGAAGCAATTATTAAAGAAGTTAGGGGGAACCAAAAAGTGACTAGCACAAATCCGGAGAACAGCTATGAAGCCTTAAAAAAATATGGCCGTGATTTAGTCGAAGAGGTGAGGAATGGGAAAATCGACCCGGTAATCGGCCGTGATTCGGAAATCAGGAATGTGATTCGGATCCTATCCCGTAAAACGAAGAATAACCCAGTGCTGATCGGACAGCCCGGGGTAGGTAAAACAGCAATCGTAGAAGGTCTCGCTCAGCGGATTGTCAGGAAGGATGTCCCTGAGGGATTAAAGGATAAGACAGTATTCGCACTTGATATGAGCGCTTTGGTTGCAGGGGCCAAATTCCGTGGCGAGTTTGAGGAACGATTGAAGGCTGTCTTGCAAGAGGTGAAAAAGAGTGAGGGGAAAATCCTGCTATTCATTGATGAGCTCCATACGATTGTTGGGGCAGGAAGGACTGATGGCGCCCTTGATGCCGGAAATATGCTCAAACCGATGCTGGCGCGTGGGGAATTGCATTGCATCGGGGCAACCACTCTTGATGAATACAGAAAGTATATCGAAAAGGATCCGGCTTTGGAAAGAAGATTTCAACAAGTGCTCATAAAGGAACCGGACGTCGAAGATACCATCTCCATTTTGAGAGGACTGAAAGAGCGTTTTGAAGTCCATCACGGTGTACGTATACATGACCGGGCATTAGTGGCAGCGGCTACCTTATCAAACCGTTATATTACCGACCGCTTCCTGCCGGATAAAGCCATTGACCTGGTTGATGAGGCATGCGCCATGATCCGTACAGAAATTGATTCGATGCCTACTGAATTGGATGAATTGACAAGACGGGTCATGCAGCTTGAAATAGAGGAAGCAGCTCTGAAAAATGAGGATGATGAGCAAAGCCATAAGCGCTTAGAGGACCTTCAGCAGGAACTTGCAAACCTGAAGGAAGAAGCGAATAATATGAAATCCAAGTGGCAGCTAGAGAAAACAGGCCTACAGCGAATCCAGGAAAAACGTGAAACGCTGGAGAAACTTAAAAGACAATTGGAAGAGGCCGAAAATGAATATGACTTGAATAAAGCGGCAGAATTACGACATGGGAAAATCCCTGCTTTAGAAAAGGAATTGAAGCAGCTTGAAGAAGATGTAAGTGAAAACCAAAGTGAGAATAAACTGCTCAGGGAAGAAGTTACTGAGGATGAAATCTCATCCATTGTTGCCCGCTGGACAGGCGTGCCGGTTACCAGGTTGCTTGAAGGTGAGCGTGAAAAACTGCTCCGCTTAGAATCGGTTCTGCATAAGCGCGTCGTTGGGCAGGATGAGGCGGTGGAACTAGTCGCCGATGCGATTATCCGGGCAAGGGCCGGCATAAAAGATCCAGACAAGCCAATCGGGTCATTCTTGTTCATGGGTCCGACCGGCGTAGGGAAAACTGAGCTAGTCAAAGCGTTGGCTGAAACGTTGTTCGATAGCGAAGATCATATGGTCCGGATTGATATGTCCGAATATATGGAAAAACATGCCGTTTCAAGACTGATCGGCGCGCCTCCTGGATATGTCGGGTTTGAAGAAGGAGGCCAGTTGACGGAGGCTGTAAGAAGGCAGCCGTATTCAGTCATTCTGCTCGATGAAGTGGAAAAAGCGCATCGGGATGTATTCAATATATTGTTGCAAATACTAGACGACGGCCGAATCACAGACTCGCACGGAAGAGTGGTGGATTTCAAGAACACCGTCATTATTATGACTTCCAATATTGGATCGGTTTATCTTCTAGAAGGCACTAAGGACAATGAAATTACAGAAGAGGCAAGAGAGAAAGTCATGTCCGAGCTTAAGATGCATTTCAGGCCGGAATTCCTGAACCGGGTGGATGACATCATTCTATTCAAGCCACTGACAATCGAACAAGTCACTAAGATTGTGGATCTTATCATGGATGACTTGGGACGTCGCCTGAAACCGCGCTCCATCCATTTGGAGGTTTCCGAAGCAGCTAAGGAATATATTGCAAAATCGGCTTATGACCCTGTATTTGGGGCAAGACCATTAAAAAGGTATATCCAAAAGTATGTAGAGACTGCACTAGCAAGACAAATGATCGCTGAAGGCATTGTCGAAAACAAAACGGCATTCGTCGATGTGGACGGGGAACAATTAAAGGTGACAGTCAGCTGATTGAAGGAAAGGATACACAGCAACAATAAAAAGAGGCTGGATTCCCAGCCTCTTTTTATCAATGCTGATGGTGCTCTACCGGTTCATCAGGCAACAATGTCGGTATGATGAAAATCAACAATACTGCCGGGATGGACATGATAGCGCCTGTCGAGAATGTATAGCCTACGCCAATCATAGACCCGACTACATACACGATCATTTGCATCAACAAGAATACCCAGAAGAAGGTAACTAGATAACGCATTCATTTCACCTCATTTTTCCATCAATAACTTACATATTAACATAGTATACCGAGTTTCGGTATTGTTTTCTGGCTGACGCAAGGCTATGAGGATTAATCCGTTGCCTGTCTGGTTATACAATCATTATAGCCAGAAAAATTCCTTCTATATGTATTATGCCTAAACAAACTTCGGAATATCAACGAATTAGCATCTTCCTCCTGTTAAGTCTGCAATTTAAAAACAACAGAAAGACTGTTCAATTTTAAATTGTACGAAGAATTGGTTCAATCATATAATTATTTTGAGGCTGTTTTGCATATTAATAGAAAAGGAAATTAATAGAAGGAGTTAACTCCTGCATTGGAAGGGCTGTTGATTATGTATAGAAGCTTTCAATTTGACGGAAAGTGGAATATTATCCATTATCCACAAAGACCGAATGGTTTTTCCGTTTTCATAATCGGTGACAGTCATCACTATGTGGATGACAAAGGCAGTTATTGGCTGCAGCATCCCGGACGGTCACAGCATCTGCAGAAGCTTCTGGAGCAAGGCTATACCGTTTTTTCCTCTCACATTACCTGTACACAAGATAACTATGAAAATAGTATGGCTTATATGAAAAACCTGCATCACATGATCATGAAAAAAGAGATTCTTAATGAACAAATGCATGTATTAGCGGAAGGGAAGGGAGCGATGTATGCGCTCATGCTGCTGAAGGGACTGCCGACAACGGTCCGGTCATTAGTATTGCTGAACCCATGCCTTGATCCGGATCATATGAGAATACTGAACGATCGAAGGGAGAAAGCCACGGCGCATACAAGGAAGACCGGTAATAAGGTTGTGGTTCCGACTAAACAAAAACAATCGAGTAAATTCCGTCTCCATACACCGATCAGAATACTGGAAATAATCGGGGAATCCTCCACCGGGTACTTCCTTTACAAAAAAATTCAGAGACAAAACAGAATGAAAACGGAACGGATTTGTCTCCCGCCAAACAAGCGCTATAAAATCCCGGCTGAAACAGTTCGTTTTTTTGCAAAGCAAGAAAATGTCCTATAATCTGTTCGGAAAGCATATAATGTATCATCACGTATAGTCAGCAGGTGATTAATATGTCGGTTCATGTAATAGCAAGAATTTATAGTTTCTTAGGGTTCCATCTGTGCAAACATTTACTCGAGTCCGGTGAAGAGGTTTTAGGCATAGATTTGGAGGAGGGACCCGAAGGGATACAGCATGAAATGAGCCTGTATTTTGGAAGGAATGCTAACTTCAGGTGCATTTCATATCGGGATCCGATAAATGTGCCGGCAGGTAAGGTTAGCCTCTATATGAATTTATATGACAAATGGTATAACGCTTTGTCAGGCAAGCACCTGGAACAATTGGAAGAATGGATAGCGAAGGAAGAGGAATTGCGGCAAGTCAGTATCCTTCTCCCATCATTGTGTCAGGATAGCATATCCCCCTGGCTAAGAGAAATAAGGGGTCAGGTTGCTTTCAGGGAAATATGGATAGACCCTTTGTATGGCCCGTGGATGTCTGACGAGGTCTTGGCAGAGATACAGGCGGCCTGTGACGCCGGGGAGTCTTCGGCTATTGATAGGTTGATGTATATTGACGACTTTTTGGGGGGATTGCCGGGTATCCTTCAATCAGATGAAGAAAAAGTACTGGTCGTATCTGAACAAAGCCAATCAATAGCGGAATTCCGGAAGAAAGCAGCTATCGAGATCAAGAGGGTGACAACTATTCAGGAAGGGCTAAACCAGATCAAGGAACATGCCGAGAGACTGAGAATGCTTGAAAAGTGGAAAGGAAAGTAATGTCCATATGCCGTTAAAAGATTTACAAATCATTAAATTTGCACAATAATGAAGAGTAGAAATGAGTTTTGAAAGGACCTGCTAAGATATGAAAAATTGGACACGGAAATTGTTGTTGCTTGCAGTCACAATTGTCTTTCTTCCGTTGACCGGCAGCTGTGGTGTCTTTTCGTCAGAACAGAAGCTTCAGAGTGTGGGTCTTTTAATGCCTGAGACAATCCACGATCAAGTATGGGGAACGAAAGGATACAGAGGTCTGCTCCAAATCCGTTCTTCCTTTGACGTGGATGTTTATTATAGGGAAGATATAGATTCAAAAGCATTGGTTGAAGATGCAGTGAACGAACTGAATGATATGGGCGTGAATCTTGTTATTGGACATGGAGATTTCTATGCGGAAACATTCAACGAAATTGCTTCCGATTACCCTGATATCCATTTTGTTAGCCTAAACGGCAATGCAACCGAGCCGAACACAACGAGTTTGCTGTTTGAGGGCTATGCAATGGGGTATTTTGGGGGGATGATCGCTTCGGAAATGAGCAAAACCAACAATATCGGCGTAATAGGTGCATATAGTACCCAAGGTGAGATTACTGGATTCATAGACGGGGCAAAGTGGATGAAAAACGATATGGAAATCCATTCAAGATACGTTGGCGACTGGGATGATGTCGACCAGGCTACAGCCTTTGTGGAGGAGCTGGAGAAGAAGAATGTCGATGTTTATTATCCGGCGGGGGACGGTTTCAATGTGCCTGTTATTGAAAAAGTGAAAGAAAACGGCAAGTACGTCATCGGCTACGTTTCTGAGCAACAGGATTTCGGAGAACGAACCGTTTTGACGAGCACAATCCAGCATGTAGACAAATTGATTCTTTTGGCGGCCAGTGAATTCAATAAGGGTAAATTGGAAAGCGGAAATCTTTCTTTCGATTTCCAAGAGGACGTCATCTCTATGGGGAAATACAGTCCTTTGATCCCTGAAGATTTCCAAGAAAAGATGGACCGCTACATTGAAGAGTACATCAAGACAGGAAGCTTGCCAGGAAAGGGAGATCGGGATGAATAAACAGAATGAGTTTCTGAAGATTGCCATGAAACATTTTCCGGAAGCGAAAGTCAGGCTTAAGGAAGCCGGAATCGATGTGTCACTCAATATGCTGCCCGCTTTTATGGACCTATTTACAAAGGTGATGGGCGATGCTTATGAGCTGGGGATTAAAGAAGGTCGCAGAAGATAGACCCGGGGCTGCTTGCTCCCGGGTCTTTATCATTCTGTCATTTTTTGTAATGTGGTCAATTGAAAGAGCGGGGATACATGGGCTACTCAAGCGCAAAAGTCGTTGCAACTTTCTGTTATTTTATGTAAGATTAGTACCAAGTCATAGTATTTGATATCAATATATTTACAATAAAGGGGTTGCGGAGGATGAATGCCGGAATATTCGGGGCAGGCAGATTTCTGCCATCGAACATAGTGACAAATTCTGATATGGAGAAATTAGTGGATACTTCAGATGAGTGGATCCGCACGAGGACTGGGATAGAAGAAAGGCGGATAGCAGGTGTTGGAACCGATACTTCCGATATGGCTGTTGCTGCCGCGAGGGAAGCAATCGAACGATCCGGATTATCAGCAGCTGATCTGGATTTGATACTGGTTGCTACGGTTACACCCGATCAGCCGTTTCCTTCGGTTGCCTGTATGCTTCAAGAACAGCTTGGCGCCGAAAAGGCAGCCGCAATGGATATAAGCGCTGCCTGTGCGGGATTTATGTATGGGATGGCTACAGCTGAGCAATTTATTAAAACAGGAACATATCGTTATGTACTGATTGTCGGTGTCGAAAAGCTATCAAAAATAACAGATTGGGAAGACCGCAATACCGCTGTTTTGTTCGGGGATGGTGCTGGGGCTGTTGTGATGGGCCCGGTAGCTGAGGGTAAAGGGTTATTGGCATTCGAACTGGGAGCGGATGGCAGCGGTGGGAAGCATCTCTATCAGAATAAGGACAATCATATCGTCATGAATGGCCGGGAAGTGTTCAAATTCGCCGTTAGGCAAATGGGGGACTCCTGCGTGCGCATTCTCGAAAAGGCGGGATTGGATAAGAGTGACGTGGATTATCTGATTCCGCATCAGGCGAACATGAGAATTATGGAAGCGGCCAGGGAAAAACTTGAATTGCCGATAGAGAAAATGTCCAAAACAATACGTAAGTATGGAAATAACTCTGCAGCATCCATACCGGTCGCATTAGTGGAAGAGTGGGAGGCGGGCCGGATTAAAGATAATGATGTAATTGTCATGGTAGGCTTCGGTGGAGGATTAACCTGGGGTGCCATCGCCCTCAGATGGGGAAGATAAAAACAAAAAGGCGGAGATGATCAAAAATGAAGAGAAGAGTAGTAGTCACTGGAATCGGAGCGGTCACACCACTCGGAAATGATGCAAATACCAGCTGGGATAATCTGATAAAGGGAAAATCAGGCATCGGTCTCCTGACCAGATTGAATAGTGATGAATATCCGGTTAAAGTCGCAGCAGAAGTGAAAGATTTTCAAGTCGGGGAGTATGTTGATAGAAAAGAAGCAAGGAAGATGGACCGGTTTACACATTATGCGATTGCTGCCTCGAAAATGGCGCTCGAAGATTCCAAGCTGGCAATAACAGATGAAAATGCCGGACAGGTAGGGGTATGGATCGGGTCAGGCATTGGAGGGATGGAAACGTTTGAAGCGCAGTATGAAACGTTCCTGAATAGGGGATACCGGCGAGTGAGCCCTTTCTTTGTACCGATGATGATACCGGACATGGCTGCAGGACAAGTGTCGATCTACACCGGAGCGAAAGGATTCAATTCTTGTACAGTTACAGCTTGTGCGACCGGTACCAATTCGATCGGTGATGCTTTTAAGGTCATTCAGCGTGGAGACGCCAAGGCGATGATCACAGGTGGAGCGGAAGCGCCGATCACAAAGATGTCATTGGCCGGCTTTTGTGCAAACACTGCCTTATCAACCAATCCGGATCCGGCAAAAGCTTGTCGCCCTTTTGATGCGGACAGGGATGGATTCATCATTGGTGAAGGGGCAGGGGTTGTCATCCTTGAAGAACTGGAGCATGCCCTGGAGAGAAATGCTCATATATATGCCGAAGTGGTCGGTTATGCGTCAACGGGGGATGCGTATCATATCACAGCGCCGGCACCTGGAGGCGAAGGCGGAGTTCGCTGCATGAAGCAGGCATTAAGCGACAGCGGGCTGGCCCCGGAGGACATCGGGTATATCAATGCACATGGGACAAGTACGGAATACAATGACAAATATGAAACAATGGCCATCAAAGAAGTGTTCGGCCGGCATGCGAAAGAATTGGCAGTCAGCTCGACAAAATCGATGACCGGTCATCTGCTGGGCGCTGCCGGGGGAATCGAAGCGATCTTCACTGTCCTGGCTATCGAAAAGGGAATACTGCCGCCAACCATCAACCTGGAGACACCAGATCCGGAATGCGACTTGGATTATGTAGCCAATCAGACGAGGCATCAACAAGTCAACGCAGCCATGAGCAATTCATTAGGTTTCGGCGGCCATAATGCCACGCTGGTATTCAAGAAATACGTATAATAATTAGGCTCCTCGATTGAGGGGCCTTTTTTGGCTTAAGCCATAACAGCAGGATGTTGGCCTTTTACCGTAATCGGTTGGAGAGAATGCCTCCCCCTGAATGGAATGAAGTAGGACTTTAGGACAGAAAATCGGCATATACATAAGGGTAAAGGCTTGCAAGGAGGTTAGGGGATGGTGGTTGTAGATACGAAAAAATGGCTGGACCGGTCGCCGTTAGAGCCAATCAAACTGACAGAAAATCTCCTTCCATACTTCAACAGCGTCAGGGCAGAAAAGCTGTATCGGTATCTTGAGAGGTGCGGGTTACAGTTGGGCAACCGGCAAGCGGAGCGGACTGTGAAACAATTGATGAATATCGACATTTGGGGAACGGTCAAAAAAATCGAGAAGGATTACAGACATAGATGGAAGGGGCCAGATGTTCCTATCATCATCCTTCCCCATCGCAAGCCGGCCACTTTTCTGATCAGCCACGATAAATCGGGATTGGCTTATCCGGATAAGTTGCTGCTGTTCCTTTCCGGGGAAGTGGGTTACGATCATTTGGAAGCATTGTTCATCCATGAATATCACCATGTATGCCGCTTGAACAAATTAAAAAGAAGCATAGACGGCTTTTCGCTTGCCGATACAATGATACTGGAGGGTCTTGCTGAATACATCGTCCAAAAATTGAAGGGGGAACAATACCTCGCTCCTTGGACAAAGCAGTATAAGCCGGAGTTGGTCGAAAGGGCATGGACGAAGTTATACAAAGGAAAAACCGATATATCAAACTCCGAGGAAGCCTATAGCCACATGTTGTATGGAAAAGGAATGTATCCTTTCATGATGGGGTATTGCATCGGTTTCCAAATGGTGGAAAGGTATTGCGCGGGTCGCAAGGTTTCCTTGGAACAAACCTTTACCCTCGATCCGCAGGAAATCATTGCTTTCTATGAGGGCAGTCTTGATTAGCTTATTGGATAAGCGGAATGGAGCAGGAAGGCCAAGAAGTTTCATTGGGAGCGAATAATTTTTTGCCGGACTGACTATACTTATGGACAAATAGTTTCTGTTAAGTGAGGGGTCAAATATGCTGTATCTCCATGATGTATGGGTCAATTGGTTTGAAGGTGAAGAAAATGGCTATAATATTTGCCACTTCCATGAATGGAGAAAGGAAGACGGGATTGAGCTGCTTGATCAAGTCCCTTTGCTGAAAGTATCTTCCGCTCTTTATCATTATATCGAAAACGATTTGCACGAGTTACCTGAGGGGTTGCTCAGAGATGTCCATCAGAAGGCGTATTGCAGAAAAAACCATGAACGGATTCAGCTGGAGCATTGTTTTGTGATGTCGGATGGTCACGGTATAATGGCCATCGATACGATGGGGTATCAGATTCCTATCAGAAAAAGCCGGTTGATACCAAGACAGGAACAAGTCGTATATGACATGATTGCAGAAGCAGCGGAACAGAAGTATAGTGTGGATGATTTGGGAGGAAAAGAGAAGGGTTATCATATTCTGTCTCCCGAGCCTGTGACGATGTACGGATTAACCAGGAAGGAGCGCCAGCTTAAGCAATTGCTGTTTATGGCATTGGATCAGCTCCATTCTTCTCAAAACACCGCCGAGGTACGGTACTGGTACACGGAATGGTCACCGAATAAGTATTCTTACATACAAGAACTTGCCTTTGAGGATGCCTGGATCGAACTCTTTGATGAAGCTAAATCAGGCTGGTCCATCAAGCATGAGCTATTGTGCGAACGGCTGATCAAAGGACAGCCCTTCTTAGAAAAACTATGGGAGATGGAAGTCGGCGATAGGCCGAGTATGCTGTAAAGCTGGCCCACAAATAGGAATCAAAAAACGCATGGAGCGCTTGGCATCCATGCGTTTTTGCCGTTTATCTTCGTTTACGTCCAAGCCCCATGGCGTTTTCCATTTTTTTGACCATTTTCCCTGCCACTTTATTGGCTTTTTCAGCTCCGGCATCAAGGATTCGATCGAGTTCTTCGGATTCAAGCAGTTCATAATAACGGTCTTGGATCGGTTTCAATTCATCAATGATGACTTTTGCTGTATCGGCTTTAAATTCACCGTATCCTTTTCCTTCGTATTTCTTGACGATGTCAGAGATGGGTTCACCTGTGAAAATTGAATAGATGGAAAGCAAGTTGGATATGCCCGGTTTATTGACTACATCATATTGGACGATGCCATCAGAATCTGTTACAGCACTTTTGATTTTCTTTTCGATCGTTTTTGGATCATCGAGCATGGTAATGAATGCTTTCGTATTGGTATCGGACTTGCTCATTTTTTTGGTCGGATCCTGAAGGCTCATGATGCGGGCGCCGACTTTCGGGATCCGTACTTCCGGAACAGTCAGGATATCATTATATTTCTTATTGAAACGTTCCGCGAGATCCCTTGTCAATTCAAGGTGTTGCTTTTGGTCCTCACCGACAGGGACCAAATCGGCACTGTACAGCAAGATATCCGCGGCCATCAACGGAGGGTATGTCAACAATGCGGAGGAGACTCCTTCTTTGCCCGATGACTTATCTTTGAATTGCGTCATGCGTTCTAGTTCGCCGATATAGGAGATGCACTGCATTAACCAGCCGGCCTGCGCGTGGGCAGGAACCTCGGATTGGATAAAAATCGTGGATTTCTCCGGATCGATTCCGGCTGCGATATAGATGGCTGCCAGGCTTTTGATGTTCTTGCGCAGCTGCAGGCGGTCCTGCGGTACAGTGATCGCATGTTGGTCGACAATGCAAAAATAACAATTATAGTCTTCCTGGAGCTCGACAAATTGCTTGATGGCCCCGATGTAATTACCGAGTGTTACAGACCCGGAAGGCTGTATCCCGGAAAAGATTGTTTTCATTAAGTGGTCACTCCTTGTCATATGTAGCCATATTTTATCATGAATTGGCCAGGTCATGTTTGCAGTCTGCTAAATTTATTCAATCAATACCACAGCCAAAGGCCCACCAGCATAAAAGCCATAATGATCAGGCCGCTATAGAGCAGTGACGAATAAGGCATCGTGAATAATTCAGAAAGGGGGATGATCTCATTCTTGTCATCTTCAGTTTCCATTTTGTTTGTATTCCTGAACATTTTCCGGAAACTGTAGGAAATCCCATCAAAGAAGCCTCTATCAATAACCAGGAACAAAGCGCCTGCCATTATATAGGCGCTGCAAAAATAGAAGCTGATGTTGATGAAATGCAGCAATGATAACTCTTTGTGGATCAGCAACGACAGGAGAATGGTCAGAAGTAAAGTAAGAAGGACGATTATCGAAATAGTACGATTCTTCAGCTTGCCCAACATATGAATTTCATTCCTCTTTTTCAATTGATTTATGGAATAGTATATCGAAAATAGCGACAAAAGAGAAGCTGGCAGCAAAACATTTGCACCTAGACCCTGTCTTTAACACAAACATAGCCTAAAAATTTGATTATGCCCCTCATCCATCAATCGTTTTAGCAACAGAAAGCAATGGGGAGACAGATAAAGATGAATGAAACAGTATATCGTTCTAGAAAGGTATTTCTGAATAATTTACAAATTACTTATTTAAATCAATTTGTAAAATAATATATATTTTATGTAATGTATTAAATTTTAATTTACAAAACTTATTATATTCGTATAATAATTTATATAGTCTTTTTACCTAAATTATTCAGATAGGAGTGTATAATTTGAAAAAGTCGAAATTTTCTCTTGCCTTAGCATTGACTTTGGGATTCAGCACAGTCTTGACTGGCTGCGGTGGGTCAGATGAATCTAGTTCAGGCGGTTCATCAACAGTACAAGAACTGCGTGTCCTTGAGACAGCGGAAATTCCGACAATGGACAGTTCCAAAGCGACAGATGCAATGGCATTTACTCAGCTAAACAATGTAAATGAAGGTTTATATCGTCAAAATGAGAAGAATGAGCTGATTCCTGCAGTAGCCGATGGCGAGCCGGAAGTGAAAGAATTGGACGGAGCGACAGAATTCACCGTCAAGCTGAAGGAAGGTTTGACTTGGTCTAATGGTGATGCATTGACAGCGAAAGACTTTGTCTTTGCATGGCAACGGGCAATCGATCCGGAAACAGCATCGGATTACGGTCCATATATGATGGATGGAAAAATTGCTGGTGCAGCCGAAATCACGGAAGCAGCTGCAAACGGTGAAGAATATGACCTTGGATCACTGGGAGTAGAAGCGAAAGATGATCACACATTGGTGGTGACGACAGCGAAACCGATGACAGTGGAATTCTTCAAAGGCCTAATGGCTTTCGGTACATTCCTTCCATTGAATGAAGACTTCGTTACCGAACAAGGTGATAAATATGCTGCTACATACGAGAACATCCTGTATAACGGTCCTTTCGTTATGACTGATTGGAATGGGTCTACAGATACTGAGTGGGTTCTTGAAAAAAATGAAAAATATCATGATGCCGACAATGTAGCCTTGTCAAAAATCACATTCAATGTTTCAAAAGATACACAATCAACTGTCAATGCTTTTGAGGCCGGCGAAGCGGATATCACTGGCAAATTGGGCTCAGATGTCCTTGCGCAGTACGAAGGCAGCGATAACTTGGTGACAAACTTATCTGCTTCCGTCTTCTACATTAAAGTGAACCAAACGCAGACGAAAGCTTTGCAAAATGAAAAAATCCGTCAAGCGATTTCAATGGCTTTCAATAAAGAAGATGCAGCGACTCAAGTTTTGGCGAATGGATCTCTACCGGCAAACTATCTTGTCCCTGTAGAGTTCGTTAAAGATGAAGAAGGAAAGGATTTCCGTGATATCAACGGCGATATTTCCGTATACAACTTGAAAGAGGCCCAAAAACTTTGGAAAGAAGGGCTAGCAGAAGAGGGAATCGATTCTTTGGAAATCAGCTATCTTGGCGGGGATACAGAAACGTCCAAAAAGTATGACCAGTATATTGTCGATCAATTGCAGACAAACCTTGAAGGCTTGACTATCAACCTGGAAAGTGTTCCGTTCTCTGTCCGTTTGGATCGGGATACAAAAGAAAAATATGATCTGCAAGCAGCGGGATGGTCACCGGATTACCTGGATCCGATTTCCTTCATCGACATGTGGGTGACAGATGGCGGAAACAACCATACTGGCTACAGCAACCCAGAGTACGATAAATTGGTGGAACAAGCCGATGCGGAAACTGATAATGCAAAAAAATGGGAATTGCTTGCGAAAGCAGAAAAGCTAGTTCTTGAGGAAGTAGCTATTGCTCCAATGTATCAAAGAGCAGATAACATCTTGGTGGCAGACAATGTGGAAGGATTGGTTAATCACGTGGTTGGGCCTGAATACAGCTATCAATGGGTGACAATCACAGAATAGTTTCTACTGCGTTGCCATACGAAAGGAAACATTCTGAAGGAGAGTATATCTCATTGATATACTCTCTTTTCATAATGAATAAGAAACAGAAACAGGAGGTGCAAGCATTGGTTAAATACATATGTCAACGAATTTTCTATATGTTGATAACACTCGTGATTATTGCTTCTTTTACCTTTTTCCTCATGAAAATCATACCCGGGACTCCGTTTGCCAATATTCAGAAACTATCACCTGCCCAACAGGAGATCATGTTTGATAAATATGGGTTAAATGATCCGGTGCCCGTACAATATGCCAACTATATGCTGAACTTGGTCAAAGGTGACCTGGGAGTATCTTTTCAATTTAATAACATGGCTGTGACAGATATTATAGGCGAGCTGATTCCGGCTTCCGCGACTTTAGGATTCCAGGCTCTTATCATTGGAACCTTTTTAGGAATCCTATTGGGGGTTATGGCGGCTTTGTTCCAAAACACGTGGATTGATTACACATCCACATTTATTGCGGTACTCGGGAAATCCATTCCAAGCTTTGTGTTTGCTGCATTGCTCCAGTACTATTTTGCGGTGAGATTGGGATGGTTCCCAGTTATGTTCTGGCGAGGATGGGAGTATACGGTACTGCCGACAATTGCCTTATCGATCTTTCCATTGGCCATTACCGCACGTTTTATGCGGACAGAAATGATTGAAGTCTTAAGTTCCGATTATATTACACTGGCAAGGGCAAAAGGCGCTAGTTATTTCGAAGTCTCTTTCAAGCATGCTCTGCGGAATGCGCTTATTCCGGTCGTTACGGTATTAGGTCCCATGGCGGTTTCATTGATGACGGGATCGCTTGTAGTCGAGAAGATTTTCAGTGTCCCAGGTATCGGTGAGCAATTTGTTAAATCAATCAACGTTAACGACTATCCAGTCATTATGGGGACAACATTGCTGTTTGCGACACTTTTCGTGGTCATCATATTGATTGTGGATATTCTATACGGTGTGATTGACCCTCGTATTCGTGTGGCTGGAGGTGACAAGTAATGGATTTGACAAATCAAACAATCCCAAAAGAAAAATTTGGACCGGCAGTCCTGACGGCGGCAGATGCTGAAGTCATCACGAAGCCAAGCTTAAGTTTTTGGCAGGATGCCTGGTTGCGTGTACGGAAGAATAAAGGGGCCATTTTCAGTCTCGTCATCATTGCTATCATAGTTGTGATGGCATTTGTTGGCCCATTCATCAGTGGAAAAAGCGCTACGGTGCAAAACGTTCATCACAGTAACCTCCCCGCTAAAATCCCTGTGCTTGAGAATGTATCATGGTTGCCCTTTGATGGAAAGACGGTCAATAAGGCCGGGGTAACGGTCGATATGTATGAGATGAAAGATGTTCCTGATGATGTCTACTATTGGTTCGGAACAGATAGCCTTGGACGTGATTTGTTCACGAGGCTTTGGAAGGGAACGCAGATCTCTTTATATATAGGTTTGTTAGCGGCGATGATTGACTTGATCATCGGAGTGACCTATGGCGCAATCTCGGGCTATTTCGGGGGCCGGGTCGACACCGTCATGCAGAGGATTACAGAAGTAATCATGGGGATACCGAATCTGATTGTGGTTGTTCTGATGATTCTCGTTCTGAAACCGGGAATATTGTCGATCACCATTGCCCTGTCTATAACAGGATGGGTGACGATGGCGAGGGTTGTTCGGGCCCAGGTGCTTAAATTGAAAGAACAAGAGTTTGTTTTGGCGTCGAGAACATTGGGAGCTTCTCATTTCAAAATCATTTTTAAACATATGCTTCCCAATCTGGCGGGAATCATGATCATCAATACAATGTTCACGATTCCAAGTGCGATATTCTTTGAGGCATTCCTTAGCTTCATAGGTTTGGGGCTTCAGGCTCCGGCTGCTTCCTTAGGTACACTGATTGAAGAAGGATACAAGACGATGCAACTGTATCCTCATATGCTTATGTTCCCGGCAGTCACATTAAGTCTATTGATGATTTGCATTAACTTGATGGCAGACGGGTTGCGAGACGCGCTTGACCCGAAAATGCGCGATTAAGGTAGGTGGATAATTTGGAGAATATTTTAGAAGTAAAAGATATGAATATATCATTCCATACGTTCAGCGGAGAAGTTCAAGCAATACGCGGTGTGAGCTTTGATCTGAAAAAAGGGGAGACCTTGGCGATTGTAGGAGAATCGGGCTCGGGTAAATCCGTGACGACAAAAGCGATCATGAGATTATTGCCAAAGGGGAATTCGGAAATCAAATCGGGGGAAATTTTGTTTGGCGGAAAAGATCTGGCCAAGCTTTCCGAGAGAGAAATGCAAAAGATACGGGGCAAAGAAATCTCAATGATTTTCCAGGATCCGATGACATCCTTGAATCCAACGATGAAAGTCGGCAAGCAAATTATGGAGCCGATCAGGAAACATCAAAAGCTCTCAAAAACAGAGGCGAAGAAGCGGGCGATCGATTTGTTGAAACTTGTCGGAATTCCGATGCCGGAATCCCGTTTTGAACAATATCCGCATCAATTCTCAGGAGGGATGAGGCAACGGGTCGTCATAGCCATCGCCTTGGCGTGCAACCCGCATATCCTGATTGCGGATGAACCGACGACAGCATTGGACGTCACGATTCAGGCACAAATCCTCGAATTGATGAAGAATCTGCAGAAGAAAGTGGAAACGAGCATTATTTTCATTACCCATGACCTTGGGGTGGTTGCAAATGTCGCCGATCGCGTGGCGGTCATGTATGCCGGGAAAATTGTCGAGATCGGGACAGTGGATGAAATTTTCTACAATCCTCAGCATCCGTACACATGGGGTTTGATCAGTTCAATGCCTGACCTCGATTCCCGTGGAAAAGAATTATATGCAATCCCGGGAACACCGCCTAACCTTTTGAATCCTCCTGTAGGCGATGCATTCGCCCCGCGGAATGAGTATGCGATGCAAATCGATTTGGAGGAACAGCCGCCGATGTACAAAATCTCTGATACCCACTATGCAGCTACTTGGCTGCTTCATCCTGATGCACCAAAAGTGGAGCCCCCGGAAGCTGTGAAAAAACGACAAGAATTTTTCCATACGATGAATGGGGGGCAATGAAATGGCGGACAAGAAAAAACTGCTGGAAGTGAATCATCTGAAACAGTACTTCAATGAAGGCAAGGAGAATATGGTGAAAGCGATCGATGACGTGTCGTTTTTCATTTATGAAGGAGAAACGCTCGGCCTTGTCGGCGAGTCTGGGTGCGGAAAATCAACGACAGGCCGCACGATCATCCGCCTGTATGAAGCAACCGACGGTGAAGTGCTGTACAGAGGAAAAAAAGTGCACGGGAAGAAATCAAAAAAGGAATTGAAAGAGCTGAACCGTCATATACAAATGATTTTCCAAGATCCTTATGCTTCTCTGAACCCCCGCTGGAAAGTCAGTGATATCATTGCAGAGGGCATCGATATCCATGGTCTTGCCAAGGACGAGGCGGACAGGATGAATCAGGTGTACAAGCTCCTTGAAACAGTCGGGCTCAACAAAGAGCATGCCAATAGGTATCCGCATGAGTTTTCAGGCGGACAAAGGCAACGGATTGGGATCGCCAGGGCACTGGCCGTCCAGCCTGAATTCATTATTGCCGATGAACCGATTTCTGCTCTCGATGTCTCTATTCAGGCGCAGGTCGTCAATTTGCTCAAGAAACTGCAAAATGAAAAAGGACTGACATACCTCTTCATTGCCCATGACCTTTCGATGGTCAAGTATATCAGTGACCGAATCGGCGTTATGTATTTCGGGAAACTGGTGGAAGTCGCAAAAAGTGAGGAATTGTATGAAAATCCGCTGCATCCTTATACGAAATCACTGCTGTCGGCCATCCCTCAGCCGGATCCGATCACGGAACGGACAAGAAAACGCATCACTTATAATCCTGCTGCCCACCAATATGGCGAGAACGAGGAAGTGAAAATGAGGGAAGTGAAACCAGACCATTTTGTATATTGCTCGGAAAAAGAGTTTGAACAAATGAAGCAGCAGCTCAGTTAGTGAGCCTTACATTTAAACCGGAAAGGGTTTCCTTTCCGGTTTTTTCGTGGTTATAAGGACCTAACATAGAAAAGAAAGGGTTTACATATACGAAAGATCTATTTTTGGATATAAAATGTTATTTTGAAATTATTTGTAAGTTGGATAAAGGGTGAAACTTTTCGCTAATCGCACGGCATATAGGTTTTTAAAGGATATTTTTTACATAATGTAAAGCGTTAATACATTAAATAAATAGAGGTTTAAACTAGGTCTTTTTTACCATTTTAACTGGTGGAAAAGTTAATTTTATTACATTTTGTAAAGCTTTAGTAAAAAACTTAATTTACAATTTTCCGAAAACTTGTATAATTAGATTCGTAGTAACCTAATTACATAAAGGGGTGTCAAAATTTGAAAAAGTCAAAATTTTCACTACTGCTGATATTGACGTTAGCTTTGAGTGTTTTCTTGGCGGCTTGTTCCGGTGACAAAGAAACTGGATCGAAAGGCAAAGAAGATGGAGATGCTGATAAAAAGACTGCAGCCGTTCAGGAATTGCGTGTCCTTGAAACAGCAGAGGTTCCAACTATGGACAGTTCCAAAGTGACAGATACAATGGGCTTCACAATGTTGAATAATGTTAATGAAGGCCTGTACCGTCAAAACGAAAAGAATGAACTCATCCCTGCAATTGCGGAAGGTGAGCCAGAAGTGAAGGACGTTGAAGGCGGAAATGTCTTCACTGTCAAAATGAAAGAAGGCTTGACTTGGTCAAATGATGCGCCAATAACTGCGAATGATTTCGTATTTGCTTGGCAACGGGCGATCGATCCTGCTACTGTTTCCGATTATGGTCCATACATGATGGTCGGTAAAATTGCCGGGGCGAAGGAAATCACTGAGGCTGCTGCAGCTAAGAAAGAAGTGGATTTGAACCAGCTTGGCGTTAAAGCAATCGATGATTTGACACTGGAAATTACAACTGCTAAACCAATGACAGTTGAATTCTTCAAAGGACTTATGGCTTTCGGAACATTCCTTCCATTGAACGAAGAATTCGTGAAAGAACAAGGCGATAAATACGCTGCCACTCATGAAAACATCCTGTACAACGGTCCTTTCGTGATGACGGATTGGAACGGACCAACTGCCACTGAGTGGGTGCTTGAAAAGAACGAAAAATACCGTGATGCAGACAATGTGGACCTAACAAAAATCACATTCAACGTTTCTAAAGACCCGCAAGCGACTGTAAACGCATTTGAAGCAGGCGAAGCGGATGTAACAGGTAAAATGGGCTCTGATGTACTGGCTAATTACGAAGGCGATGACCGCCTTAAACGTGATCTTTCCGCGTCATTGTTCTATATTAAAATCAACCAAACACAAACAGAAGCTTTGAAAAACGTGAAAATCCGTAAAGCGATTTCCATGGCGTTCAACAAAGAGGATGCTGCAAAAGCAGTGCTTGCAAATGGTTCTGTAGCAGCTAACTACGCTGTACCTAGAGGATTCGCAGTTGATGAAAAGGGTAAAGACTTCCGTGACATCAACGGAGATGATGTTACAGGGCACAATGTTGAAGAAGCGAAAAAGCTTTGGAAAGAAGGACTTGAAGAAGAAGGCCTTACTTCCCTTGAAATCGGGTACTTGGGCGGAGACACTGAAACATCCAAAAAGTATGACCAATATATCGTCGACCAGCTTCAAACAAACCTGGAAGGCTTGAAAGTCAAACTTGAAAGTGTACCGTTCGCAGTACGTTTGGACAGAGATACAAAACAAGAATATGATCTTCAAGCTGCAGGTTGGGGCCCAGACTACATGGATCCGATTTCCTTCTCTAACCTTTGGGTGACAGATGGCGGAAACAATAAAACTGGTTACAGCAACAAAGAGTATGACAAGTTAATTGAAGAGTCCGAAAAAGAGACTGATTCAGCGAAGAGATGGCAATTGCTGGCGGATGCTGAAAAAATCGTCATCGATGAAGCCGCAATCGCTCCGACTTATCAAAGAGCGGACAACATTTTGGTTGCAGAAAAAGTCGATGGTCTAGTGAAGCATGTTGTCGGACCTGAATACAGTTATCAATGGGTTAAAATTACAGAATAAATTCTTTTAACAGGTAATTTACGTTCAGTAAAACTATTAAAAGAGAGTATATTCCACAATATACTCTCTTTTTACCTGTCTCTAAATTGTCGAATAATGCAAAAAAATTAGAAAATAGGAGGTGCAAGCATGATTAAGTATATCGGTCAACGAATTTTTTATATGTTGATTACGCTCATAATTATTGCTTCTTTTACCTTTTTCCTCATGAAAATCATACCAGGGACTCCGTTTGCCAATATCCAGAAACTGTCCCCTGCCCAACAGGAGATAATGAATGACAAATATGGGTTGGATGATCCTGTTCCGGTCCAATATTTTAATTATATGATGAATCTCGTGAAGGGTGACCTCGGTGTTTCATTCCAATTCAATAATATGCCGGTAACAGACATCATCGGCAACCTTATTCCGGCCTCTGCGCAACTTGGATTCCAAGCCCTGCTGTTTGGTTCGATTGTGGGTATAGCGCTCGGGCTGATTTCGGCTTTGTTCCAAAACACTTGGATTGATTACTCGGCGACATTCGTCGCAGTGTTGGGCAAGTCGGTCCCAAGCTTCGTTTTCGCGGCTTTGATCCAATATTTCATCGCTGTTAAACTTGGATGGTTCCCCGTCATGTTCTGGAGGGGCTGGGAGTACACGGTATTGCCGACCATTGCCTTATCGATCTTCCCGCTTGCCATCTCGGCACGTTTTATGAGAACTGAGATGATAGAGGTATTGAATTCCGATTATATAACATTAGCGAAAGCGAAAGGTGCCAGCAGTTTTGAGGTGTCCGTGAAACACGCGCTTCGAAATGCCATGATACCGGTCATTACTGTATTAGGGCCGTTATCGGTGTCGTTGATGACCGGTTCACTCGTCATCGAGAAAATCTTCAGTATCCCGGGAATCGGTGAGCAATTCGTTAAATCCATCAACGTGAATGATTATCCGGTCATTATGGGGACAACCTTGCTGTTTGCGGCGCTATTCGTTGTCATCATACTGATCGTGGATATTCTATACGGAGTAATCGATCCCCGTATCCGTGTGGCAGGAGGTAAAAAATAATGGCAGAAACAAACTACAGCATTCCGAAAGAAAAGTTCCAAAAGGCCATTATCGAGGCTTCAGAAGCTGAAATCATCAATAAGCCGAGCCTTAACTTCTGGCAGGATTCTTGGCTGCGTGTCCGCAAAAATAAAGCAGCGGTGATCAGTTTGTTCATCATCATCATATTGGTTGCGATGGCATTGGTTGGCCCATTGATCAGTGGCCGTGATGGAGCTAAGCAAAATGTAAATCATGCCAATCTTCCGGCAAAGATCCCTATGCTTGAGAATGTGACCTGGCTTCCGTTCGACGGTACCCAGGAAAATAAAGCAGGTATCACGATTGATTACTATGAGATGAAAAAAGTTCCCGAAGATATGTATTACTGGTTCGGGACAGACGGTCTTGGCCGCGATCTTTTTACCCGTCTATGGGAAGGGGCTCAAATATCGCTGTATATCGCTATGCTGGCTGCCTTGATTGATTTAGTGGTCGGGGTTGCCTATGGTTCGATATCCGGCTATTTCGGCGGACGGATTGATACAGTCATGCAAAGGATCACTGAGGTGATCATGGGTATCCCGAATTTGATTGTCGTCGTTTTGATGATTCTCGTCCTCGAACCGGGAATCTTATCCATCACTATCGCCCTATCGATTACCGGGTGGGTGACGATGGCGAGGGTAGTCCGGGCGCAAGTGATGAAACTAAAGGAGCAGGAATTCGTTCTTGCATCCAGAACATTGGGGGCTTCCCACTTTAAGATCATCTTAAAACATTTGCTGCCGAACCTGGCCGGTATTATGATCATCAATACCATGTTCACAATCCCGAGTGCAATATTCTTTGAAGCTTTCCTTAGTTTCATCGGATTAGGATTGCAGGCACCTGCTGCATCCCTTGGAACATTGATCGATGAAGGGTATAAATCGATGCTCACATATCCGCATCTGTTGTTGTTCCCGGCGATCATATTAAGTATATTGATGATTTGTTTTAATCTAGTGGCTGATGGATTGCGTGATGCACTCGATCCGAAAATGCGTGATTAAGGTAGGTGAGTATGTTGGAAAAAATTCTAGAAATGAAAGATTTAAATATTTCCTTCCATACATTTGCGGGGGAAGTTCAAGCGATAAGAGGAATTACTTTAGACCTATTCAAAGGGGAAACATTAGCGATTGTCGGTGAATCCGGTTCGGGTAAATCGGTGACGACCAAGTCGATTATGGGGTTGCTCCCTAAAGGGAATTCGGAAATCAAATCCGGGGAGATTCTATTTGAAGGCAAAGATTTAACGAAGTTGACAGAGCAGCAAATGCAGAAAATCAGAGGGAAGGATATCTCAATGATTTTCCAGGATCCTATGACATCATTGAATCCTACAATGAAAATCGGCAAGCAGATCATGGAACCGATCATCAAACATCAGAACATGAGCAAAAGAGAAGCGAAAGAGCGGGCAATCGACCTATTGAAGCTTGTCGGCATCCCGATGCCGGAGGCTCGCTTCGAACAGTATCCGCACCAATTCTCAGGCGGGATGAGGCAGCGTGTGGTCATTGCGATCGCGCTAGCCTGCAACCCGAAAATCCTGATTGCAGATGAACCGACGACAGCATTGGATGTAACCATCCAGGCCCAAATTCTTGAATTGATGAAATCATTGCAGAAGAAAATTGATACAAGCATTATCTTCATTACCCACGACCTCGGTGTGGTCGCGAATGTAGCTGACCGGGTGGCTGTCATGTATGGCGGTAAGATTGTGGAGACAGGTACAGTTGATGAGATCTTCTACAATCCGCAGCATCCGTATACATGGGGTTTGATCAGCTCGATGCCGGATCTGGAAACGAATCAGCAAAGCTTGTACGCCATCCCGGGTACGCCTCCGAACCTGCTTCATCCGCCAAAAGGTGATGCATTTGCCCCTAGGAACGAATATGCGATGCAAATCGATCGGGAGGAACAGCCGCCAATGTTCAAAATTACTGATACCCATTATGCGGCAACTTGGCTGTTGCATCCAGATGCGCCAAAAGTGACGCCTCCCCCGGCAGTACTTAAGAGAAAAGAACAATATGCCGTTATGAAGGGAGGCCGTTAAGATGGCAACAAACGAAGTATTATTGGAAGTCAAGAACTTGAAGCAATATTTCAATGAAGGAAAGCCCAATATGGTCAAAGCCATCGATGATGTGTCTTTTTCCATCTATAGAGGTGAAACATTGGGTCTAGTAGGCGAGTCAGGATGCGGAAAATCTACGACCGGCCGTACAATCATACGTCTGTATGATGCTACGGATGGTCAGGTGATCTTCGAAGGCCAAAATGTACACGGCAAAAAAACAAAGCAAGAAAGAAAGGCGTTCAACAGAAAAATGCAGATGATTTTCCAGGATCCATCCGCTTCGTTGAACCCGCGAATGAAGGTCAGTGATATCATTGCAGAAGGTATTGATATACACGGGCTTGCCAAAACGAAAGAAGACAGGCTAAACCGTGTATATGAATTACTGGAGACAGTCGGACTGAACAGGGAACATGCCGGACGCTATCCGCATGAGTTTTCCGGAGGACAAAGACAACGGATCGGCATTGCCCGGGCATTGGCCGTACAACCTGAATTCATCATCGCGGATGAACCGATATCTGCATTGGATGTATCTATTCAGGCACAGGTTGTTAATTTGCTGAAGAAGCTGCAGAAAGAAAAAGAACTGACCTATCTATTCATCGCCCATGATTTATCAATGGTCAAATACATCAGTGATCGCATAGGTGTCATGTACTTCGGAAAGCTTGTCGAATTGACGACGAGCGAGGAGCTGTATAAAAATCCAATCCATCCGTATACAAAATCACTATTGTCGGCCATTCCGCAGCCCGACCCGATCAGCGAGAGGGCCAGAAAACGGATTACCTATAGGCCGGCCGACCATCAATATGTAGATGGCGAGGAAGTCAGCATGCGTGAAATCAAACCAGGTCATTTTGTCCTATGTTCTGAAAAGGAATTCAATCAATATCAAGCGAATCTATAACAAAAAGGCCGTTTTTAAACGGCCTTTTTGTTATGCTATTTATACTGCCTGGACGGCTCTCCATTCCTATCATTCTGTTGGCACAGTTACTGCAGGTGGCCAAGGGAAATGCGGATAAGCTGCATTTTTCTCAAAAAGTCAGTCAGTTTATCTTTATTTTCCGCCGACCCGTTTCCAGCCGGTTTGTGTGGAGACAGTGGCCTCTTTATGTATGCTCCTCTTTTTTCCTCCGAACAGAAGATTTCCGATAGAATTGCCGATGACACCATTTAATGCGGTGAGGCCTATGACAAGAACAGTGACGATCAACAAGTCAAATAAATAAGGACCCATTTTTGCCCTCCTAAAAAGTATCTTTTCTTTATTGTAATTGACAAAATATGTTATGTGAAGTGGTAATATTCTCTCAAAAGCAAGTGGGGCTCTTGAACCAATTTTAGGAAAAGGTGTTTATTTAATGACTGATAGGTTATAAGATGGTCATGAGTACGTTTTCACAAACACAACTAAACATAAGGAGTGTCAGGATGTCTTGGTATGAAAAATTGAATGAATATTTCCCTATTGAGGAAATGAAATCAAAGCAACATGTCGAAACGTTATTGAAAGAAAAAGAGGATTATTATAAAAGCGAAAGTGATAAGCATGTTCTATTATATGTAGAGAAGGAGGATTATATTTTCGTCGATTATCTGCTCGTCTCTAAAAAGGCCAGAGGAGAAGGGCTCGGAAAGAAGCTCCTTGCTGAATTGAAGGAAAAGAATAAAATCATAGTGCTTGAGGTAGAGCCTGCCATACAGGATGTTCCGGATAGCTTCAAACGGCTCAATTTTTATAAACGAGAGCAATTCAAACACGCTTCCTCCATTATATATCGGCGCATTTCATTAGCCACGAAAGAAGAAAATGAAATGGAAATCCTCTACTGGAGTCCCACTGACGTATCTGAAAAGAAAATCCTTTCCACAATGAAGCAAGTATATAAAGAATTTCACACTTACAAGGATAAATATATATACGGCAAATCTTATCAGCCGGCTGATGAAGTGTTGCAGATGGAAACAAAAGCAAAAGGGAATATCTTGCGAGCCATCTGACGGTTACTTAAACCGTTTATAGTACCTCCGGATTAATGAGAAAAATAGGTTTCAATGGACAGTGGGCGGGTATATATAATATGTACAGCCATTTCTAAAAGAACCTTACGTTATTTGGCTATATAGAAGATGTACGGTTGAAAAGGACAATATGCTAATATTATGCCATATTCTGCTGACTTCTAAATGAATGGACACATTGTTGTACGATTCCTGAATTATACCTGTATAAAAGTAGTGAATTGAGAGCAGAAATATAATTATTTAAAAATAATGTTCATTTTAATTGAGAATGAGGTATAATTAATTGTAGAAATTACTTTTTAAAAGTTATTTCAATTTAAGGAACACCAATTCATACAGTAACAGAAAAAGTTTTCCCGACCATAGAAGACTCTATAAAAAGGGAGTGTGGGTAGAAATGGTAACTCTATATACTTCGCCCAGCTGTACATCTTGCCGGAAAGCAAAAGCTTGGCTGGAAGAACATAATATACCTTACGTGGAACGCAATATTTTCTCCGAATCTCTATCGATTGAAGAGATTAAGGAAATTTTGAGGATGACGGAAGATGGAACCGATGAAATCATTTCAACGAGATCCAAGACATTTCAAAAACTGAATGTTAACTTGGAAACGTTGCCTCTGCAAAGGTTGTATCGTCTGATCAAAGAAAATCCTGGTCTTTTGAGAAGACCGATTATTCTAGATGAAAAACGTCTTCAAGTGGGGTACAACGAAGATGAAATTCGCAGATTTCTTCCAAGAAAAGTGCGTACTTATCAGTTGCGTGAAGCACAACGTTTGGTTAATTAAGCAAGTTACGAAAATCCCTTGTCCGCAAGGGATTTTATTTTTTGAAGATTATTATATACAGTTTAAAGCATAGTAGACAAAAATGCTAAATATTTACTCGGAAATTTTTAAAAAATGTTCTTTGATTAGATTGAAGGCAGCTTTAGTGTCTGAACGGGGAATTCGCGACAGCATGTGAAGGCTCTGTAGGTCTAAACTGTTTGGGAAGCTTCCGTTTTAAGACTTGATATAATAACTGAACTTTTGTAGAATGGGGGGAAACCTTAGGCAAATGTTTGTTTTTGCAAATATATTGCTTTTTGTTTTCCTTCTTTAATTTTTTATCATAAAATAAAGTTAAGAACCTGTATCAGTGCTTATCCTGCTGATATAGGGGTAACATAAAAATAATACGCAGCTCACTTTGGGGGTAATTCCCTTCATAATTTTAAGTGGAAGGGAGAGGAGATTTATGGAAATCGAACGTATTAACGAGCATACTGTGAAGTTTTATATTTCCTACGTTGATATTGAGGAACGCGGCTTTGACCGGGATGAAATATGGTACAACAGAGACCGAAGTGAAGAGCTCTTTTGGGAAATGATGGATGAAATCCATTATGAAGAAGAATTTGCTGTAGAGGGTCCACTTTGGATCCAAGTTCAGGCTTTAGATAAAGGTTTGGAAATCATGGTTACAAAAGCCCAGTTGACAAAGGATGGACAAAAACTGGAACTGCCGATTTCGGAAGACAAACTAAAAGATATGCCGGTTGATGAAAGGATTGAAAGTCTGTTAGACCAACATTTTCAGGTTAGCCAGTCAAATGAAGATGTCATAGCGTCGGAAGAAGAACCGGATGTATTGGAATGTACAGTCATGTTCAGGGACTTTGAAGATGTAATCTCTTTGAGCAAGCGGATGAACAATAAAATATCAACAAGTTCCCTCTATTCATATGAGGATAAATATTACTTATATATCGAGTTCAAAGAAGATGAAGAAGGCCACATTGATGACATTCTAAGTGTGATGATGGAATACGGAGATGACTCCTCTTTAACTATTCATCGGTTAAAAGAATATGGTAAAGAAATCATCGCAGAAAACGTTTTCGATACAATCAACCGATACTTTAAGTGAATGAATGCCGGTTTCTGACTTGAAATCGGCTTTTTTTCTAGTTTTGACAGATTGGTAAAACCTTTTGGGATGGGGAGCGTTAGTTGTGTCGTATTGAATTTTGGGGTGAGTAGATGAAAAACACGGTCAATGTACTATTCTTTCTTATGTTGCTTGGGGGGACATTCTATTTCTTGACGGAGACGGTCCACGTGCCGGCAGTCTTTGTCAGTGTATACAGCATCATGCTGACGATATCAGCTATCGTAGTGGTTTTGATCATTTTCCTGGAAAATCGGCACCCTACACAAACGCTCACGTGGCTGGTCATGTTTGCAGCTTTTCCGCTGGCTGGTTTTATTTTTTACCTGCTTTTCGGAAAAAATTACAGAAAAGAAAAGATGTTCAGGAAAAAGTATTTTCTGGATAAACAGACATTTCTGAAGGTTGAAGGCGGAAGGGACATAGGCAATGAGCGTCTTGTGATGATGGGAGAGCATCAGAGGAATCTGATCCAGCTTGCGCAGCACATAGGGAACAGCCCGATTTCGTTTGCGACCGAAACAACGGTTCTTACAAACGGAGACGAGACATTTTCGGCAATCATCAAAGCGATGAAAGAAGCCAAGCACCACATTCATATGGAATATTATATTGTCAGAGATGATAGAATCAGTAATGAAATCAAAGATATTTTAATAGAGAGAGCAAGAGACGGGGTTAAAGTCCGGTTTCTATATGATGCGGTGGGTTCGTGGACACTGTCGAAGGAGTTTATAAGAGATCTGGCGGCCGGAGGAGTCCAGGTAGCGAAGTTTGGACCGGTTCGGTTGCCGTTTCTTAACAACAAAGCCAATTTCCGAAATCATAGAAAAATTGTTGTGATAGATGGACATGTTGGTTTTGTCGGGGGGTTGAATATCGGTGATGAATATTTAGGGAGGGATGAGAAGTACGGTTTTTGGAGAGACACGCATTTAAAGGCTTGCGGCGAAGCAGTTCGCAGCCTGCAGCTGATATTTCTGCAAGATTGGTATTATAGTACGAATCAAAGCTTTTTGACTGATATGTATTTGCCTAAATCTGTCCCGCTTGTACACAAGCACGGTGGGGTGCAAATGATTGCCGGCGGCCCTGATAATGAATGGAGCGTAATTAAGAACATATTCTTTAGCATGATTGCTTCCGCTAAGAAGTCTGTCTGGATTGCTTCTCCTTATTTTATACCAGATGAGGACATTTTTTCCGCCATTAAAGTGGCTGCACTAAGCGGTGTGGATGTAAGGCTTCTTGTGCCTGGAAACCCTGATAAGAAGATTGTGTGGCACGCCTCGCGATCCTATTTTCCAGATTTATTGGAAGCAGGTGTCAAAATCTATCAATATCAAAAAGGATTTATGCATAGTAAATTTGTCATAGTCGATAAAGAATTGGCATCAATCGGGACTGCTAATATGGATATGAGGAGTTTTCATCTCAACTTCGAAGTGAATGCCTTTTTGTACAGGACAAGCAGTACTCAGAAGCTTGTCAAAGCCTTTGAAGAAGATCTTCTCGTTTCTCAAGAACTTCACTCCGATGCGTTTCATCAAAGAAGGATAGCGTACAAGTTTGTGGAATCCTGCTGCCGTTTAATGTCCCCGTTGTTATGAGCCCTAAAAGGGGCTTTTTTCTTTTGGACAGAGGATTTTTGATGTTATCTGTCGAATGAAGTCGATATCAGAAAGGAGGATGTGTATGTTGACTGCTGTGGATTCTGCTGGCCGCATGGTTACTCTGCTTAATTGCGGAAAGGTGCAATTAGAGAAAGTAAGACGGCAAGCATACTATTGCCCGGGTTGCGGGGCTAAATTGCGTTTGAAGGCGGGCGCCAAAAAGGTTCCCCACTTTGCTCATTTCCCGAATGTCGAATGTAACTTCCACTCCGAATGGGAGACGGCCGAACATTTGGAAGGAAAACGGAAATTATTCAATTGGCTGGCTGAGC
Organism: Bacillus sp. (in: firmicutes); assembly: GCA_051893455.1. Taxonomy (GTDB): domain Bacteria; phylum Bacillota; class Bacilli; order Bacillales; family DSM-1321; genus Bacillus_AD. The sequence continues at coordinate 182,108 of JBJFHG010000048.1, forward strand.
AGGGGCTTCAGGTTGAGTTAGAGAAGTACTTCTATACAATCAGACAGCGTGTGGACCTATATACAGAAGTAGGAAGTGAGAAATACGCCTTTGAATATCAATGTTCTGTCATTCCGTCTGAAGATATCCAAAAGAGAACTATAGGCTATCTGGAGGAGGGAATCACCCCAATCTGGATCCTCAGTTACAGACATTTGTATCCGAAAAAAAAGAATCAATATAGGCTATCTTCCTTCCAATGGCATATGGCATTCGGACAACCGGTAAGTCCCACACTCTGCTTCTATTCCCCCATCCTGCATGAATTCACACTTCTTCACCAAATGACTCCCTTTTCTTCTGTAACCTCCTTTGCTTCATCACGTACCACAAATGCTACCCATACCCCACTTTCCAGTATATTTATGAAGCCTGGTGGACCTTTTCGATTAGGAGCACCATGGAAGAAACAGAAGATGAATTGGAGGCTGACAGGCTTTCGCAATGCCACAATCCGGGATTCTTTTTTTAATGCCCTCTATAGGGCGGGTTTTACGACGGCCACTCTCAAGGAAGAAATCGGCATGCCGGTGCCGTATATGCATTTCTATGAAACGAAAGCGTTGGAATGGCAATTCTGGATATATGAGGGGCTAATCCATCGTAAGAAGCGGGGGACCTGTATTACAGTCCCGCAAATTAAAAGGAAAGTGGGAACGTTGATCAGAGAGAAGAAAATCGTGCTGCGTGATTTTCCAGGACTCAATGGTTTGGGGACCTATTTGCCGGCTATGTCATATATCGATTTACTGAAGCGGTTTGGCATTCTTACCGAAAAGTCAAAAGGGATTTATATGATTGCTTTCCCGCCGGTAACGGGAATATCGGAGCAGGACATGTACAGGAAAGCGGAAGGATTGTTTGACGAATACATGAAAAAGGGTGCAAAAGCATAATCATTAAAGGGTATACAAAAGGCAGCGTGAATACAGACTAAAAAAGATTCTGGATATATTTGCATCCTGATTTTAACAGGGTGCCATTAATAGTATAATGAAAGTGGAGTTTTCAGAATTCAAAAGATGGAGGTTTTGCTTGATGGCAAAGACGTTACCTGCTCGCTCAGAGATTAAAGTGGAAGATACATGGAAACTGGAAGACATTTTCGCTACAGATGTTGAATGGGAAAATGAATTTCAGGCAGTGAAAGATGAGTTAAAGAAAGCACCGTCCTTCCAGGGGACACTTGGTGAGAGCGCCGAAAAGTTATTTCAGGGACTTCAATTTCAAGATAGTGTGTTCGAACGATTGGGGAAATTGTATGCCTATTCACATATGAGGGCAGATCAGGATACAACGAATCCTTTTTTCCAGGGGCTTGATGAAAAAGCAAAAGGACTCTATTCGCAGGCAGCAGGCGCATTTTCCTTTGTTGTGCCGGAAATATTGGGTATCGAGGAAGAAAAAATCGCTGTATTCCTTGAAGAAAACGAGCAATTAAAATTGTACAAACATACCATCGAAGAAATCAATCTTCAGAGGGCGCATGTCCTATCAGCGAAAGAGGAAGAATTGCTCGCCAAAGCTTCAGAAGCCCTGGATGCATCCAGCAATACGTTTGGCATGCTGAACAATGCCGACTTGGAATTCCCGAGCATCTTAGATGATAACGGGGAAGATGTGCAGATCACTCACGGCCGCTATATCACATTCCTTGAGAGTGAAGATCGGCGTGTTCGGGAGGAGGCCTTCCGTGCAGTATATGATACATACGGCAAATTTCTGAATACATTCTCCAGCACTTTGTCAGGTGTCGTGAAAAAACATAACTTCAGTGCCGATATTCGTAATTATCCGTCAGCCCGCGCAGGAGCCTTAAGCAATAACAATATTCCAGAGAGTGTATATGATAATCTAGTCAATACAGTCAATGATAACCTGGATCTGCTGCATAGATACATCAGATTACGTAAGAAGGTCCTCGGATTGGATGAACTTCATATGTACGATTTGTACACACCGCTTGTTAAGGATGTAAAAATGAAGGTCACATACGAGGAAGCAAAGGAATATACATTGAAATCATTAGAACCGCTTGGTGCAGACTACATCGCGGTGCTGAAAGAAGGCTTCCAAAACCGCTGGGTGGATGTCCATGAGAATAAGGGAAAGCGCAGCGGGGCCTACTCTTCAGGCGCCTATGGGACAAATCCATATATTTTGATGAATTGGCAAGACAACGTCAATAATCTATATACGCTCGTCCATGAATTTGGACATTCGGTGCACAGCTATTATACGAGGAAAAATCAGCCGTATCCGTATGGTGACTACTCCATTTTCGTGGCTGAAGTGGCTTCCACATGTAATGAGAACCTGTTGACGGATTACCTGCTGAAAACCGTCACAGACGATAAACAACGTATGTATCTGCTCAATCATTACCTCGAGGGCTTCAGGGGCACTGTCTTCCGCCAGACGATGTTTGCCGAGTTTGAGCAAATCATCCATAAGAAAGCACAGGATGGCGAACCATTGACAGCCGAAGCGCTGACGAAGGAATATTATGATCTCAACAAAAAGTATTTTGGGGACGATATGCATATTGATGAGGAAATAGGCAGAGAGTGGGCAAGAATCCCTCATTTCTATTACAATTTTTATGTGTATCAGTATGCGACAGGCTTTAGTGCTGCCACTGCCTTAAGTAAAGGGATACTAGAAGAAGGCGAGCCGGCTGTTGAACGGTATCTGAACTTCCTTAAGTCTGGAAGCTCCGATTATCCGATTGAGGTTTTGAAGAAAGCGGGAGTCGACATGAATTCCTCCGAGCCAATCAAGGCTGCATTGAAAGTATTTGAAGAGAAGCTGAACGAGATGGAGCAGTTGTTAGGATAAAAATAGAAATCCGCCTGAAGGCGGATTTTTTTGTTGTATCACTTCTTACATTAATATCCATTTTATTATATTAAAAAATTAAAATCCCGTAAAATATTTCTTTCTGTTGAGCTTATATATAATCAAAAAAGTTATGAAAAAAAGAATAAAAGCTGAAATAGCTACCGGGAGGATATTTAAGAATGCCATAATATGAAGGGTTAATCCGACAAAAATCAACAGGGTATACACGATGGTCCATAAGATATTCAACGGTTTACATCCTTTCTTTGAATGGTTAGTACATTTTATTTAAGAAAGTGAAATATTATACTACAAATTTGACAAAAATGTGAAATGGTGATCAAACTCTTGAAAAAGGTATCGATTATCTGTTATATTATGAATGTGAAGTTGATCACAAGCAAACATATACCCCTTTGTTTGACCGTGAAAAATTTCTCCCATCCCCTTTGTTCGTATGAATAGAAAAAGCCCTGCTTATCCCGGCAGGGCTTTTTCATGTATATGGGCACCATAAAAAAAATCCATACTGTATTCGTATGGATCAGTTTGATGGGATGTATCTCCAAAATGTACCGAACTTCCCGGGAATCTGTTCAACGACTCTCCGCAATCTTAATTTTTTCATTTCCCTCTCGACTTCCTGTTCCTGCATATCATAGACGACGGCGATTTCTTTCGTGGCCACCACATTAAAGAACCGGATAAAATGCTCAATCTTAGGAAGAGGAGACGGAGGAGGCAGGCTAGGCATCATTTCAGCCAGGATAGAAAGATAAATATCATAAGAATAAATACCGGAAACTTTTATGCCTTCCTCTTCTATGTTTTCATTAAATATGACAAGTGATGGGGATTCTTGTACGTCCATTTCTTCTGTAATCTTTAAATCGCATTGGAGAGCTTTCACCGCTGCATCGGAATGGATGTCCTGCAAAAACTCATCAGGATCAATGTTGGCGGCCTTCGCGCATTCTGCCAGGACTTTAATGTTACTTATATTTTTCTTTTCCAGGAAGAGAAACTCCTGAAGTTTTCTCAAAAAGCGGATGCCATTCTTTTTCCCTTGCAGCTCGGCTGCTTTGATGGCGAGGGAAGCACGGTACGGGACGTGGGACGGGACTGCCGATGTGAGCCAAATATCACCGTCGCAGGACATTCCGGTGCGGCTGGCGGTCCGCTCCCAGACTGTCGCCAGCTGGGAAGGATCCTTTAGTTCCTTCTGATAGCTTAAGCTAGTCTGTTTGCCGGTCAGAACATGTTTGATGTTGACGATATTACCATATTCCATCTGCACCTTTTTCAGGATTGGTTCCATCCCCCAACATTCCGGGCAGAGAGGATCGATAAAATAATATATTTCAATTGGTTTTTTCCCGAGAACCGTACAATGGTGGGCGTGAAGCCAATCCATGAATTGATAATCTGTTTTTTGAGAACTCAACTGCTTTCTCCTTTCTTGACTGTGGTCGTCGGATTCATTTGCTGTTTTGGACAGGACCAAGACTAAGTCGCTGTCTTCCAGTCAAGTATTTTACTTGTCTCCCGGGGTGTTAACCATATGATGAGCAGTCAATGTGAGCCTTTGGAGAAAATAGTCTCGAATTTCCCCCTCTAGCCCGGTTTGATCCATGGCCTCCTCCATGCAGGACAGCCAAGCCCCAGCCCTCTCGGGAGTAATCGGGAAGGCCATGTGGCGGGCGCGGAGCATCGGATGCCCATGCTCGCTTGAGTAGAGTGGAGGGCCTCCTAAAAACTGCGTCAGGAATTGTTTCTGTTTGCGTGCTGTTTCCGTAAGGTCATCCGGAAAGATCGGTTCAAGCAGAGGATGGCTTTGCACGTTTTCATAGAATGTATCGATCAATCTGTCTAATGTTTCTTTTCCAATGGCTTCATATGGTGTCTTTAAGCTCATAGCAAAACCCCTCTTACAACTTATGTAAAGTAATTGTAGCAACCGTATTATAATATCTCAAATAAATAGCTTAGTTTAACAAAAATTGCATTGGTCGGTTTTAGTCGATTTATGCAAAAGAAAAGGAGCGCCGCCACTGGGTTTGCGCTCCTGTTTTCTGCTTTTGAATGAAAGTCATGCCTGAAAAGATCCCATGACTTTCTTCACATAATTCTGTGTTTCCTTAAATGGGGGAATTCCGTTATATTTGTCGACATTTCCTGGACCGGCATTGTAAGCTGCCAAAGCCAATTCATAATCCTGATCATATTTATCAAGCATTTGACGCAAATATTTGGCACCTCCCATAATATTCTGTTCAGGATCCTGCGCATCATCGACCCCGAGCCATTTGGCAGTGGTCGGCATCAATTGCATCATGCCTGTTGCTCCTGAAGGGCTGACCGCTTTCGGATTAAAATTCGACTCCCGTTTAATGACAGCAGCAATCAGATTAGGGGGAAGTCTGTATTTGGCTGCTGCCTTTTGAATAGAAGCGGAATACTGTTCCGCCTTTTCTCCGAATGCCTGCATTTTCGTAAAAGCATAAGGCTGCTTTGGCAGTGACTGGTTTTTTACTCCGTTGCCTGTTGCAGTAGCAATAAGCCCATTTGTGCGGTTTGTTGCACCGGCTAAATTGCCAGAAGCGGCATACAAGCTGCCGATCGCGCCTAGCGATTGGGATTGCGAAGTGAAATTCGACAGATAGTCAGTTAATAACTCCTGGAATAGTGGGACACCGTTTGATTGGCCTTTATCTGTATTGGTCTTGTTCAAGGTCTGCAACGCCTGTAATTCGATGATTGTCCTGAGGGCCTGAATGTTCATATTTTCTTTTTCCCGTCCTTTTTATTGCAGCCTATATTTTTGTCTATAGAACCGTTTTATCTTATTATCGGTCTTCCGGAGGGGGATGTTCAGTTCTTTGAGCAAAAGGCGGAAATTTTTCTCTCCTTCTGCATAATCGCTCACTTCATATTCCAGTTCGAAATCTTCTATGCCGAGATATCGGCTGTGATCGAGGACTAAGCATCCTCCCTGATAAGCGACCTCTGCTCGTCTTGTCTGAAGCTTTCCGAAATATTGTAAAGTGTCGGGCTGGATTCCGGCTTTGGCAAGCAGACGTGACATGTCACAGGCAGGAAGCTTATTTTGTTCGATCATTTGAAGGGCTTCCGTTTCTGAAAGGGTTTCATTTGTTTCTAATAATCCTGATTCATGGGGTTGTTTCAAGGTCATCTCAAATCCGTCTCCTTTCTTTCGGATCCGGAGAGCTGACTGTTGTGCTTTTAGGTCAAAATCAATCGTATCGAAGTAGTGGTTTTCCTGTATGAAAAAATCATCTTCTCTAATTGACAGGAATTGCTGAAGCTTTTCAAACTCTGATTCTGTAAGCATATTTTTAAACTCTATCTCAATTTCCTGGTTCATGTATGGTCTTCCTTTCGTGACAGGTATATGTAGAATCTTATAGGAAACTTAGGCATACGTTAAGGGATATGGTAAAATAAAAATGGAAAATCGGGAGGGGAGATCATGAAAGAGATTTGCTTGGTGCGATCGGTGAAAAAGGAAGCAGACCGGATGGTACTGGAGATAACGGAAAATCATTTGCAGGATCTGGAACCGACAGGACGTATGCTGGTCGATTCAGATCAGTTTTCTTTTATATATATTATGGAATCAGCCAGCGACTACATATACATATCATTGCCGGAAAATACATGGGATACGCTTAATCAAGGTTTAAAGGAAGACATTAAGGTTATTTTACGTAATGGAGAGACGGAAAGACAATTGACAGGTTTTCATGAAGAGTTACAGTATTTATTGAGCAACATAAAAGATAACGCGAATTATGGTGAGGAAATGATGCGGAAAACAGCAGATCATTTCTTGCAAGAAGAGTAGGCAGGTGCTGATGTAATGATGTGGGATGATTTTTTGGCTCCTTATAAACAAGCAGTTGAGGAGCTGAAAGTGAAACTGAAAGGGATGCGCACACAGTTTGAGAGGGAACAGGTGCATTCTCCGATCGAATTCGTGACGGGCAGAGTCAAGCCCATCCCGAGCATACTTGATAAAGCAGAGAGCAAAGGAATCCCTCTTGATAAATTAGGAGAAGAGCTTCAGGATATTGCCGGGCTGCGTATGATGTGCCAGTTTGTCAGTGATATCAAAGTCGTCGTAGAACTCTTGAGGAACCGCAACGATATGGAGATCGTAGAGGAACGAGATTACATTTCAAACAAAAAGAACAGTGGCTACCGTTCCTATCATGTCGTCGTCAATTATCCGGTCCAAACGATACGCGGGGAAAAAATGATACTGGTGGAAATCCAGATTCGGACACTTGCCATGAATTTTTGGGCGACAATCGAACACTCCCTGAATTATAAATACAAAGGCCAATTTCCCGATGAAATCAGGATCAGATTAAAGAGGGCGGCAGAAGCGGCTTACCTGCTAGATGAGGAAATGTCTGAAATCGCTAACGAAATTCAGGAAGCGCAACGCGTCTTTTCTCGAAAAAATGATGAAATCACAAATCAGAATCAAAAAGGCACTACGTAAACATAGAGATATACATAGTTATTCATGCAGCAATGAATCCAAAAAAGCGGGAGGGTATTATGAAATTCGCAATAACCTCAAAGGGAGACAATAAATCGAATATGCTGATGCAAAGGATGAAGTCATACCTTCAGGACTTTGAATTGACTCTAGATGATGAAAAGCCTGATATAGTCATTTCGGTAGGCGGTGATGGCACATTGCTGTACGCTTTTCACCGGTATAAGCACCGGCTGGACCAAACGGCTTTTGTTGGTGTGCATACTGGCCATTTGGGTTTTTATGCGGATTGGACACCTGATGAGATTGAAAAACTGGTGATCGCGATAGCGAAGACACCTTATCAGGTTGTCGAATACCCTCTGCTAGAGACGATTGTACGATATAAGCAGGGTTCCTTCTCGAAATACTTGGCTCTGAACGAGTCGACGGTTAAGGGGGTCGAGGGGACTTTGGTGATGGATGTGGAGATTAAGGGCCAGCCTTTTGAAACGTTCCGGGGAGATGGGCTGTGCATCTCGACACCATCAGGAAGCACGGCGTACAATAAAGCTTTAGGCGGAGCAATCATCCACCCATCCTTGCGTGCCATCCAGTTGGCTGAGATGGCTTCCATTAATAACAGGGTATTTAGGACGGTGGGATCTCCTTTGATCTTGCCGGATCACCACACCTGTATGCTGAAACCGTCCAATAAGGATGATTTCATCATTACGGTGGACCATCTGCAGATTCTGCAGAAGGATGTGAAATCAATCCAATACCGAGTGGCGGATGAACAAATCCGTTTTGCCCGTTTCCGTCCTTTCCCTTTCTGGAGAAGGGTGAAGGATTCATTCGTGACCGATTAAGAGAAGTCCGGCCGCCATGCCGGGCCTTTTCTGTCTTTTTGGATAAGCAAAACCATAACAATGGGGACAGGCACCTATAAGCAATTTCACTTTTTTAGTATGTGAGGAATGCAAATGACAAGATTTGAACTAAAATGGAATGTAGGCCCTGATGGGCATGGCAAGCCCCTAAGGGAATTTCTGCGTGAGAAGTCAATATCTAAGGCGGCCCTGACGGACATAAAATTCAAGGGCGGAAGCATATTGGTTGATGACGAGGAGCAGACCGTCCGGTATCATCTGACGGAGGGGGAGTCCGTAAAGGTGCTTTTCCCAGAGGAAAAACCGAGTGAAGGTCTTATACCTGAAGATTTGCCCCTTCGGATTGTATATGAAGATCAACATGTGCTTGTTGTCGATAAACCGGCGTACATGAATACGATCCCTTCCCGTGAACATCCTTGTGGCAGCGTAGCAAACGGAATCATCGGATATTACCAAAGGACCGGAGTTATGTCTACATTCCATGTTGTTACCCGGCTTGATCGGGACACTTCTGGTTTGCTGCTGGTGGCAAAGCATCGGCATGGCCATCACATCTTGAGTGAACAGCAGAAGAAAGGAACTGTGAACAGGACATATGAGGCCTTGGTCCATGGGCGGCTGAGCGGTGAAGGGACGGTTGAAGAGCCGATCGGGCGCAAGGGTACGAGCATCATCGAACGGGAGGTGCGGGCCGATGGACAGTATGCCTGCACACTTTATCGCGCAATCGAGTTCTGTGGGGAGTACACACGAATAGAGTTGAATCTTCGGACGGGGCGCACTCATCAGATCAGGGTGCATATGAGCCACCTTGGGCATCCATTGCTCGGGGATGACTTATACGGAGGCAGCACAGAGAAAATGGACCGTCAGGCTCTACACTGCAAAAAGCTGTCATTCATCCATCCGATTTCGGAAGAACGACTGACCTTCACTGCTGACTTGCCCGAAGATATGAAGAGAATATGGAATTGACCAGTTTTGCATGACGGTTTTTGTCTGCGTTCAGTGCCTGTGCGTGAGTCGCCCGCGGAGGAAAAAAGGCCTGCAATCTGAAAAAAAGTCACTCATACATAAAGTCAGCCGCTTGTTAGTCGTCAAGCGGCCGGAACTTTTCAGCGAAGAAGGGCATAGTGGACGGGACACTTACGAGTTCCTTTTCCGGGAAACGGAATGCAGTCAGTTTGCCTCCGAAAACACAGCCCGTATCAATATTATACGTATTATTGACGATGTAAGGCTCTAGCACAGGTGTATGGCCATAAACGATCACAGGTTTGCCTCTGTAGTGCTTGGCCCAGTTTCTTCTGATGGGGTGTCCATCGGGATGGAACTGACCGCTGATATCTCCATACAGGACGAAAGTCTGCACTTTTTTGCCGCTCTTCCCAATATAGTCTTCGCGGATGCCTGCGTGGGCTACGACTAAAGAATTGTGATCGTGCACCTGATATAAGGGAGCTTCTTCATATAGTGTAATGAACATCCGTTCGACATGGCCGCGTTCACCTGCGGGCAAGCGATCCAGTTCTGCGACCGTTGTCTCCAGGCCATGGGTGATCTGCACATTTCTGCCCAAAAAGTATCGATACAGCTTGTTGCAATGATTTCCGGGTGAATAGTATGCCTTCTTCTGTCTGATGAGCTCGTATACCGTTCTAATGACCTGAATGGACTCCGGCCCCCTGTCGGTCAGATCCCCGACAAAGGATAACAGCCTGCCGTCTGGATGAACCGGTATGCCGTCTTGCCATTGATAGCCAAGTGTTTCAGTCAGTGATCTGAATTCCGTGTAACAGCCATGTATATCACCAATTACATCAATTTTTTTCATTATATGTCCCCTTCTATTCTGTCCGTTATTATTTATTCAAAAGCTCTGTGAAATTTGAATGTTGATTTCACTTCAATCCTTCTCTTTCCTCGGGTGTGGTGCTACTTTACTATTCTAGACAAAAGAGCGAAAAATATGAAATGAACAGAATTTTGCAACTATACATTTGATGGCGACAAGTGAGCTGTTTTTTTGCTAGTATAGGTAAGTAATAATGAACAATAATAGGGTTTCGAGAGGAGGTAAAGCTGTGGGAGAGCAATATGAAAGAGAAATGGAACAGTTTCAGGATGTGCTGATAGATTCCTTGAAGAACGATGATCTCGATGCGTTCAGGGATGTTTTCATGGATCTGCATCCCTACGACCAGGCGCAATTTTTTTCAAGAATAGAGGAAGAGCACCGATCGAAAATCTTCCATTACCTTTCGCCTAAAGAAATGGCGGAACTCTTCGAGAACCTGGAAATAGAAGACGATGAGTATGAAGAGCTGCTCGCGGAGATGAATCCGGATTATGCTGCGGAAATGCTGTCGGAAATGTATGCTGATGATGCGGTTGATGTCCTGAACGAATTGGATAAGGAGCAGGTGGTCACGTACTTGACGATCATGGACAATGATTCGGCGCAGGAAATCCGTGAATTGCTGCATTATGAAGAATATACGGCCGGAAGTATCATGACGACAGAATTCATATCGATATCCGCTAATCAGACTGTCCGTTCGGCTATGTATATTCTGAAAAAAGAAGCCCCTTCCGCCGAAACGATCTACTACTTATATGTGGTAGATGATGACAGCAAACTGGTTGGGGTCATCTCCTTGCGTGATTTGATTGTCAGTGATGATGACATGATGATTTCTGAAATCATGAATGAGCGCGTCTATTCGATCTCGGTCAGCGAAGACCAGGAAGAGGTAGCCCGTGCGATGAAGGACTATAACTTCCTTGCGTTACCTGTTGTCGATTTCCAACACCATTTGCTGGGAATCATCACAGTAGATGATATCATCGATGTCATGGATGAAGAAGCATCTGATGACTATTCCAAATTGGCCGGTTTATCCGATATGGATGGGCGTGACCGTAATTCCTTCGAAGCGGCCAAAAAGAGGTTGCCGTGGCTCATCATTCTATTGTTCCTTGGGCTACTGACCGCAAGTTTGATCAGAAGCTTCGAGGCGGCGCTTGAAGAAAAAGCGATATTGGCCATTTTCATCCCTTTGATTGGGGGAATGGCAGGGAACTCAGGCACACAGGCATTGGCAGTTATCGTAAGGGGGATTGCGACGGGTGACTTGAATGATGAAGGCAAATGGAAAACTGTGATCAGGGAAGCAGGTACAGGCCTCATCACAGGGGCCACTTGCGGAGCTGTCATAGCATTCGTTATTTTCCTTTTCTACGGAGATGGGACGTTAGGGTTGCTCGTGGGCGCTTCCATATTCGCTACCCTGATTGTATCAACATTGGCAGGTTCCCTAGTGCCGCTCATCATGCATAAAGTCAACATAGATCCGGCAGTGGCATCCGGCCCGTTCATCACGACAATCAGTGATATTATTTCTATTCTTATTTATTTTGGTATGGCCACGGTATTCATGGGATATCTGACATAGAAAAAAGCACGGAATTAGACCGTGCTTTTTTCATACCTGATAATTCTTGTGCAGGGAAAAGAGAAAGACAAGTACTTGGACCAAAGGGATCAACAGGACCACCAGGACCGGATAATAAGGCAGGCTATCGGCAAAGAGGGGCTGGAATACCATCAGCGCGGCTGCGATAGGCGAAGCGATCATCATGGCAATGTAGGCGCTCCGGCAGGCTCTGGCGGTCAATAGTTCGTTCCGCTCGTCATCTTCAATGAATTCATCCGGAATGAGCTGTGATTTCCGTTTTGTTCGTGGCATGAGGATGACCTGCAGGATACCTGCCAGCATCAATAAGGCAAAGGGAAGGAGACTGGCCGATCCTTCTCCTTCAGAAATTAGCAATGCGACCAATTGGTAGGCTTCTGTCAGGGACCAACCAAATAAAAGCAATAAAACTACTGGTGAGACGGTACTCCATATCTTCATTTTTCTTCCTCCGCTTCTAATGAAAAAATATCGTCCGTGGGTAAGCCGAATGTCCGGGCAATCCTCATAGCCAGAAGTAGGGAAGGGGTATAGCTTCCTTTTTCGAGCGCCGCGATCGTCTGTCTGGAGACGCCGACGGCTGTGGCTAAATCGGATTGGGTCATATGATGGCGCGCACGGAGTTCTTTAATGCAATTGTTTATTGTCAATAGGAGTCACTCTTTCTATTAGATATCCTTTATTGTAAAGTGTATTTAACAAAATGTCAACTCAACTTTACTTTATATTTCCTTTTCTTGGTTTGATAAATGCGTTATAATAAAATTAGTATCAGGTACTAATAACATGCTGTAAAACGGAGGGGACGAAAATGAGTTTATCTTTATCAGGAAAAACATACGTGATCATGGGTGTTGCGAATAAACGGAGCATTGCGTGGGGAATCGCCAGATCGCTTCATACTGCTGGTGCAAATCTGGTCTTTACATATGCAGGTGAAAGATTAGAAAAAAATGTAAAGGAATTGGCGCGTACTCTCGATCAGCAATATGCGGTCATCCCGTGCGATGTGACAGATGATGAAGATATCCAGAAGTGCTTTACAGAAATCAGGGAGAAACATGGAACAATTCACGGATTGGCGCATTGTATTGCATTTGCCAATAAGGAGGAGTTATCGGGGGAGTATATGAACACGACAAGAGACGGTTTTTTATTGGCCCATAATATCAGCTCCTATTCGTTGACGGCTGTCGCAAAAGAAGCACAGCATCTAATGACGGAAGGCGGCAGCATGATCACTTTGACGTATCTAGGCGGTGAGCGGGTCATAGAGAACTACAATGTGATGGGCGTGGCAAAAGCGTCGCTTGATGCCAGCGTGAAATACCTGGCTAGCGACCTTGGGCAAAAAGGGATTAGGGTTAACGCCATATCCGCCGGTCCGATCCGCACACTTTCCGCCAAAGGTGTCAGCGATTTTAATTCCATCCTGAAAGAAATTGAGGAAAAGGCTCCGTTAAGGCGGACAACCACCCAGGAAGAAGTGGGGGACACAGCGCTATTTTTGTTCAGTGAATTGTCCAGGGGCATTACAGGGGAAACGATACATGTCGATTCTGGATATCATATCCTGTAATCAGCAAACAGCCTTGAAAGGGGCTGTTTTTTTTATGGCATAAAACCCGGTACCATACATACATATGATAACGGAATAGTCTATAGGATATCCCGTTTTCAGGGACGATTAGACATCAGGGGGGCGAAGAAATGAGCAAGGAAAAAGAAGGAAGCCAAAAGTTGCCATATATGTATATTGTCCAACCGGAGATATCCCCGCCCGAAGCCAGCATGCAATCGCAGTTCCGATCAGTCGTTGAAGAAAAGGAAGTCGAAATCATAGATGCCGAAGAAGAATCGGATGAAGTACTATCCGATGAAATTAAAGTGATCAGTTCAGAATCAGTCGAGCAACAGGACGCCGTCTATTCCGGGAATACCGAAAGCGATAAAGTGGTGGAAGTTTCTACGGGAGTAGATACGGGGAAGAAGCCTAAACCAAGAAGAAAGCCGAGCAGCAAAAAATCAAAGAAGTTTTCAGATATGCCTAAAACGGAATTGCTTGCGTATCTGGCCAGGATACCGGGGGCTGTACCGAAACCGATGTGCTTGCTGACTGTCCAGGGGGATGAGGTAATGGGGCAGGTACAAAAGAAAAAAGGTGACACATATATCGTCAAAATCAGCCTTGGTGACAGAAGCAAAATGGTTTCGCTGGCTGAAGGGGAAATCGATCATATCGAAGTAATTAATCTGGGATGAAAAAGAGGCTACTGTACCAGTAGCCTTCTTTCCTTAATTGGTGTTAATCGGTGGTAGGCAAGTGACGGAAGTGAAGTTCGTAAGGTCTACAGTGATGCAGATACCGGTCCTGATGATCTTCTTCGCATCATTCAGCTTATCTAGGAACTCATCGAATGGGGAAGTGAAGCATTCTTCATGATGATGCTCCCTTTCTTCCTCCCGCGAGCTTTCTTCAAAATCATGTCCGTGGAATGATACAGGCTTCAAAAGCTCAAGTATAGCGCATCCGGTCCCTTCATCGACTTCACTGACACGGAATAAGAAACTTCTGATCAAATGAAACATTCTTTCGCCTGAGTAGCTACGATGAGCCCCTACCCCGGAGAAAGGATTGCAATTGCATGTCAATAATACTGGAATGGTATCAAAGCCTTTAATTTTTTGACGACCGTTTAATTCATCAATTGCTTGTTGGCATCCGGTCCTGCAGTCATCTTCCACCCTTTCCTGAGCTTCGGCTACAGAAAGAAGGGTTGAAAGGACGCAGTCATCAGTTAAATTGTCATGTCCACAACTCATTCATATTCCTCCTAATAGATATTTGACATCTGTCACTTACAGAGTATGAATAACCATTTAAAATTGAATGAGTTACATGCCTATTTTTGTGTATTTGCCGTATAAGGGAGTTTTTTAAATATGGAATGCGGAGGTTAGCATGGTAGAGAGTATGTTTGACCTGATGGTATTCTCCTTGGCCTGTTTTCGGTTAACCAGGCTGCTGGTCTACGATAAGATTACTTCCTTTATTAGAAAGCCTTTCTTTGAGGAAGAAAAAGGGGAGGAGAACGGGCAGCAGGTGACGTATATTGTTCCGAGAAAGACAGGAATTCGCGGCTGGATCGGGGAGCTCCTGAACTGTTATTGGTGTACAGGAATATGGATGGCAATATTCATAATGACATTAGGTCATTTCTTCCCGACATGTTCATCCCTATTTATCATGGTGTTGGCTATTGCGGGGCTTGCTTCCATAATCGAAACGATCGTGCAAAGGTTTATCAGCGAATAATTTTTCTGGTTTGGGCAGCTGTATGATACAAGCACTATGCCGGTACATAAAATGTATGTATAGTGGCTGCAAAAATAAATCCGGCGTGGCGTTTTGCTCTAAGCCGTAAAAGGGGGGAACGGTATGCAACAAAAGAAATTCATCATCTCCCAGAATCAGCAGAAAAAAAAAGAACCCGCAGCTCCGGTATTAAAGAAAAAAGGCTGCGGTTGCGGCAAGAAGAAAAAAACATATTGAATATATATGCCTATCTGAAAGGGAATGCCAATCCGGCATTTCTTTTTTTTATTGCTTATATTTTTTTCGGGAATGTAAAACCTAAAGCCAATAGAAGCTAAGTAAGGAGTGAATTCATGAAGAAGGCAAAGTGGTTCATGTCATGTCTGGCGGTATTGGTATCTACGAACCTGCTGTTGTCAGGATGTACGGATTTCAACAAAACAGGGGAAGCAAAAATGGCCCTGTTTAAGACCGTCAATCCTCATCCGGCAGTGCTGAAAGAGACTCCTGAAGAGTTTGCGCTGGCAGAGAAAATCCACTCTCATGTCCTGTCGTACCCAGAAATCTATGATGCCGCTATCATTACAAATGAAAAAAAAGTGCTGGTAGCATACAAGGTCAAGCAAATGAAGCGATTTTCGATGAAGAAAATCGAAAAGAAACTGAAGAAGGACCTGGAAAAGAAATTCAAGGATGAAGACCGCCAATTTACAGTATCCAGTGATTATAAAATTTTTCTCGAAGCAGTAGAACTGAATGAGAAGCTGAAGGATAAATCCTATTCAAGGAAAAAGGGAGAAAAGGATTTTAAAAATATCATCAAGCTTCAAAAAGAAATGACATAAGGAGTGAAGACGGATGGGCAATAAAGAAAAATTGACTCCTGTACAGGAAGAATACCAGGATCTTCAGGAAAAAGAAGAAAAAAAACGGCCAGTTCTCATCAATTGCATAAAAGCATTTTTAGTGGGCGGTTTGATTTGCTTGATCGGACAGGCCATCATCTGCTTTTATATCTATTTCTTTAATTTCACGGAGCAAACCGCCAGTAATCCGACTGTGTCGACACTGGTTTTCATATCTATGCTGCTGACTGGTTTCGGGTTATACAAGAAATTGGGCCAGTTCGGCGGGGCTGGAAGCGCCGTGCCTGTCACGGGCTTCGGGAATGCGGTGGTGTCTGCGGCAATCGAGCATCGTACAGAAGGATATGTGCTTGGAGTGGGGGGCAATATCTTCAAGCTTGCGGGTTCTGTCATTGTGTTCGGGGTGTTTTCCGCCTTTGTAGTAGCCTTGATTAAGACAATCATTTCAGGGATTGGGGGCTGACGTTCATGCTGAACGGAAAACAGTCTTGGAAATTGGACAATGGTCCGGCAATCCTGGCCACTGGGGTAACAGGTGGACCCTTTGAAGGGGAAGGACCGCTCGGAAAAGACTTCGATTTGTTGTATCAAGATAACTATTTGAATGAAACAACCCATGAGAAGGCACATCGGAAACTACTTGAGGATGCGGTGGAGATTGCCATGAAAAAGGGGGGAATCGCAAAAAGTAAAGTGCAGTTTTTCCTGGCTGGAGATTTGGTCAATCAGATAACTCCTTCAAGTTTTGCCGCACGTACAAATGAAATTCCAAATATCGGATTATTTGCTGCCTGCGCGACTTCCATGGAAGGATTGGCGCTCGCGGCGTTCATTGTCAATTACCAAGGGGCAGATTATGTTTTGACAGGCGCCTCAAGCCATAAAGGGGCTATTGACAAGCAATTCCGGTATCCAACTGACTACGGATCCCAGAAGCCGCCGACTGCGCAGTATACAGTGACAGGAGCCGGGGTCGGTCTGGTCGGCAGGACCGATGGAGGGGAGCCAGCGCCTAAAGTGAAGACAGCGACACTCGGAAAAGTTGTGGACATGGGCATGACCGACCCGTTCAATATGGGAGGGGCAATGGCCCCTGCCGCAGTGGACACCATCATGACCCATCATGAGGATCTGGGATATGGACCGAATTATTATGATGCCGTCATCACTGGTGACTTGGGAGAAATCGGGACGAACACAGCGTATGACCTGATGCAGGAAAAAGGGTTTATGATAGATCGGGATAGATTGCTTGATTGCGGATTGAAAATTTATGGGGATAACCCGGCCGTTTTTGCAGGCGGAAGCGGAGCCGGCTGTTCCTCAACCGTATTTTACGGCCATCTACTGAATGAAATGAAGCGAGGAACGTATAAGAGGATTCTGATCGTCAGCACAGGAGCCTTGCTGTCACCGCTCACGTTCCAGCAAGGCGAAACGATTCCGTGCATTGCACATGCAGCAGGCATTGAGTATGGGATATAAGGAGGGAAAACAAAAATGTTTCCTATGTTTTTTTGGTCTTTTGTAGTCGGAGGACTGATTTGTGTCTGCGGTCAATTATGCTTTGATGTGGCAAAGCTTACACCGGCGCATACACTCAGTCTATTCGTAGTGATTGGTTCCATTCTGGCCGGGTTTGGATGGTATGAACCGTTAGTGGACTTTGCAGGGGCGGGCGCTTCCGTACCGATCACGAGTTTCGGCAACTCACTTGTCGGAGGGGCAGTCCAGGAAGCGGAGGCCCACGGTGTGGTGGGGGTGCTTACCGGTATGTTTGAAATCGCCAGTTCGGGCATTTCGGCCGCTATTATCTTCGGTTTTTTGGCGTCGCTGATCTTTAAGCCAAAAGGGTGATATCGTTGGACGCAATATAGGCTGTCATCGATAGGGAAAAGCCCATACACCTCCAAGTTGTGTCTCATATGTTAAAAAGAGATCAACAAAAGTGAGGTGAAAGGAATGTATGGTGGTTACGGATTCGGATATGGAGGCTGCGGCGGATACGGTGGTTATAACTGTGGATACGGCGGCTCGACATTTGTCCTGGTCGTTGTATTGTTCATCTTACTGATCATTGTCGGCGCTTCATTCTGTTGGTAAAACGAAAAGACGGAACAGATACCCTGTTCCGTCTTTCTTTTGCCCTCGCTGCTTTTGTTTTAGTAAGATTCATCGTTCTTTAAAAAAACTTTGATTGCAAAACCGTGCAGTCTATCCAGCTGATCGAGGGCGGAGAGTGTTTGCTGATCTGAGCAAGGGGACTGATCTTCCCGTCTCCATTTGCCTTTAATACAGACGAAGCGGGAAATTGAAGCTTCACTCCGATCGCAGTGTTGATTGCTGTATTTATGCCAACATTTACGGCTTGTATAAGAAAATGCTGCCGGGTCATTGCGGTATGTGACTTTGTGAATATCCTTATAAGGGATGGTGAACACATACCCGTCATGTTCAATTTTAAGGGATCCGGAATTATGACGGATCAGGTCTCCCTCGTAGTAAAAACTTCTATCTGCGCTGCTTTCTGAATGGCAGATAGGACAGTCATTCACCGAGCTGCTTTCTGAATGGTAAGCATGGCGGTGTTCTTCATGACTGTCCCTTGAAGCGCAAGCGGGACAGTAATCTTCATGTCTTTCGCCCATTTATATTCCTCCTGTCGGATGAGTTGGTTTGTTTCATTATATGTACAAGCCGTGTGAACGATAGGGGCAAGGGTCGCTTATTATCTCTTTTTGGAAATATGGGCGAATATGCACCTTTTGGGGATACACACATACAATGAATAGACAGATAAGGAGGGTTGCATATGGATTCTCAATTTTTTAAGAATATGGAGCAGAAGACAGGCGTGAATATGAAAGATGTCCTAGACCTTGCCAGCTCATTGCAAGGAGCCAATTTTCAGGATGAACAGACTGTACGCAATGTGATCAAAAGGGTTTCTCAGATTGCTGGTAAGCCTGTGAACAAGGAAATGGAAGATAAAATCATAAAGTCGGTCGTCAATGACGGCAAACAGCTTGATTTTGGGACGATTACGAATATGATGAATAAGAAGTAACAGGATACTTAAAAAACCGCCACTGATTGAAGTGGCGGTATTCTGTATGACCCGGTCAAATGTACAGGAAACGAGATGGATAAGCATTTCTGCCCCCGCGGCTTTGCGGGATGGAAAAGAAAAGCTGGTCCTTTGCACGTGTAGCGGCCACGTAAAGTAGGCGCCTTTCTTCCTCTAAGGCATGTTTGTTGCCTTTACGGAAGTCATCCAATGCATAATCATGCGGCAGGTTACCGTCCACCACTCCGATGATATAGACGTTCTTGAATTCCAGCCCCTTCGAGCGGTGGATAGTCGTCAAGGTGACTGCATCGGTGAAGTGCTTAGCCATATTTTTCACTTCTTTGTTCATCGCATTCATATGGTCGGCGTGTTGGAGGAAGGTTGCGCAATCGGTAAAACGTTTTGCGGCCACCTTCAAGTTACGGACGTCCTCCGAGCCCTTATCCATTTTGCTGCCTTCGTTTCCGCGTTTCTTGACATAATCCGAGAAGCCCATTTCCTTCTCGATCCGTTCAAGGGCGGCCAGCGGCGTCAAGTTATGCAGATTGCGGATTTGAGAAGGAAGCCTTTTAAGCTTTCTTTCCTGGAATGCATGGCCTGTGCTGCATTTGGATAATGCAGTCAAGGCGTTGCAATCCTGTAGGATTATCTGTGCTTTAATCTCCTGTATCAACTCCTTTTTCAGGAACAGGACAGGTAATAGGTCGGCGATTGCCTCGATATCATCTTCATTGATGCTCAGCTTCAGAAAGGCCAACATACTTTTAACAATCCTTCGCTGATAAAAGCTCTCGGCATCCGAATCAATGACGAAAGGCAGGTTCGATTGGGCGAAGCGCTCAAATACCGCCCTCGACATCGTATGGGTACGATATAGTATGGCAAAGTCCGATGGATTGGCGCCGGCTTGGATTTTTTCTGAGATGTCGGTTATGATCATCGTCGCCTCCAATTCCTCATCCGGCGGATAGAATTGGAGCGGGGCTGCGCCCAGGTCATGTTGGGCGTACATCGTCTTTGGTTTCCGGCGTTCATTTTTGGCGATCAGCCGATTGGCGGTCGAGACAATCTGATGGGCAGATCGGTAATTCTGCGTGAGACGCAAGATTTTCGTTTCTGGATAATCGTGTTCGAAATCCAGGATGAACGATGGATCGCTGCCCCGGAAGGCATAAATTGATTGATCATCGTCACCTACTACGCAAATATTCCGGTTTGTCATCATCTTGATGAGTTGGTATTGGACTTTGTTGATATCCTGGAACTCATCAATTAGGATATATTGAAATCTGTTCCTGTACCGTTCAGCGAGTTCAGGCTGTTCCTTCAGCAATTGATAACAGCCAATCAGCATATCATCAAAATCGAACTTGCCTGTCAGCCGTTTGGCTGCTTCATATTTCTGGTACAGATAAAGGCAGTCTTCTTCGAAAGGACTAGTTGCCTTAATATCGACAGGAAAAAGCAGGGAGTTTTTCCATAGGCCGATCTGCTGTATGGCGGCGTCATAGGCGAATTCCTTATCGTCCAACCCGCGTTCCCTTCCAGCCTGCTTCAGGATTTTTTCTTTTTCCCAATCGAATTTGATCAGTGCGTGAGGCTGCCAGTTTTGACGTTCATGAAATAGAAGAATCTTATAGAAGATGCTGTGGAATGTTCCGGCAATCAGCGCATTTGTGTCAGCAGGCTGAATCCCTGGATACGTAAGCATCCTTTCCTTCATTTCTTTAGCGGCCTTCGCTGTGAAGGTCACAAGCATAATATTGGATGGGGCCACATGACAGGCTTTCAGCAAAAATGCTGTGCGGGCGGTCAATACCCTTGTCTTTCCACTGCCAGCACCAGACAGTACAAGCACAGGACCTTCTGTATGGATGACAGCTTTGTATTGATCCTGGTCTAGAGTGACGCCGGCATTCTGTAATTCTTCCATATAAGGATGGATCAATTTCTGCGGCTTTACAGCAGCCGCTTCAAAAGGCGGGTTACCTGTAATTGGCTTACATTTCGGGGCAGCCTCTTTTATGCGGGGTTGAGTAATGGCTTTGGAAACCGGATATCGGAAACCGTCCCGTACGATGTACTCCTCTTTTTCCACTGTTTTCTGGGCAGGTTTACAGCTGGGCTTTTCCCGGTCTGTATGGTAAAAATGAGGCTCTTTTGTGATACCAAGGTATAATCGGACATCACTACCGCATGCAGGGCATGTAAGCAATCCTTGTTTGCCCCGTTCGTGGATCAATTGCAAAATATCCGGAGACACGTGGTCCAGGTTTATTTGTTCATGCTGAAATCTAGCCGTTTTCATATATATAAACCTCAAATCTAAAAAACTATTTTGAAGAACGTTGCAAATAAAGCAAAAGTGCTCATCCTTGCCTGTTCCGCTAGCAGATGTGGAAGCGGCATAGGCTAAGGAAAATCCATCGAACAGCAACGTAATCTATCATATCAAATCCTGCACCAAACCAAAAGGGAGGAAAACACCTCGCTGGTTTGAAGGTTAGGCAATATGGGTAATAAAAATAAATGATATACGTGATTGGGGTGAGCATGATGGGTTACATATCACCAGTGGTCGACTACCAATATGTCCAATATAGCAATAGATTACTCTATCAAAAGGAGCAAAAAGAGAAAAACTTGCAAGTGAAAAGGGCAGATTCCGGTTTTGCGGCAAGCCTGGATGCTGGAATTGCTGAGAAGTCAACTGAGCATAAGGAAAGGAAAACAGATTCGCGCGGAAGTAAGTTCCTTACTGGTTCCGCATTGCCGGTCCCGATTCACGCTGCTTTTACGGTCATCACCGGTAAAGGAATGATTCTTGATGTTTATGTATAGTTAATGATTGCTAGCCAGCTTCTGGACAACAAAAGGTGGCTTTTTTGTGCGCCCGGCATGGGTGTAAGCTTTAGGGTGAAAGTCCCGAGCCTTGAAGGCAGTAGTAGGGGTTAGCTAAAGAAAAGGGTGCCCAAGGATGTTGGCGCATCTCCAATAGCCCCATCCCAAGGGCTCAAAAGTCTACAAATTCGCTATGAAACTTTGCGACTGGACTTATCTTGATTGAACCGCCGTATACGGAACCGTATGTACGGTAGTGTGAGAGGTCGGGGATTATTCCCCCCTCCTACTCAATTTTAGGGATTGCAGTGCCCGTCTGGTATGTTCTCCCTTTGCAAATACCGGTGTATAGGTTGCCCCTTCGGGAAGGGACAGCGTCTTATGGGATTGCTTTTGATCTTTTTAGGGTAGTTTTACTGATTAATAACATGTATGATAAGAGAAGTGACGTTTTGGTAAAAGGTGAAGATAAGATGAGGAAAGTTCGGGGATTTGTAAAGTTAATAACATTGATCATGATCATTTTTTTTGCTTATACAGCATGCAATCTGTATCTATTCAGCCTGCAGAATGATGAGGAGCACACGGATGCTGCCATTGTTCTTGGCGCAGCAGCTTGGTACGGGAAGCCTTCTCCCGTCTTGAAAGAGAGGCTGAATCACGCAATTGAGTTATACAAGCAAGGAAAAGTGGATTACTTGATTTTTACCGGAGGTACGGCGGATGGGGAAATCAAGTCAGAGGCAAGGACATCTATGGAGTATGCTATAGAACAAGGAGTCGACGAAAAGAAGATCATCATTGAGGAAGAATCTTACATGACACAAGAGAACCTGGAATTTGCCATTAAGGCTGCCGAAGAGACAGGCCATGATTTTGATACCTATACTCTTGTGAGCGACCCATTGCATATGAAGAGGGCTGTATTGCTGGCGGAAGAGATGGGATTGAATGTTCAATCCTCGCCGACGCAGACATCCGCTTATCAAACAATGGAAACGAAATTCCCGTTTTTCATTAAAGAGTGGCTATATTATTCTGGATATGTTCTATCGTCCCCCTTTCAGTCGTGAAGGGGGATTTATTTTGTTTTTTGTCTTCCGTCAGGTTTAAGCAACAAGGCTCCACGGAAGCCAGAAAAGGAAGAAGTCGGATGAACCTTATGTGGAGCATCCGAAAAGGGTTGCCGAAACACTAAGAAAAGTCATTTGAAAAACTAGCGCTACCAAAGATAACTTTTGTAAATAGAGGTAATGTCTGTGCGAATGTGACCTACTTCGCTTAAATAGATGTTTTTCATGTAATCCATTCAGTTCCATAACAGGATTCTCGTTTTGATCTAGTTGGAAGCTAAACTGCCCGTCAAAAACGGGCAGTTTACAGGTGTTTCATCATAGTCCGGTGAGGAATGCCAGCTTCTAAGAATTCATCAGATACAGACGAATACCCTAGTTTTTCGTAAAACCGCAGAGCTGTAGTTTGCGAATTCAGTTTAAGAAGCCGGATTCCTCGCTGCAGGGCATACTGTTCGATTGCTTCCATAATCAGTTTTCCGCCGCCGCCATGTCGGACATCGGTATCGATGCAGATTCTCTCTATTTTGCCGTTTCCGTCGATCGTTCTGAATCGTCCGGCCCCGATAGCGTCCGATTCTTCGTTGTATAAAACGAAATGGATAGCTTCATCGTCGTATGGGTCAATTTCCAGATCGGCCGGTACACCCTGTTCTTCAACAAAAACGCGCCTTCTGACAGTAAAGGCATCCTGCTTCTGCTTTTTGGTCACGGCAAACTGAGCTTTCATGCGTTTGTTTCTTTCTCGAGACGGAACGTTTCATAAACGGTCCATGAACCGTTTTCTAGCTGATAAAGTAGGTGGATGCGATCAATCATTTCTTCATGACGTAACTGCAGCAGACTCATTTGGCCGAATACGTCGGAATGTTCATCGTTGGAAAGATTTTGGGCCAAGGTGATATGCGGAACAAAGTTGTACTTTTCCTCTTGCTTAAGGTCCGTATTCAACTGTTCGTGTAAAGCCAGCAAAGAGGGATTCGGATCGACTTTCAGATAGATGACATTATTGACAGGCTGAAAGGTGCTGACCTTTAATACCTCCAATTTGAAAGGCGCAAATTGAGCGGCTGTTTTTTGTAAAGTTTCCACAATTCCGGCAAGTTCCTTTTCATCTCGTTCAAAGGAAGATTTCAAAGTCAGGTGGGGAGGTATCAATTTGTAATGCGGGTCATATCTCATCCGGTATGAATTCACCATATCTTGCAGTTTCTTGGATGGAAATGCGGCTATACCTAGTTTCATAATACAAGCCTCCTAATTTATGTTATCTAATTTTATATCATTATAACAAAATATTGCTACTATTTGGAATTATATACATACAGGACTATTGGCCGAACATAGCTTCTAGCGCACGAGGAAGATCTTCTTGCCAATACTTCCATGTGTGTCCCCCCTCAAATTCATCGTACATATGAAGGAACCCTTTTTCTCCGAGCAGTTTGGCCAAAGCACGATTGGCTGACAGGAAGTCCCTTTTAATGCCGTCGCCTGTCGGCACCTCTGTTTCCATAGTGCCCACTGTCTGGTAAATCTGGAGAAGTTGCATATCCTTGAAGTCTTTGACAGCCTTTTCGACAGATTCATTTATGTATGGCGAGTGCAGGATCACTCTTCCAAATGTATTCGGGTACGCAAGTGCAGCCATCAGTGATACACAGCCGGCAAGAGAATCACCCATCAGCGCGCGTCCATGCCCAATTCCATAACCTGGATACCGATCATCTAAATAAGGCAAAAGTTCGTGCGCCAAAAAGCGGATGTAGGCTTGTTGACGATCGCCTTTTGGATGGTATTTAGCGCGCCTGTCCTCGACATCTTTATAAGGGATACAAACAAAGATCATATTTTCGATTTTCCGCTCTGCGAGGAGCGCATCGGCAGCCCTTCCTAATTTCCCCATCTGAATATAGTCTTTCCCGTCATTGACGATGCAGAAGGTATATTTATAGAGGGGAGAAAAATTGGCAGGCAGATAAATCAATAATGTAACATCTTCCCCTAAAGCAAGGCTTTTGAAACAATATTCTTCAATTTTACCAGTTTGTTTGCCCATGATTGTCCCTCCAAGTGATTAATAAAAAAATTGTAGCATACAATTGGAATTTTTACCGTTTACATGCAATACGCAAAAAGACTAAATCGTCTTCGATTTGTTATAATAGTAGAAAACGCATAAACGTTTCACCGAGGAGATGAAATTGCATGGCAAAAAGAGTGCACAGCCGTGAAGTAACAAAAGCAGCTAAAGATGCTCTATTCGAAAGAGGAGTTTCCATAGAAGCGATTGCAGAGATTGTCTACGAAATGCAAAGTCCCTATAGTGACAGACTGACAGTGTCGGCTTGTATAGACAGTGTTGAAAAAGTACTAGTGAAGCGGGAGCTCCAGCATGCCATCCTTGTAGGCGTAGAACTGGACAAGCTGGCAGAACAGAAGATGTTGTCCGAACCGCTGCAAAGCATAGTTGAAAATGATGAAGGACTGTTCGGCGTCGATGAAACGATTGCCTTCGGGGCTGTCTTAGGGTATGGCAGCATAGGAGTCACGACGTTCGGTCATCTCGATAAAAACAAAATCGGGATTATCCGTGATTTGGATACGAAGAAGGATGATAAGGTCAATACCTTCCTGGATGATATCGTTGCAAGCATCGCAGCAAGTGCAGCATCGAGAATTGCCCACCGTTTGCGTGATGAGGAAGAGTCCTTATCAGTCGAAGAAATCGAGGAACGAAGTAAAGAAGAATTGATTGGATAAGGTACGCGTTGAAATGCTAAAGAAGCATCCAGCGGAATGGCACCTATTAATGGTGTCATTTTTTTATGCCTTTTCCTGGATAAATATTTTAAAAATGACAAAATTTTGTTAAGTTATTTGAATTTTATGATAAAATAGAAGGGGATAATAGGAATGATAAAGGGGGAAAACGATGAAAAAGAATGTGAAATTGTTTGCAGTGCTGATACTGGCTATGTCGATGTTGCTCGCTGCCTGCGGCGAGGACGATAAAAAAAGCGGCGACAGCGGGGAAAAAGGAGGAGAGAAACAATTCCTTAACCTTGTGACGGGCGGAACCGGCGGTACATATTATCCGCTTGGCGGATCATTTGCGAATATCATTACAGATAATACAAACGCCAATGTTGACGCGCAATCCTCAGGGGCATCAGCAGAGAACATGGAACTGATCAAGTCGGGTGATGCTGATATCGCCTTTACGCAGACAGATATTGCTACGTATGCAGTGGAAGGAAGATTGATGTTCGACAATAATAAAATCGAGAATGTCCGTGCGATTGCTTCTCTATACCCGGAAACAGTCCAGATTGTCACGACATCCAAATCGGGGATTAAGTCAGTCGAAGACATGAAAGGAAAAACGGTTTCTGTCGGAGCTCCAGGCTCAGGCACATATGCTAATGCGGAACAGATCCTTGAAATACACGGTCTGACCATGAAAGACATAAAACCTCAGAATCTCTCATTTGACGAATCCACCAGCGGTATACAAGACGGAACCATCGATGCCGCATTCATCACAGCCGGAACACCCACCGGAGCAGTTGACGGCTTAGCCGCTACAGAAGAAGTAGCAATCATACCTCTAGAAGATGACAAAATCAAAGCACTGATTGATAAATACCCTTATTATGCAGAAGATGAAGTCCCGGCCGATACGTATGGCATTGCAGACCCTGTGAAGACTGTCGCTGTACAGGCGATGCTCGTTGTCAGGGATGATCTGGAAGAGGACCTTGTATACGACATGACAAAAGCCCTGTTCGAAAATCTCGATAAAGTAGCCCATGCAAAAGGGGAACTGATCAAGGTTGAAAATGCCCTGAATGGTGTCGGCATCGATGTTCATGCAGGCGCTCAGAAGTATTTTGATGAAAAGGGCGTAAAATAATCATTTTGTAAAAAGAGACAATCGGCTGGCGATGGAGATGGCTCCCTGCAAGCAAGACGGGGAACCATGGCTCTGTGGCCGGTCTTTTGTTTACCTTATGACTTCCGGAGATTTTTTTATGAAAAAAAAGATCACTGTAGTAAGCATCTCTCTGTTGCTGGTCGTTGTTCTCATTTCATTCATACCTTTCGAAGAGGCATTGGTGTTTTATGATCAAGAGAATGAACAGATACAATCTTATGTACCGACAGAAGACCTGGAGAATCAGACATTTGCCATACAATATACGCATTCCATCCATCTGACGCCTGTCATTGAGACATATGAGCGTGCTCCTAATGGACGAATCAGGCAGATAGAGCTGCAGTATGAGAATTTTGCGGTTGGCATGCCTGCCCATTCAGAAGGTGATGAGGTGTTCATTGAGGAAAATGGGAAGTATTACATCAAGAATATGAACAGGATTTTCCCGTCCATATCAATGCGTGTAGGGCAAGTAAAAGCCAGTCACCATCTGGTGCTGGATGACAAGTCTATGCCATTCTCTGCATTCATGGAAGAAGGCGGACTCGTCAAAATTGAGTTCAAAAAGATCAATATTTTGGATAAATGGAGAGGGGTGAACATCCATGAAGGATTTTAAGGAAGGAACACTTTCGCTTGAGGAACAGCAGGAATTGATAGAGAAATATGATCCGGAGGCAGCCACGAGGAAATTGAAGGGAGTCATGGGATGGGTCGTCTTTTTCGGCCTGCTGGCGTTTTCTTTATTTCAGCTGTATACAGCCATCGATAAACCATTGATGGCCCAACTGCAAAGATCGATCCATTTAGGCTTCGCGCTTGCATTAATATTTCTTTTGTTCCCGGCGAGGAAAAAGAACCTGAAGAAAGGCCGCATTGCTTGGTACGATTATATTTTATCGGCATTAGGGATAGTGGTGGGCGCCTACTGGCCAGTGATGATGGAAGAGCTCGTCATGAGGCCCGGAATTATGACAGATTTGGATTATTTCATTGGTGTCTTGGCGATCATCCTCGTTTTGGAGGCGACAAGAAGAACCGTCGGGCTTCCGATTACAATCATCGCATTATGTTTCGTGGCATATGGCCTCTTCGGCCCTTATATGCCAGGATTTCTTGCTCATCGCGGCTTAACATTAGAACGTCTAACCCAAACGATGTTTTTTACGACAGAAGGGATTCTTGGGACACCTCTTGGGGTCTCAGCTACTTTCATATTTGTTTTTCTTCTCTTCGGATCTTTCCTGATCAAAACTGGAGTAGGGGAGTATTTCAATGACCTGGCTGCTGTCATTGCTGGTAAACGGGTCGGGGGACCGGCGAAAATCGCCATTTTCTCGAGTGCCCTGCAGGGAACAATCAGCGGGAGCTCAGTAGCCAACGTCGTCACATCCGGCGCGTTCACCATTCCAATGATGAAGAGGCTTGGATATAAGAAAGAGTTTGCCGGGGCGGTTGAAGCGGCAGCCTCGACTGGCGGGCAACTGATGCCGCCGATCATGGGAGCTGCCGCTTTTCTGATGGTGGAATTCATCGGCGGAGGTATCACATATTGGGATATCGCTAAAGCAGCCGCAATACCGGCTATCCTGTATTTCACAGGAATCTGGATTATGACCCACTTTGAAGCAAAGCGTCTAGGTCTTCGAGGATTAAAAGACGAAGAAATGCCAGATAAAAAAGAAGTGATGAAAAAGATTTATTTGCTGGTTCCGATTGTTGCCATCATCGTGATGCTGATGCTGAATATTTCCATCATGAGGGCGGCTTTATATGCAATTGTAATCACTATTTTGGCAAGTATGGTCAAAAAAGAGACAAGGATGTCATTTAAGGATACGGTCAATGCACTGGTCGACGGAGCAAGGACAGCCCTTGCCATCGCAGCAGCAACCGCCTGTGCAGGCATCATCGTCGGTGTTGTCACGAAAACAGGACTAGGATTGAAGATGGCGAACAGTTTGGTTAAATTCGCCGGCACTATTTTCACAGACCCTACTGCGACCTTGATCCTGACACTGTTCTTCACGATGATTGCCAGCTTGATCCTGGGAATGGGTTCGCCGACTACTGCCAACTATGTAATCACTTCTACGATAGCGGCCCCGGCCATTATCTTGATGGGTGTCCCGGATCTGCCAGCCCATCTATTCGTGTTTTATTTCGGCATCATTGCCGATATCACGCCACCTGTAGCTTTGGCAGCCTTTGCCGCATCGGGCGTGTCAGGAGGGGAACCGATAAGGACGGGCGTCATTTCGGCCAAATTGGCGATAGCGGCTTTCATCATTCCGTACATCTTTGTACTGTCTCCTGAGATGCTGATGCTTGATACAACGTGGACGCAAACCGTTTGGGTTGTATTTACAGCTGTTACGGGAATGATAGCCATCGGGGCTGGCATTATCGGCTATTGGTACCGCTCAATGAAATGGTTTGAGAGGATTTTGGCTATTGCAGCCGGCTTGTTATTAATCTATCCGGAAGGATACTCCGACATCATGGGACTTGTCATATTTGCAGTCCTGTGGGCAATGCAGGTTTTCTTGAAAGGAAACCATAATACGAGTGTTCAGGCAAAAGCATAGGAAACAGCCCCCGCAAATAGGAGCGGGGGCTGTTTTCATGTTAGTTATGGAATCTAATAAAACC
This sequence comes from Bacillus sp. (in: firmicutes), assembly GCA_051893455.1. GTDB lineage: Bacteria > Bacillota > Bacilli > Bacillales > DSM-1321 > Bacillus_AD. The sequence goes on from JBJFHG010000048.1 coordinate 211,625, forward strand.
TTCCTCTCCATGTCATCACTAACCGGAACAAAGTAACCTTGCATACGTAGCTAAAAAAACGACTGAATTTATTATTCGAAAAAGTCTTATTTATCATATTATGCTTTCAGTGCCGCTTAACTGTTGTTAAAATTGAAGCATACGAAGCAAAGCTGAGGTCAATCAATGAAAACATTTGTGATTCAAGCAGAACATGTGATGAAAAGAAGTGAGCAGACAGTCATATTGGAAGACATCAATCTTGAGATCAGCCAGAATACGAAATTGGCCATTCTCGGCCATAATGGTTCTGGTAAAAGCAGTCTGCTGAAGTTGTTCGCTGGACTGTATGCACCGACATCTGGCACATTAAAGATCCAGGCCAATAAAGTCGGATATGTGCCGGAAAATTTCCCGGAGAATATACGTTTTAAACTTGGGGAGTATTTGTTGCATATGGCGATTCTTGGCGGACTAGACCGCAAAGAAGCAGTAAAGCGAACAGAAGATTACAGCAGGCTGTTTCATTTGGAAGCACATATGGATACATGGCTGAAGCACTGTTCTAAAGGGACAAAACAAAAGGCAGGGATTATCCAGGCATTGATGCAAAATCCGGATCTTCTGCTGCTGGATGAACCCCTGACCGGTTTGGATGAGGAATCCAAGAAAGTGTTTTTGGATTTGCTGACAGACAATGAGAGGAACATGACTTTGATTTTTACCGCTCATGAACAGGAAACTGTTGATTTGCTGGCGGAAGAAATCATGATTCTCGAGAACGGCAGGATTGCTAGGCATGAAGCTTTCACTAAATATACCAAGCTGAAACACATTACATTGCGCCTGCCTGAGGACTTAGATGTAGAAAGTCTGAAGGTTTACGGAAAAATCGTTTCAATTGAAAAGAAAGTGGTCGAAGTGACTGTGCCAGCAAGATCAAGCGATCGATTTCTGTTGTATGCCCTAAAAAGTGAGTGCTCCATTCTGGAAGTGAGGGATGAGTTAAGATGATCTCATTTGTCGGTTACCAACTAAAAAGTTACATACGTTCCTTTCTTTTTATCCCGCCTGTCGTACTGTACATTTCCTGGGTGGGCATTTTGTATGCATACAGCAACATGAATATATTAGGCAGCTATGCCACGTCGGCAGTTGGTCTGTATATGATGATGACATGGATTGCGATGAACATTTTCAGGCTGGAGGAGACGGCTGAGAAGCATATCCTCATTGTGCAATTAAAGAATAGGAATTATTATTTGTGCGGAAAATGGTTTGCCTGTCTGGCCTTTTTGATTCCTCTGATAATCATAGGTCACTTTTATCCGATTCTTATGGGAGGCATCCTAGAGCCGCTCAGCGCCTCCGAGCATATGCTCTCTCTGTATGCTCATTTATCGTTAGGAGTGTATGGAATCTTGGTAGGAAGCTTTTTTGCCGGGACCAGATTGGCGGAAAAAAAGTATATTTGGTTATTGACTGCTCTGACTGTGACGGCATCGTTATCCTATGAACAGTTAGCAGCATTGTTACCAGTAGCATTTGATTGGTTGCTCTGGTTATTGCCGCCGTTGAGATTCGCTTATTTGCCTTTGAAGGAAAGCGTCAATGGAACGGTCCCATCGGATTTTCTGGCATCATTCAGCTTATCCCTTTTTTATACGGTAATTGTAGGTCTAATAATCCAACGGATGTTCATGAGAAGTGAAGAGGGCAAAGGCTGAACATCTAAATAAAAAGGTATTGACATACAGCCTGTTCTATACTATATTAAAAAGGTCCAGTGAAACTGGACTTGTTCGATCTGGTAGTTCAGGGGGAGAACGCTTGCTTGACAGGCAAGAAGTCGGGGGTTCGAATCCCTCTCAGATCATTTGCTAAAAAGCCGCATCGATACACTTGGTATCGAGGCGGCTTTTTTGTGTGCGACCGGCATAGGTGAAAGCTTTAGGGTGAAAGTCCTGAGCCCAGAAGGCGGTAGTAGGGGGTAGCCAAAGAAAAGGGTGATCAAGGATGTTGGCGAATCTTCAATAGCCCAATTCTAGGGAGAGCCCTTGGAAATGCCTACTGCTATTCCCAAGGCTCAAAAGTCTACAGATTTGCTATGAAACTTTGCGTCTATCTTGATTGAACCGCCGTAGATGGAACCGTATGGACGATGGTGTGAAGGTCGGGGGGTTAATCGCCCACTCCTACTCGATTTTTATGTTTATAGCATAAGGATAAAGTAAAATGGGCATTTGCTCTGAGATGTCTTTATGGTTTAAGGATTACTTTTGTGCAGTCATCTTCATGTTCATTGAACAGTTCGTATGCCTTTGCAGCTTCCCTGAGCGGCATTTTGTGGCTAATGATGGCTGTCGGGTCAATTTTCCCCTCTTCAATCATTTTGTATAGGCGTGGCATGTAATGAACAACAGGAGCTTGACCGGTTTTGATCGTTATGTTGCGGGAAAAGAATTTTTCAAGAGGGAACATGTTATAGACAGAACCATATACGCCGGTCAATTGAAGTGTGCCGAATTTCCGGATGGCATCAGATGCGATTTTGATGGCACTTAGTGTACCGCCTTGTAGCTTTAATTTTTGTTCGATCTTTTCAATAGCGGACTTTTTCCCATCCATACCGACACAATCAATGACGACATCTGCCCCGCCATTTGTCAAATCCTTGATGTATTCACCAGTATTGTTATAGTCAGCAAGATTGACAGTTTCCACTTTGTTAAGCCGCTTTGCTTTCTCTAAGCGATAGTCAAGATAATCGACAGCAATGACCCGTTTGGCGCCCGCGAGAAAAGCGAACTGTTGGACCATCAACCCAATTGGCCCGCATCCTAGCACAACTACAGTGTCATCTGGCTTCACCCCTGCATGTTCAACGCTCCATAAAGCGGTGGGAAGGACATCGGACATGAACAATAGCTGTTCGTCCTCCATTTCGGATGAATGAGGTACGACAAAAGGCAGGAAGTTGGCAAATGGGACACGCAAATATTCAGCTTGTCCGCCAGGGTGGTCCCCATAACGCTCCGTATACCCAAAATAACCGCCCGTATCCTGATGGGAATTAGATTCCGCATGGTCACACTGGCTTTCCATTTCATTCTGGCAATAGAAGCATTGGCCGCAAGACACATTGAACGGTATCACAACGCGGTCCCCTTTTTTTACTCTTGTTACCTCCGGACCGACTTCCTCCACAATCCCCATCGGTTCATGACCGATGACGAACCCTTTTCGTAAAGGCATATTGCCTTGATATATATGAAGATCAGACCCGCAAATGGCTGTGGATGTAATTTTGACGATAATATCATCTTTTTTCTGAAGTATTGGATCTTCAACTTCCTTCACTTGGACATTCTTGGCTCCCTGGTAAGTGACTGCTCGCATGCTTGTACCTCCTCTTAATGATTAATCTTCTCTTTTATTCCCTAAAACAGTGAATGTAATCTGAATTTTCATTAATTAAGGCTTTAAGGAGTGCTTTAGTCCTCGACCGCAGAGGATGCCGAAACAAAAAAAGCCTGCTGTCTGAATGAACATCCCTTAGCAGGCTTTCCGGAGCTTATTGATCTATTTTTTTCTTGAGCATGACCATATAGATAATCAGCGCAATTGTCAAAATGATATGCCCGAGTCCGGCCATTCCGGATATCGATGCATCAAGACCACCGGATATCGTGAAATCAGTCTTCATGGCCAATACGTTACAGATGCCGCGGACCAACATGAAGCCTGCTGTCAGGATGACACCTGTATGGTATAAGCCAAAGAAAAGACCAAACCTCTTTTCATTTATCAATTGAAACCTGGATTCCAACAAAAGAAACAGCAAGAACATCATGAAGCCCAACGCAAATAAATGGGTGTGGACTGTCCCGAGGGCAGCCACTCCCTGGACTTCATAAATCTTGGTGAATTCACGGTAGAACAAACCGCTTAACAACGCTGCAATCAAATAACCGAAGGCAGAATGATAAAGTTTAATCATACTTCATGCTCCTTTTTAAAAGATACGAATAGTTTAGCAAATGAAATTGAGGGATATGAGAAAAGAAAATGATCATAATAAGGACAGTGATTGTCGGTTTTTGTAATTATTTCGTCTTTTTTCAATATATATTTAAATAATCTGACAAAGTTTTTTGCTACAATAGGTATATACATATATTCTGACCATGAATCTTTTTTGGAAAGTGCTAAATGCAGTTTGAGTAGGAAAGTGAAGGTGTCGATCAGTGGAGTTTTATCAAAAGAATATAGAAGATACGTTATTGGACACGGAATCAAGAAGGGAAGGGCTATCTGAGTCTCAGGTGAAAGAGAGACAAGACCAACAAGGTTTCAACGAATTGGAGGACAAAGGGAAGGATCCGACATGGAAACTCCTTCTTGAAAATTTCAAAGATCCTATGGTTATTGTTCTTCTTATTGCTGCTGTGATCCAAATCCTCTTGGGAGAAGTTGTCGAATCCATCATTATCTTCATCGTTTTGGTGATTAATGCCGTCATCAGTGTAATCCAGACGAGAAAAGCTGAAAGCTCATTGGATGCCCTTAAACAGATGTCGGCTCCTGAAGCCGCTGTTCTAAGAGACGGCAGCAAGCGGATGATACCGGCCCGTGAAGTGGTCAAAGGGGATATCGTCCTGCTCGAAGCCGGTAACTATGTGCCTGCTGACGGAAGGATCATCGAGTCGGAAAGCCTGAAGGCGGAAGAAGGGATGCTGACGGGTGAATCGGAACCTGTCGAAAAGCATGCCGCCATCTTAATGGAACAGGAGGTACCGATCGGTGACCGTCGCAATATGCTATACAGCGGGTCCCTTATTGTATATGGCCGGGGCAGGATGGTTGTCACCGGAATCGCAAAGGAAACAGAAATCGGGAAAATCGCTACTATGCTGGAAACAGCGGAAGCCAAAGAGACACCGCTTCAGAGAAAACTGGACGTCTTCAGTAAAAAACTTGGGATTGCAATCCTGTTGCTCTGTATCCTGATTTTTGGAGTCGAAGCCGGAAGGGCCTGGTTTTCAGCAGATACAGCCGACATGGCTGATGCCATTTTTAATGCTTTGATGTTCTCAGTCGCTGTTGCCGTTGCAGCCATACCGGAAGCATTATCTTCAATCGTGACGATCGTCTTATCCGTCGGCACGAATAAAATGGCGAAACAGCATGCCATCATACGCAAATTGCCCGCTGTAGAGACACTAGGGTCGACCAGCATTATCTGTACAGATAAGACGGGCACACTTACTCAAAACAAAATGACAGTTGTTGACATTTATTTGCCGCACGGCAAGACAGAAGAACTGCCTACAAAAGAACAGGAATGGTCAGAGGACGCTCGTGCATTAGTCCATATTGCTGTGTTGTGTAATGATTCAAGCATCAATCATGAAGGAAAAGAGCTGGGTGATCCGACTGAGGTCGCGCTCCTGACCTTCAGCAACAATCAGTATAAGCATTATCAGGAAATCCGGGATAACTTCCCGCGGGAAGCTGAATTGCCTTTCGATTCCGACCGGAAAATGATGTCTACTGTACATAGCTTCAATGGAAAAATGACGATGCTTGTTAAAGGGGGGCCCGATGTATTGCTCGCTCGTTGCTCTTCCGTACTGATCAATGGGGATATAAAACCTCTGACAAAAGAGGTTCTTGCCCAGCTTTGGGAGGCCAATGAAAAATTCTCGAACAAGGCACTTCGCGTATTGGCCTATGCATACAAAATCCTTCCGGAAAACCACACGGACTTAACTGTGGAAGATGAAGAGGAACTTATTCTTGTGGGACTGACCGCCATGATTGATCCGCCTAGGGAAGCGGTATACGGTTCGATAGCCGAATCAAAAAGAGCGGGAATCCGGACGATCATGATTACCGGGGACCATAAAACGACAGCTCAGGCAATCGGAAAAGATATCGGACTGATGGATGAGGATGATATCGCCGTCACCGGTCAAGAATTGGATAAAATGTCGGAGGATGAGTTGGACCGTAAGCTCGAAGACATTTCCGTATATGCGAGGGTTTCGCCTGAGAATAAAATCAGGATTGTACGGGCATGGCAGAAGAAGGGGAAGGTCACCGCCATGACAGGCGACGGTGTCAATGATGCGCCGGCCTTAAAGCAGGCTGACATTGGGGTTGCCATGGGTAGCGGAACCGATGTGGCCAAAGATGCCGCCGCAATGATACTTACGGACGATAACTTCGTATCCATTGTACAGGCTGTCGAAGTCGGCAGAACGGTATTCGATAATATCAAAAAAGCGATTGCTTATCTGTTTGCCGGGAATCTCGGTTCCATCTTCGCCATTTTGTTCGCATTACTTTTCAACTGGATCAATCCATTCACTGCCCTGCAATTGCTGTTCATCAATCTGGTGAATGACTCCATACCGGCCATCGCCTTAGGAATGGAAAAAGCCGAACCGGATGTCATGGACCGAAACCCGAGAGATGTGAATGAAGGTATTTTTGCAGGAGGTACCTTGCAGAATGTATTGAAGCGGGGATTACTAATCGGGGCAGCTGTTATCGTTTCTCAATATATCGGACTGCAGATTTCTCCTGAAATGAGCGTGGCTATGGCATTCACTACGTTGATCCTGGCCCGGACCTTGCAGACTTTTCCTGCTAGGTCAGCGAATCATACCTCTGTTGCTCTTGGCTTCTTCAGCAATAAATATGTCATTTGGGCGGTCCTGTTCTGTCTATCCTTGCACGCCTTTACATTGCTGCCGGGCGTAAGGGAAGTATTTGCTATCCCGGAAGCATTCGGTTTTAGGGAATGGGGCATTGCAGCCGGTCTGGCAGTGGGCGTTACGATCTTAATGGAAATCAGCAAGTTACTCAGAAAGAAATAAGAGGCTTGACCTGTTTCATGCAGGTCAGCTTTTTCGATAAAGTATACTGAAAAGTTCCACGATACCAAGTTTTGCAATCTTTCAAACTAAGTTTTTTGTTCACATATTCACATATATACATAGTTTCAGAGTCAGGGAGGTATTATGATGTTAAAATTTGAGAATGTCTCAAAAGTGTATGGCAACAAAAAGGCCGTCGATTCGGTGAATCTGGAAATTAAGAAAGGGGAGTTCATTGTTTTCATCGGTCCTAGCGGATGCGGAAAAACAACAACGATGAGGATGATCAACAAATTGATCAAACCAACATCTGGGACGATCTATTTCGAAGGCGAGAACATCATGGAGAAAAACACGGTTGAACTGCGCCGTTCCATCGGCTATGTCATCCAGCAGATCGGTTTGTTCCCGCATATGACCATCCGAGAAAATATTGCGCTCGTCCCAAAACTGCTTAAATGGCCTGAAACGAAAAGGCGTGCCCGGGCAGAAGAATTGCTGGAGCTCGTCAATATGCCCCCGGAATTTTTAGACCGCTATCCGGCTGAACTGAGCGGGGGTCAGCAGCAACGGATTGGCGTGTTACGCGCATTGGCGGCCGAACCACCGCTTATTCTGATGGACGAGCCGTTCGGAGCCCTAGATCCGATTACTCGAGATAGCCTGCAGGCAGAGTTCAAGAATTTGCAGAGATCCCTTGGAAAAACCATTGTCTTTGTTACGCACGATATGGATGAGGCGCTCAAGCTGGCAGACCGGATCGTCATCATGCGTGCGGGACAAATTGTACAGGTCGGTACACCAGATGAGATATTACTGAATCCGGCAGATTCATTCGTTGAAAATTTCATAGGCAAGGAACGTCTTGCCCAAGCCCGCCAGCATATCCAGACAGTTGGGCAAATTATGGTCAAGAATCCGTTCACAATCAAAGAGGATGGTCTGCTGTCTCAAGCGCTGCTTATTATGAAGAAGAACCGGGTCGATTCTTTGCTCGTTATCGATGAACATCGGGTACTCAAAGGTGTATTGACAGTTGAAGCAATCCAGCGTGACAGAGATGTCAATAAACGGGTGGTGGATATCATGGAAACAGATTTCAAAGCGGTGGAGGAGAATATGCTGCTCCGTGATGCCACAAGAAAATTCCTGATCGCAGGACTGAAAGCTGTACCAGTTTTGGATGACAAAGGGTGCCTTGTCGGCTTAATGACACGAACGAACTTGGTTGATGTAATCTATGACTCTATCTGGGGCGCTGAAGAGCCTACTGAGGATGCAAACTAAGGGAGGTTTTTTGATGAATGGATTGATTGAATTTTTCTCTTCCTATGGAGGAGACTTATTGCAGAAAACCGGAGAGCATTTATTCATATCATTTTCGGCCTTGCTTCTCGGAGTTTTGGTTGCGGTGCCCCTCGGGATTCTGTTGGCTCATACGTCCAAGAGGCTTGCAAGCTTTGTGATCGGGCTTGCAAGCATGCTGCAGACATTCCCGAGTTTGGCCATTCTGGCTTTTTTCATCCCGCTGCTCGGGATCGGTAAATTGCCGGCGATTGTAACGTTATTTTGTTATTCTGTATTGCCGATTATACGTAATACATATATAGGCGTCAAAGGCGTTAATCCTGATCTGATTGAAGCCGGGAAAGCGATGGGTATGACAGCTTGGGAGCGTATGCTCAAAGTGGAAATTCCGTTGGCTGTTCCGGTCATCATGGCGGGTATCCGGCTTTCAGCCGTATACCTCATCGGCTGGGCCACATTGGCTTCGTTTATCGGCGGCGGCGGATTAGGGGATTTCATCTTTGATGGGCTGAACCTGTTCAGGACCGATCTTGTGATAGCCGGAGCTATTCCGGTCACTCTTTTGGCGCTGGTGTTGGATGTTCTATTGACGCGTCTTGAATACGTTGTGACCCCTAGAGGGATACGTATACAAAAAACAATTGGTTAAAGGAGTTGGGGAATATGAGGAGGAAAGGTGCCCGCTTCCTGATAAGCATAATGCTCATGGCCTTAATAAGCGGCTGTTCGCTTCCCGGTTTAGGGGGAGGACAAGGGGATACAGTAAAAATCGCCACTCAAAACTTTACTGAATCGGCCATCTTAGGGCAGATATTAAACCAGATGATCACTGAGTATACTGATCTGAATGTTCAGATGGTGGAGAATCTGGGATCCTCAATTGTCGTTCATCAGGCTCTTTTGGAAGGACAAGTAGACATAACAGCAAGCAGATATACCGGGACTGATATAGCCGGTTCACTGGGGGAAGCCCCAATTACTGACCCGGAAAAAGCTTTGGCTTTCGTCCAACGGGAATTTAAGGACAGATTCAATCAAGTCTGGTTTGATTCTTACGGATTTTCCAATACATATGCGTTCACTGTAACAAAGGAACTGGCGGAAAAGGAGAATCTGCAGGCCGTTTCAGATGTGAAGAGGATTGCCGGAAATCTGAAACTGGGTGTGGATAATGCTTGGCTTAACCGTGCCGGAGACGGCTATGAAGGATTTAAAAAAGCATATGGATTCGAATTCGGAGAGGCATTCCCGATGCAGCTGGGACTAGTGTATGAGGCCGTCAAAAACGGGAAAATGGATGTCGTGCTTGCATATAGTACTGATGGGCGCCTGAAGGCATTCGATCTTGTGACGTTGGAAGACGATCAACATTTCTTCCCTCCTTATGATGCTTCCCCGGTCGCAAGCGAGGAAGTTCTTGAACAGCATCCGGAACTGGAAGCAGTGATTAAGAAGGTATTGGGCAAGATTGATACAGAAATGATGACCGAACTGAATTATCAGGCGGATGTTATGAAGAAAGAACCTGCGACCGTCGCAAAAGAGTTTTTGGAAGAAAATAATTACTTTAAATAAGGGGGCGATCCAGTGGATACATTGCAGGAATTATGGACTTATTACATGCAGAACTCAGAGTATTTAATGAAGGAGTTTTGGACACATTTCCTGATGTCGGCTTACGGTGTGCTGTTTGCCGCTTTCGTGGGGATCCCTGTCGGCATCCTGATTGCCCGTTATCATAAATTGAGCAGCTGGGTACTGGCATTGGCTAATATCATCCAGACAATCCCCGCTTTGGCGATGCTGGCGATATTGATGCTCGTTATGGGACTTGGAACCAACACAGTCATTATGAGTTTATTTTTATACTCCTTATTGCCGATCATCAAAAACACCTACACTGGTATTAAAAGTGTGGAGGCGCCTGTATTGGAATCAGGAAGGGCTATGGGGATGACACGTTTTCAATTATTGTATATGGTCGAGCTGCCGTTGGCTTTATCGGTCATCATGGCTGGCCTGCGCACGGCATTAGTCATCGCCATCGGTGTTGCTGCAATCGGGGCTTTCATCGGTGGAGGCGGATTGGGCAACATCATTATCAGGGGAACGAATGTGACGGATGGTACAGCCATCATTTTGGCGGGGGCAATCCCAACAGCGGTCATGGCCATTGTAGTGGATTACGGCATGGGCTTCCTTGAAAAGATCCTTTCACCAAAGAGCCGAAGTAAAGCCTCTCAAAGCGAAATGGCTGCCTAACTAACAGTTCTGTGTATATAAAAAAGACGCCCTAAAGGCGTCTTTTTTTCTCGGAATTGAGGCGTATGACTGCAAGCCACATTCTTGCATTGCCTAAAGGCGTGTCATTCCGTCTTACTCAATTTAGCTCATCGCTACACAAATATAACAAATTGTCAGCTTCTATGCAAGTGAATCATTCTTAGTTAATAATCGAAAAGCATAGACCGAAAAAAGTTTGGCCATGCCTGTACAGAAGAACGTGTTTATTCATGGGAAGGAGAGGTATAGATAGAAAAAAGATAGGGGTGAAGCGAATATGAGTAAGCAGGAAAATAACAAAAGTACAAAATTGAAAAAAGGGCAGATGGACCAACCAGAACAATATAAGTCTGATCAAGAAAGTCTATTCGATAAATTTGAAAGTGAACACAATGTCGATCCGATTCCGCTAGAAGACCTGAAGCAAGAACAGAGGGAAGAAGAGAATAAGACAAAGACCAAGGATAATTCCTCCAGCGAGGAAAAGTTTCCTGGATAATCGATCGCCAGCCGCGTTGAGCTGTCTGAACAAGGACGGGAGCTAGGTATATAAAACAATAACGCTGTCCATGGACAGCGTTATTGTTTGGAAGGAGATAAGGCCTCTCCTGGAAAGGCAAGGGTCACTTAATGCTTTTCACTTTCTGTTTGACTTCTTCAATATTTTTCATTTTGTTTTCCCAGCATTGTTCGCTCAGATCAACGGGATACTCCTCTGGATGCAAGGAGCGCTTATATTCATCCCATAATAATTCCAGGCTATCATTTGTGTACTCACGGATTTCCTCTAAGGAAGGACGGGAATAGACTAATTCACCATTTCGGAAAATAGTCTGCTGAAGTTCCTTCGCTTCAAAGTTGGTGACAAATTTGCTGATATACGTATGCACCGGATGGAACATCTTTAACCGAGCTTCATTTTGCGGATTTTCGTGTTCCATTGTTATATAGTCGCCTTCCGATTTGCCGTTGACTGTATTGATGATCCGATATACTTTCTTAAGCCCAGGCGTTGTCACTTTTTCGGGATTCCCACTGATTTTGATGGTGTCTTCCATAGAGCCTTCTTCACTTTCGATGGACACTAATTTATAGACAGCGCCCAAGGCAGGCTGGTCATAAGCTGTGATCAGCTTTGTCCCGATTCCCCAGGAATCAATCTTAGCCCCTTGGGATTTCAGGTTGATGATCGTACTCTCGTCCAGGTCGTTGGAAGCAAAGATTTTAGCTTCTGTGAAGCCTGCTTCATCGAGAAGGATCCGAGCTTTTTTTGAAAGATAAGCCAAATCACCGCTGTCCAGGCGGATACCGATGAAATTGATTTTGTCGCCCAATTCTTTCGCGACTTGAATGGCTGTCGGCACGCCGGATTTCAGTGTATCATACGTATCCACAAGAAAGACGCAATCCTTATGACGGCGGGCATATTTATGGAAAGCGGTATACTCGTCTTTATAAGCCTGAATCAATGAGTGGGCATGGGTTCCCGCAACAGGGATTCCGAACAGTTTGCCTGCGCGGACATTGCTGGTTGCATCGAAACCGGCGATATAGGCAGCCCTTGTCCCCCAGATCGCTGCATCCATTTCCTGTGCCCGGCGGGAGCCGAATTCCATGGCAATTTCATCCTTGCCGATAATTTGCTTAATGCGCGATGCTTTGGTGGCAATTAATGTTTGGTAGTTCACAATGTTGAGAAGGGCGGTCTCAATCAATTGTGCTTCCCCTAGAGGGGCTTCAATCCGGATCAATGGTTCATTGGCAAAGACAATCTCGCCCTCCACCATTGAACGTAACGTCCCGGTGAAGCATAGATCCTTCAAGTAAGCAAGGAAATCCTCTTTATAGCCAAGCTCCTTCAAATAGGCGATATCCGATTCTGTGAAAGCGAATCCGCGCAAAAAATCTATAATTCTCTCCAGTCCTGCAAACACCGCATACCCGTTATCGAATGGGATCTTGCGGAAATATAATTCAAACACTGCATTACGATTATGGACGCCATCTTCCCAATATGTTTCCAGCATATTGATCTGATATAGATCAGTATGAAGGGTCAGACTGTCGTCTTCATAATGGTTGTTCATCTATGAAACACCTCTGATTCCTATCAACGTGTAAGTATTATTCACTATCTTATCTATTTTAACAGATGTTGCGGGGAAATTTATGTTTCAGAATTTTGAGAAACAATTATAGAAAGGGAGCAGACAGAACAGGTGGTGAGTAGATTTCTTCTGTCATCAGGAAATAATGTGTTTGACCCTTCCTACCTGTCCGTCCGTCAATTCCACTTTTATACCATGTGGATGGGTGGGGGAATTGGTTAACAGTCTTTTGACGATTCCGCGAGTCAGCGCACCGGTGCGCTGATCCTTCTTCAGTACGATGTCAACTGTTTGCCCTGGTGTGATATTGCTTCGTTTTCGGTGATCCAATGTGTTCATCTCCTTTATAACTCTGTTCATTATAGCAATTGGTGTAACTATTGGAAAATAATTTAACAAGAAATTGGTCTTGAAAAGGGCTGACGTTGAAACTTTTCTCCGGACTGTCCGTATAAAACACAATAGCTTATTCAGGAGAGTGATGATCATGAAACAAAATGGCTGTATAAAGTGCGGGAGCAAGGATGCTTCGCAAAAGGAAGTGGCGACGACCGGTACAGGTATGTCCAAGTTATTCGATATCCAGCATAATCATTTTATCGTAGTGTCCTGCAATCAGTGCGGGTACTCGGAATTCTATAATAAGAAATCATCCACCGGATCAAACCTGCTTGATCTTTTCTTCGGATAAGACAGAAAAAAACCAGGGTGCCCGGCATCCTGGAGGAGTCAACATATGAATTGGTGGTTAGCTGCTAGTTAAAGAGGTGAATGATCTTTTCCCTAAATTAACTATTTCCCTGAACCGTCTGCTCGTTACTTTTGATCTGTTTTTCCATGAGTCTGTTTGGAAGTGTAGCTGAGTGTTTCCGCTTCAATTACTGTTTCGCTTAAACCATATCCTTTGCTCATATGTCCTGGTCTTTAAGCAGGTTCACTATTTCACATATAAGTTTGGGCTAACATACACCCTTGTAAGGATACTCGCTTCTTTCGGAGGGGACTGGCACTCGCGCTTCATCTTTCCCGATTAACAGATGTTTATACGGTACGGTCAGGTTTACTTTCCATTTCAATACAGGCCGGATGCAATTTTTCGTAGTCTACTTGAAACGCAAGATTCACGCTGCTTACTATGGCCCACATTTACTGCCGCATCTTTTGATGTGATGATAATAAGCCAAGTTCACTTTGTTTCTTTTGCATTTTTGGAGTAAACGCTTGCATTTTTCCGGTCGTGCGCTGATGATCTTGGTGACTTACCTATTGCCAATCAGCTGTTTACTACTACAAGAAGGTTGGATCACTTTTCTTTCATTCAGTGACTCTTCATGAAGCATAAACATTTAGCAACCAACCACCGTGGTTCTGTGACGAGGTTCTTATTACTTCCTCGTCACTATCTATATACCCGGCTAACGGATTTATAATCCGATTTTTTAAAAAAATATGTAGTTTTTTAAAAAAATTTTGCATAGATTGTTGTTCCTAAACAAATGAGACGAATATCTATTTTGTGGTACCGTTAAATAAAGATAGCTTCTTCAACAAAGGGGCAGCATTCCTGTAATAAATGATAATAAGACTCTTTAGCAACAATGTTTACGAAAGGCTGTTGTCTAAAAGATTGTTGTTTTTACATAAGTTCGGTAATGAAAACCAGTTGATTGGGCGCGGAAAGCGAGCAACCTGGAGCCTACTTCTTCATAGGCAACAAAGTTTACGAAAACAGCCTTACGAAAAGAGCTTTTTAAAAATAGTTCAGTTACAGAAAGAACATTAAGCTGATACAGTTTAATCACAGGGAGGGGTTTGAAAATGAGAATCGTCTTACAATCAATGGTTATCTCTTTCGTTGTACATATTATATATTTAGTCGGGGCAGTGGGGATTGGATATGTTCAGACATTGAATTACAAGCCTGATATCGGGGGTGAATGGGAAAATCTTCATATACTCTCCTCTCATACGGCTTTTGGGTATACAGGATTTCCTTACGTTCTCTTGTTTACCTTTTTTGGTGTTGCACTGGTCTCTTGGTTCAGCCTCTTGTTAGGGAAAAAGGTTATCGGTAGAAAAAACCGGAAGATATAAAAGAAAGCAGGCGGAATTCTCCGCCTGCCCCCGACTAGGTGACTTGTCTTGCATTGGCTATCCGGTTCAGTCATGATGGACCTGGTCAAGCATATTGATGGCAGCGGTCAATTGATTGCTGAAGATCTTTTTGGCGATTTCAAGAAGGTCATTAATCAGTGGATCGCTGAGGGAGTAAACCACTTTGTTGCCATCCTTCCGGCCAATCACTATGTTTTTGCTGCGTAATACCATCAATTGTTGGGACACCGCAGATCCTTCGCTGCCGGCCAGTTTCTGCAGTTCGTTAACGTTTTTCTCTCCATCCGCGAGCAATTCGAGAATCCGTATTCTGAGCGGGTGGGATAATGCTTTGAAAAAATCCGCTTTGAACTGTTGCATATCCATATTCATTGTTAAACCTCCATTACAGTCTGCCCCTCGGAAAGGTTACGGCATTCTTTGAATGCAAAGTAATCACACCCGCGGCAAGCTTCAGCCGAGATGCAGGTTATGGCTTTCTTAATTGCCGCATCTGTATCGGGGAAGAAGTTATCCTCTCCAATCAGGTCATAGAGGCCAGTCCGTTTAATGAGATCAAGCGGCTGGCGCTTCAATCCCGAAATGAAGACTCTGCACTGTCTTTCCTGTAACTTCAGAACAATGTCCTTCAAATTATTTTCTCCGGTCGTATCCAAATAAATCATCTTATTCATCTTTAACAGAACAACTTTCGGTTCATGGTGAATCGTATCCATTACATAGTAGACGAATGTTTCAGCCGCCCCAAAAAACAGGGAGCCTTCCACATCGAACATCGAGATCTGCGGGCAGAAATGAGACGTGGAAACAGCTGAAGATGATACTTTTTTCGTTTCTGTGTCAGGAAGGACATGTTTAATTCGGAAGACTTCGCTCATCCGCTTCACAAACAGGATGACAGCCATCAATAAACCAAATTCGACAGCAACGGTCAAGTTTACGAACACTGTCAGCAGGAAGGTGATCAGCAGGACGATCGAGTCGCCTGTCTTTGTTTTCAACACATGGATGAATTCTTTCCGTTCGCTCATATTCCAAGCGACCATCATCAAAACAGGCGCCATACTCGCCAGTGGAATCAATGATGCATAAGGGGCAAGGATCACGAGCGTCAGCAAGACAATGATACCATGAATGATACCGGCAATTCTCGTTTGGCCCCCTGTTTTGATATTCGTGGCGGTCCTTGCGATCGCACCCGTGGCAGGTATACCCCCAAACAAAGGGGTGACCATATTGGCAATACCTTGTCCGACGAGCTCTCTATTACTGTCATGCCTAGTATTCGTCATTCCGTCTGCCACCACAGCAGACAGCAACGATTCGATAGCGCATAGCATCGCAATTGTGAAGGCCGGCCGGAGCAGGGTGATTGCTTCACTGATGCTGACATCAAAGAAACGGAACGCAGGGAGGGAGCTTGGGATATCCCCGTAGGCTGTACCGATTGTGGCCACTTTATCAGGGAAGAACAGCAGGGCAACAGCAGTAGAAACAACAATGCCGACGATGGCCCCAGGCAGCTTTGGAAATACCTTTGGTGTAAGGATGATGGTCAGTAAACAAATGAAGGCCACAACGATGCTGAATACATCGATAGTATCTATATGAAGAATAATTTCATGAATCGTTTCGTGGAAGTATTCTTTACTCGCCACACCTTCGAGTCCGAGGAATTTAGAAACCTGCCCTGTAAAAATCGTCACGGCAATACCTGTTGTGAAACCGATGGTGACAGGTCTTGGGATAAACTTAATCAAAGCGCCCAGCTTCAAGGCCCCCATCAGGATCAGCATGAACCCGGCCATGAATCCGGCAACTAGCAATCCATCATATCCATGGGAAGCTACAATGCCGAACAGTAAAGGAATGAAAGCTCCGGTGGGACCGGAAATCTGGAAGTTGGACCCGCCGAATAGGGAAGCGAGGATCCCGGCTATAATGGTTGTATAAATACCATATTCCGGTTTTACGCCCGATGCAATCGCAAAAGCCATCCCTAATGGTATTGCAATGATTCCGACGATGATCCCGGATAATAGGTCTTTTTTGAATTTTTCTATGGAGTATTGGTTAACCCAATGTGATAGCATCCGATCATCTCCTGAATATTTTTATATTCAAATATTTGAACATAAAAATATTACTCCTGTACAATCGGTTTTTCAATCAGAAGATGATTGGTATTTTATGGGCGCCTGCTGACGAATCCAGAAAATGAAAAAGAGGCTGTTTCACGGTGAATTCCTATATTCTTGTAAGGCTTCTATCACGACTGATTGCCGTTTTTTGGCTCGGTCGTAGTGGGTGCTCAAAGCATACGAGCTGGGAGACTGAGGAAGGCCAGCCAATAATGTTGCCTCTTCGAAGGACAAGTCAGCCGGCATTTTGCCGAAGTATCCGGTGCTTGCCTCATAAATTCCGTTGTTGCCATCTCCATAATAGATGATATTTACGTAGAGCTCTAAGATTTCATCCTTAGTGAATGCTTTTTCTAAATCATAAGCAACAAATGCCTCGGCCACTTTGCGGATGAATAATTTTTCGTGAGAGAAATATAGATTTTTGGCCACTTGCTGCGTCAGTGTGCTTCCTCCTTGTTCTTTTTCCCCTTTTAGCAGGTTCACAACAGCAGCTCTAGCTAAAGCGACAGGGTCAATCGGACCATGCTTAAAAAAGCGCCTGTCCTCAATGGCTACAATAGCATCTGTAAAGTCAGGCGAAATGCTTTCAATCGCTGTATAGCCCACTCTATTGCGGATGGCCTGCACTTTTTCAGTGAGCGGCTCCTGAGCAATGGCTTGTTGATAATACAGGTAGCCGAGTCCGGCTGTAAGAGCAGCTATCAGGATAGTGAACAATAAAAACAGCTTCACGGTTTTCTTTAGAAATCTCATCGTCTTAAACCTCTTAGCGTTCGTTTTTCCTTAGTTTCTCCAAAAACATCTACAGTTATAAAAAAACAGCAGGGACTATGCTAACCTGGCGGGGGCGGTTTTTGGGGCATGAAAAAAGACCGCTTATTATAGGCGGTCAAAGACTTTCCTTCAGACTGTACATACAGTCATGTAAGATACATGTGTGATTCTGTTAACCAAATTGCTGAACGTTCGAGTTGTTCATCTTCCTTTGTTCTTTTGGCTTCGAAAGGGCATAGAGGGCAAAACCGAAGGCAATAACGACAACTATTGCGCCTGCCCAAGCATTGGCTGTCACCGGATAAAAGTCAATCACCAGGCCGCCGATAGCAGAACCGATCGCAATCCCGAATTGAAGGGCGGATTGGTTGAAGCTTTGTTGAATCCCTGCCGATTCAGGGGCGACTTTAATCAAAAAGCTTTGCTGTGCAGGTGATAAGGCCCAGCTCAGCATTCCCCACACAATTAGCATAACCGGGAAAAAGATGATTGCTTCCGATACGAATGGAATGGCAAAGAGTGTGACAGCAAACACTCCGATAATCAGAAGGATACTTTTTTTGTCGCCTAATTTATCCGACAGGAGCCCGCCGGCACCGCCGCCGGCCACTGCAGCCAATCCGAACACGAAGTACGAGACACTGATCCAAAATGGATTAAGGTTCAGCACATCCTGGAGGAAAGGCGTGAAATAGGCATATAAAATATAATGCCCTGCCAAAACGAGCATCGTGACAATATGCGCGCTCAGGATCCTTCCGTTCCGTAAAGATGCAACTTGTTCGCGGAGCGGGATCATTTTCTCTGGCGGCATGACGTCCAGGAAACGGGCCAGGATGGCCATGGAGGCCAAAGTCAGTAAAGCAATCAGTAAGAACAGGATTCTCCAGCCGAACCGTTCCCCGATCAGGACCCCGATCGGCACACCAAGCACAAGCGATCCGCTGACGCCCATCACGACGATGCCGATGGCTCTGGCGCGATAAGGGGCCGCAACCAGCTTAGGGGCAATTGTCAGTGATAAGACGAGAATGAGGGAGGCGCTGATGGCCGTTATCACTCGCGCCGCAACGAGCATCTCGAAATTCACACTGAGAAAGGATAGTATGTTCCCAGCGAAAAAAGTAGCTAATGATAGCAAATACAATCGCTTACGTTCTATATTAGCCGTAGCAGCTAACGTTAAAGGACCGGCGATAGCGAGCACTAGAGCGAAGATGGTTATCAACTGTCCGGCTGCGCTTACGCTGACATTCAGATCGTCGGCGATTAAAGGGAGAATCCCTCCGACAATCAGCTCCACCATGCCAACCACAAATGCCGAAACGGAGAGAATATATACTTTTGCGTTCATTGTTGTTCCTCCTTATAAACCGAACTTTTACCACCGCTGTGGTAAAAAACACTTTATAATGGTATCTCAGATTTCGGAAAATAACAAGTAAAAAAGGATGCTTAGGAGCATCCTTTCAGAAACGTAATCGGTTCACGATCTTTTTGATTTCCGGATCGTTCATGATGATGTGTTGATATTTGTCCATGATGACTGTCAGAACGATATCGTGGAAAAAGAATTCGGAAAACACTTTTACAAAAGGAAGTGACATGGTCCGGATAGCCTGCCAGGCACCTTCTTCAGCAGTGGCGAAAATAATTTCCTTGTCATCAACCACAACCAACTGGAAACGCTCCAAAAATACATCCTCCTCTGTCGGGATAAAGAAGTGGAGGTGCTTTAGTTCCGCTTCTATTTCACCAACAACATGGACTTTGACGTCTAGCCCTTGTTCTTCCTTTTCGACTAATAATGGAAGGTATTCTTTGAAATCATCATTCCATGCGCTAATCCGTATGGATCTTTTGGCTTCTTTGATCAACTGCTTATTTTGGGCAACGATGGAAGGTTGGCGTTTGAACGTCCAGACACGATCATCCGTAAATGTACGTTTCGCTGAAGTTGCCTTGAATTTTTCGATGTTGGCCTGAAATTCGGCCGTCAGGCGTTCAATCGCCATGTCTAGCGGAAGGGCCGTGTACATCTTTTTCTTTTCGGATATCGCTTCCATGATCATACCTTTATCGATCATTCTTGATAAAACCTCATACACCTTCGTTTTTGGGACGCCGGAGTATTTGGCGATCATGCCGACTCCCATTGGCTCATCACTTGTGACCAGCACTTCATACACATTGCTTTCGTATTGCGAAAACCCAAATTCTTTTAACATACATCCTCCTTGTAACTATAAACCTGTTCATTTCCCTTATTATACAGCTTTCATAACGGCAAGTCCTTTTTATCGAATATAGTCAGGCTAATGATATACAGAACAACCGCAATCAAACCCAAGGCCAGGAAGGGTAGAAACAGAGGCTCAGACCCATCCGAAATATTAGAAGGATTATAGAGGGTATACATCGTGACATATTTAAAGTTTTCCAGATCTCCTCCGATATTGGAAAGCATCTGGAGCAATAGGAAAGCAATCGGTATACCGGCTCCAAAAGCCAAAGAGTTTTTGGCCTCATTGAACAGGCAAGAAGCAAGGAAGCAGATGCTGCTGATGGCATAATGGAGCAGAAGGGCACCCAAGTTCAACTTTAGGTAAACGGCGCTATCCATTTCCCCGGGAAATAAATTCTCAGCTAACAGAAGTCCCCATACAGTCACCAAAACCATTATGAACGTGATACTGCCGATTAAAAATAAAGCTTGGGTACAAATGGTCTGTTTCCTTGTCACGGGGTTTGACAGAATATAAGCCATCGTCCCTTTATCGACTTGTTGGGCAACAAGGCGGTTGGCTGTGATGATGTCATAAATCATCGGGAACAGCAGAATGAGAAAGCCATAATAATAGCTTGCAAGAAAGCCATCCAAACCTATGTTCGTTATATGGAATCCAACAGCAGACAGCATTCCCTGAGGCAAAGATTCCATATATTGTTCCATGCTGTTGCTGTCCGGGTCGTACATATAAATGATCATTGTCATATAAAGAAAAAGGACAGCCAAGAAGACAAGAACAATCTTATAGTTGGACTTTATCGTCTGCTTCAGCAAAGGGAGACTAATCATCGCCCTCACCTCCATAGTAGTGTTTGAACAAATCCTCCAGACTTTGGTGGACGACATCAAAGCTGGTGATCTGATAGGCGCCGAGACGCTTGATGAGAGGATCGACCGAGCCCGGTACAGTTATTTGCACAGATGAACCTTCCAGCGAAAGGATATGTTGGCTGTCTTTTGCAAAATGGACGGCCTCATTAGGATCTGCAAATGTGATGCTGTATGCCTTTTGCTGTGACTGTCTGATCGTATGTATCGATTCATCCGCTATCAACCGCCCTTGTTTGATGATGCCGATCCGGTCGCATGTCCGTTCCACCTCCCCGAAGCTGTGTGAGGACATCAAGACAGTCTTTCCCTGCTTTTTTTCTTCCAGGATCAGTTGGACAAATATATCCTGCATGAGGGGGTCTAGCCCGCTCGTCGGTTCATCTAGGATGAGGACTTGAGGATCGTGCATAAATGCGCATACAAGACCGACTTTTTGTTTCATGCCTTTGGACATTTTTTTGATTCTTCCGGAAGGATCTAAATCGAATCGTGCTAACAACCGTTCTGCTTTCGAAAAATTATCCATCTTCCTCATCCGCGCCATAAAGCGAAGAAACTCGATTCCGGTCATCTCCTCGAAGAGTGCCATTTCCCCGGGCAAATAGCCGAGATGTTTATGTATGACATCCGCATCCTGCCTGCAGTTCATGCCAAGAATCGCGCACATCCCGGAATCGGGGGCAGAAAAGCCGAGCAGGTGGCGGATGGTCGTAGTCTTGCCAGAGCCGTTCGGTCCTAGAAAACCAAAAACTTCTCCGCTTTCAATCTGAAAGGTTACATTAAAGATGCCTTTGTTGTCGCCGTAGTCTTTTGTCAACCTGAAGGTTTTAATAGCCCCGCCCATCGAATACACCTCATTTCAATCTCTTTATATTAAAAATACCCCCATTGATGACTGGAATCAATAGAGGTATGAATGTAATTTTGGTATTTTCAGTTAAATGGCGATGACGGTCACTTTTGATTTCCCGCGCATCAATTTTGAATAAGGACATACTTCATTTGCTTTGTCTGCAAATATTTGAGTCTCTTCTTTTGTGAGTGTGTCAATGGACACGTCGAGGCGGACTGCCAACATGAATCCACCGTCTTCGCTATCTTCACCGATCGTCACATTGGCCGTGACCGTGGAATCAAGCTTTTTGCGGTCTTTGAGTAATACTTTATTTAAGGCACTTTGATAGCAGGCTGCATAAGCTGCCCCGAACAATAACTCCGGATTAGGTGCCTGTTCGCCGTTCCCTCCCAGTTCTTTCGGTTGGCGGACATCAAAATCCAAAATACCGTCCTCTGATTTGACATGCCCTTCCCGGCCGCCATGGGCTGTTACAGTTGCTGTATATATCGGTTTCATCGGAACACTCCTTTTTTGATTGGATATATGTTACTTTCCCGGTCTGGGAAATCATAAACAAGGAAGGGAGGATTCTGATGAAAAGATATGCGGAAGATGCTTTGGCTTAGTCGAATATGGTTTCTTTTTGAGGATCGTGCAGATGCGAGAAAGCCATCCTAAGTTGCGATTCGGTATTTCTGGCAATCGAAAGGGGAGGCAATTCCGCTTCAGAGAAAAAACGGACATCCTGCGTCTCGATGCCGGATGCTGCCTTTCCCCCAATCAATTCGCATCGGATAAACATCTTATAGACATGATAAGCGGAGGGAGGATGAGGATGGCACTTCTTATCCAATACAGCCAGCAGCTTGGAGGGCTGCACATCGAAGCCCGATTCTTCCTTCACTTCTTTTACTGCTACTTCACTGGGGGTCAATCCGATGTCCCCCCATCCTCCCGGAAGTGCCCAGCCATCTGTATTTTCATGCACAAGAAGGATTTTCCCTTTATGAAATACGACAGCCCTGATATCGACTTTCGGAGTGGCATACCCGTCTTCGCTTGCAAACAGGTTTTTTAGCTTAGTATGTTCGATGTCGGTCTGAAATCCCATTATCTCGATACTTATGTTTCTGATTGCCTCGAATCTCTCGATATCATATACATCTTTGGAATAGGTCAGTCCAGCCTGTGCAATCGATTGAAGTTGCTTTGCCCATTCTAGCCATTTCTGTTCCATAGTCATCATTCCTTTTTTTATGATTGCGATCATTGCGGCGGATGATACGGATGGACCACTGTGATTTCTGGTGAAATTACTTGTTACCATTATATTACAGGTAGAGGCCCTGCAAAAGCAAGAAGAGAGGGCGGATTAGCAGTCTGAAACAGGATCGTTCAGGGTATGTAGAGCTGCTTGTTCATTTCATATATCGCTTCATGGCAAATAGCCAGCCGATGAGCGGCAAAATGATGACAACAGCCAAAATGACATAAGTTGTAACCGGGTTGTCCTGAAAAGGAATCGGGGTGTTCATACCGAAAAAACCGGTGATTGCTGTCAAAAGAGCCGTCAAAGTCGTAATCACCGTAAGCTTTTTCATCGTATCGTTCGTACGGGCAGACACCAAAGAAAAATACGTATCCATCGCACCCGACACTAAATCGCTGAACACGTCGAGCGATTCGGAAATGCGTTCCAGGTGGTCGACTAGGTCCATATAGTAAGGGACATTTTCCTCTCTGACGCGAAACAGGTAGCGGCTGCCGATTGATCCGAATATCCGTTTCTTTGGGACAATGACCCGCCTGAATAATACAATCGTTCGTTTCAGGGCGAGGAACTCCTCGGAAATTTCTTGAGCCGGATTAATATACATTTCATCTTCAAGCTCGTCAATCCGTTCGGATATCCGTTCAAGAATGGGGAAATACTCGTCTACAATTTCATCGAGAATGGAGTAGAGGAGATAGTCGGGTCCCTTTTTCATAAATGAAGGGGCATATCGAACCTTTCTGACAAGCTTGCCGATGGCCGGTATTTGATTCAAATGTACAGTGACAAGAAAATTATGGCCAAGGAAGACATTCAATTCTTCTGTCGTGATTTCCTCTTCGCTTTCTTCATGATAGGCAACATCATTGAACACAAAAAAGGTATACCCATCATACTTGTCTACTTTTGAGCGCAGAGTATATTGCAGACAATCTTCGATGGCAAGGGGATGGAAGCCAAAAATCTCGGCGACGTTCTGCAGTTCCTCCAGAGAGGTATCAAAAAGGTCAACCCAGAGGAGGGACGTAGCTTTTTCAGAGGCATGCTGACCCAGTTCCTCAATCGGTATATCCGACATGATTGTTTCATCATTTTTATACAGATATGCTTTTATCATACGCCACGCTCCCTCTGCATTAAACTGTGCTTAAGATGCCCTGTTATGACCCCTTCCATGCACAAAAAAAGCCGCTTTGCAGCAAAAGAGGCTTTTTTTGTCTATATGAATAGGAGCAGGCTCGCGGCCATGACAGCCATGCCGGCTATGACACCGTAAATGGAATAATGCCCTTCATCATATTTTTTGGCTGAAGGAAGCAGCTCATCAAGGGAGATGAACACCATAATTCCGGCGACTGCTGCAAATATGAAGCCGAACACCGTATCACTCATAAACGGCATAAGAATCAAGAATGCGACAATCGCTCCGACAGGCTCCGCCAATCCGGACAGGAAGGAAAGTTTGAACGCTTTCCGCTTATTTCCGGTTGCGAAATAGATCGGGACAGCAACGGCAATCCCTTCCGGAATGTTATGGATAGCAATCGCAGTCGCAATAGCGATTCCGAGCTCAGGGTCCTGGAGCGCAGAGGTGAATGTGGCGATCCCTTCCGGAAAGTTGTGGATACCGATTGCGAGGGCAGTGAACACGCCCATTTTCATTAAGTGTTGGTGATTTATCTCACTGACAGGCGTATTCATGTCTTCTACTTTTTTTACTTCATGCGGATTCCCTTGCTGCGGGATAAATTTATCAATCAGGGCAATCACAAGGATACCGGTGAAGAAAGCAATCACCGTCAACCAGCTGCCCATGGTCTCGCCTTTGGCTTTGATGAGGGCATCTTCCGCTTTTACAAAAATTTCGATCAATGAGACATAAATCATGACTCCTGCGGAGAAACCGAGGGAAATCGCCAGGAACCTCTTGTTTGTTGTCTTGGTGAAAAAAGCGATCAAGCTCCCGATTCCGGTGGCCAGTCCTGCAAGCAGGGTTAGCCCGAATGCAATCAATATATCTGTGGACATATACTATTCTCCTTAGTCGAATTTCAAGTTATGTAATTATTTTATTATAGCATGCCGCTTTGTACTATAGGTGTAATCAATAAAGTTGTAATAGGGAAAATAAGGGGGGCAAAAGAAGATTATCACTGGTCATATATTAGTTCCTATCCTACATAAATTATAGAAACGGCCGTCCTGAGTCTGTAGACAGCATTGTTAGGGCTTATCTATACTAAAAGTACAGACTTTTTTAAGAGGAGGCTGGTGACATGGCACGCGCAACTGAAGAAGAAGCATATGCCATCCTTACGAAATTGAACATCCCTTATGAACGTATAGACCATGAGCCGGTTACATCGGTCAAACATTATGACGCTATATTGCCCGGGCCACAGGTGAAGAATCTGTTGCTGCGGACAAGAAAAGCAGACCGCTTCTATTTTGTTGTGGTTGACGAGAAGAAAAGGGTGGATTTGAAGGCATTAGCTGTCCAGCTCGGTAGTCCGCGCCTTTCGTTTGCGACAGGAAAGGAGCTGTATGACCTGCTGGGTGTCGAGGCAGGAACGGTGACTCCGATCGCCCTGAACCATGATGAAGAAGGTAAAATTCAGCTGGTAATCGACAGTGCCATCGACCGGGCTTCCACGATGGGATTCCACCCGAATGTCAATACGACTACCATTATTGTCCGATATGAAGATATGGAGCGTATTTTTGAATTTTCCGGCCACTTGCCGATTTACGCAGACCTTTGAGGGAGCGATCTGTCGAGAAAGGACATCGGTGTTGTCGAAGTTTGCATGACAGTAATCCTAAAATATCCTCCTTTTGTACCTGTAAATAAATTTGCCAAATTGGTAAAATTTTGTAAACACCCAGAATAGACTTTAATAAGCACCATCATTGCTCTTTGTTGGTTGATATGAACCAGTCACGATGTGGCTGCTCTGATCTGCTGTTCGCCAATTTGCCGCAGGTTTTCGAGAATCAACAGCTTGAGCAGTGACGGTGCTTTTTCCAACCCTGAAAGGAGGAAAGAAGATGAAGTGCGAGATGCATCTGTTCCCGTACCAGGCCGAGGAAATAACCGAAACGGAAACCAGTATTCCAGGGGGTATTGAACTGATCCAGGCTCCAGCTGTATGGGATAAGACTGAAGGAGAAGGAATCACAGTGGCTGTTCTGGATACGGGGTGTGACGATTCCCATCCTGACCTGAAAGAAAGGGTCAAAGGAGGACGGAATTTCACAAACGATGATCGGGGCAACCAGGACATTTACATGGACTACAATGGGCATGGCACACACGTGGCAGGAACTATTGCAGCCACAAAAGATGGTACAGGCGTAACGGGTGCGGCACCGAAGGCCGATCTACTGATTGTGAAGGTGCTCAATAAGAATGGATCGGGGCAGTATGCCTGGATCATCAAAGGGATTGAATATGCAATCGAACAAAAAGTGGATATCATTTCAATGAGTCTCGGAGGCCCGCAGGATGTGCCGGAACTTCATAAGGCCATACAGAAGGCCACCAGAGAAGGAATTCTGGTAGTATGTGCAGCAGGAAATGATGGGGATGGTGATGATACGACTGATGAACTTGCTTACCCTGGGTGTTACAACGAAGTCATCAGTGTGGGAGCCGTCGATCTGCAGAGGCGTTCATCCAGATTTACGAATTCCCATAACGAACTCGATCTCGTTGCGCCAGGGGAAAAAATCAAATCCACATACCTGGGGGGGAAATACGCTTCATTAAGTGGGACCTCTATGGCCACTCCTCATGTGTCCGGGGCATTGGCGCTAATCAAGAATATGGCAAACAAAAGCTTCGGCAGGACACTGACGGAGCCTGAACTGTATGCTCAGCTAATCAAACGTACCGTTCCATTACCTTATTCGCAACAGTTGACTGGCAATGGAATTCTATATTTAACAGTCGAAGAAATCTTGAAAGAGATGTTCTCAAAGGAAGCAGGGGAAGTATCCGTCTAAGGGCATGTCCCCTGCTTCATCCATCAATCAATAAGGAGAGGTATATTTGAAGAGCTGCAAAGAACCGGGTTTCTGCCTGAACAAAGAATGGTTTGATCACTCAATTGTCCCTTAGCCAAGACAGGATAGGGAGGAGGTGACAGCCTTATGTTGTTTTTGCGCTCTCTGTTGGAGAATACATTCATCGTCTTTTTCACGACGTTAGCTTCCACATTCGCTATCCGTATATTGGATATGAGGTGGAAAAAAATCAAAAAATCATGGCGCAGGTATTTCGCCTATTTGAACAAAAAAAGAAAAACCACCCGATGCCGTTGCAAACAAAGAGGCGGTTGTAATAAAGTGACAAGATAACTATTGAATGGTCAGGGAGTGGGGCTCCCTGACTAATTTATTTATATGTTAATAGTAAACGGAGCTTCCTATTTTTTCAAGTCTAAAAATGAATATGCCTCTTTTTGTTTGCTGGATACAAATAGGGGATATACGGAAAAAACGAGGAATACCTATATTACTTGGATGAAAAGCAATGACAGGAGAGGCAAATAGCAAGCAAGTGATTGTGTTTTTCTAATTATGTTCGCCTTTGGCGATTTTATGTCAGGACGATGACAAGGTTTGAGCGGGAAATCGATTCAGTGAATTATGTTGAGATCTTATCCATGATGATTGGGCACTAGGGATCAGACAGCTTATCATAGCGGGCGAAGAGTTTTAATCATGACATAGCATCCATAGAATGTTGACTTTGAATCGTCGTTCATGAATTTTGAACCCGGAGTCGCTGAAAAAAGGAAACAGGCATCCGGCCGGATACCTGTTCGTCCTTAAACAGAAAGGGATTTATGTTTTGTTAACTTGCCGTCGAATGAGCGGAACAGAATGAACGCTATGACTGATAAGCAAGCTCCTGAAACGAACGGGAGCCCTGCTGACATGGAGAACAGCCACCCGCCGATAGGGGGGCCCAGAATCCTCCCGAGTGAATCGAATGAGGATAGCAATCCGGTTATGCTCCCGTGCCCGGATGTGGAACCCTTCGTCAACAATGATACGACAGATGGCCGAATAATACCGTTGCCAACACCGAAAACAGCAAGGAACAGAGCGGATGTCCAGAAATTTTGCGAAAAAAGAATCAGGATGAAGCCCAGACCGGACATAAGAATCCCTGTGCGGATAACTGCGGCCTCCCCGAATCTTTTTGTAAGCGGGCCAATAAGACCTCCTTGCACAATGGCTCCGGCCAATCCCATTATCATGAAGGCGTAACCAAGTTGGGCAGTGGTCAGGCCGGCTTTGGCTGCAGAAAAGTAAGCAAATGTCGCTTCAAGGCCAGCCAGTGAAAACGTGATGATGAATTGCATGATGAATAGCAGGCCGTTCACACCTTTTATGGCTGACAGCATCGAAGGGCGTTTCTTTTCACTTTTCCCTCGTTCTTCAGCGGGCAGCGATTCCTTCAGGACAACTGCTACGAGCAACAGGGTGAAAAGAGAAGTAAATCCCGATAAGTAAAAAGGCAATTCAAGGCTGCTTTGGGAGAAGACGCCCCCGATGGCCGGCCCAAAAACAAAACCAAGGCCAGTTGCAGCACCAATGATACCCATTCCTTTTCCGCGGTCCTCCTCTGAAGTAATATCCGCCACATAGGCCATTGCAGTGGGCATATTGGCAGCAGAGAGAGTCCCCCCGATCACCCTCGCCAACATGAGCATGGTGAGGGAATCAGCTACGGCTATCATGAAAAAGGATAGTGACAGGCCGGCGATGCCGATCAGCATGACCGGTTTGCGTCCAATACGATCGGAAACTCTTCCCCAGATTGGCGCGAAGATCAATTGCATAAGCGAATAGACAGCCATCAGCAACCCTAATTCAGCAGGGTTCGCCCCGATTTCACGGGCTAGGAATGGCATAACAGGAATGATAATCCCAAAGCCGACCATAACCATGAACATGACGAGAAACAAGAGCGGCAATACTTTTTTTGTATTCATATGTAAGGCTCCTAATGTAAAAAAATAGAAAAATATAGTCAAACGTAACTATTAAACTCATTATAGAAGGCAATCCGAATATATTCAACTTTTGCAACTTCTTAAGGTACATAAAAAAACGCATGCCGTCAATTCGGCAATGCGTCCGGACTCATCAATTCCCTGAATTCTTCTTCTGTCACCATGAAGGTCCCGTGCCGGAAGGCTGCAGACACTTTTGTGTTCCCGAACTTCTTCCCGACTATCAGATAATCAGTCTTGGATGTGACAGAACCTGCCAGTATGCCTCCATTCGCACGAATGTACTCAGCAAACCGGCTCCTTGTTGTGGATAGGACCCCGGTGATGACTATAACTTTTCCGTTAATTGGATGGTTGTTCAAATCGAGTTCACGCCTTTTGCTTTGGTTGAATCCTAGTATACTTCAAGTCTAAAGTTCTTTACATCGCGAAAATATAAGATGGCTTCATTTTCCAGTCAACTTTTGGTAAAATGAGGATATGGACAAGAGTGAACAGTGGATGAACAGTCCTTCTCTGTGATCCAATCCAAAATGACATCCAGCGCCAACTGGATATTTCCGACCTGACAATGATGTGAGGCATTTTCCTCCTTGGTGAAAACCCGGCTATTGACTGATCGCGCATGGGTCAGGGCTTTCTTCTGTTTGTCGGTGTAAATCGTATATAGATCATCAGCGCCGGCAAGAATCAGGACATCCTGTGTGACCAGGCTAGAGATGTCCCTCGTATTGTAGCGCTTTAGGCATTTTATGTAGTCCGGTAAATTGTCCACTCCGAAGATAAAGTATCCTTGTTTAATCAACCATAGTGAAAATAGGTCCTTTTCCAGATCATTTTCCAGTTTGGCCCACATTGGAGCTTTATCGAAAGGAAGAAGCAGATTGGTAATCACCCGTTTCAGGATAGCTGTATTTGACATGAGGGCTTTATAAAAGTCATAGATGACATCATACATGACAACCCGGCTGATCCGGCTATCGAAGGCAGCAGCCCTTGTTGCCAGATATCCCCCCAATGATACACCAATGATGGTGACATCATGAAGCCCATAAAAGTCCAGGACAGCGGATGTGCAGTATTCCCACTCATGGGTCATATTCAGACCATATTTATACAGGGCTTTCCCTTGGCCCGGGCCTTCAAACATATAAACATCGAACCCTTGCTTGAATACATATTTCATATAAGGGACGAATTCCTGAATGAATGAGTCATACCCTCCGTGAAGGATGACTGTTCCGCGGTGACTGCCTTTGTGGTTCATCCGCATAACCGGCAGGAAGACGTCATTAAAGGGAATCTGTTCCTGATAGAACCCTTGGTTCCGATAGGCTTTGTCGTATGCATCAATGCAATCATCATAGAGTGTCAGTTTTTCGGGTCCATCGCCAAATGTGAAAAATTGCGCCGCCCGAAGATAAGTGGCGCACGCCACCATGTTATCTTTCTGCCTGGCTTCCTCGGCCAGGAACTTGAATTCGTATGTCCAATCAGCAAAGTTATGGATGCGTTCAGCAGCGTCCTGTAAATCTTCATAGTCTAAGCAACCGGAGGAATACCAGCGGTTCATCTGAAAGTTTATCGTGCTGTTTTTGTGAAAAGTATGATAACCAACAGGGAACGTACCCAATCCAATCACCCTTTCTTGAGGAGTCAGCCCAGCTTAACTGTCCGTTAAATAACTATTAATAAGTATAAAATTATTAGATAATACAGAAAAATGAAACAACAAGTGAGGAGTATATAGGAGGAATTCGTTATGAAAGAAGTAACTACCAGGGAAGTTTGGTCGTGGGTCAAGGCAATATTATTGGCTGTAGCATTGGTTGTCATTTGCCGCACTTACATTTTTACCGTTGTGAATGTGAAAGGGGTATCGATGGAACCGACATTCGAAACAAAGGACCGACTGGCCGTCAGTAAATTGAGCGGGATAGACAGGCTTGATGTGATTGTGTTCCATGCTCCTTATGAAGAAAGTCATTATGTCAAAAGGGTGATCGGGCTGCCGGGGGATGACATTGAAGTCAAAAATGAAACACTCTACATCAATGGACAGGAAGTAGAAGAACCATATGTGAACAGAATGAGTGAATCACAGATTGTGACGGGGGATTTTACACTGTCGGAACTGACGGGCGAAACTGAAGTGCCAGCAGGGAAATTGTTCGTGATGGGGGATAACCGGAGAAACAGCAATGACAGCCGCGCATTCGGTTTCATCGACGAAGAGTCGGTCATGGGAGAAGTGAAATTGCGCTTTTTCCCGTTCAATAAGTTCGGATTAGTCAACAACTGAGTATAGCATAGGGAGAACCAGAATGGTGCTGCCTAACCAATCCATTGAATCAAATGGAAAAGCCAAGAATGATCAAACTGACAGAATCTTTTTCTCTCCTAATGGGGAGTCTGTTAAACCGACATTCCTGGCTTTTTTCGTCCGTTAAATATTCAATAAATCCCGGATATCGTCCTCGCTGAGCGAGGCACTTTCGGAATCGATGATTTCCTCAATCAACATCCTCTTCTTATCATGAAGTTCATTCATTTTCTCTTCAATCGTCCCTTTGGTAACCAGTTTGATGACTTGAACCGTGCTGTTCTGGCCGATTCGGTGGGCGCGGTCCATCGCCTGTTCCTCGACTGCCGGATTCCACCATAAATCATAAAGAATGACGGTGTCGGCGCCTGTCAGATTGAGACCGGTCCCTCCAGCCTTCAGGGAAATCAAGAAGAAAGGACTCTCTCCGTTGTTGAAGCGCGAGCATAAGTCGACCCGTTCTTCTGAAGGGGTTTGCCCGTCGAGATAAAAGTAAGGAACCCCTTGGGCTGCAAGTTCCCGTTTTACCAACTCAAGCATTTTTGTGAATTGTGAAAAGATAAGGACCCGTCTGCCGGACAGTAATGCTTCTTTCATCAGCTTTTTCAGATGTTCAAACTTTGCGGAAGTCCCGTCATACCCTTCAACGAATAATCCGGGATGACAGCATATTTGCCGAAGACGGGTAAGACCGGCTAAGATTCGGATCTTGTTTTTCCGGAACGTTTCTTTATCAAGATGCTTCAGCGTATCGTGCCGAAGTTTGGCCAAATAGGCAGTATACAATTTCTTCTGTTCCGGGAGCAGGTCGATAAAGTCGATGGACTCCTGTTTGGCGGGGAGCTCCGCAAGCACATCCTCCTTCATCCGGCGAAGCAGGAACGGTCTGCTTCGGCGAGCAATCGTTTGCCGGTCCAGATGGCTGAAATCCCTTAAGCCAAGGAACAGCTCAGGAAATACGACATGGAAGATCGACCATAATTCCTCCGGGGAATTTTCGATAGGCGTCCCGGTTAAAGCGAACTTGTGGCTGGCTGTGATTCGCTTGACGGCTTTGGCTGTCTGAGTGACCGGATTTTTGAATGCCTGTGCCTCATCGAAAAAGACGGTATGGAACGATTGTTTACTGTACCAGTCCAAATCCATCCTCAGTAGCGGATAGGAAGTGATGATGACGTCCATTTTTCCGGCCTGGCTAAGTAGCTCCATCCGTTCCTTCTTGCTGCCATCTGCGATGATTGCCTCAATTTCAGGGGCAAAACTTACCAATTCATTCAGCCAGTTATAGGTGAGGGAAGAGGGACAAACAATCAAGGCCGGCTTGCCTGAGTCCCTGATTTCCGGAATGTTGGAGACAAGGTAGGCAATACTCTGCAGCGTTTTGCCCAAGCCCATATCATCGGCAAGGATTCCGCCGAAATGGTGTGCAGCCAACGTCTTCAGCCATCTGTAGCCATGTTTCTGGTAGTCCCGCATCACCGGATCGAGAGAAGGGGGTACCGGCAGGCCGTTTTTGTTCGGCTGGGTGATCAGTTCAAGGAATTGCCGGAATGATTCCTCTGCAGCAAAGATATTGTTCTCACCCTCAGCACTCATATACGGTAAGCCTTTTGTCAACGGCAATTCCCATACTCCCCCGCTAGTTTGCTTCTGATCGGGCACCTCATTCAGGAAACGTCGGATTTCATCATATTCGCGCCCCTCAAGCGACAGCAGAGACCCGTTTTTTAAGCGGTGAAACTTTCGCTTTTCTTCCAATGAGTGAAGAACATCCCGGATTTCATGATCAGGTATGCCATCCATCGTGAATTTGAATTCAAGCCAGTTCGTCCGTTCCCTTTTCAGGCGTATTTTAATGATTGGACGGGCGTTCCCGCGGAAGATACGGTTCCGGATGGCGGTCGTTGCGAATATTTGGGCCAGAGGCTGAATTTTCGGCACAACGTGATGGAGGAAATGATATTCCAGCTCTTCATTCTGCAGATAGAATCCTCCTTCGGTCTTTGCGAAGCCGCTATTGTCCATCAGTTCCAGAAGCATATCTTCTTTTTCTTCCTCCCTAATCAACAATGCTTTCACATCAGGCTCAGGCTCAAACGGGTTGATGACGATATCCCCGTAATGAAATTCGATTCCGGCAAGCAGCCGATTTTTGATGCGATCCAGGTAGAGCTTGGCGATAAGTGGCTTTCCACTCAGTCCTGCGGTTATCTTCTCAGGGATATATACCTTGCCAAGCCTTTTGAGCCCAGGCACGACTTTCTCCAGGAACAGACCGAGCTGCTGTCGTTTGACCGGAATCCGGTTTGTTCTGGTGGCATTCAATATCGAAAACAGCTCTTGCAGCCGTTTCGCGTCTTCATCCGTCAATCCGAATAAGCGAGTGCCGGAAAGAACGCAGCGGTAATCCGCAAGAAGCACAACTTTTTCTAAGCCGTGCATCTCAAGGTGATAGTCCCCGGCAACTTCTCCATCCGTAAATGAAAAGGAGAGGGGCAGGGGTTCCTCAGTCAAATTGAGCTGCTGAACGTTTCCTTTTTCCGTAACCCATTCAAATTGAGCTGAACCATTGAAAAATGGAAGGAGCTTCGTCCATGATCCCGGCATGATAGGTTGTACAGATGCCTGTTTGCCGCTTTGCCCCTGTTCATCGCCCATATGCTCCATCAAAATATGGAGAATGGCGTCATCATCATCTGTAAAGCAATGGACGGAAGGATCATAAATGAAGAGAGGGGAGGTTTTATGCGGCCTTTGTTGTCTGACAGCCGTCAGAAATCCTTTTAGGTCTTCCACTGGTATGGAGCCGATCTTCAATCCGATGCCAAGTAGGTCCTGCCCGCTTGCTGGGTCAGACGGAACAAGATAATAACGGCAGATGAGCGGCTGCCGTTCATCAAAATGGCGCTGCTGTTCGCTGGTCCGGACTGGCTGTCGGCTGAAGATTCCCATCACATCGGCTGCCAGATCCATTTCATCTATGTCATGGACGACTGAAGGCCAGTGGCGGCTCTGTTCATGAATCGCCAACAGGACAGCCGCAACATGCTGGCAATCCTTCTGGAAGGATGCAAGGCTCGGACAACTGCATGTTGTTAGGATGTCGCCGTCTTCTCTAGCTTCAATAGCCACATGGAAATCCTCTGCCGCTGTCACGATGGCTGAATAACGGTCTGTCCCGGTTTGCCGGAAAGAGACTTTATCGGCGCGGAAAAAAGCCTCTCCCCGTTTAAAAGAGACGCTGCCGCATCTATCTTTAATCAACTGGCGATTCAATTTCATTGTAGTGCTCCTTTCTATCAAATACCGTTCGCTAGTATACCGTTGATTGTACCATATATCATTTTCAGAAAGGAGAGAGGTGAAGGAAAGCAAGCGGATAAAAAAAGAAGGGCCGGTGTATGACCGTCCCTTCTTATTGATTCGTTATGTACCGTAAAAGAGGAGGGAGCCAGGCCTCATTCCGGGGAGGCCATCTTTATAGCTCCGACACCTTTCTCTGAACTTCCTGTATATTGGCCATCTTGTTATCCCAGCATGCTTTGCTCAGGTCAACAGGATATTCTTCAGGGCGGGAGGTCCGGAGGTATTCCTCCCAGAGAACATCGAGGTTATCATGCGCAAATTGTTTAATTTGTTCTAATGATGGCAGCTTATACACAAGCTGGCCTTCTGAAAAGATGACTTCATGCAACGGGCAGGCTTCGAAATGAGTCACGATTTTTCCTATATGGGTATGGACAGGATGGAACATATGAAGCCGTTCTTCTGTTTGCGGATTCTCATGTTCAAGCGTGATGTAATCCCCTTCAGCCTTATGATTAATTTTGTTGATAATGCGATAGACTTTCTTCTTGCCGGGCGTTGACACCTTCTCGGGATTACCGCTGATTTTGATCGTATCGGTCATCTCTCCGTTTTCATTCATGATGGAGACGAGTTTATACACGGCTCCGAGTGCCGGTTGATCAAAAGCAGTGATCAGTTTGGTTCCGATTCCCCAGACGTCGATTTTGGCGCCTTGGGCCTTCAGATTCATAATGGTATCCTCATCCAAGTCATTGGACGCAATGATTTTTGTATCTGTAAAGCCGGCCTCATCGAGCATCCTGCGCGCCTGTTTGGACAGATAGGCAAGATCGCCGCTGTCAAGGCGGATGCCGGTAAAGTTGATTCGGTCACCGAGTTCTTTCGCCACTTTGATGGCATTGGGCACACCTGATTTCAAAGTATCGTACGTGTCGACAAGAAAGACGCAATCCTTATGGCGGCGAGCATATTTATGAAAGGCGACATATTCGTCCTTATAGGCTTGGACGAGGGAATGAGCATGTGTCCCCGAGACCGGGATACCGAAGAGTTTGCCTGCGCGGACGTTGGAAGTCGCGCTGAAGCCGCCGATATAGGCCGCTCTTGTACCCCAGATGGCCGCATCCATTTCCTGAGCTCTTCTCGTGCCGAACTCCATTGTCTTATCTTGCCCGATCACGTGCTTGATGCGTGCCGCTTTCGTGGCAATCAAAGTTTGGTAGTTGACGATATTCAAAAGAGCCGTCTCAATCAGTTGAGCTTGGAGCAAAGGAGCCTCCACCCGGAGCAGGGGTTCATTGCCGAAAGCGAGCTCGCCTTCCTTCATCGCTTTCACAGTTCCGGTGAACCGCAGCTGCTTCAGGTACGAAAGAAAATCGTCCTTATATCCAAGTGACCGTAAATAATCGATATCCGAATCGGCAAAATGAAAATCCTTCAGGAAGTCGACAACCCTTTCTAGGCCGGCAAAAATAGCAAATCCGTTTCCGAAAGGCAGCTTTCTAAAATAAAGATCAAAGACTGCTGTCCTTTCATGAATGCCGTCCTCCCAATAAGTTTCTCCCATATTGATTTGGTACAGGTCTGTATGTAAAGCAAAACCATCTGTTTCGTTTCTATGTTTCATAACAAGTACCTCCTGTTTTTCCGGCATGGGAAAGCTCTATTCTGCCGAATGTATGCAGTCCTTTAGTAATTTCTTCATAAACCCGGGTAATTCCTCTTTCTAAATCGACATGATAAAAGTCCCTCTCCTTGGATTTTATCCATGTTGGCCAGATATAAAACATACGCGGCTTCTATGGATGATTCAGCAAAGAAAAAAGGCTGTTTTCGCAAACTTTGTTGTCTATGAAGAAGTAGGCTCCAGGTTGCTCGCTTTCCGCGGGGCGGGCGGTGAGCCT